>JAFXCL010000015.1 GCA_017521485.1 Oscillospiraceae bacterium
CATTCATACTCATATGAGTGCCTCCCTGTTTTGATTGTTTGTGCAGTTGACGGACCGCACCTATAATCTTAACAGGGATTTTTACTCACCGCCATAGGCTTTATTGAACCACGCGTCTAACGCGTGGTTTTCTTTATACAATAACGCCACTGTTTTTGCAGTGGCGTTTTTGTTTTATAAATGAAGTGGCGGGAGCAAGCCCCCGCCCTACATTGTCGGTATCATTGGGCGGGAGATTCCCACCTAATTATTTCCTTTTGAAGAGATTTGTTTTCCGTTCTTCACCTTTAAGCAGCCGTGCTAAGTTTCCGTGGTGCATAAAGATAGTCATCGCACCCATAACAATACCGCAAAGCATCACTGTCAGGTTGTCTCTGTGCAGCACCACAAAGGCAATTGCAAAAGCGGTTGCCCCCAGTATAGAGCCGAGGGATACATACTGGGTCAGGAAATATGCAACGGCAAAAACAGCAAGAATGATCAAAGCGATCCGCCAGTCTACCACCACCGCAATAAACAGGCCACTGAGAATGCCTTTACCACCCCGAAAGCCAAGGAGCGCAGGAAAAATATGGCCAAGCATCACAGACAAGCCGCCAATGGCCGCACCGGTGGTAAAATCCAGATAAGGCTGAAGCAGCAAGCCGCCTGCTGTGCAAGCAAGCACCGCTTTGCCTGCATCGATCAAAATCACAAAAACAGCTTTTCCTGCGCCGTAATTGCGAACGAAATTTGTCAGGCCTGCATTTCCGCTGCCGTGGCTGCGTACATCGTCATGCACCAAGGCAGACATGCAAACTGCACCGTTAAGGTTACCCAGCATATAGCCAACCAGTATGGCTATCACCACTGTGTACCACATACTTACTCCTCCTTATCGCCTTTTTGGCGGATGGTAATACGGATCGGTGTGCCCTGCAGTCCAAACACCTCGCGAATCTGGTTTTCCAGATACCGCTGGTAGGAGAAGTGGAACAGCCGGGCATCATTACAGAAAATAACGAAATGGGGCGGCTTTGTGCCTGCCTGGGTCATATAGTAGATCTTCAGGCGGCGGCCCTTATCGGTGGGAGGCTGGACACGGGCAGTGGCATCTGCCAGCACACTGTTGAGCGCACCGGTGGTGATGCGGCTGGTGTTCTGCTTGTGGACCTCCTGAATCACCTGAAACAGCTTATCCACCCGAGAGCCGGTCAGTGCAGACAGGAACACAACCGGTGCGTAAAGCATATAGCTGATACCGTTACGCACATCGGCTTCCTTATCCCGCATGGTATTGGTTTCCTTGTTCTCCACTGCATCCCACTTGTTAACAACAATAATTGCAGCTTTACCTGCCTCGTGGACAAGGCCGGCGATCTTGGTATCCTGTTCGGTGACACCTTCGTTTGCATCGATCAGGATCAGGCACACATCGGAGCGCTCAATGGCGTTGATGGTACGCATATTGGAGTACTTTTCAATGATATCGTCTACCTTACTCTTCCGGCGCATACCGGCAGTGTCGATGAAGCAATACTTACCGGTTTCATTTTCAAACTCAGAGTCGATGGCATCCCGGGTCGTGCCAGCCACATTGGAAACAATGACACGCTCTTCACCCAAGATCCGGTTTAAGAGGCTGGATTTGCCTACATTGGGCTTACCAACGATAGCAACCTTGATTACATCGCTTTCCTCTTCCTCTTCGTTCTCATCCGGGAACTGCTCCAAGCACCAGTCCAAAAGGTCACCGGTTCCGTGACCGTGGACTGCGGAAACTTCGAACAAATCGCCGATTCCCAGACCGTAGAACTCATACACATCCGGATTGACATATCCGATAGAGTCGCATTTATTCACCGCCAAAGCCACCGGCTTGCCGGACTTGCGCAGCATAGTTGCTACATCCTCGTCTGCAGCAGTCACACCGGAGCGCACATCCACGACCATAATGATGCAGTCTGCCAGCTCAATGCCGATCTCCGCCTGACGGCGCATAAACTTCAGCATATCGTTTTCAGTACCCGGTTCAATACCGCCGGTATCCACCAGGGAAAAGCTTCTGTTGCACCACTCGCAGTCGCCATAGATCCGATCCCGGGTAACACCAGGGGTATCTTCCACGATAGAAGTACGGTGACCGGTAAGCTTATTAAAGAGCATAGACTTACCCACATTGGGCCGTCCAACAATCGCAACCAAAGGTTTTGCCATTGAGACCACTCCTTTCCATCAAAACATATATATTATTACATAAAAGAATTTCCAAATCAATAAAAAATATAATTATAAGGTCGCATTGCGGAAAAAGATCCGCTGTCCACAAAAAGGAAAACGGGGAAGGCGTAAAGCCTTCCCCGGGTTTTTCCTGCCTTAGTCAGCCTTGGCAGCCAGAACCTGACGGCCATTGTAGTTGCCACAAGCCTTGCATGCTCTGTGAGGCATGACAGGCTCACCACACTTGGAGCAAACCGCTACGCTGGGAGCAGACAGCTTCCAGTTGGAACCACGGCGCTTATCGCGGCGGGCCTTGGACACTTTACACTTGGGTACAGCCATGGATGACACCTCCTTGGTCAAACTGCTTTTACAGCATTTCTATTACTTACTTATCGAGAAGCTGCCGTAAAGCAGCAAAGCGGGGATCGATCTCTTTCTGGCAAATGCAAGGCTCTATGTTCAGATTTCTGCCGCAACCGCCGCAGACGCCTTTACAATCCGGCTTGCATAGCAACTTGGAATCCATATTCAGCACGAACACCGTCCGCACAATGTCTTCCAAATCCGCGCACTGCCCTTCCAGAGGGAACACCCATTCATCTTCGTTTTCTTCGTTGGAAAGCTCTTCCACCAATACCACATCGATGGGAAACTCCACATCCCGGGTAAAGTCGGACGCGCACCGGTCGCATATGCCATGCAGACAGGTGGTGATCGACCCGGTCATTACCAGCACACCGGCGGTGTTGCGCACCGTGCCGCTGGCAAGCACCGGTTCAGAAACCGGATAGCTTGTACCATACAAAAGATCGCTCAGATCCACACTGACGGAAAAGTCGATACTCTCGCCGGGACGGTCAATAATCTTAGACAGTCCAAGTTGCATAGTATCCCCCTCCTCGCAGTCGTGCTAAGCTATTATATAGGTATTTACTTCATTTGTCAAACATTATTTTTCATATTTCTTGTTTTATAGGGTAAATAATCAGTTTTCTTTATCAGGAAGCAAAAACTGACGAAAAGCGGTTGGCAATGCTGCCTGTTTGCGGATTTCTTCTTCGGTAAGCCAGACAAACGGTCCGGCAGGCTCTGCAACCTCCACATATACACCATACATTTTCCATTGTATATGGGTAAATATATGTTTCCGCTCCACTTGTGACATTATATCCCTCGGTTTTAGACCCATTTCCTCCACTTTGCCTAAACTCTCTTGTGCACTTAGCTTGCCGGAAACATTGGGAAACTCCCATAAACCCGCAAGAAGGCCCTGCGCTCCCCTCTTCTGGAGGGCGTATGCACCGTTGCAGCTAAGAATAAATACCGTTTTATCCTCCTGCTTGCGGGGTTTCTTCGGCAGCTTCACCGGCAGGCTTTCTGCAGTACCCGCCTGATAGCCACGGCAAAAATCCTTACAGGGGCAAGCAGCGCAATCCGGTTTTCGGTTCGGTCCGCAAACCGTTGCGCCCAGCTCCATCAGCGCTTGGGTAAAATCTCCGGCTTGTTCGGGATATATGGTTCTCAATTGGTCCTGTATCTGTTTTTTATAGACCGGGTCATCGATAGGTGTTGGGTCATTTGTCAGGCGCGAAACAAGGCGCAGGACATTGCCGTCCACAGCCGGAACAGGCTGATTAAAGGCAATAGAGCAGATCGCGCCGGCGGTATAGGGTCCAATTCCAGGTAAGGATAAAATTTGCTTGTGATCTTGAGGGAATACACCCCCGTACTGATTGACGATTACCTGTGCAGCCTTTTTCAGGTTGCGCACCCGGCTATAATAGCCAAGCCCCTCCCAGAGTTTGTGCAGCAAGCCGTCATCTGCATACGCCAACGCCTCAATGTTCGCAACTGCGGATAAAAATCGGGTGTAATAGCCTTTCACCGCCTCTACACGGGTCTGCTGGAGCATGATCTCCGACAGCCAGATATGATATGGGTCCCGGTCCTCTCGCCAAGGGAGCTGCCGCTTATTTTGCTCGTACCAGCCAAGCAGTGCTTCCGGCAGCTTTTCAAAAATATCCGTCACCGCTTGACCTCCTTTTCGTTTTTATTTCTATTTTACAATAGTGTAAAACCCTTGTCAATTTCCCTTTGACACATAATTTAGGCTGTGCTAAAATATGCTTAAATAGGCCCATTTGGCAAAACAGAGAGAAGGCATCGTCAATGAGATTTCTTCAAAACATCCTGCGTCTGATGGACGCATCCATGAAGACTCCCGGTCAGTTTGGATGGTTTCATCTGCTGTGGCTGGGAATTACGGCAGTAGCTACAATTGCCCTGTGCCGCTACGAAAAAGGAAAAGAACAGCCTGTCATTTTATGGACTTCTATCATTGTGATCTTTCTGGAAATTTATAAGCAGATCAACTATTCATTCTCCTATACAAAAGGCATCACCTTTGACTATCAATGGTATGCATTCCCCTTCCAGTTCTGCTCCACGCCTATGTATGTAGGTCTTTTGGCAGCATTGACCCGGGGAAAGCTTCATAAGGCACTGTGCAGCTATCTGTCTACATTTGCACTGTTTGCCGGTTTGTGTGTAATGATCTATCCCGGAAACGTTTTTATCTCCACCATTGGCATTAACATTCAGACTATGATTTGTCACGGATCAATGGTAGCGATCGGTATATATCTGCTGGCAACCGGCTATGTGGAGCTGACGCATAAAACGGTACTCAAAGCATTACCGGTATTTGCAGTGTGCGTACTGATAGCGGTAGGAATGAATGACTTTGCGCATTTTACAGGTCTGGAAGAAACATTCAATATGTTCTTTATCAGTCCGCACTGGGATTGCACGCTGCCTCTTTACAGCTTGATCCATGAAGCCGTGCCTTTCCCAATAAACCTACTCATCTACATTGCCGGTTTCACCGTTGCCGCTTGGATCGTCCTACTGTTGGGAATGATTGTCCGTAGGCTGGCTGCCAGAAAAAGCAATCGGGAAATAGCGCATATAAATTTATAAAATAAGTATTTTATTATTTTTTGAAAAAAAGTCTTGCATTTTAGATTTCATTGTGCTATTATATGCAAGCGCGTTAGTAGATGCGCTTATGCGCTGGTAGCTCAGTTGGATAGAGTGACTGACTACGAATCAGTAGGTCGGGGGTTCGAGTCCCTTCCAGCGTACCATTAGACAGGATATCCCATCCGGGATATCCTGTTTGTTTTTTATGTAGGAAGGGACTCAAATAAAAAGAACCTTTTTTCGTTAGCTATGGTATTACCATAAAATAACGAAACTGGAAGACTATTTTTATAATTCTCCATTATGGACAAACCAATACCTAAACGACAAAGTATAACCCTTATACTATGCGGAAAAGGTTGCATTACTTCCTGTTTAATTGTATAATAATCTATAATTATTTATGCAAAGTAGTAATGTGAGGGGTTTAAATGGGTTGGTATTTTAGAAAAAGTAAATCTGTTGGCCCGTTTAGGGTGAATTTCTCAAGATCCGGAATGTCCTTTTCCACTGGTGTCAAAGGTGCCCGTATGTCTTTTGGTCCCAGAGGAACCTTTGTAAATGTTGGTGGAAATGGTATTTACTATCGAAAGAAACTGGGATCCTCCGCTAAGGGCAACAGCTCTCACAGTAAATCCTATGTGCAGAATGGCTCTGTGCAATATGTGGAGAAATATGCTCAAACCGTGGACGCAATCACTGTACAGGAGCAAACGCAAGGCATTTCTGTAACCAATCAAGCTATTGTGAAAGACATTAAGCGCGCACGGCATTTGAATTGGCTGTGGGTTGCACTATCTGTGATCCTCCTGGCTTATGTCGGTTGGTGGACAGCGATTATCATGCTGGCGATCCGTATTCTTTTACCGCGTTTCTTCCGTGCAGATGTAAACTACGAACTGGATGCAGAAGCGGCAAATGAATGGGAAAAGTTTGCCGATTTCTTTTCCGCTCTTAAAACCAGCAAAAAGCTTTGGGTAATTGAAACATCCCAACGTGTCATGAATACAAAGACTAATGCCGGTGCGGGTAGAAATCTTACACGAAGCCAGCTGACACTAAAGAAAACCAAGGCCAACCGAACAATTGGCTTCGGCGTATTTTCAAATGCTCCGTGCTTTAAGCTGAAAGGAAAGCAGTGTACGATCTTATTCCTCCCTTGCGATATTATCATCAAAAAGGGAAAGCATATCGTGGCTTGCTCCTACGAAAATCTCGAGATTTGCACAGGTACTACCAACTTTATTGAAACAGACCCTGTTCCTAAAGACGCAACCATCATTCGATACACCTGGCAGTTTGTAAACAAAGATGGTTCTGCGGACAGGAGATATGCCAACAACCGTCAATTGCCAGTATGCCAGTACGGTCGCATTATGTTGCAGGCGGGCGATCAAATTGGTGTTGAAATTCATGTTTCCAACGCAGCTGCCACAGCTAACATTGGCACTGCTTACCGGTATTATGCTAATTACCTGGAGGAGCTATCCTTCCATAACCAGGCCGCAGCACTGTCCTCTACATTCCAAGCGGAGGAAAACGATGATGCTGCGCATACCGCTGAAATGCCGGCGGCTATAAATGACAATTATTCGGATATCTTTGATAACGCAGATGATTCTGCTGAACAGAATGATCTGATCGATGAAATGATGATGTTTTTGAAAGAGGAATGACCTATGTCTAAGTACAATCAAGAACTTCATAGCAACTATCAAAAAGCAATACAAGCTTTTTTGAATGTGTATCCCG
The DNA here is from genome assembly GCA_017521485.1 of Oscillospiraceae bacterium. GTDB lineage: Bacteria > Bacillota > Clostridia > Oscillospirales > Oscillospiraceae > Faecousia. Next base: position 6,937 of record JAFXCL010000015.1, read on the forward strand.
GCAAAACGGATAAAATGTCTGTGTTGATTGATAGTTATTGCCGCACTTGCGCTCTGTATCTATGGAACACCTTTGGTGTGGATTTGTCTGTTTGCACAGATGGAATCAATGAGTTGTACGCAGAGGACAAGCATAAGCGAGCATACACAACCACTCAAGTAGCCAGTGCGCTGAACAAGCTTGCACAAAAACAATACACATTACCCGTACCGGAATTCTTTGAAAATATCGTTGCGCAGGATCGTATCGACGGCACAAACTATAGCCGCAAACTGGCATCTTGCTTGAGCCTGGTATTTATTTCTTTTGCGCTGATCGATGGCAATGTGACAGCAGAAGAAGCTAAAATGATCACCAAATTACAGAGTGATCTGGTCGCATGCTGTGATAAGAGCAAAATCACAGCTTATGCAGACACCATCGATATTGCTGGTTTTGTTGATAGCGATCCAGTGAAGCCCGCTGCTGTTGCGCCTGTTTACAAGCAGAGTGCGCCCCAAAAGAAGGCGCCGGCTGATACAAAGCCTAAGAAGCAAGCCGATTCGATGGCAGAATTAAACAAACTGATTGGACTGTCAGCGGCAAAGCAATCTATAAACGAATTGCGGGACTTTGCAAAGATCCAGCAAGCCAGAAAGAACAGAGGCCTGCCGGTATCGGATATTTCTTATCATTTGGTGTTTACCGGAAACCCCGGCACAGGCAAAACCACCGTTGCGCGTTTGGTGGCGCAAATTTACAAGGAACTTGGTCTGGTTTCCAAGGGCCATTTAGTTGAAGCTTCCGCTAAAGATCTCGTGGCAGGCTATGTCGGTCAAACCGCCATTAAAACCGGAGAAGTAATAAACGAGGCATTAGGTGGCGTGTTGTTCATAGACGAAGCCTATGCGCTTGTTGACACCAATGGACAGGGATACGGCCAGGAAGCGATTGATACTATCCTAAAGGAGATGGAAGATCATCGTGACGATCTTGCAGTCATTGTGGCAGGATATTCCGAGCCAATGGAGGAATTCATTCGGTCTAACCCCGGTCTGAAATCTCGGTTTAACCGGTTCGTACATTTTGATGATTTTGCCCCAGAAGAACTGTTTGAAATCTTCCAATCTCTTTGTAAAAAGAACGCATATACCACAGATGAAAAAGCAGCTGAGATCATTAAGGAACATCTTGCTGCGCTGTCTAAGTCTGCGGGGGATGATTTTGCGAACGCACGAACTGTAAGAAACTTCTTTGAAACTGTAATTGCAAAGCAAGCAACGCGCATTTCTGGAGAAAAGGATCCCTCCACCGAGCTTCTCTCAACGATAACGGAGGCAGATGTTACGTGGTGTACGGATGCGGATTCAAAGGCTGAATCTCTGGAAGATGTGCTGAGTGAATTGACCTCCTGGATCGGTTTGGAAATGGTTAAGGAAGAGATTGCAGACTTGATACATGTAGTAGAGCATCAGCAGCGGAGAAAAGCGCAAGGTTTGCGGATTCCCTCTATGTCTTTGCATCTTGTGTTTATGGGTAACCCCGGCACAGGTAAGACAACCGTAGCACGGTATATTGCTAGACTCTATAAGAGTTTGGGCCTGTTGTCGAAAGGACATTTGGTTGAAACCGATCGAAGCGGCTTAGTTGCGGGATATGTGGGTCAAACTGCAATTAAAACACAAGATATTATCAACGAGGCTATGGGCGGTGTTCTCTTTATTGATGAAGCATACACCCTCAACGGCAGCGGTAGCAATGATTACGGCCAAGAAGCAATCGATACACTGCTAAAGGCAATGGAAGACAAGCGCGATGATTTTGTGGTGATCGTGGCGGGATACCCGGAGCTGATGGATAATTTTGTCCATTCTAACCCCGGCTTAGAGTCCCGGTTTAACCGCTACATACATTTTGAGGATTACAGCGCAGATGAGATGCTGCGCATTTTCAAAATGTCCTGTGATAAGAACCAGTATGTGCTGACGGAAGCTGCGGAAACAGCGGTCAAAGATTATTTTGCCACTGTATCGATTTCCACTATTGCTAACGGCAGAGGCGCGCGGAACTTGTTTGAAAAAGTAGTAACACAGCAGGCAAAGCGGATCGCTTCTATGTCTGAAAGCCACGCTGACGAGCTTAGCACCATTACAGAAGATGATATTAAACATGCTTTGGCGCGGGGGGATAAATAATGGAGAACTCTGCATACGAACAGGCTCCCACAGCCTATGCACAGAATCAAAACGGGGAAATTGTACTTTCCCTGGGAAGTGATGCAAATGGTGAAGCCTTCAATCAAAACTTAAGCAGCATTCCTCATTTCCTGGTGAGCGGCTTTTCCGGTGCAGGCAAAACATCTTTTGTTCAAAGTGTTATGACCCATATCTGTTCCAGCCAAACAGAAGACGATGTTCGCTTTATCATCTATGATTCCAAGGCAATAGACTACAGTGTTTTTAATGGAACACCCCATATGCTGCTCCCTGTAATCACAGATGAAACAAAGGCGGCGGGTGCAGTTCTTTGGTTGAATACCGAAGTCCAGCGAAGAATAAAAGCATTGTTTGATGCAGGCACAAAAGATATTGCGGGATATAATCGTAGAGCAGCTACAAGGTTGCCGAGAATCTTTGCAATTTTCGATGATTTCTCTTCCACAAGATTTGATACCCAAACTGTGGCGGCATTAACTAATGTTTTGAAGAATGGTCGGGTAGCAGGTGTTCATTGCGTGCTTGTTACCTCTATGCCCTCTTCTCAGGCGTTGCAAAAAGATATAATTTCTAATCTGCCTTGCCGCATATCTTTCTGCGTATCCAGCCGGGCAGATTCGAGAGTTGCGATTGAGCAAAACGGAGCTGAGAACCTGCAAGTCCCTGGTGAGATGATCTTCAAGTATCAAAATATTTTTGCTAAATGCCAGGCGCTCTATGTTCCGTTTGTTGATGTACAGGCTGCTATGAAACAGCTGTGCAAGAAACAGAAAAAGGATCTCAACCAGTTGGGCAATATGGCAGCAAATATCTTTGCAGACGAAAAAACTGCACAGAAAGAAACTAAGGGTGAACTGGATGGTGACGAGATGTTACCAGCAGCGGTTGATGTGGTCTTGGAAACCGGACAGGCTTCTGTCTCTATGTTGCAGCGCAGATTAAAGCTTGGCTATGCAAGAGCTGCCCGTATTGTGGACGAAATGGAAGAAATGGGAATTGTCGGCCCATTCCAAGGTAGCATACCAAGAGAAATATTGATCACCAAGCAACAGTGGGATGCAATGCGCGGTGTTGCACCAAATCCGGCGGTAAAGCAGCAGAGCAGTGCAGCAGCAAAGCGCACTGTAGCAGAGGAACCTCCGATTGCTTTACGGGACTTTTCTGAATTTAGTGTTGCCAATGGTACAATTAGTATCTACGGCAACGAAGTTCATGTTAGTAAAAAAGTGATGACTCGTTACGGTAGCGGTACAACAACGGCACACTTTACCGGCGACAGCTTTTCTGCACTCATTTACAAAAAACCACGGTTGTTTTCTCCGGGGTATATTGAATTCAAATTTAAGGACGAGACAGACTTCACAAATAATCAGCCTCATTTAATTGATATTAGCCAAAGCGATATCTCTGAGTTCCTTAGATCTGAGTTCAGCAGTGCACAGGCAAAGATCGTCCACTTGTTCCTGCTTCAACTTGCAGAAGATGCACATGTTCCAATAACCGAGTTATAAACATATACTGCCAGCAGTTTTTCTTGCAAATATTCTGGGCTGTGTATCTCATAGGAGGGGAATGTACTGTTATCTGACTGCAAAAACTGTTGATATTGCTTCGCTTTTCCCCAAATCCTATAAGAACAATCGTACCAAAAAGAGGAGATAGCTTTTGCTATCTCCTCTTTTTGCTACGCCGAGGGACTCGAATAATTAAATGCGGCGCGGATGAGCGCCGCCGGCGAGGGCTAGACCGAGCCGAACCTCTATTTTCTTTCGCTTTTGTGAAAAAAATGCAAACGAGTCCCTTCCAGCGTACGCAGTACAACTGGGCAGCAACAATGATTTCAAACACGATTTTCCTGATGACAACCGCACATTTTTATGCTATTGTTAGTATAAGAATTTAAATTCTCAGGAGGCATCATAATGCGACTGAAATCATGCATCGTTTTTATATTAACGCTTTCCCTTCTGTTATGCGCCTGTGTCAGCAGCACCTCAGAAAGTACCGACTTTACGACACAGCCGACTATTGCAGAACCAACGATCAGCACGATACCAACAACGGTCGTTACCCCGCCGCCGGAAACTACCGCCATGCCCACTATAGAGGCTACCAATCCTATACACTCACCTTTGTATCTACCCCAATATACCACTGCGCAAATTACAGAATACTTCAACGAAGTTGTTTTAGATATGGAATATAGCGATGGCACAGGCGATGTTACCCTCGTTCAAAAATGGACATGTCCCATTTATTACTACATACTTGGAACACCAACAGAAGAAGACAACGCTGTATTGTCTAAACTGTTCGAGCAGCTGAATCAATTACCGGGTTTTCCCGGCATATATACGGCAGCTGATGCATCCAGTGCAAATTTGACCATTCATTTTCTGGACTATTCCGCTTTTGAAGAAAGCTTTTCAGAAGTTATCAATAGTGAATATGCATTTGGTGCTACCCAATTCTGGTACTATACTGCAACCAATGAATTGTACACTGCCCGCATTGGCTACCGCACTGACATTGACCAGCAGACGCGTAATTCTATTTTGCTGGAAGAAATCATCAATACCCTTGGCATCAGTGACACAACGACCCGCACAGATAGCATCGTGTATCAATACTCTGACGAAAACACATCCTTAAGCGATATAGACTGGATCATTTTAAAACTACTTTATGACCCGGCTATTTTGTGCGGTATGGATGCCGATGCCTGTCCCAACGCTATTGCGGAGCTTTACTATTAATGGAAATAAATATTCCCTCTTGTATTTTCTGTCTCAAAGGATTATAATATGCAAAGAATTGTAATAGGAGGTCATAATGATGGCTGTAAAAATTGAAAAAGAAACCATTATCGGTGATGTTCTGGATATCGCTCCTCAGGCTGCTCCCCTGTTCTTCGCAATCGGTATGCACTGCCTGGGCTGCCCCTCTTCCAGAGGCGAAACCGTGGAAGAAGCCTGCGCAGTACACGGCGTTGAGTGTGAGCCTTTCCTGGCTCAGCTAAACCGTTTCCTGGAGGCTTACGAAGCCGATCAGGCTTCCAAGCAGGACTAATTCATAGCAGGGGCGGAGATTCCTTCCGCCCCTTTATTCTTTGGAGGGAACAAATATGCGCATTCCCCTTTCTCCCCGACTGCTCTCTTGCAGCAGCTTCGTGCACACCGGCGATCGGGTTGCAGATATTGGCTGCGATCACGGATATTTGGGAATCTATTTACTGACAGAGGGCATTGCAGCCTCAGTGATCGCATCGGATGTGAACGAAGGGCCGCTGCAAAGCGCTCTGAAAAATGCAGATAAATACGGTGTTCGGGATCGGATGTCCTTTTACCTTTCCGATGGCGTACGGAACATCCCCCGGGATTTTGATGTAATGGTCTGTGCCGGCATGGGAGCAGACACGATGATTTCCATTTTGGACGCCGCACCTTGGCTCAAAGACAGCGCCTATCGGCTGATTTTACAATGCCAGTCCAAAACCCCGATGCTGCGGCAATACTTAGATCTCCAGGGCTGGTATATTCATAAAGAAACCGTTCTGCGTGACGGTCGTTTTCTTTACACCGTTATGGAAGTAGTCTATCAACCGGATCACACCTGTCTGCTTCCCTGGGAATATCACTTCCCCCCTGCTCTACTGATAAATCCTGTACCGGAAACAGCAGAATACTATCAGCAGATATGCACACGCCTGCGCAGAGCTGTAATGGGTCGGGGTGAAAACACTGATACAGAAACGCTACAAACACTGCAGGCGCTGGAGGCTCTTTCTGATACTCCGAAACTTCACTGGCTAAAGGAGGAAACAAAATGATAACTGTAAAGGATGTATTATCCTATCTGGAAACCGTAGCACCCCCCTCCTTGAAAATGGAGTGGGACAACATCGGTCTGCTCTGCGGAAAAAGCGATCAGCCAGTCAACAAAATACTCGTTGCGCTGGATCCCTTTGAATCTGTTTGCAAGGAAGCTTATGATGTGGGTGCAGATCTGATCGTAACCCACCATCCGCTGATCTTTAGCGCACTACAGTCGGTTACTGATGAAACTGAACCGGGTCGTGCGGTTCTTTTTCTGGCATCTCACAACATCAGTGCCATCAACGCCCACACCAATTTAGACTGTGCGCCCGGAGGTGTCAACGATGTGTTGGCTGAAAGACTGGGGCTTTCTGACATTCAAGTGATCGAACCGGGTCTATTGCGCCAGGGCTCTGTCCAAAAACAGCCGCTGGAAGCTTTCCTTGCCAGTGTAAAAGCAAAGCTGAACTGTCCCGGTTTACGGTACGTCAATGCTGAAAAGCCGGTATGCAAAGTCGCCGTAGGCGGCGGGTCTTGCGCAAGCGAGCTTTCTACCGTGGCAAATGCCGGCTGCGACACCTTTGTGACCGCGGATGTAAAATACAATCAGTTCTTCGATGCCAAGGAATTGGGTATCAATCTGATCGATGCCGGTCATTTCTACACAGAAAATCCTGTCTGTCAGGTTCTTCAGGCTAAGCTACAGGCAAAATTCCCGGAAACCCTGGTAGTAATTTCTCAAAACCACACCGATTGTGCAAATTTCTTCCTTTGATGTGTTGATTTTTGCTGTAAATTTATGCTAAAATATATTGCAGTTTTTTATTAAGAAGGGATGATCAATATGTCCGGACATTCTAAGTGGCATAATATTCAGAAAACAAAGGGCGCGCAGGATGCAAAGCGCGCAGCTGCATTTACCAAGATCGCCAAGGAGCTGATCGTAGCTGTTAAGGAGGGCGGCGGTATTACCGATCCTGCCAACAACTCCCGTTTGGCTACCGTCATCACAAAGGCGAAGGCAGCCAATATGCCCAACGATAACATTAAGCGTTGCTTGGAGAAGGCTGCCGGCTCCGGCAGTGGTGACAGCTACGAGTCTATCACCTATGAAGGCTACGGCCCCGGCGGTGTTGCTGTGATCGTGGAAACCATGACCGACAACCGCAACCGTACCGCCGGTTCTATGCGTCATCATTTCGACAAGTTCGGCGGTAACCTGGGTGCTTCCGGTTGTGTGTCCTGGAGCTTTGACAAGAAGGGTGTTCTGGTCATTGACAATGAAGATGGCGACTATGATGAAGACACCGTTATGATGGATGCTATGGACTGCGGTGCTGACGATTTCGAAGCTGAGGAAGACTGCTTCACCATCTACACCACTCCCGATGATTTCAACGCGGTTGCTGAAGCAATGGGTGCAAAGAATTACACATTCGCCTCTGCTCAGATTGAAATGGTTCCCCAGAACTATCAAAAGCTGGAGACCGAAGATCACATTAAACTGATGGAGAAGCTCATCGACATTATGGAAGATGACGATGATGTCCAGAACGTTTGGCACAACTGGGATCAGGACTAATTGAGGTATTTAATAATGCATATTAGTGTCAATTCCGGTGTTTGTAACCAGGACCTAAGCTTAGATGAGCGTTATGCCCAAATCGCGAAAGCCGGATTCACTGCGGTGGACTGGATGCTCGGCGGCGGCGCAAATACACGCACTCCTGATTACGAAGGAAAGTGTATTTTTGAAAAGCCTTTGGAGGAAGTGATTGCCTTTTATGCAGATGAGCTTTCCGCAATCCGGAAAAACGGTCTGTTTATCACACAAGCCCACGCGCCACAGCCGGCATACCTGGCAGGTTATCCGGAGGTCACAGATTACTGTATTCGCATTTATGGACGGCTTATTGAGTTCTGCGAATATATCGGCTGCCCCCGTTTGGTGATTCACGGTGTGGATTACAAGTTTGACAACACCGTTGACAAACCCGCTGATATCGATTGGCTGAACTGGCATCTGTTTGAATCTTTGATTCCTACAATGCTCCGTTGCAATGTGATGGTTTGCATGGAAAACCTCTATGTGCGCAAGTACAGAACCTCCAACGACGATGTGTTTATTGAAGGTCCTGCTGCAGATCCTACTGCAACCGCCCAGCTGATTGACGAGCTGAACGAAAAAGCAGGTAAGGAGATTTTCGGTCTTTGCCTGGACACCGGCCATATGCATATTGTGCGCAAAGACGCCCGTACTTACATCCCTATTCTGGGCAAGCGCATCAAGGCATTGCACCTAAACGACAACAACTGTTCTTCCGATGACCATCTGGTTCTCCTCTCCGGCAATGCCGAGTGGGGCAGCATCTGCAAAGCTCTGAGGGATGTAGGCTATTCCGGCGACATCAATTTTGAGATTGGCGGAAACTTTACCAAGATCCGCAGTTTCAGTCCTGAGCTCATTCTCCCCTGGCTGGAATTGACTTACAAGACCGGTCTGATTTTCCAAAAGCTGATTCAAGGTTAAGAAGCATTAAAGAGGCTGTCCAATTGGACAGCCTCTTAATTTTATTTCTTTCTTTCTGCAACCAGTGCTTCAATTTGAGAAAGCTGGTCTGCGGAAATATCCTTTCGCTTTAACAAAGCTGCAAACAATCCAACGATTTCAGGCTTATGCCGGTGTGAGAAGATCGTGGTTGCAAAATATTCCTCCCGGGTCAGTGTGGGTGCAAAGGTACGACCATAAGTCTTACTGCGCTTGACAAAACCCGCCTCACAAATTGCGCCTTTTTGCAGCAGGCCGTTAAGCAGAATATGCACAGAGCTGTCTTTCCAGGATTTTTCCTCAGATCGCTCCAGAAGATCAGAACGGGACAACGGAGTATCCGATGCCCACATAACATCCATAATCTCCAGTTCGCTTCTTGTGAGTTCCATACCATTTCCCTCCCAATATTTGTTGCCATTATACAATCCTTTCTGCAATTTGTCAATCATTTTGTTAAAATTGCAGAAGTCTTTTTTGCAAAAACACCGGGATATTTGTCATTTTCAGGGTTTTAACGGAACATTTTACAAAATTAGGGAGGTAATTTTTACCAGTTATTCTTCTGTTTCTTCCGTCTGTGTTTCTTCGACTTCAGGCACTTCCATACAGGAGGCTAATAATTCTCTGTTTGCTTCCAGATCCACTTTCAAAACAGCCATTCCGTCAATATAAGCATCAGAGAATGTGCCGTTTGCGGGGATGCGTTGCGTCTGCATATTCAAACCAGACATCATAGGGAAAATATCAACGGTATAACCAAGAATTTCAGAGTTTGTCATATCCGTTGTCAGGTGCGGCAGCAATTTCTGCAAGAGGGCGTTCAGTTCAAGAACGCTCAAATCCTTACACTCTTCAAACAGTGTATTGAGCACTGTACGCTGGCGCTCAGTGCGTTCATAGTCACCGTTGCCAACATAGCGAATTCTTGAGTATGCCAGAGCCTGCTCACCGGTCAGGTGATTCATTCCGGCTTTCAGCTTCCACTGACCGGCTGTGCTTTCATTTACGCCCCAGTTTCCGTTGCGGTTGAGATAATTGGCTTCTGCGCTGCTAAGCTCAATATCCACACCGCCCAGCATATCGATCACATCGATAAAGCCGAAGAAGTCCACTTCCACATTGCCGTCGATCTGAACACCGAAGTTCTCCTCCAGTGTGGCATCGAGCAGCTTCATGCCGCCCAGCTCATAGCTGGCGTTGATGCGGTGTCCGTAGTATCCCGGAATCTTCACATACATATCCCGCATAAAGGAAGTCAGTGTTACTGTTTTACTGTCTTTATTGATCGTGCACAGGATCATAGCGTCCGAGCGCTGACGGCCCTCTCCTTCCCTACGGTCCTGACCGATTAGAAGAATATTGATAATGTGTTTGCCCTGGCCAATGGGCTCAGTATTCTCTGCCCAGGTAATATCCGATCCGCTGATGATTTCACCGGTAAAATCCTCACCGATGGTATCCTTTTGGGATTGCAGCCACTTTTCGTATTCTTCCGCGGACATAGTTGTCTGGTCCGTACCGTAATCACGGCCAATCAAACTCATCAATTTATTCAAATATAAGCCAGCAAAGGTTGTCAGCAGCAGGATCACTGCCAAAACAACACACAGCACAATCAGTGCAATGCGCTTCTTTCTGCCCTTGCTCTGCTTTTCTTTCTCTATTTTACCCATAATACAACAGCCTCCGATTTTCCCTTTCTACGCAATATAACATTATAATCTATCTTTATAGAGAAATCTAGTCCCTACAGCTTATTTTTATAAAATTTTACAAAAGACCGGGATCGAATTCGAGCCCGGTTTATGGTATTCTATTCCACTTCCGTAATAAGTACCCACAGGGTTCTGCTTTCATTGCTTGCATCATAGTACCTTCTAATCATCGCACAAGCAAAAAACAGCGGCAATGGGCAAAACCCAATGCCGCCGCAAATATAGGAAAAGATTATTTCTTCCGGAAGGACTTGCAGTCGGTGCACTGGTCCATAGCGGGATTTGCCTCGTGGGTGCCCACCATGATCCGCTCCAGAGAGCAGTAGTTTGCTGTGTCACAGTGATGTGCGCACTGCTGCACAGTACATTCGATGCACTTATTTGCATTGTTGTTCATAACTTGTACCTCCTTTTTTTGCGTGATGTTAGTAGTATGGTACAAATTACGTAAAACATACATTTTTCCGCTTGAAATCATTGACAATCGTCCTGCTTGACTGTATAATATTTGCGGAAAAAATTATTTTCCGACTATGTATATCAAAAGTCATCAGGCTTTTAGAAAAGAAAGGAAATTTGCCATGATTTACAGTGCAGAAGTACAGGAAATGTGCTCCGTGGCCAAGGGTGCTTATCACGGCCCCGCTCCCATCCCGGAAGAGGGCAAGTGGGTACAGGTCAAGGAAATTAAGGATGTCAGCGGTTTTACCCACGGCATCGGCTGGTGTGCTCCCCAGCAGGGCTGCTGCAAGCTGACCCTGAATGTGAAGGAAGGCATCATTGAGGAGGCTCTGGTTGAGACATTGGGCTGCTCCGGTATGACCCACTCCGCCGCTATGGCTTCCGAAATTCTGATCGGTAAGACTCTGCTGGAGGCTCTGAACACCGACCTGGTGTGTGACGCCATCAACACCGCTATGCGTGAGCTGTTCCTGCAGATCGTTTACGGCCGCAGCCAGTCCGCTTTCTCTGAGGGCGGCCTTGCTGTTGGTGCTTCTCTGGAGGACCTGGGTAAGGGTCTGCGCAGCCAGGTCGGCACAATGTTTGCCACCAAGGCTAAGGGCCCCCGCTATCTGGAAATGGCCGAGGGCTATGTTACCCGCATTGCTCTGGATAAGGACAACCTGATCACCGGCTACGAATTTATCAACCTGGGTAAGATGATGGACTTCATTAAGAAGGGCGACGACGCAAACGAAGCTCTCAAGAAGGCCAAGGGCAGCTACGGCCGTTTTGCCGATGCCGCTAAGTACATCGACCCCCGTCACGAATAAGAGGAGGACACGATAATGGCATTGTTTGAAGGTTACGAAAGAAAAATCGACAAAATTAACGGTGTCCTGGCTCAGTACGGTCTGAACTCTGTGGAAGAGTGCCGTGAAATGTGCAGGGCTGCCGGCTTTGATCCCTATGAGATCGTTAAGGGCATCCAGCCCATCGCATTTGAGGATGCTGCATGGGC
>JAFXCL010000016.1 GCA_017521485.1 Oscillospiraceae bacterium
AAAAAATGATATCTATACGGCAGGAGCTAGCCCCTGCCCTACAAATCTAATTTCTGATCAATTTGTCTAGCAAATTTTACTCAAGAATTTTCGTTGGCTGTTGTTCTATATTCGTACACGAATAATCTTAAACAATCCATTTAATAAATTGTCCAAGGTGTTATAGTTCGTCTTTGCGTTATTCAATTTACAAGGTACAGAAATTTGCTGCCTCCCGGCATTTGCCGTTCATCGGACAGCCCGATTATGCTATCATATCTTCAGCCCAATGTCAAGAAGTTTTTTTCATTTTTTCAAAAAATTTTTTAACCCCTTTATTGGGCGGAAATATTATCGGAAATATCCGTCAGTGCATCCGCTGCATCCGGTGCACTTTCCTCCCGGATTGCCAGATCTCCCAGGCTCACCATGCCGCAAAGCTTTCCCTGATCTGTCACCGGCAAACGGCGGATCTGCTTGCGCCCCATCAGGTGTGCCGCCACGCTTACATCCATCTCCGTGTCTGCTGTGATCACCTGTCCGGTCATGATCTGACGGACCGTGGTTTCCGCCGGAGAGCGGTTCGCCGCCAGACACCGGGTCACCAGATCCCTGTCTGTCACCATACCGCACAGATTTCCCCGTTTGTCGCACACCGGCATTGCCCCTATATTATAATGTGCAAGCTGCCTTGCCGCTACCTCCACGGATTCCTCTGCGCTGATCCCGATGGCAGGAGAAGTCATTACATCCCGTAATTTCATAGCTGCCACTCCTTTCTGTCAGGAGTATGGACCGGTTTTCCAAAAAATATACCGCCAATCAAAAGATTGACGGCTTTGAAAATTACAAATCAAGGGTCTGGGCAATGCCCCGGTTTTTCATCGCGTAATACAAAAGGCTACCCAAGGTAAGCAGAACTGCCACTTCCCCGATCGCCACATACACGGCATTGAGCCAGAAGCCGCCGCCAAAGTAGTAGCTCAGCTCCCAGCCTACCAGCAGTCCGTTGAAAACCGCAGGCAGGAACATTCCCAGCAGCGGATAGCCCTTTACTGTAACCTTGCGGGTCAGGTACATACCCAGTGCCGCCAGCAGACTGGCAAGACTGCCGATCACCACATCCAACAGCATTGCCCCGGAGCTACTAATATTAAACAGCAGGCAGCCCACGGTCAGGCCGGGGATCGCCGCCGGTGTAAAAAATGCCAGCACACACAGCGCCTCCGATGCCCGGAACTGGATCGCCATTGAGGCAGATCCGGGGAGCAGGAAATTCTGCAAATATGTCAGCGCCACATACATTGCGGCGATCAGCGCCCCGTGGGCAAGGAGTTTTGTTTTCTTATTCATCGTTAAAATAAAAATGGGCGCTACGCGCCCATCCTTTCCTCCGTAGTTTTGTTTGGCCTGAAGTATATAAGCAAAATCCGTCCGATGCCGCAGCTCAGAAACGAACTTTGCTTATATACTTCAGGCCGGACAGGATGGTTACGAACTGTCCTATATAATAATTATAATGGTGATTGCTTAATTTTTGCGTATCTGCGGGGATACTGGGCAGGTGTAGGTGCGATTTTTTTGAGCACGATCACCGTATGCGCCGTTCCGTCCACCGGAAAATCCGCCACGGTTTCCATCTGCAAGCCCAGACGCCGGATGGCGTTTTTCGCCTCTGCCAGCTCTTCCTGTGCCGCCGTTCCCTTCATTGCCAGGACCTTGCCCCCTACTTTTACATAAGGTGCAGTCAGCTCCAGCAGGATATTCAGTCTGGCGACCGCCCGGCTGGTGGCAATATCATACTGCTCTCTGCGTCCTATTACCTCTTCTTCTGCCCTGCCGGTAACACATTCCGCCTCCACGCCCAGCGCCGGCAGAATTTCCGACAGCCAGTTCATCCGCTTTCCCAGAGAATCCAGAAGCGTCAGCTGCAACTCCGGGCAGGCGATCTTCACCGGCACACCGGGAAAGCCTGCACCGCAGCCCACATCGATCATTTTTTTATTTTTCAGGTCTGACAGCGTCAGCAGGGAAAGACTGTCCAGCAGGTGGAGCTTTGCCACCTGCTCCGGCTCGGTGATGGCAGTCAGGTTCATTACCTGATTCTGCTCCACCACTGCCTGTCCGAACCGGCACAGAGTCTGCTGGGTCTGTTCTGTCAGAGACAGTCCCAGCTTCGGTAGTCCTGCCGAGAGGGTAGATAGCATTTTTTCCATAGCCATTACGCGCCCACAAGACCGGTCAGATCCACCTGACTTTCGTCCAGCGGATCAAAGGGTGCCACTTCCTCTTCCTGCTGCAGAGGCAGCACATACTCCTCAATATGCCAGATCACCAGCAGGTCGCACACTGATTCATCCAGCTTTTCCTTCCGTCCAAAGAACTTACTGCACACATCCAGATCATGCTGCAGATTGGCGTTCTGGCCACTTTGCAGCTTTTCCAGAGAGAACTGCTGGACGGTATCTGCCGCTTCCTCCAGTGCTGCGTAGCAATAGCGGTAAGCCATCAGGTATGCCGCATACCGGAACTCTACAGAGGAATTGGCGTCACAAGCAAGATAGGCTGCAAAGTTTGCATCCCGGTCCGATGCGATACACATTCTGCGCGCCATTTCCCGGCAGATCGCATAAGGCATGATCACCGTCGGCGTCTTAGGGTTGACCGCCGCTTCACCGGTCAGGGGTACAAACACGCCGGTAACGCCCTTGGCTGTATAACGCCTGCTCCAGTCCAGTTCCTTAACTGGGAGGGTAGAGCCGGCAAATACTGCATGGTACTGCTCGTATGTCAGGGTCTTAAAGCCGCCGGCTGCCAGCTCGTTAAGCTGAGCAAATTCCGGATAGACTACATCGCCGTTTTCATCCCGGGTTACCTGACCTGCAAGCTCGTTTGCCTTGTCCCGATAGAAGATCGTTGCAGCCTCCAGCTCGCTGACGGTGTATTTATACTCCGCATTTTCCAGGCGAAGGTCGGTAACCAGTGTGCCGGAGTGTTCATTCAGGCCGTAAATACCGGTGCTCACAAAGCTGATGGTACACACCACCGCCAGCACCCAGCCAGCCCACTGGATTGGATTCCACTTAAACAGGATCATCAGCACCACGCTTGCAAGACCCAATACGATCAGCACCAGCAAAAGCACCTGCCATACACAGAAGCTGACTCCGGCGCTCCACTGAGCCAGATAGTTCTGGATCATCCGGGTCACATAGGGATAGACCATATCCACAAGCTGGCTATGGGCTTTTGCAAAGGCCGAAAGCCCCCAGGAACAGGCGGCAATAATAGCTGCCACCAAATATCCGCGCCAATATTTCAAAGGAAACCCCTCCTTTTTACATTATCGTTCAGTATAGTATATCACACTTTTTTCAAGTTGTCATTATTTTTTCAAATTTACAGGCACTGTCCCAGTAATCCGTCTTTGAAGATGTCGGTGATCTGAACCAAACGGACTTCATTATGCAGCCCCGTTGACGGTACATATACCTTCATATAATTAGGGGCGTGTCCGGTATCGTAAGCACCGTCCGCTTCTTCGAACAGCACCTGCTGGGTAGTTCCTATGAGTTTTTTCCGGTAGGCTTCCGCCATTTCCTCTGCTACCTTAATTGCCCGGCGGCTTCTATCTTCTTTCACTGCATTGGACAGCTGTCCTGCCATTTTGTCCGCAGGAGTACCGGGGCGGCGGGAATAGGGGAAAATATGCATGTCCGCAAAGGCGCACCGGCGAATAAATGCCAGACTTTCCTGAAATTCTTCCTCTGTCTCCCCGGGAAACGCCACGATCATATCGGTGGTGATGGCGCAGTCGGGAAAGGTTTTTTTCAGAAGCTCCACGCTTTCCAAGTACCGGGCGGTGTTATACTTGCGCCCCATTCGGGCAAGGACCGTATCACAGCCGGACTGCATAGAAAGATGAAACTGGGGACACAGGTTGGGAAGTGCCGACAGCTCCCGGCAGAATTCTTCTGTGATGATCCGGGGCTCAAGTGATCCCAGCCGCACCCGCATTTTGGGAAGGTTTGTGCAGATTTCCCGGATCAGCAGACTCAGCTTCGGCTTACCCGGCAGGTCTGCGCCCCAGGAGGCGATCTCGATGCCGGTGATCACCAGTTCCCGATAGCCTTGGCTTTCGAGGTCCTCTGCCTGCTCCAGCGCCAGCTCCAAGGGGGCAGAGCGGACAGGTCCTCTTGTATAAGGTATAATGCAATAGGTGCAGAAGTTTACGCAGCCGTCCTGCACCTTCAGCATTGCCCGGGTGCGTCCGGACAGACCGCCTGCGGGCAGAACCTCGAAGCTTCTGCGCCGGAGGGCTGCGTCCAGCGTATTTTCAGGCTTGCCGGATGCCATTGCGGTGAGCATCTGTTCCAGAAAATCCTCCCGGCGGGCGCTGCCGCCGATCACATCGATACCCAGACCCTCCAAGGCCTTTGACGCGTGCTGGGGGTAGCAGCCGCAGACACCGATCACTGCATCCGGATGCTCCCGGCGGCAGCGGCGGATCACCGCCCGGTTTTTCTTGTCCGCCACTGCGGTCACGGAGCAGGTATTGATAATATAGCCGTCACAGGCTTCCTGAAAAGTGCCAACTTCGTGACCTTTTTCCACCAAAAGCTGCTCCATTGCCTGTGTTTCATATTGATTTACTTTGCACCCGAGGGTGTAAAAAGCTATTTTCATTTCTATCACCACAGGCTATTATAAACGAAAAAAATCGTTTTGTATAGTAGGGGCGATTCACGAATCGCCCGTGGGCGGCACATTGACTTTTCTTTTCCCAAATGCTAAGATACCTGTATTGGAGGATGATGTTATGCAGTATCTTTTCATGGTCCTGTTTGCAGGCGGTATCGTTGCGCTGGACCAGTTTACAAAATATCTGGTTGTAAAGAACATTCCCCTGTACGGTCATACAGCTGCCGTTGATGGGCTTTTTCATCTGACTTATGTGCAAAACACCGGCGCAGCTTTCTCCTCTTTTGAAGGGATGCGGTGGCTGTTTGTTTTGATTTTTTTCCTGTTTGCAGTGTTTCTGATCTGGGAATTTTCCAAAAACCGCTGGGGCTTTACACGGCTGGAGCATTGGTTTTTAGTGGCTGTCTTTGCCGGCGGTCTGGGAAATGTGATCGACCGGGTGCGGCTGGGCTTCGTGGTGGATATGATCCGGCTGGATTTTATAGACTTTCCCGTATTTAATGTAGCCGACTGCTTCATCACCTGCGGCTGCATCGCCATGATCGTCCACCTGATCTTTTTTAACAAAGCCTTCTGGAAGGAAGAGAAAAAATGATTTTCTATGCGGATATCCCCGGGGAACGGCTGGATGCGTTCCTTGCCCGGGTTGCAGAAAATCTCAGCCGTTCCAGTGCCCAAAAGCTCATTGAGGACGGCTGTGTTCTGCGGCAGGGTAAGCCGGGAAAAAAGAATGATAAATTAAATGTGGACGACGAGATCTCTGTGACCTTTCCGGAACCCAAGCCTGTTCAGATCACAGCAACGGACATCCCTCTGGATATTGTTTATGAGGACCAGGATGTGCTGGTGGTGAACAAGCCCAAGGGGCTGGTGGTCCATCCGGCGGCAGGGCATCAGGATGACACGCTGGTAAACGGTCTGCTGTACGCAATGGGTGACGATCTGTCCGGTATTAACGGCGAGCTGCGCCCGGGCATCGTCCACCGGATCGACAAGGACACCTCCGGTCTTCTGGCTGTGGCAAAAAACGATTTTGCCCACACTATGCTTGCCTCTCAGTTAAAGGATCATTCCATGGCACGCACTTATGAAGCCATTGTGTGCGGCAATCTGAAAGAGGACAGCGGCACGGTAGATGCCCCCATTGGCCGGCATCCCTCGGACCGGAAGAAAATGTGCGTCACCCCCCGCAATTCCCGGGAGGCTGTGACCCACTGGGAAGTGATCGCCCGCTATCGGGGCTACACCCATGTGCGGTGCAAGCTGGAGACCGGCAGAACCCACCAGATCCGCGTGCATATGGCACATATCGGTCATCCCATTCTGGGTGATACGGTCTACGGGCGGAAAAAGCCAGAGCTGGGTCAGGACTCTCAGTGCCTCCACGCCGGTGTGCTGTGTTTCCGTCATCCCAGAGATCTGCGGCCGGTAATGGTGGTGGCGCCGCTACCAGAGTACTTCCAAGAGGTTCTTCACAAGCTGAAGAAAACCAGTGGCATATAATAGATAGAAAGGCCCTGTCTTTCGACAGGGCCGTATATTACAAATTAGCAGCCGAAGCCACAAATCTGGCTGAGAATCTGCCAGATGGAGCTGCAACCGTTGTTGCAACCATTATTGCAAGAGAAAAAGAACATCTTGCCGACCTCCTTATCAGAATTTGTCTCGCGAGGACAATATGGATTGTAACCGTTTTGTAACCTTTTTTCAAGCTGTAAGTTTTTCCAATCCGGTCACCCCATCACCCACACAAGAAAAAAGACAGACCCGAAGGTCTGTATAAATGATGTTTCCATCCTCTTATAATAGCTTTTACTCCCTTTTGCACCGGGTGATGGGATTCGTTTGCATTTTCTTCCGCAATTGCGGAAGAAAATAAAGGTTCCGCTGCGTCCAGCCGCAGCGGGCAACGCTCGTCCGCATTGCATTTACATTATTCGAATCCCTCACAATCACCCACCCCAGAAAAAGAAGAGGAGACCTTTTGGTCTCCTCTTCTTTTTCTGGGGTGGGTGATGGGATTCGAACCCACGAATACCGGAACCACAATCCGGGGCCTTAGGCCGCTTGGCGACACCCACCATATTTAAGTGAAATATTTGCTTTACAACAAATATGAAATAATCCTTACGGATTATGAAATTTTCTGCTATCGCAGAAAGTGAAATAAAATAAATCCCTATGTGCCGCAGCACATTTCACAGCGTTAGCTATTTCACAACGCGCAGCGTTATTTCACAAATCCCGCAAGGGATTTATTTCATTGAAAAACCGCCCTGGCGGTTTTTCTGGCACGCCAGGAGGGACTCGAACCCCCGACCTACTGCTTAGAAGGCAGTTGCTCTATCCATCTGAGCTACTGGCGCATGTGGAGTGGAGCGGGTGACGGGAATCGGACCCGCGTATCCAGCTTGGAAGGCTGGTGTTCTACCATTGAACTACACCCGCAAATCCTTGCATCCTGGCTGATTCAGCTAAAGGATTCTAGCATAATTTTTCCACAATGTCAAGGCTCAATCCCAGAATTTCCAGAATTTTTTTATAAATTACATCCGCAACGGCCCCTTCGCCGCAGGGGCACACATTAGGGAAGCGGTCCGCCACCACCCCGTCCGAGGGGCAAAAGGCATAGTCCGCGCCCTCCAGCATCGTCAGATCATTTTCTGCATCGCCGACGCAAACAAGGATCTTCCTCCCCAATTTTTCCTGCAAATCCCTTGCCGCCCGGAGCTTGCTGACACCCTTTGCGTGGACATCGATGATCCGGGGCGCTGCCCGGAACACTTCCACCTTATCCCCATACATCATCCGGAGGGTTTCCTCCGCCCGGTCCATCATTGCCAGTTCTTCCTCCGTGCCGGTGAACATATGCGCCATAGTGGCTTCGGTGGTTTTGCCGAACAGGGAGAATTTGAGAAACGGGCCCATATCCTTATCCGGTGTGGCAGGCTCGTGCAGCCAGTCCACCCCGTCGTAAAAGCGCTCAAATTCCGGCGTTGCGTCCACAAGGTAATGGTTTTTGACCCCTTGGATTTCCAGATTCAGCTCCGGAAACAGCTTTTGCACCTGGTGTATGGTCGTCCAAAGATCCAGATCAATGGGCTTTAGATCTATCAGCTCCCCTTTTTCGTATGCCGCACTGCCGTTATACAGCAGAAAAGGGGCATTGACCGGGATCACATTTAGATAATTGCGAAAGGTGTTGGTACTTCTGCCGGTGTTCATTGTAAACACACCGCCGTTTTCCATAAACCAACGGATGGCCTGAAGATTTCGTTCCGGGATCACCGAATCCGGACCCGTGAGGGTCCGGTCAAAATCCACCGTCAGCAGTACATCTGAGAACATAAAAGCTCCTTATTTTTCTACTGTAACCTTTTTCTTTCCGAAGATCTTGCTGCGGAACAAAAGAACATTCATGAAGATAAAGAACAGCACCAGAATAATATATGTGAGGATGGGTTTTTCCGGTGCAAGGGTCGCCAGCAGCATCATGGGGAAGCCGAACACGATCGCCGGGAAGTTCTGGTACACCATATTGTCTGCCGCAGGGCTTTTGAACTCTCCGTCGATCTCCCGCAGCAGGATAATGCCGGTGCTTGCCGTTCCGGTGAGCATGCCGTACATTGCCAAAAACTGCTCCTGGGTATACTCAGGGAACAGGGTCTTTGCCACAAAGTAATTGTACGCATAGGTGGAAACCAGACCCACCACGCCCAAAATCAGGATAATTCCCCAATAATCCTCCAGTGCGCTCAGGCGGATGGCTGCAATGCCCGCCACCACCATGATATCAAAGAAGAGGTTGCTCATACGGGTCAGCAGGAAATCGTTTGTCTGCACTCTGCGGAAGATCCGCTTGCGGTTAAACAAATTCAAAACCGTCTTAATCAGGGTTGCCGACAGCACACCCAGCAGGAAGTTAAAGCCGAAGATCACCGACCGCATACCGGGCAGCAGCTTGCCCAGCAGAAGCATTAAGAAATATGCCAGCATATACGCAAGGGCGATCAGTGCAAGCTGAACTGTCATCTTATCAATGCTCTCCTGCATGGGGATCTCATTTTCACCCTGGATCTGCTCTGCGCTGATAGTGCCTGTCTCCTGCTTGCCGGAAATAATTTTTCCCTTCCGGCGCAAAATATTCAGGTGGATCACGCCGCCAATGCTGGCACTGAGGAAGCCCAGCGCAGCGATGGTCAGACCAAAGCTTCTGCCGCCGGTAAAGCCAAACTGGGTTTCATAAATGTTTCCGTAGTTCAGCGCCTGACCGGTGCCCTGTCCAAAACCGAAGGGCAGCAAAACTCCCGCAGCCGGGAAAAATCCGGAGATCAGCAGCGCCGCTACCATGGTAATGCCCATGCCCAAGACCGCCTGCATCAGATAGGTGGATACGGTAGTCACGCCGGTGTTGAATATCTCGGCGGTACGCTTTTTCCCCAGCTTCGCACCGGAGCTTTTCATTGCCGAGGCAGTAAAGCCCAGGGCAAGGGTATGGTAGGTCAACACCTCCAGTGTGGCTGTGCCGTTGCCGCCGAAAAAGGCAGTGTCGTACAGGATATTTCCGGAAAACGCCTCATAAACAGTCTCCACCAGAATCAGGATCAGTCCGCCCAGCACAGAGGTGGGGATCAGCATTTTCTTCAGGCCCGGTACATATTTTTTTAGCAGATTTCCCGCCAGCAAGCTGACAAGCAGCAAGCTCAGCAGATTGATAAAGCCCCATACATTATAATCCCAAAAATTTTCCATTTTCTTCACCTCTGCTAAGATTTCTGTTTCTGTGGTAAATATTCACATACTTCAGGGCATTGAACCGCGGGTCGCCCTTGAACTGGTAAATTCGGTCATTATGGTAGATGTTGAGCTTATTACGACCCAGCACCGCCGCGGCGTAGACTTCCTCAAAGGGAAGCACCAGCCCATCTGCCTGCCCTTCATCCAGCACCACCCGATCGCCGTACAGGGCAATCTGGGCTTGCTCCCGCAGCACATTTTTGTGCTTGTAAACAATCACCTCGGACACCTTTGCCCTATCCCGGTACAGGGGGGTATCCACATAGTCTGCGGTGTTTAGCTGGTTTACATAATCGCACTGATATTCATACCAGTCTGCCACAAACCGGAAGGGGCATTTCCAATCCACACCCTCTAATTCCCTTGTGGGCAGGTAGCGCACCTGCTTACCGCATTTTTTACAGGTAATCAAATCGCCGGCGCTTTCAAATTCGCTCAAGCCACACTCCGGACAAACATAGATCGCCCGCTCTAAGTACTGGGCAAGGTTCTTATGGTGAAATTCGCCGCTGACGCAGTTTTCATTCACTTCCAGACCCTTGCAGATCCGCTGGTACATTTCTTCATTTGTCATTGCCAGGTATTCTTCCGGCTCGATCACTTCCCGGACGCCTGCGCGCATTTTTCCCTTTCGTGTGCCGTCGCACCACCGGGGCTGGACACCGTAGCCGCCCTCGATGCGGTAAATGGCAATGGGCAGCTTCATTTTCTTTGCCAGTGCCGCCACTGCCGGGTTAATATACACAGTTTTTCCGTGATAGGTGCGGTTTCCCTCCGGTGCCATTGCGATGGTGCCGCCCTCCCGGGCCACCCGCAGACAGGTCATAACCGCCTGGGCATCGGTGGTCTGCTTCCGGATCGGGATGGGTGCGACAATATACCGGATCACATTGGAGATCCAGCCAAGGGAGAAAATATCCTCCGTTGCCACATAATACACAGGTCCCCGGAAGGACAGTCCCACAAAGAACTGGTCGAAGGTGGTCTGGTGGTTCAAAAGCACCAGATATGCCCGATCGCCCTGCTGGCGGAATTTATCGATCCTCACACCGTATTTCCATCTTATGTAGGGTGACAGAATTACACCTGCCACCGCAGTAACCACCTTGTGACGGAATTTCATCCATTTTTTTCGGTTTGTCTTTTTCTTCATAAAAGCTCCCAGTTGTTTTAGTCTCCTGCCACTCTGGCCTCGATGCGGGTCAGGGCATACGCCATTGCCTGATAGGTTTCCTCCGGCACTTTGTCCAGATAGCCCGCTTCAAAAGCCGCCATTGCTTCCCGGATGCGAACTACCTTTACAGGCGCTCCTTCTGCGGTAACGGTGAAGATCGGGGTATAATCGTACCCGGTGACCTTTGTTTCCCCGGTTTCGTTGTCCTTTGTGATCTCTAAGTTTAAGATCACGGAATACTCCGTTCCGGAGCGGGATGCATCCCCAAAGAAATCCCCCAGAGAATAGGCAACAAAAGTGCCTGCCTCCGGATCAAACTCCATTTTCTGCACATAGTGGGAGTGGGTGCCGATGATGGCATCAACGCCCTTTTCCTGCAGAAGGGAAACAATGCTCTTCTGGCTGGTGCTGATGGTGTCGTTAAATTCACTGCCCCAGTGCAAAAGAACGATCACCACATCCGGCTTCTCCTGCTTCATGGCATCGAGCACCGCGGAGATTCCCTCCGTGTCTACTTCCTGATAGGTGCTGTCGTAGTCCTTATACAGCACATTGACACAGCCTGAGCCGTCTGCGGGCAGTGCCAGACCGTCCATGCCCTTGGTAAAGGCGGTGATGCCTACCCGAATGCCCTTTATATTGCAGATCTTATAGCCCTTTTCCTGCTTTGCCTCCTCCTGGCTTGCATACGCACCCAGAGGCTCCATACCGGATGCACGGACCGCTGTGACCGTATCCGCCAGACCGGAAAGTCCCCGGTTGATGGAGTAGGAATTGGCAAGCTGCAAATAATCCACGCCTGCCTTGTCCAGCGCCTTTGCCAGTGTGTCCGGTGCAGAATCCACGCCGTAGGGCGCGCCGCACAGGTTGCCCTCAAAGTTCAGGGCGGTCATATCGCCCTCTGCCAGCAGATGGGCAACATCCATAAACGCACCGGTATAATCATATTCTCTGCCGCCGGCTGCAACCACACCGCTTGTGATATTCAGGTCACCGGCTGCCACAAAACGAATGGTGGTGGTAGGCTCTTGGGTCTGGGTTGCCGGGGTGGTGTCCTGCACCGCTGCCGCTGTTTCCTGGGGCTGGGTCTGCTCCTGCGGGTCTTTCCCCCGGTTTGCCAGTGCTGCGATCAGGATGCCGCAGGCGATCAGCACCACTGCCGCCACGCCCAAGCTGATGAACACTTTCCGCCTTTGGGCAGCCTGCTGTGCCCGTTGGGCGGCCCGGGCCTGTCGCTGTCTTTTCAGTTCTTCCGGGTCTAAAGCCATACTGCCCCTCCTTTAAGTCATACTTGTGTATTATTTTACACCATTTGCGCCGATTGCACAACCCCCGAAATGGAAAAACCTTTACAGATGCTCCCCTATGGGATAAAATGGCTGTAAGAGGTGATTTGGATGCCTAAAACCACAAAACCCATAGGTCGCTTTGCCCCCACCCCCTCCGGACGAATGCATTTGGGAAATGTCTTTTCTTTTCTCATCGCCTGGCTGAGTGTACGCAGCCGGGGCGGCAGGATCGTTCTGCGGATGGAGGATCTGGATACCCATCGCACCAATTTGGAAAATGCCCGTATCCTGCGGGAGGATCTTCTGTGGCTGGGTCTTGACTGGGACGAAGAAACACCGCCCCAAAGCCAGCGGGACGAGGTTTATCAGGAATATTTTCAGCGCCTTTCGGATATGGGGCTTTTATACCCCTGCTACTGCACCCGCAATCAGCTCCACAGTGTAAACGCACCTCACCTGTCCGACGGCACTTATCTTTATCCCGGCACTTGCCGGAATCTGACAGATGCCCAGCGGAAAGCTTTTGACCGCACACCTGCCTGGCGGGTGAAAGTGCCGGACCGGCAGTGGACCGTGGAGGACCTGCTCCAAGGCACATACACAGAAAATCTCAAAGATGATTGCGGCGACTTTGTGGTGCGCCGCAGTGACGGAATGTTTGTGTACCAGCTGGCGGTCACAGTGGATGACGGTCTTGCCGGTGTCACCGAGGTGGTGCGGGGCTGTGATCTGCTCAGCTCTGCGCCCCGGCAGATGTATTTGCAGGAGCTGTTGGGCTTTCCCCACCCGGTTTATGGCCATGTTCCCCTGCTGATCGCCCCGGACGGACGCCGCCTGAGTAAGCGGGATAAGGATATGGATCTTGGATACCTGCGCGCCCATTGCGCCCCGGAGAGAATCCTCGGTATGCTTGCCTGCGCCTGCGGTCTGACCCACAGACAGGAGGCAATTTCTGCCAAAGAATTATTGGGAGAATTTGCCTGGTCTAAGCTGAAGGCTGATCCCATTTGTCCGGATATTTCTGCCCTTGTGCCCTGATCACCAAAATTTTCCGGAAAAAACAAAGATTTTTCTTGACAAAAGCGCGCACACTGTATATAATGACAAAGCTGAATTTCGGCTTTTGCCGGAATTTGCGTGAATTTATGGCGGCGTAACTCAGCTGGTAGAGTACCCGGTTCATACCCGGTATGTCACCTGTTCGAATCAGGTCGCCGCTACCAGGCCCGTTGGTCAAGCGGTTAAGACACCGCCCTTTCACGGCGGTAACATGGGTTCGATTC
>JAFXCL010000017.1 GCA_017521485.1 Oscillospiraceae bacterium
GATATGGAATTATCGGCAATGTTGCCTATATCAGCTTTTACATCGGGTGGATCATTTTGCAGTTTAAGGTTGCAGACAGCGACAAGATTTACAAAAGAACGAAATACGGCAATAACGCCTGGGGCGAATGGACGCCGCTGTAGTAAAAAATAGGAGGAAATTATGATTTTTAAAATTGCATACGGTGCAGGGCATAACCTGTACACCTCGGGACGGAGAATCCCGAAAACCCTTGACAGAAATGAAACAAAAGAATGGGTGCTCAATGACCGGGTAGCGCGATATTTTGCAGAGGCTGCCAGTGGTTACGAAGGGGTGCAGCTTTTGCGGGTGGATGACCCCCAGGGACAAGGGGAAGTGGACCTTTCCGCCCGCAGCATTGCCGCAAATAATTGGGATGCCGACTTCTGCTTGGCGATCCACCACAACGGTGGTATCAATCTGGGCACAGGTGGCGGCATTGAGGCATACAGCTATCCGGGCAGCGCTAAGGGCGCAGCTTACCGGGATGCTATTTATGATGCCTGCATTGCCGCAGGCGGACTCAAAGGCAACCGGGCGAGCCCCAAAAAAGAAGAGAACTTTCAGGTCCTGCGCCAGACCAATGCCCCGGCAGTGCTGATGGAGTTCGGTTATATGGACTCTATAGCCGATGCTCCTGTTATTTTGACAGAAGCTTATGCAAAGCTGGTGGCATATGCAACCATGGAGGGCATTGCGAAAATTGCAGGTCTGAAAAAGACGGAAAACAAAACGGAAAACGAGACGGATAAGAAGGAGGAAACTACTGTGACTGTAACATTAAATATGCTTGGAAAGGGCAGCAAGGGCAATCAGGTCAAGGCGCTGCAACGGATGCTTTATGCAATGGGGTATGATCTTGGTGCAAACCCCATTGACGGAGATTTTGGCACAAAGACAGATGCTGCAGTCCGTTCCTACCAGACCGATCAGGGCTTGACAGCCGACGGCATCGTAGGGGAAAAAACCTGGGCAAGCCTTCTGGGTGCATAATATGACAGAGGCGATCGTTACTGCGCTGATCACCGGCGGACTGTCCTTGGCAGGTGTGGTAATCACCTGCCTGGCAACTGCCCGAAAAAGTGAAACAGCCTTGAAGATCTCCCAGGCAGTAACCGATACAAAAATCGAGGAGCTGACCCGGGAGGTAAGACAGCACAATAATTTTGCCCAGCGGATGCCGGTGGTGGAAAGTCAGATTGAAAATATCCACAGCACACTCAAAGAGCTGAAAGCTTATCACAGACCGAAGGAGGTACATAATGTTCCTGCAGAATTTAGCTAATCTCATTAAGGTCAAGACCATTGTGACATTAGTGGTGGTTGGGGTGTTTGCAGTGCTGGCACTGCGGGGCAGCATCAGCCCGGACAATGTGATGATCATTATTTCTATGGTAGTGTCTTTTTACTTCGGCACGCAGCACGAAAAAAACACCGGCCATACAGATACCTGAAAAGCGCCCCTGCACCTTTTTGGTGCAGGGGCGCTTTTGTTATTGCGCGGTGGGTAAGGCACGGAAATATTCCACCGTAAACTCCCGGAAAGCATCCTGCAGCCGGGAGGCGGATTTTAATTTGTTCCAGAAAATATAAGTAGAGCGGTAAAGCGCCGGAACAGTGGGCACAAAGGCTACCTTATCACTGCGTAGATTCTTCCAAGCCACCTCCGGACCCAGGGTCACTGCCATACCTGTACTGACGTACTTCATTAGACAGTGCAGATCGGAGCAGGTGATAGATGCCTTCGGCTCAAAGCCTGCCTCCCGGCACTGGATGGCTGTTTGCAGCCACAGATTGGAGTCCGGGGAGATCACTGCAAACTCCTCTTTTTCAAGTTCCCGGAAGGGAACAGAGGACAGCTTTGCCCCAGGATGCTCTGCAGAAACTACCAGCCTCAATGGCTCTGTAATCAAGCACACATTTCCGCCAAAATCATCCCCCGGCTGCTCACAGGCAATGCAGATATCAAAATCCTCCGCCGAATCCCGGTCGTAAAAAATCCGGAAGGACACCTGGGGATACCGTTTTTTGAATTCCATTATGCAGTCGACCAAGGTTTCCCGGTGCTGCAGCACCAGAATGTTTATCTCGCCTTTCAAAGGCGCATTCACATTGCTGATCTGTGTCACCCCATCGTCAATGGCATTGAGGGACTGGGAAACCGCATGATAAAAGATTTTGCCCTCATTTGTCAGGCTTAGACGATTTTTATAGCGGTCAAAGAGACAAACGCCCAGCTCCTTTTCCAGCTTTGAGATAGTCTTGGACATAGCAGGCTGCGGGATCATGTGGTGCTTTGCCGCCTGTGAGATATTTAAGGTCCTTGCCACAGTTGCAAAGTACCGAAGCTGTAACAATTCCATAAAAATGCCCCCTTGTATTTATTAACTATATCATACAATATATGTTTGCTGTGCGCAAGGATGTATTTTGCGCGCTTCCTTTCCCAAATAGCTAAGCCCAGATATATATCTTATAATATATATTTTATATATGAAAGAATGTATTGTAAAATATTGCTTGCGTGTTGTATAATAAAAGAAAAAATAAAAAGGAAGTGTTTTTCTTGGATCTCGTTTCTTTGCTCGTGTTGGTAGCAGCCATTGTACTTGCCTTTGTGTGCAAGGTCAACACCGGCCTGGTTGCTATGGCGGCTGCGCTGATCATTGGCCGCTGTGCAGGTGTCGCGGATAAGGCACTGCTCAAAAGCTTCGACAGCAATCTGTTTTTGATGCTGCTGGGTGTCATGTACTTATTTTGCATTGCGCAAGAAAACAAAACATTAGATGTGCTGGCAAAAAAAGCCATTTCCCTGTGTAAGGGAAATGTAAAACTGTTCCCCATCATTATGTTCGTTGTTGCAGCCGTTCTCTCCGCCATTGGTCCCGGATTGATCTCTGTTACGGCTCTGGTTGCTGCTATTTCTGTTGCTCTGGCAAAGCAATCCGGTATTGACCCCATTAAGCTGCTGCCCTTTGGCACGCTGGGCTCTTTTGCTGGCGGTCTTTCTCCCATTACGCCTTCCGGACTGGTTGCCATCAGCAAGGCTGAGGAAGCCGGCATCCTGGGCTTGGGAGTGCCCCTGATGGTAAAAATGGCAATTACCTGCACAGCCTTTGCTGTGATTTTGTATTTCTTCGTTTTCAAGTGGCATAAGGAGAAGAGCTGTCAGAATGCAACTGAGCAGAGTGAAAAGGTTCCTGCCTTTTCCGGCAAGCAGTGGCTGACCCTTGCAGGTATTGTTGTAGTAGCTGCTTTGGCTACATTCTTCAATATCAATGTGGGGCTGTCTTCCTTTGCTGTTGCTGTTGTGCTGACAGTATGTAAGGCAGCAGACGAGAGCGTTGTGATGAAAAAAGTGCCTTGGAACACCCTGATTATGATCACCGGCGTGGGTATCCTGATTTCTTTGGTTACTGACCTTGGCGGTATCGATCTGCTGAGAACAGGTCTCACTAAGATTATGGGTGCAAAGACTGCCTCTGCAATCATGACAGTTCTGGCAGGCGTAATGTCCTGGTTCTCCTCCGCCTCTGGCGTGGTGATGCCCACTTTGATCCCCACAGTTCCCGGAATTACAGAAACGCTGACAGGCGCAAGCGCAATGGATATTACGGTTGGCCTGTGTATCGGCTCACATATGGCAGCGCTCAGCCCCTTGTCCAGCTGCGGTGGTTTGATGCTCTCTGCTTATTCTTCTTCCGAGGGCGTTACCGCAGAAGAAAGAAACCGTACATTTGTCAAGCTGTTTATTATGTCTGCTACCGGTGTTCTCTTTGCTGCAGTCCTGGCACTGCTTGGGCTGTACCGCTAATTAAACAATAAAAAAGAGTGTGTTGCAAAGGGCAACGCTCTATAAGGAAGTATTGGTTTTGAACGGCCCCTTTTCTGCTTAACCGCACAAAAAATTCCCGAAATGCGTCAGCATTCCGGGAATTTTGTTGTTTGTTAATCAAAAAAGTTACCACTTCAAAACTGCGAAGCACCTGAAAACAGCAGATATTTCTGCCAGTCAAGGCAAAAAGCGCAGAAATACTTTGTGTATTTCCAGCATTTTTAACGCAGAATGGTAGGAATAGATGCTGTTTTTCAGGCATTACTTCCTTATGGAGTGTTGCCCAAACACACTCTTTTTTGTTGTTATTCATCTTCCGGGATTTCCGGTTCTACCTCGCGGATATACAGACTGTCGATAACCGGCTGGTTTTCTTCCTCAATATAGCCGGTGTCGTCTGCCGTCACACTGTTGTAGATGCTCTCCAACACATCCATACCCTCGATCACATAACCGAAAACCGCATACTGTCCATCCATATCTGTCCGGTCCGTCCGGAGAATGGAGAACGCAGAGCTGGCACTGTCATAGTCACCGCTGCGGACCATTGAAATGGCACCGGCAGTGTGAGACAGGGGATTGTCGTAGCCGTTTTCGGAAAACTCACCCACAATGTGTCTATTGGCGGTGATCGTACCGCCGATGGTGGGGTCGCCACCTTGGATCATAGAACCGTCTGTGATGCTGTGGATCGTCAGGAAATCGTAATAACCCATTTCTGCCAGTTCCACAAAGTTGGCGCAGGTGATAGGTGCAGCCGCTTGATCCAGCTGAATAACGATCGTGCCGTAGTCCATGATCTCGAGTTCAGCATAATAGGTTACATCTGTGTCCAAGGGAGAAGGGGAGTGGGGCGCATTGGGGTCTTCCGTCCCCTTGGTTTCTGTAAGAGCTGTTTCGTCCTCGTCTGTACTTGCAGTAGTCTGGGCGCTGTCTGTATCCTTTTTAGGAGTTGTGGGCTTTGACGACCGCAGGATCACTGCCAGCAGTCCGATAGCCACAACTGCGCAAAAGACTGCAATGCTGATCTTACGCCGCTTTGCCTGCTCCGCCTGGGGGGAGACAAGAGCTTCAATGGTTTCCAGAATTTGACAGTCCAAAGACTCAGGGATCTTGTTTTCTGTTTCCCACTGGACATACATCTGAAGGATCTCTTCGTATGTGTTATAGTATTCCCGGCGGGACAGATGCTGCAGCTGGCTGAATGTTTCCGGCTCTGTTTCCATAGCTTTGCGGACAATGGAAGAATCCCACTGCAGCACCCGGGCGATCCGCAGAGCGCCCCATGTGCCAACGGTATGCAGCACGAAAATCAGCCGCTGCAAGGCGGGGAGATTGGAAAGGTAGTATTCCGGTTCCGTTTCAAAAGTCAAATTAGCGGTTGTGCTGATGGGCAAATAAAATGCCTTGTTGTGGGGAAGCTGAAATGCCCTGGGATTTTTTTGCAGAATTGCCGCAGCGCATAGCTCAGCAGCCTTGTTGACAGCGGCGTTGGTAAAGTCCTCTTTGCTTGCAATGCTTCCCAGCTTCAGTTCCCGCCAAAGATCCCGAAACACCCCGGCGGTCACAGAGGATGCCTGCTTTTGATCCAGAAGAAGACCGTAAGCAATGCACCAGACCTTTTGCTTATTTGCCTTATAGAGGGATTGCAACGCACTGCGCTCACCCCTGATAGCAGATTGGATAACAGATGACATATATGTATTTTCCTTTTGTTTAGAATTCTTTTGTTATTGTACCATAAAATACGAAAATGTCTATGAGGAAATTGCAAAAGAGGAGGGTGTAGCTGATGGACATGCTCCCTGCCTGTGGTAAATAGTCTGCTTTAGTGGCAGTGACAATCTCCTATCGGCAAAAAAGCAACAATACACAGATAAACATAAATGGTTTTTGCCGATAGAGAAAAGAGAAAGTACCAACCATAGTGGTTGGTGCTTTCATTCATATCGCAATTAAATAACTTATTTTTCTTCACCCTGTGAAATCGGACCGTGCTTTTCCTCAAAATCCCGGATACATTGCCGAATTAAATGCAATATCTGTCCGTTGCCGGAACGTCCCTCATATTTGGCTATATAATGTAGCTTGTAATGTAATGCCGGGTCAACTTCGATTCCCAAATGTTTATTCGTCTTATTTCGCATAACCCACCTCAAAATCTTATTTTGAGTTTATTTTAAGATGATTATGTGCTATAATGCTTTAGTATACTTGAACTAAGTATACCATATTTTAAAAATGAGGTGATTATATGGCTGAATTTTGCCTTGAGTGTTGGAATCGAGTGGCACAGGGGACGGTTCTGTGTGTAATGCTCAAGTTGAATGGCGAACAAACAAGAGGCAGGGGCACAAGAACTTGAATTGCCATAGATTTTGCATTTGGTTAACTTTTATTAACCGTTTAGTACCATTTCTGCGGGTTTCCCGAACATTTACACCCCACTAAATACCACCCTTAACCACCTATTACCACCCCAATAAGGGGAAAAATAAGGGAAAACTTTTTAAATGCCGCCTAGCAGGTACGTAAGAACTCGGCAAACATATTAGTTCTTTTTGTTAAGCTTCCATAAGAAATAGAAATCTTGGCGCTCTAGTTCATTTCCGGAATTTAGCTTTCTTTCTACAACATTTCCTAATTGTGAAAGAAGCACTTCACTACCACCAATAGCCGTTGCTATAGAAACAGGATCTTTAGGAATAGCAGAATTCATTACACCTAGTGTAACTGTTGAGGCAGTAACAACTAATGCGCAAGCATTCTTAATTGCATGTATACGTTTAGCACGATTGAATGCTGCATCTAATTTTATAAATGCAGGATAAATTATATCATCGTAAATATCACTTACCTCAGCATTGCTGTTGATTGTTAGATACTGCTTTGAAGCATTGTCCATAGCAATTCTGTACTCATTGAACGCTTCCCCTTCTGCGCGTCGCAAATCAAGCACATCTTTTGATGAGACATTTTCCAGAAACGGCATTTCAAAAACAGGCGGCGGTGTCGTTCCGGTAATTCTGTGTTCTTTTACTTCGATCAGTGCTTTATCAGAGGCCTTAGATGTAACATACTTAGCTTGATATGAGGAACTCATGAACGTTTCGAATTTAGCAGTAACATACCCATCCAACAGGTGTTTCTTTATAAGACCGCGAACTAATTTCTTATTTGAAACGATATGAGGGAAGGAAGAAAACTTCCGGCAAAGCCTCGAGATTGCCCCTCCTCGCGAAGCAAAGAATCCATCGTGATCTGGAAACATCTCTGGAAGATTGCGCAGGGCTATGAGACTTAAATTATCCTGATTAGAATACGCAGTTATTTCCATAATTGCTTTTTCCGTATATTCATCAATAAGCGGCTCTATTGCACTAAAGTCATTAATATCACAAACATATTTAGAAAAGCAATCTGGACATACCGAAAAGTGCGAGGGAATAATGCGTGCAATATCGGCTTTAATTAAGTCTGAATATAAAAGAATTAAAGAATAGTCATTTATTAGACTCCAACGCTCCGAATCATCTATTTTTTGAATTGGGTGTGGATTAGTTACTGAATTTACTATTAAGTAGACACAATCACTATAAAGCGATGAGAATTTTATAAATTTATTAGCTCGGTTAATTTTACAGTCATTTTCTGTACAACCACCAAATCCTGATACATCCATAGATGGAGCAAAGGAATACGGAGAATATTCAGCAATCTTCCAATCTTCAAAAGCCAAATCTCCAACATACTCCTGCAAAGACATTATCGTATCTACATCATTCGTCAGAAAGTAGTCTCTAACCTTATCTAAACTAGTTAGTCCAACCTCGTAAAGATAGTCAATTATTTTACTCATACAAATTACCTCTCTATCTGATAAACATTAGTGCTTTTATCTGTCTATGCCAGACACAATCAATATGCAATTCTAAAATAATCCAAATATGCTTTAAAGCGATCTTGGGCGGTGAGGCAGGTGTCCATCAAAAAACCTTTTTCGTGGTCCCATTCTTTGAGGCCGCGGTAGTAGAACAGTTTCAGATTGTCCTCAATGATAAAGGGGACGATGTTGTTCTTTAGGCACTCCTTAAAGAGAATCAAGCGGCCTACACGACCGTTTCCGTCCTGGAAGGGATGAATGCGTTCAAAAGCCACATGGAAAGCTATGATATCCTCAAAGGTCTTAGAGGGCAGCGCATTATAGTCTGCCAACAGCTTGCGCATCTCACCGGCAACATTTTCAGGGAGCGTGGTGTCATTACCGCCTACCTCATTTGGCAGCTTCTTGTAATCACCCACGTTGAACCAATCCTTTCGGCTGTCGCTGGTTCCGGTCTTCAGAACAAAATGCAGTTCCTTAATAAACTTCTCGGTCAAAGCCGAACCCGCCTGGTCGATCACCATATCGATACAGCGGAAGTGGTTGGAGGTTTCGATCACATCATCCACATTCACAGACTTATTTTCAAAACCGATGGTGTTGGTCTCAAAGATGTACCGGGTCTGGTCGTGGGTAAGGAGGCTGCCCTCAATATGGTTAGAGTTATAGGTCAGGTCGATCTGAACTTTATGATAGATACCTCCGGTCATCTTAGCTGCCTTCTGCTCCCGCAGGATCTGCAGCAAGGAGGGTGTATCTTTCTTTTTGTTAATACGATCCGGCTTCTGTGCGTTTTCCGGAATGTACCAAGTTTTGCCGATAAGCTTGGCGCCTGCAATTCTTCCGTTGGCACAGTAATTTCGCACACTTCGTTCGGAAAGTCCCCATTTTTCTGCCATTTTCGCAACAGATAAGTATTTCATAGTTACCTCCCGGCAAATTATCTTATCCTTATTATACCATGTTACCGGCAATTTATCAACCTTTATCCTGCGGTTTCGTAACGGATTTTGCCGATAAAATTGCAGGGGCACAAGGACTCGAATAACCCACTGGAGGTTCCGTAGAGAAACGCCTTTTATAGGTATTGAATTACTACCGTCTACCGGTTAATCTTTGATCATCTTCTGGAAAACCTGACCTGTCTTGCAGGTCAGCTCCAGCCAGGGGAGAACCAAATCGGGATTGAAAGCGCGGATCTTACCAAAGTGTCCGCCCAGCTCAAAGCTGAGGTCACCGGAATAACCAACAGCCTTCAGCGCACTGCAGATGCTATCCCATTCTACAGTTCCGGCAAGGGGAACAAAATGGTTATCGGAATTGCTGTTGTTATCGTTCAAATGTAATGCTTTGATCCGTTTTCCCAGAATAGGGATGTAGGTGCGGGCGTCCTTGCGGACGATGTGCATATGACCAGTGTCCAGACAAAGACCGAAAATCTCTTTTCCGGCTTTTTCATTCAGCTCGTCAATGAGCCGGGCAGTTGCGTATGGGTCAGAAGCGGGACCCTCAATAAAGATATCATTGTTGTCAGTTTTGTATTTGCGAACATAAAGATTTTCCATACAAGCCATCACATTGTACTGTAACAACTCAGGGATCAGCGATTCAAACAAGTGTCGGTTCAGCCGATCGATCTCCTCCGGGGGATCAACGGTGTTGTCAAATTTATAATCCACGCCGTGAATGACCAGTCGGGGACAGCCGATGTAACCGCAAAATTCAATGATCCGCTTGTAAATACGGATGCAGTATTCTGTCACCTCCGGGTGACCTGCAACATAAGCAGGCTGCGGGGCGTGGCCCTGTGTTACAAAAAGTCCGTGCTTGCGGATGGCGGCAATGGTTTCGGCATAGTATTCAATGACCTCATCCAGAGATTTTTCAAAAATACATTTGCCCTCATAGTCCGGACTTCTTGTATTGGCACCGCCACTCATACCCATATCGATTGCCGTAAATCCGGCTTTTGCAATGAGCGCATAACGCGCATCTGCGGTCATATCCAATCCGGAAATGACTGCGTTGTTTACACTGATATGCATTGATGTTTTCTCCTCAATCTGTATTGCTTATAAATTCGTCCAGCAGGGTGTCCTGCAGTTTTTTCAGTAAGTCGGGTGCTTTGCCACCTACCTGCCTGCCGTCAACTTTTTCTGCAGCCAGGCAAAGGGCGCCTGCGGAGGAAACCATAACTTCATCCGCATCAAACAGTTCATCGAGTGTATAGGGACGCTCCGCAACGGGAATCCCTAACTGCCCGCAAGCCTTTATAATATGTTTTCGGGCAATGCCGGGAAGAATCAGATTGTCCGTTGGCGCGGTGATCAGGCAGCCGTCCTTGAAAATGTGTACATTGCTGTGGGCGCATTCGGTAACTCTGCCGTTTCTATGAAAAACCGCTTCAAAACAGCCTGCTTCTTTTGCCTTTTGGGATGCCATCACTGCCGGGATCAGGTTCACGGTTTTGATGTTGCAGTGGTAAAAGCGGATGTCCTCCATCGTGATCAGGCTGACCTTTTTGTAAATGTCCAGAATTTCTTTCGGATAGATGTTTATCCAAATATTTGCCTTGGAATCCTCAGAAAAGGTGTGATTTCTCACCGGGTCACAGGCTCTGCTTGCCTGAAAATAAATGAAATTGTTGCCGGTGTCCATCTTCGAAACCATTTCACACAGCAGTGCCTTCATTTCTTCCTGGGTGCAGGGTAAATGGATCTGAAGAAACTGGGCGCTGTTATAAAAGCGGGCAATATGCTCATCGACCGCAAAAATATTATAATTGCGGCTATATGTTGCATCATATACACCATCGCCGAAAAAGCAAACCCGGTCACCCATCGGGATGCGCATATTCTCCAGTTCATCATAAGTGCCATTGTAATATCCTAAATTTTTCATTACGAGACCTCGTTCTTTCGTAAAATCAATTTGCCGGGGGTGGCACCGTTATAAATGGCATTTTCCGCTACCAACTGACCGCTTACAAATACATAAAACAGACCCTCAGCCTGTTTGGTACAATCCTTAAAATCTGCCCGATCAATAATTGTATCGGGATCAAATATACAAATGTCAGCATCGTACCCCGGGGCAAGCAGACCTTTCCGTTGTAGCCCATATACGGAAGCGGGCAGGGAGGTCATTTTCCGAATCATTTCAGGTAGTGACACCACATTACGCTGACGAACATATCTGCCCAGAACCCGGGGGAAGGAGCCTCTTAGGCGGGGATGATAGTCAATTTTGTCACCGGCAACGGCAGAATCGGTACAGATCATCGTCCGTTCGTATGCCATAACCGTTTCCACATCGGCTTCGCACATAGACAAGAAGGAAGCTTGGCACTGGGGCTGTGCCTGAAGAATATCGAACAGGGTCTCGTACACATCTTTGCTGTGCAGTTGTGCAGCTTCTGTCAAAGTCAGACCGCTGAATGCAGGATCGTAAGCGCAGGTATTGATTTGCACCCAGGACAGATCCTCACCCCATTTTTCAAGGTTCTTTGTCTTTAATTCACTGCGCAGCCTGATATCTTTCATATATTCGGGCAATTGGTCGTTTACATACTTGTCCGGGATGAAACGAGCCGCCAAAGAGGTGGAAGATGCGATATAGGGATATACATCGCAATAGATATCCGCACCTTCTTTGATTGCCTGCCGGATCAAAGCCAGGGTAGTATTCACTTTCCCGTGGTTTTGACGGAACATTGCTTTGTGGTGGGAGAATACGGTGCGAACATCGGCTGCCTTGGCAACTGTGATCATCTCAGATACCGCCTCAACCAGATCGTCGGCTTCGCTGCGAATGTGGGCAGAAAGCATACCGCCGCATTCTTTTGCAACCTTGGCAAGATAAATCAGTTCCTCAGTCCTGGCATAGCAGCTGGGGGTATAAATCAGACCGAAAGAAATACCCAGAGCGCCGGCCTGAATGCCATCCCGAAGAAGCTTGCCCATTTTTTCAAGCTCCCCTTGGGTGGCACTTCGCTTTTCCATACCCATAACCACCCGGCGCAAGGCGCGGTGACCAACAAAGGTAGCAAGATTGGAGCCCTGGGGCACATGCGCCGCCTGATCAAGCATCGTGCTTGCAAGGACGACTTCTCCATTTTTCAGGGCGGGCCAGTTAGTGCTACCGCAGTTGCCACCAATGCTGGTGGTAATGCCTTGCTCAGCCTTTTCGGCTTGCCCGGGGAAGGAGAGCACCGTACTGTCAGAATGGCTGTGGGAATCAATAAATCCGGGCGTGACAACAAGACCTCTTGCATCAATGATCTTTTTGCCGCCAGTAAGGTTTTCGGCAATGCAAGCGATCTTGCCGTCTTTGATCGCCAAGTCACTGTCAAAAGCAGGACATCCTGTGCCGTCTAAGATCTTTCCGTTTTTTATAATGATATCATACATAGTGTGCCTCTGGTGATCTTTTATTTATATGCAATGCCTGCCAAAGAATCGTTTACAATGCTCTTAAACACAGTACAATTCTGATATTGGAGCAACAATTCTTCGATATAAGGTGCTTTTTCTTTTCTCACAATGCATAAAACAACCCGGGTACTTTCTTTGGAATAGGCTCCCTGTGCAGCAATAATGGTGGCTTTTTGATGAAGTTGTGGATGATGTCTGCACAAAGCTGCTCTGCGTTTTGGGTGATGATCTCAAATTTTACCGTTTCATTTTTGGAGGAACGCAGCCTGCTGCAGACGGAGCTGGTGATAAAGGAATATACAATGCTGCAGATCACAGGTTCAACAGACAGACCGTACACAAAGTAAGAACTGATTGCAATTAGGATATTGATCATAAATATGATGTTCATCAGCTCCAAATGGGGCTTCTTATGCTTGATGAGTGCAGATATAATGTCGATACCTCCGGCTGAACCGTTCAGATTTAAGGTGACAACATATAAAAGTCCTCTTAATGTACCTGCTGCTACCGGTGCCAGAACGATGCTTGTTCCGGAGCTTGTTAAATAGTAAAATTTCGAAAGGTCTAATGCTTCCAGACAGACCACTGATACTGAAAATGCAAGGATAAAAATGGTGCTTTTCAGGGCAAATTCACGGTTCAAAACCACAAATGCAGCAACAATAAGCGGTAAATTTATAAGAAGTGACAGGTAGCCCATATTGATATGGAGCACATCCTGGATCATTGTGCAAATTCCGTCAATTCCCGCAGGTGCAAATTGGTTGGGAAAAACAAACAGCACATAATTGAGTGCAGCAAGAAAGGCGATCACGCCGATTGCCAGATAGCTTAATATTTTTTTGAGCCCCTTCATTATAAAAACCTCACTGTAAAAAAACTTGTGCATATCTTAACATATCTGTGACAGATACTTTACCAGCTCTTAAGCGGCAAAGGTCTCCCGGGTGGTGGCCTCGCCGGGGAGTACAACTGTTATTTTGGATGTGCTTGTAATGTTCATTGAAACCCCTCCAAAGCTTTCTTATGTGCATTATTTTATATTGTAACACATCTTAAAATTCACTGTCTATTGCGAAAACTGTGTTTAATATTGCTAATACTGTTCAAACATTCTTACCAAACCGACAAATTTCTGCTTATGGGGCAGTTGTCAAATGGACAATTATATATCGCGGGTGAATATCTAAAAAAGCGAAAAAAGAATGACGCGATGGTTGTTTGTTGTTTTCAAAAGTGGTAGTCCGCGTAAAAAATTATAATCATTTCCGCAGGAAATACATTAACGATCAACTGTCAATTGTGGGGCTGTCAACTCGCACGACAGTGCGTCAAGCAGAAATTTGATAAAATGAGGGAGGTGGCTCAGCGCTTGAGCCACCTCCCAAAATTGCTTTCATACATCTTGGAAAAATGCGTTTCTTTACTTAAGCCGATGACATTGGCTTATGGCTTGTGCCGCTGCTTAAATTGCTGCGGTGTGATTGCCATATGCTTTTTATACAGCCGGTAGAAATTGGAGTAATTCTGAAACCCTGCCTGGTGGCAGGCTTCCTCTATGGGATGATTTTGGGTAATCAGATTGTTGAAATGGTTAATGCGAAGGAAGATCACATAATTCCAAACAGATGTGCCCACATTGTCCTTAAACAGATGGGACAGGTAGGATTTGTCCACGTGAAAAGCTTCTGCAATGCTGGAAATGCTGATGTCCTCCTGATAATGGGCATTGAGAAAAAGAAGGACATTGTGGATGAGCTTATTTTCATAAGCCGGTGACTGTGTGATTGCAGAAGGATCTGCCAGCAATGTGTTGATCTGCACCAAAAGCTCAACTGTTTTACAAATCACCATAGCCGTATTTACAGGCTCCTTGCCCTGAATATGGGTATGGATACTTTGTACCAGAGTGTCCAGTCCGTTTGCTGCAACTGTTTGCGCACAAATGTGGTTTCCGTAGCCCTTTTGCCGGCAGTAGAAGACGTTCAGCAAGTTCTGGCAGTTGTCAGGAAAACCCAGTATAACCGAATTGTCAATGTGCAGCACATAACGCTCGTGGTATATGCTGCTGTCTATGGTGCAGTGAAACATTTCGGTAGGGCCCAGCAGGACCATATCTCCTGCCTGGATATCATAGTTTCTGCCCTCAATCTTGATATTTCCGGTCCCGTGAATAAAATAATAAAGCATAAATTCCGTAGAATAGTGGGGAAAACGCAATGTGGACGCTTCAGCGGAATTGCCCATTGTGTGATTGAGCCGCACTCCATAGCCGGTGGTATAGCGAAGTTTTTGGTATGTTGGATGCATAGGCACAACACCTCTTTATGAATTTATAGCAGGATTATACATAAAAAACCAAGGATTGTCAATGTGCAATTCGGTTTCTGTATGATATAGTTGTGAGGAAAACATAGATGGGAGTGTTATCAAATGAAAAAGATGACCCGTATTCTTTCTTTCCTGCTGGCAATGGTACTTCTTTTGGGTATGGTTGGTTGCGGAGAAGCTCCGGCTGAGACTACCCAGCAGACTCAGGAAACCACCCAGGCAACCGAAGCAACCATAAAAGAACTTACCGAAGAAGAAAAGATTTTAGCAGAGCGCCGGGATCTGGTGGAGCAGTATATGCGCAAGAATGCATCTGTGATTTGGAGAGCGGATTGCGACGTGCACTATACCTGCTACGGCAAGGCAATGCTTATTGAGAAAGGAAAGCTGTATAGCGGTGTTCCTTATGCCCATTCCGGTGGCTCCTTAACTTCTTTCTTCGATTATGCGGAAACTACCGATGAATATGGCTATCCTGTTCTTACCGGACTGGCAGCAGAGGCCTTTGACGGAACAGATGCCATCACAAACCGCTTGGGCAACGACTGCTCCAGTGCGGTGATCTTTGCCTGGAGTCAGATCGGTGCATCTGTTGAAGACCAGGTGGGAACCGGAACCGGTATTCGTACATACAATATGATCCCCAAGTACGGCTTTATTCCCGTTGGCGATTATGTTTATGAGATAGATGGTGATCGTGTTACCAACACTAAGGAAGTCATCCTCTTAAACGGCAACGACAAGATCTACGAATGTTATGCCCAGCTGCAAAAAGCGGATGCAGTGGTAAAGCGTGCGGGAAGCGGCCACGCAATGATGGTTGTGTCTGTAGATGTGGTTTATGATGAAACCGGTAAGATCGACCCCAAAAAGAGTGAAGTGACTTTCCTGGATCAAAGACAATCTTCCCAGCAGGGCGGCAACACCACCTTTGTGGATGAAGTCTCCGGGGAAACCGTTTACAGAATTGGCGGTGTGGATTTCAAATCTACATTCTCCCGTATGCTGTCCAATGGCTACCTGCCTGTAACCTGCAAGGAATTGATCGATCCCAGCCCACTGTCCGAGCCGGTTGTGACCGACTCTGAAACAGAGTATAGCGTTGATAATATCCTTACAGGTACCATTTCCTGTAATTGGTTCATTGATGCAGTGACTATGACCATTACAGATGCTAATGGTCAGGAAGTACAGAAAGCAACTGTCAGCACAAACCGCAATTCCTACCGGAACTTTGATATGCAGAAATTTGTCACCGATATTCCGGAAACTGTCCGTGGCGGCATCGATCTGGAAGCGCTGACCTCCGGCAACTACCACTGCACTGTGGTTTGCCGCTTAACAACCGGACAGGAACTTACCGCCCGGGATTTTGATTTTACAGTATAAACCTTTGGGAGAGAACAATGTTTCAAATTGACAGTGAGTATGTTATAAGCATCCGCCGGGAGCTGCATATGTACCCGGAGACGGATTTTGATCTGCCCAGAACCACCGCCCTTATTAAGCGGGAGCTGGAAAAAATGGACATTCCCTACACCGAGCAGTACGGGCAGGGAAGTGTAGTAGGCTACATTAACCCGGATCGTAAGGACTTTACCATTGGCATCCGGGCAGATACAGATGCCCTGAATATGGATGAGATCAACGACATTCCTTATAAATCCCGGATCGAAGGCAAGATGCACGCCTGCGGTCACGATGCCCACACAGCAATGCTTCTGGGCGCGGCAAAGGCACTCAAGGCAATGGAAAGTACCCTGGGTTGCCGGGTGCTGCTGGTGTTCCAGCCCAGTGAGGAGGGAATGAAGAGCGGTGCGGCAATGATGGTCAGTAACGGCATTGCAGAGGAGATTGATGTGATCATTGCCCAGCACGTAGCTCCGGGGCAGGAGCTTGGCGAAATTGGACTGATCTACGGCTATTCCAATGCCTGCAGCCGGCACTTTACCATTGAGATCACCGGAAAGAGCGCCCACGCAGCCGCACCCCATACAGGCATCGATGCTTTGGCAATTGCGATGCGTATGTATAATGCGATCCAACTGGTTGCAATGCGGGAGGTCAACCCCAAGGATAATATCGTATGCTCTGTCAACAAGCTGGAAGCCGGCACTACCCATAATGTGGTGGCAGCTCAGGCGGTGATGAAGGGCACGATCCGCACCTTCGATCTGGATTTGAGCCGTTTCCTGATCGAAAGAATTGAGAAGATCGGCAAGTGTCTGGCAGAGGAGACCGGCGCCACCATTACCGTCCACGGACCGCAGAAATCTGCCTGTGTTTACAACAATCCCTACATAACAGAGCTGATCCATCGCTCTGCAGAAAAAGTGGTCGGTGCGGAAAATGTGAAGCTAAAGCCCCGCAGATACGGCTCTGAGGACTTTTCTCTGTTTGGACAGGTGATCCCGGCGGTGATGTTCCGGCTGGGCGTCGGCAACAAAGAAAAGGGTATTGTCAGCAAGGTCCATTACCGGGACTTTATGATGGATGAGGACGCTATGGAGATCGGCGCAAAGACCTTGGTTCAGTTTGTACTGGACTATCAGAACGGCATTGACCTTCAAAAAGCAGAAGAAGCAGATGAGCGAATATAAAAACAGGATGAGACGAGTATGAAACAATTATTCAAACGCATCACAGCGCTAACCCTGTTGGGCCGATGAATTTTGCAGGAAAAATGTATCTTCACAACAACCTTACCAATTAAACAAATCCTTGCAAGTATATACAAAAAACAAACAAGCGGGGAACTGTTGGTCAAATTCAAAATGACGAAGATTAGTTTCCGCAAAACAATAACAAAAAGCACCGTATTTTGCGGAGTAATTCGCAAAATACGGTGCTTTACTAACTATTCAGAGAACCACATAGCCACACAGGGTCATTCCCACTCGATGAAAAAGGTCAAACAGTCCACCAGATCTACCATTGCAGTCCAGTTTCTGATTCCCTGGAGGAACTTTTTGGTTCTACCCGCTACTTTTGATGGCGGGCCAGTTGCAGGATTCGGCACCAGAAATTTTGTGACCGACGAAGGTGTTATTGTACTGGAATTCCAGACGACAGAAAAGGACAGTGAAGGCATATTCAAACCCACTGGCGATCTTCGTTATCTGTCAGCTGTATATGAAACAAA
Source organism: Oscillospiraceae bacterium (assembly GCA_017521485.1). Lineage (GTDB taxonomy): Bacteria > Bacillota > Clostridia > Oscillospirales > Oscillospiraceae > Faecousia. Next base: position 17,649 of record JAFXCL010000017.1, read on the forward strand.
TGCTGCTCTATTCGTTTGGGAGATCGCGTTGCGGAGGACCGTTTGGTGTCGATATTGATCTGGGTAATATTTGTATCGTTTTGCCGCTGTCTGCTTATTTCACCCTGCCATCATAGGATGCACAAGCATCTTAAATAGTTAAGAGTACAGCCATTTGACTGTGCTCTTTTTTTGCCATCTTAACGCCGTTGGAGGGTTCGTTTGTAAACCTTTCCCTATACTGATTCAAGGAGGTGATGCGTATGCTGTTCTCGCTTTTATCACGCACGACAGTCGTACCCTTTTCACAATATTTGCATCTTTTCACCTCCGGCGGCGGTAAATAATTATGATAACTAGCTTGTATTCTTTGAATTATCAGATCGTGAGATCTGAAAATGACCAACGGTCAGAAGAAGCTATCTAAGCCCGCTGCAACAGCTTCATTTGAAGAATACTTGAAATATTATGCCCGCAGAAAAGGCTAGTCCCAGAGTCGTTTGGTGGTATGTGCCAGACTAAACCAGTCACATATTAATAAGATATTCAATGGTAATCCAATCACGCAAAAAAAGGGAAAAATAAGGGAAAAACCTTTATCAAGTTCCCGTTTTCAAAACAAATTGCATCAAAAAGTTCGGAAAACAAAAGAAAACAGTCAGTAATCGTAAGATTTACTGACTGTTTCTTGAAATAAGTGACCTATTTTAATACAACCTGCACACCCCTACCGACCTTTCATTAAAAGGTACGGGGAATCGTTAAATGGTATACCCTTTCGTTAAAAGGTGTGGGGAATCGTTAAAAGGTTTATTTAGTCAGCTCTTGGTACATTTTCATCAGCTCTGCCACACATTCGGTTTCGGTATTCAGCTCGTCCTACTTTTGGATTGCAATTGTTTCAAATTTCTGTATAATTGAGATACAGGCTGTTGCCAAGCCAAGTATATAAGAAAGGAGAGCTTATGATGGATTCTTTGAAGAAGACGATTATTCGCACCTTAGCAATGGCACCCCAAATAGATATGTTGACCAATAATCAAGTTATTCTTACTACTGCAGCTGGGGTCATTGCAGGAAAGCTCGTAGAAGAAAACAGCGAAAAACAGGGCGATATGATTTATTCCAAAATGTTAGATGCTATTACCGAAAAATATGAAGCCGACATAGAAGGTAATGATGGCTATATGCTTCTGTCTGATGTTACTGTTATCAACGGAAATGCCAGAACTAACTTAAAGAATTTGATCGTATTTTATGACCAAATAATTGGTGTGACCCTCGGAACAATCTAAATTTTTACCTGACCGCCCTTGTATCGCTAGTACAGGGGCGGTCATTTTTTGCTTGGTAACACAGGGGGTTGTTCATCCCCCTTATTTGGTCAGCTCCTGATACATTTTCATCAGCTCGGCTACACATTCGGTTTCGGTGTTGAGCTTGCCCCAGAAGCCATAGGCTTGCATAACTGCCTTGTCGTTGGCTTGGTGTGCCTTGCGGAGTTCGGGCGGCATCGTTAACTCACCATACAAATCAGCAAGACTACATTCTGGGTATAGTGCTCTGGCATCCAAAATAGCTTGTGCTGTCTGTTCGATTTTGGCTTTTTGTTCATTCGTAGGATTAGGCCAAGGGAAATTGTTGTAAACAGCGGGGGAATATCTATATCTCATTTCCAACCTACCGCATACTACTTTCATCCATGCATTATGAACATTAGAAGTCATGACGCCAAATTGATAGATATTCATATTCGGTACAATAGTACAAGCATCACCAGCGATGACATATGGCTGTACAAATCCAATGGGAATATATTTTCTTCCCTCAGAGGAGTGCCGAGGAATAACTAAATAAGTTTCTTTTGGTTGCCGAATTTGGCAGAACAGATATGGATAGGCTGCCATCTTCTGTATTCTATCAGCATTACTTGAAAGTCTTAGCTTCCGTACTCTCTCCAACCTTTCCGTAATCTCTTTGATTTTGTTGTAATCGCTCGGATTTCCGTTTTGGAACCACAGGCAATATCTGGAGAATGTACCCATCTTATCATGCAAAAATTCTCTTGCACCAATAAACGGCTTTATGTACTTTTCGAGGATTGGATATTTGGACAGCAATTCATCCTTTTCTTCAACTGTTAACAGCAAACCGCCATCATCAGTAGGGGGACTACCCGTTGTCATTTTCGGCAGAGCTCCAGCAGCCTTATTGGTTCTGTTTTCCAGCCAAAGATCAGGTGCATCATATAGGTAACTATTGATATGTGCAACCTTTTTAATACCACTATCGGAAATAATCAGCTTTGGTTTACCTGTTTTATAGTTTGTAAATCCAACAATTACACAATGTACATGGGCCTTAGAGCTTGCTTCACTATCCCAAACAAAAGACGGATATGCAAATTGGATCTCTGCACCTTGTTCTACCATGTGCTTCCAAAAAGTCGGAACAGCTTCACCTTGGCATATAGAATTGGTTGAAACAAATGCAACTGTAACCCGATTAAGGGCATCCCGATTTATAAAATCAATAGCCTTTTTATACCAGCAAAGAACATAATCCTGTTTGGTAATGATGTTTCCTTGCCCAAAAATCAGGCTCATATCGTTGGATTGTGCCTTGGTTCTATTAGATTGACCAACAAACGGAGGGTTCCCCATTATGTAATCAATTTCGCTTCTTGGTACAACAGTTTCCCAATCAATGTGTAAGGCATTGTCTTCGAAAATTGTTGCATAAGATTTAAGCGGAAGAAAATCAAGGCTCATATGCACGATTTCTTCTGTTTCTTTGAGCATTTGACTTTCTGCAATCCAAAGGGCAGTTTTGGCTACCACAGCGGCAAAGTCATTGATTTCGATGCCATAAAACTGACCGATAGATACACGGATAGGATTTAAGTCGCCAGTGTCGCCCAATACCATTTGCCCGTTGTGGAGCAAGGATAGGAGCTTGTTTTCTAACCGCCGCAGGGAAATATATGTTTCTGTCAAGAAGTTGCCAGAGCCGCAAGCAGGGTCTAAGAAAGTTAGAGAAGCCAGCTTGTTTTGGAAATTCCTCAACTGGTTATTCCTTGTTTTTTCTATGGGATTCTCTGCGATTGATTCAAATTCGGCTCGCAGATCATCCAAGAACAGCGGGTCAATGACCTTATGGATATTCTCAATGCTGGTGTAGTGCATTCCACCGCTACGGCGAGTTTCGGGGTTCAATGTACTTTCAAACACAGCACCAAAAATGGTCGGAGAAATAGCAGACCAATTAAAATTCTCACTTGCTCTGGTAAGCAACAAGTCAATGATTTCATCGGTAAATCGAGGAATGATGATGTTTTCATCCGCAAATAGGCCACCATTGACATAGGGGAAGGATGCTAAATCCTCGTCCATATACGGATCCCTATCTTCCAGTTTGGTATCTAACACCTTAAAAAGGTCGATAAGAGCCTTTCGGATGTTCTTGGCTTGGAAACCTCGGAGATAATCATGGAATGCACTATGACTGCCAAACAAGCCGCCATCTTCTGCATACAAGCAGAACACCAGCCGTACACAGAGCATATTTAGGCTTTTTAGCTCTGTTTCACTTGCGGGAGAATTATACTGCTTCAACAAAGCATCGTATAGCTTGCCTACCAATTCGCCAGCCTGCAAGGAAATCTCCATTTCCTTTTGGATGTGCTCATCTCCTGTTTTTACAAGGAAATTTAGCCTATAGTATTCTTCTGCCAAATCTTCCAACATTACAACTTCGGGATCGCCTGTAGGCTTTTCCATATCATAAATATGAAACTCTTTGAAATTGCAGGTTACGATCCAGCGGGGTCGCTGAGAATATGGCAGTTCGGAAGAATACCGCTTCGCTTGTTGGAATGGTGTCAACAAGGAACCGTCCGATTGCTTAATGGGTGATCGCAAATCCTTATTGATTCCCTTTTGCTCAATCAAAACATGAGTAGCGGGAATAAACCCATCAATAAAGCTGGTATGATCAAGATGCACTTGATCTTCAAAAGAAATAAACTGGTCGGGTGCTTCGATACCATAGACACGATTGAGCAAAGCCAACCAAAACGGCTGACTGTCGCCTTTTTCATAACCTCTACCTGTCCAGTCCTTTACAAACTGCTTAGCAGCGGCTTTCTGCTGTAC
>JAFXCL010000018.1 GCA_017521485.1 Oscillospiraceae bacterium
AGCAGTGTCAGACGAAGATTAAGCTTATGACCGATAAGCCCGTAGAGCGTACGTCCGATGCCCATTGTAAACGCGAACAGACACGGTCCGAGCAGGTCGCCCATGACCTTTGAAAGACCAAGCGCCTTTTCGGTTGCTTCCTCCTTGCTTTTGTCCAGCAGCTTGCAGGGAGCTAAGATCATATTGTTCAATATGGTCATATGGGGGAAGAGGTTAAAGTGCTGGAATACCATACCCATCTTCTGGCGGTGCAGATTGATGTTCGCATTTTTGTCAGTGATGTCGCTGCCGTTAAACAGGATCGTTCCCGCTGTAGGTACTTCCAGGAGGTTCAGGCAGCGCAGGAAAGTGGACTTACCGGAACCGGAAGGGCCGATCACAACCACCACTTCGCCTTTGTTGATATCCGCACTGACACCGTCCAGTGCCTTGATCTTATCACCGTTATAGTACTTTTTTAAGTTCTGCGCAGAAATAATAACATTACCGTTCACTGTTTCTGAGCCTCCTTTCCAGCTTGCCGATCAGGAAGGTGAAGAACAACACCAGCGCCAAATAAATAATGGCAACGGCGATCAGGGGCATAAATGCCTCGAAGGTACGGCCACGGATAATTTCTCCACCCTTAGTAAGGTCGATTACACCGGCATAACCGGCAACAGAGGTCTCCTTGATCAGAACGATAAATTCGTTGGCGAGGGAGGGCAGTACATTCTTAAATGCCTGGGGTAAAACAATGTGCTGCATTGTCTGCACATAATTAAAGCCCAGACTTCTGCCAGCTTCAAATTGACCGTTATCTATGGACATAATACCGGAACGGACGATCTCAGCCACATATGCACCGGAGTTCACACCGAAAACAATGCAGGCAACTGTAATGTCACCCATAAACATAAAGATAACAAACACACCTAAAAGCAGCTGAACAACCACAGGTGTACCGCGGATGACCGTTAAGTAGATCTTGCAGATAAAGTTTGCAATACTCAGGATCGCCTTGCCAAAGCCGGGACGCATTTCCTTTTCGGTTTTGTCATAGCTGGAGCGGATGATCGCAACCACTACACCCAGCACCACACCGATGATCAGTGAGAAAAAGGTGATCAGCAGGGTGTTGCCCAGACCTTTTGTTAAATACTGCCAGCGATTATCTTCGATAAAGCAGCGGTAGAAGGTGCCTTTGAAATCAAGCCACCACATCTGAAGTCCATAGAACATATGGCTTCCTCCTTGTAAACACAATAAAACCGGAAGAGCGGCGGACCGCTCTTCCGGTCAAAGAAATCACTTACTCGTTGTTGTTTGCAACATAAGCCTTAGCGGGCTCTTCGTCGATAACAACTGCGTCGACCTTGCCTGCAAGCAGAGCCTGAACAGCCTCGTTACCGGTCTTGTAGCGGATAACATTGTCTTCGCCAACGCCGCCTTCCTCATAGGAAGAGGAGAGGTAAATGTCGCCGGTGGTGTCCTGCTGGACGCCGACCTTATAGTTCTTTTCAGGATTCAGAAGATCGGCATCAGTGGCGATCTCGCTGCCCTCAGCCACGATAATGACCTGAACACCGGTAGCGTAGCTGGTGGAGAAGTTGACTTCTTCCAGACGGTCCTCGGTAACAGTCATACCGGCCATACCCATATCGTACTTGCCAGTCTGAACGCCTGCAATGATAGAACCAAACTCGGTGTCCTGGATAACCAGCTTCATATTCAGCTTGTCAGCAATAGCAGCAGCCATTTCTGCGTCGATACCGACGATCTTGTTGTTGTCGTAGTACTCATAGGGAGGGAAGTAAGCATTGGTAGCCATAACCAGCTCTTCCTTGCCTTCCACATCCTGCTGGAAGGTCAGGTCGTGTGCAGTGCCGGAGATGTACTTGTCGATGATCTTCTGGGCAGTGCCGTCCTTGATCAGCGCATCCAGAGCAGAGTTGATGTCAGCAAGCAGATCTTCGTTTTCCTTTGCAACGCAGATTGCGTAGTCTTCCAGAGCATACTCGGTGTCCAGAATTTTCAGGGTCTTCTTGGAGCTGCCACAGCCAGCCAGAACAGAAACCAGCATCACAACAGCAAGAAGCAAAGCAAGAAACTTTTTCATAATTGTTAACTCCTTTTCTTAAATATCCCGATTGGGAAATTGTGTATGTATTGTACCACGCATATTATGCAGGGTCAATTGGCTAAAGATACAATAAAATCCGGGTTTTATTGTATATGTAGTACGAAATATACAATGAAATGGATATTACTTATGTATATATGAATTATAAGATGGAATATTATACAATACAATATGAATAATATGCAATAAGCCTTACAATTGGCATTAAGGGATGCAGAAAGGGCGGTGTGTTTTTGGGTAAAATACTAGTTGTAAATAATCATACAATATTATATAATATTAAGGTTAAAAGAAAAATTCGGGAGGAACACCTGAATGGAAAATAAAACACAAGAATTAAAACGCTATCTGGTTCCCGGTAAGCGGGTGCACTTAGTAGGCATCGGCGGTGTATCGATGCGTCCTTTGGGCCTTGTACTTAAGGGAATGGGAATGATTGTCACCGGTTCGGATATGAATTCATCCGTATCCACCGATGAGCTGATTGCCAACGGAATTTCCGTTGCCATTGGACATAGTGAAAGCAATGTAGAGGGCGCGGACTGTATTATTCGTACCGCAGCTGCCCATAATGATAATCCGGAAATCGCTGCTGCCCGCAGGATGGGAATTCCTATGTTTGAACGGGCACAGGCCTGGGGCGTTATTATGCAGGAATATAAAAATGCAGTTTGTATTGCCGGTACGCACGGTAAAACTACCACCACTTCTATGGTGACCCATATTTTAATGGAAGCGAATGTGGATCCTACGGTTATGATCGGTGGCTATCTGCCTCTTTTACGGGCGGGCCATCGGGTAGGTAAGGGCGATACCATTGTACTGGAAAGCTGCGAATATTGCGACTCTTTCTTAAATTTCTTCCCCACATTGGCGGTGATCCTGAATGTGGAGGCAGATCACTTAGATTACTTCAAGGATCTTCCTGATGTGCAGAAGTCTTTTCGGAAGTTTGCACAGCTTTCAAGTAACGGCGTTCTTGCAAACGGCGACGATCCCCATACCCTGCAGGCAATGGAGGGCGTGGACTGTATTACATTCGGCTTGAAGGAGCACAACACAGTGCGTGCAGCCAATATCTGTCCTGATTGGCGGCATCTGGACATTGTTTGTAATGACAAGTTCTACTGCCATCTGGACTTAAATGTTCTGGGCAGACATAATGCTCTTAATGCATTGGCGGCAGCAGGTACTGCGTGGATGCTTGGCATTCCTGGCGAAGCAGTCACCAAAGGCCTTGCAACCTTCTCCGGTGCCCAGCGCCGGATGCAGTTTAAGGGAAATTACAACGGTGCTGAGGTATACGACGACTATGCCCATCATCCGGATGAATTGGCAGCCACCATTGAAGCCGTTCGTACAATGGAAGCAAAGCGGATCGTTGTGGCATTCCAGCCTCATACCTATACCCGAACCAAAGCTTTGTTTGACGAATTTGTGAATGAGCTGAAAAAGGCAGATTTGGTTGTGCTGGCAGAGATCTATGCGGCAAGAGAGCGAAATACCGTAGGTATTTCCTCCCGGGATCTGGCTGCAAAAATTCCTGGTAGTGTGTATTGCGAAACACTGCCGGAAGTGACCGATTATCTGCGCCGCATAGTTCAGCAGGGGGATGTGGTCCTGACAGTTGGTGCCGGTGATATTTATCGTGCCGGTGAAGCGCTGCTGAAAGATAATGTTTGAAATGAGGGATTTCATTGCGTAAGCTGAATGTTTGCGTTTTGTTTGGCGGTATCAGTCCGGAGCACGAGGTGTCTCTTCGCTCTGCGGAATCTGTGCTGAACAACTTGAATAAGGAAAAGTATAATGTTTTCCCGGTGGGCATCACTAAGAAAGGCGACTGGATACTGTATGCCGGCACGGATTATTCCTTGCTTCCCACAGGACAGTGGCAGGAGTTTGCCGGCAACCGCCGGGCAACCATCTCTCCCATTCGCGGACAAGGTCTTCTCAGCTTTGAGGGCGACTGTGTGGTGCGGGAGCTGATCGATGTGGTGTTCCCGGTGCTCCACGGCGAAAACGGTGAGGACGGTGCAATGCAGGGTCTGCTGCAAATGGCGGGCATTCCTTATGTTGGACCGCAGGTGGCAGCATCTGCTGTTTCTATGGACAAGACTCTGACAAAGCTGGTGGCAGATCAGGCATCTGTTCCCCAGGCTGCATGGGTTCTTGTGAGAAACAGCGAGCTTCAAAACCGTATGGATGTTATTCTAGATAACATTGAAAGCCGTTTTAGCTATCCAGTGTTTGTCAAGCCAGCTGGAACAGGCTCTTCTGTTGGCGTGTCCAAGGCAGCAGACCGTCAGGCGCTCCAGGATGCGCTGCTGCAGGCAGGTAGCTATGATGAAAAGATCCTTGTGGAGGAATTCATCAACGGCCGGGAAGTGGAAGTTGCGGTTATGGGTAATAACAGCCCTATGGCTTCTGTGTGCGGTGAGATCGACTCCGGTGCAGACTTCTATGACTATAACGCAAAATATATTACCGATACTTCTGTTGCCTATATTCCTGCCAGAATCAATGAGAATGTGGCAGAACAGGTGCGTGAGCTGGCAGTGCAGGTTTACAGTGCCATTGGCTGCCGGGGCTTAAGCCGTGTGGACTTTTTCGTGACACACGATGATAACCGGATCATATTTAATGAGATCAACACACTTCCCGGATTTACTTCCATTTCTATGTATCCGAAGCTGTTTGCCGCCAGCGGAATTCCTTACAGCCAGCTGCTTGACCAGCTGATCGATCTGGCGCTGGAGGACTAAAATGAAGCAAGCAGTTATGCTGTCCATTCGGGGACGGCAGTCCTATCAGGATCAGGAACCGGATGTGATCGAACTGGTTACCGACGGGATTTTGGAACAGGTTGACGGCGGCTGGAATATCAGCTATGAGGAAAGTGACCTGACAGGCCTTGGGGGTGTTACCACCACATTCCGGGTCGAGCCGGATAAAATTATCCTGTCCCGTACCGGCAAGCTCAATTCCCAAATGATCTTTCAGGAGGGGATGACCCACGATTCCCTGTATCAGGCAGATTTTGGCGCACTGATGATCAGTGTAACAGCTACGAAAATCTGTGGAAATGTAACACAGCTGGGCGGCGTGATCGATCTTGAATATAAGATCGAGATCGAGCAAAGCGCAATGGGTACCATCGATTACCACTTGGATATCAAACCGAAAGAATAAAAAAGATAGAATCTGTAGGGGCGATTATCAATCGCCCGCGGCGTTCATTGAAAGCCACTTACTGTTTAGAAAGAAAGGGAACGACTATGAAAAAAACACGATCCTTGTTTATGGTATTTGTAATGCTGCTCAGTCTGTGTGCTTGCGGCAACAGCAACAACCCAACGATCGATTCCAGTCAAGCAACCACTGAAAACACGACGGAAGCAACGCAGGCATCCACAGAGGAACCGACCGCCGCACCCGCCGACAAACCGACATCTACACCTAATGAGGAACCCACCGTCACATCTACAGAAGAGCCTGCTGTAAATCTCGGAGATGAGAATAATACCAAGCCTGTTGATACAACGCATACGCATTCCTATTCTGTAGCGACTTGTACACAACCTAAGAAATGCTCCTGTGGTGCGATAGAGGGTAAAGCCCTGGGACATAAGTGGACAAACGCAAACTGCACCACCCCGAAAACGTGTTCTGTGTGCAAAGCAACAGAAGGCAACGCTACCGGACACAACTGGAGCGTTGCGACTTGTGTTGCGGCTAAGACTTGCACTAAGTGTGGTGCAACGGAAGGCGGTGTGGCGGAACACAAATGGACAGAGGCAACCTGTGCTGCGCCCAAGACTTGTTCTGGCTGTAAGAAAACCGAGGGAACTGTCGTTGACCATTCCTTTGACACTGACGGTAAATGTAAGTTTTGTAAACAAATTTTACCGGTTAATCCAGAAAATATAAAGAACAGAACATACAGCTTATACAAGTATTGCACAACACTAGGGATGAGTGATGAAGAGACACCTCCTGCAATCTATTGCGTTGGTTTGATGTTTGAAACTGGTGTTTTTTTTCATCCTGGCGAATGTATAGAAGGTGACTATGCGCGGACACACGGATATGATATGTCCTTTGACGAACCTATATATTATGAAGGTAGGGACTACTATCCTTGGGTTGGCGGATTCGGCGGTATTTTTACCAGTCGGATAGCAGGCAACCATATTGTTGTTACACGTGGCGAAATTGTTTTGGAACTAGAATTGCTATCAAATGATACATTAAGGGTTGTCTCGCAATCTAATTCGTATAGAATTGCAGTAGGAGATATATTTATATAATACTTATTTGCAAAAAGTGATGTCTTGCGGCATCGCTTTTTGTTTTCTTAGGCAGTATAATCTTCTCCCATTTACAGATACTAACAGCGTAATTTGTAAAATTATTGTAGGGCGCAAAAGGCTTCTCCTGGAACGAGAAGCTGACTGATGAGGTGGAATTGTGTCAACACCTCGTCCTGCCTCACTGTCGCTCGGCTACCTTCCCCTCAAGGGGAAGGCTTTTAGAACTGTAAAGGAGAAAGATATATGAAAGTAACTGGTATTGTCAGAAAAGTGAAGGAATGCGTTATAATAGGGCAAACCGCTTAGAAGTAGCATAAATACTAGGGCTTTCGCCGGTTTTTACATAGCAAAAGCGGGGTGAAATTCACTCCGCTTTTGCTGTTGCTTACATACATAAAATTGGCGGGGAATGCATTGTGCGTTCCCCTGCCGTTTAAATGATTGCTATTTTGTTAGCCGTCTTCTGTAATTGGACCGCCGGGGTTGACCGGTTCCGTTTCCGTGGGTGTCTCCGGGGGTGCAGTTGTCTCCGTTTCGGGAGGTGTGGTGTCAACCGGAGGTGCCTGGGTTGTGGGAGGAACGGTCTCATCAGATACGATCTTGCAGATCACATAATCACGCTTACTGTAGACATTGATTGCTTCCTGCTCTCTAGAGATCAGCTCATCCGTCTGCTTATTGTACTTACAGCGGTAAGTAGCTACCTTATAGCCGGTATAGGCAGTGCTGATCACATCGCCATCCTTGTAGCCGTCGGGATTATCAGCCTTCATTTCCTGTTCTACTTTGGACCAGGGGTAGGTAGCCAGCACTTCATATTCCATTTTGACATAGTAATCTTTCACATCTGTGCCGTAAAGGGTGACGGTTGTATGACCGCCGGAGGCAGAGGCATCAATGCGAATAGGATAATCGGAGTTATTTTTGAATCTAAACTCAGGACCGCCCCAGGAAACTGTTGCGTCCATACCCATAGGCATATAGGCACTGAGGTAACCGTGATTGACTCTAGTTACGATCTCCATATCTGCCATCAATGCGCAGTAGTAAATAGTAGAGGATACCTGACAAATACCGCCGCCAATGGTGTTGATTGTCTTATTGCCAACGTAGGCTGCACCGTACTTGTAGCCTTTTTCTGCGGTCCGTTCGCCTAAGGTCTTGTTGTAGTCAAAGGTTTCACCGGGCTGCAGTACAACGCCGTTAACGGCCTTGCAGGCAAGATCCAGGTTTGTATCACGACCCCAGGTACTGCCAGACTTGGCTGTATAGGTGGCAAGAACATCTCTAAACAGCATTTCCTCCAGAGCTTTCTGGGTGATTTCCGGTTCGGTGCAAACATAGGGGATCGAAACATTCTCGCCGTATTTTGCGCTTTCGATTAGAGGCTTTGCGTTTTCCACATCAAAGGAATAACCCAAGGTGTGGGCAGTGGTTGCCTTTGCCTCGGTGTCATAGGTGGAATTCACAGGCGCAATATAAGTTTCTTTGTAAATTGCCTCCAGATCTACGGAATCCGGCTCTGTCAGCTGGCTGGATACAGTCAGGCTGAAATTACAGGTGTTATAAGCGGCCAGAACCTGCTGGTAAAGGCTTTCATAAGTCAGACCGTAGCCGGGAGTACCCATAGTAATGATCAGAGTCTTATCCACACCGTCAGCACCGCTGATGATATAAGAAGGTTGGGTAAGCTCGGAGGAAAATTTCTCCATCAAACCCTGCAGCTCTGCAGCAATTGCATCTGTGTTCAAATTCAGGCAAGGAAGAATATCCACCTGAATACCGCTGGTAGCTGCCTGAAGTTGGGTAGTGGCATTATCGGAAGGATTTTCGCTGCGGCCGTAACCATATGCGAGATCTACGGCATTATAAACATCGAAAGATGCGCAGGTCAGTTCAGGGGAGAGGGAAACCTTATGGCCGTCTACCTCCACAACCATCGGCTCTTTTTCATAGCTGTCAAGAACAGCCTGACGGATTGCACTGATTGCCTCAAGCTTCGTCATACCACCCACATCCACACCGGCAACAGATACATTTTCTAAAATGGTGTTACCGGGAAGGCCCTGACTTAAATAGATATATCCGCAAGCAAGACCACCCAAAAGGATCAGTACAGCCAGACAGATAACAACAATAACAACAGGCCGCTTCCGACGCTTGTCGGCGGCTGTGTACTGGTCTTTTTTCTTTGTATTTTTTTTCAAGTTATCGTCCTTCTTTCTGTTCAATCGCCATTTTGTTGCATTTTACCACAAAATAACAAGGAAATCAACTACGGCATTTTTGATACCGGTCGATAAAAACTTTTGCCTGACGGAGACTGTCCACTCCGCTTGCAAGCTTCAGCCGCAAGGTAGGCTCTTTGGCTGTGGCAACAAAATGCAGTCTTGCCTTATAATCCGGGTCAGCACACATAGCAGTGACAGCCTCAAAGTCCAGATTTGTCAGAGTGAAGAGAACATCGCCTGCTTTTTGGCGGATGTCGCAGACACCGGCTTTCCGGGCATTGGCACGCAGCAGCGCAATTTCTACCAAATTCAGCACGCCCTTGGGAGGATCGCCGTAGCGGTCAATGATCTCGTCCAGAAGATCGTCTGCATCTTCACTAGAACGGATCGCAGCCATTCTTCGGTAAAGATCCATCCGTTCTTCACCTCTGGATACATAGTCTTTATCCACATTGGCAGTTACATTCAGATCTGCGGTACAGTCCGGTTCTTTTGGCTTTTCGCCCCGTTCCTCTAAAACTGCCTCATCCAACAGCTTTAGATACATATCATAACCCACAGACATCATATGACCGGATTGCTCCGCGCCCAATAAGTTGCCAGCGCCCCGAATTTCCAGATCTCGCATGGCAATCTTGAAGCCGGAACCAAATTCCGCAAAATCACGAATGGCGGCGAGCCGCTTTTCTGCAACTTCTGTCAGGGATTTGTCGGGTCGGTAGGTGAAAAACGCGTATGCGTGGCGGGTGGAACGGCCAACACGTCCCCGAAGCTGATGCAATTGACTCAGCCCAAACCGGTCTGCATTTTCTATAATCAGTGTATTCACATTGGGAATATCCAGACCTGTTTCGATAATAGTAGTACACACAAGCACCTGAATATCACCGTCTGCCATTGCGTGCATTACATCGCTCAGTTCTTCTTCGCCCATTTTGCCGTGGGCAACGGCTACCCGCAGACCGGGAATACGCCGCTTCAGGGCGGAAGCGCACTGTTCAATGGTCTCCACCCGGTTGTGGAGATAATATACCTGCCCGCCCCGCTCGATCTCCCGGCGGATGGCATCGTCCAGAACCGGATTACTGTGTTCCATCACATAGGTCTGGACAGGATAGCGGTCTGCCGGCGGTTCTTCAATGGTAGACATATCCCGGATGCCGGACAGGGCCATATTCAGGGTTCTGGGGATAGGCGTTGCAGACAGCGTCAGCACATCCACACCCTTGGAAATTTCCTTAAGCCGCTCTTTGTGGCTGACACCAAAGCGCTGCTCTTCGTCCACGATCAGCAGTCCCAGATCCTTAAACTCCACGCTCTTTTGCAGCAGCTTATGAGTGCCGATGATCAGATCCACCTGACCTGCCCGCAAATTTTGCAGGGTGCGCTTTTGCTGAGTAGGCGTGCGGAAACGGCTGAGCACATCAATATTTACAGGGAAACCCCGGAATCTTGCCACTGCAGTTTGATAGTGCTGCTGGGCAAGAACAGTAGTGGGGACTAAAATCGCTGCCTGCTTTCCGTCCATAACTGCTTTCATAACAGCACGGAGCGCTACTTCTGTTTTACCGAAGCCCACATCGCCGCAAAGCAGTCTGTCCATTGGGGTAGGTGCTTCCATATCTCCCTTGATTTCCGCAATACAGCGCAGCTGATCGTCGGTTTCCGGATAGGGGAAATTGTCCTCAAATTCCAGCTGCCAGGGGGAATCTGCCGCAAAGGCAAAACCCTCCTGCCGTTTTCGGGCAGCATAAAGCTGGATCAGCTCACCGGCCATATCCTTGGCAGCCTTTCTGGCTTTTGATTTTGTTTTCTGCCAGGCATCTGTACCGATTTTATTTAAGCGGACGTTGGCATCTTCACCCCCACCGCCGATATACTTGCTCACCATATCCAGCTGGGTGGCTGGAACAAATAAGGTGTCGCTGCCCTGATAGGCGATTTTTACATAGTCCTTAATTGCTCCGTCAACCCGGATCTGCTCCATAGCCACAAAACGGCCGATGCCGTAATTTTCGTGCACAACAAGATCACCGGGAGTCAGGTCGGTAAAGGAATTGAGTTTTTGACGGTTTGTGGCGGTTTTCTTCGGCTTTCGACGCACTTCGCCTTTGGACAGCAGCTGACCTTCAGTCAGAATTACTAGCTTGGAATTGGGATATTCCATCCCGTAGGGAAGAGTACCCTCTGTCAGCAGGATCTGACCGGGCTTGGGCATCATCGTCAGAGGAATACACAGAAGTCCGGAGAGTCCCTTGGAGCTGAGCATTTCCTGCAGAAGCTCTGCCCGGCGGCGAGTGCCGCAAAGGACCAGACAGGAAAAATCCATTTTCTGATAATGGGACAGATCCCCGGCGGCTGTGTCCAGATTGCCACCATAGCCGGGCAGCTGTTTTGCAGTCATCGGCAGAAGCGCCTTAGGGGGATTTTCCTCCGGATAAGAAGTGCTGCTGAAAGCATCCATATACAACGCAGTACGCCCTTGGATATCTCTGCAAAAATCCTCCCATTGGCACACATAGTCGCAAAGCTCACCGGCAACCAGACCGCCTTGAAGCAGGCTGTCAAGCTGCAGTCCCAGTTCCTCTGTCCGTGTCTTGGCGCTGCGCTTTAGATTGCTTTGATCACACAGCACGAAAAGCGCATTTTTGGGAATATAGGACATTGCAGTGGCAATGCCAGGGTAGATCAGAGACATATACCGGTCGGACGCAGGATTTTGCACACCGTTTTCGTACTTCTCCAGATCCTTTTGCAAGGTGGCAACGAGAGGTTCGTTAACAGTCTTTCTACGTAACTGTCTGGCAATCAGATTTCGCAGATCAGCGCAAAGACCATCAATACCGTTAGGGTGCAGACTGGGTTGTGTTTCACCTACAGGCAGTACAACCATTTCCTCGGTGTTTTCTGTACGCCGTTGGGTATCCGGTTCGAAAAAGCCCATTGTGTCCAGCTCATCACCAAAAAACTCCGCACGGACAGGTCGGTCAGCGGCAGGGGAGAAGATATCCAGAATTCCACCCCTGATGGCAAACTGTCCCGGTCCTTCTACCATTGCACAGCGGCTGTAACCGCAGGCAGTCAGACGGCTGATGAGTGTATCGATCTGATATTCCTGACCGATTTTTAAAGTGAAAGCTGCATCCTTCAAAACCTCAGGAGGCATGGTCCGCTGACACATCGCTTCCCAAGAGAGAATCAGCAGCCGTGTCTTGCCCCGAAGAAGGTCATAAAACTGCCGCAGCCGCTTTTGCTCCCAGCTTCGGGAAACCACAGCGCTGTCATAGAGTGTCAGTTCCCGGCTGGGCAGGGTGGGTAGTGTAATTTTTAGAAATGCCTGCAACTCTTCCTGCAGGCGTCTTACAGCCATATCGTCCTGACAAAGAACGACAATGGGCTGCTTCAGGTGGGTGTAAAGGCCGGAGAGCAGGTGGCTGCGATTGATCTGTCCAATACCTGTAACGGCAGCAGAATTACCCTGCTTGATACTATCCAGCAGGGTCGTATATTCCGGAACTGAACTTAGAACATTTAGCAGTTTTTCCATAACTTACCTAGAAATCCTTTCCACGCAAGAACGCGGAAAGGGGGAAATAACCCCCCTTTCCGTGGTAGTTTGACAGCATATTTAGGGCCGGAAGCCGTTAAACCGATTGGCTGACTCCGGTACACCCTTTTCAATGATACAAAGGGCAGCCTCGCCGGCCTTTTCTAAAGCGGCAGACAGCGCCTTTTCTTCATTTGCGCTAAAGTTAGACAGCACCCAATCTGCAAGATCCTGTTCCGGGTGGGGTTTTGCGCCAACACCGATCTTTACCCGGGGGAAATCCTGAGAACCCAATTCGCTGATAATAGACTTTATGCCGTTATGCCCGCCGGCAGAACCCTCTGCGCGAATACGCAGTCTGCCCGGCTCCAGAGAAATATCATCAAATAAAACGATGATCTTCTGGGGTGGGATGTGGAAATAGGCACTCAGCTGCAGCGCACTGTGGCCGGAATTGTTCATAAAGGTTTGAGGCTTAAGAAGCAAAAGCTTTTTGCCCCGGTATGTGGTCTGTCCGTATAGCCCTTGGAATTTCAGTTTATCGATCTTGCAGCCTAAGCTTTCTGCAAGATAGTCGATGGCGCGAAAACCGGCATTATGACGGGTGCGCGCATACTCCTTGCCGGGATTTCCAAGACCTACGATCAGCCATGTATCACTTGACTTACCAAACACGGCTTAGAACAGATCTGCGATGGATGTACCGCCGTGGATGTGTGCGATCGCCCGTGCGAAGATCGGCGCAACGTCCAGCTGCTTGATCTTGTTGCAAGTGCAGTTGGCAGGTACGGGGATAGTGTTGTGAACTACCAGCTCCTTAATGGCACTGTTGGTAATGCGATCAAAAGCAGGGCCGGACAGAACGCCGTGGGTTGCACAGGCGTAAACTTCCTTAGCACCGCCAACCTCAACCAGCGCATTGGCTGCATTGCACAAAGATCCGGCAGTATCGACCATATCATCATATATAATGCAGGTCTTGCCCTTAACATCACCGATCACATTCATAACCTCACACTCGTTTGCCTTCTGACGGCGCTTGTCAACGATTGCAAGACCCATATGGACCTTTGCGGCAAAGGCTCTTGCACGGGCAACAGAGCCCACGTCGGGAGAAACCACTACAAATTCATCGTGGTTGAACTTGTCCTCGGGGAATTTTTCCAGATAGTACTTGACGAAGGTGGGGTTGCCCAGCAGGTGATCCACAGGAATATCGAAGAAGCCCTGGATCTGAGCTGCGTGCAGATCCATGGTCAGCACACGGTCAGCACCGGCGGCGGTGATCATATTGGCAACCAGCTTTGCGGAGATGGGATCGCGGCTCTTAGCCTTGCGGTCCTGACGGGCATAGCCGAAATAGGGGATAACAGCGGTGATCCGGCCAGCGGAAGCACGGCGACAAGCGTCGATCATAACCAGCAGTTCCATCAGGCGGTCGTTGACCGGTTTGCAGGTAGACTGAATCAGGAACACGTCGCAGCCACGGACTGTTTCGTGCAGGGAGACGGATGCCTCACCGTCAGCAAATGTCTTGACGGTGCTTTGACCCAGAGGGATGCCTAACTCCTTACAGACAGTCTCTGCAAAAACCGGGTTGGAATTGCCGCAGAAAACCTTAATATTATCTCCGTACGCAATCATCTTCTCAAATACCTCGCTTTATTCTTTCTGTATTTGTTTGCAGCGAACTGCAAACTCTCGTGACTATATTATACCACTATCTACCAGTAAATTGCAACACTGAACAGCAGCAAAATACAACTATTTTTTAATATTTTTCGGAAAAGTTTTTGTGTGGAATTTTATGTTGTGCAGAACATCAAAATGTGGTATACTAATGGGAAGATAATCGAAAGGCAGGTGTGTGCTTGTGAGTGATACGATCCGAATTCAGGGAGCTAGAGAAAATAACCTAAAAAACATCGATTTAACCATCCCCCGAGATAAGCTGATCGTGTTTACAGGCCTTTCCGGTTCTGGAAAATCCAGCCTCGCGTTTGATACCATTTATGCAGAGGGCCAGCGTCGGTATGTGGAGAGCCTGAGCTCCTATGCCCGCCAGTTTTTAGGACAGATGGATAAGCCCGATGTGGACGCAATCGACGGCCTTTCTCCTGCAATTTCTATCGACCAAAAGACAACCTCAAAAAACCCCCGGTCCACGGTTGGTACAGTGACGGAAATTTATGACTATCTGCGTCTTTTGTGGGCAAGAGCCGGAATTCCTCATTGCCCCAAATGCGGCAAAGAGATCAGCCGTCAGACCATCGACCAGATCGTAGACCGGATCGAAGCGCTGGGTGAGGGAACACGGTTTATTGTGCTGTCGCCGGTGGTCCGCCAGAAAAAAGGCGAGCATACGAAAGTCTTTGAGGACGCCCGGAAACAGGGCTTTGCCCGTGTCCGTGTAGACGGAATCTTGTATGATCTCAATGAGCAGATTTCCTGCGAAAAGAATAAAAAGCACACCATCGAATTGGTTGTTGATCGCCTTGTGATCCGCTCAGGTCAGCGCCGCAGACTTACCGACTCCATTGAAACTGCATGCTCCCACTCCGGAGGTTTGGTGACGGTGGAGCTGCCGGATAGCAATCAGGAACTGAGCTTTTCTCAGAATTATGCCTGTGAGGACTGCGGCATCAGCCTTACAGAGCTTGAGCCAAGAATGTTCTCTTTTAATAATCCTGCAGGCGCTTGCCCCGATTGTACGGGACTTGGTTTCCAGTTGGTAGCAGATGTAGACCTAGTAATTCCCGATAAGAATAAGTCTATCTTTGACGGCGCAATTCAGGCTTCCGGCTGGAGCAGTGCCAGAACCGATTCGATTTTCCGGATGTACTTTGAGGCGCTTTCCAAAAAGTATAATTTCTCCCTGACGGCTCCGGTAAAGGATCTGTCTGAGGAGGCTATGCAGGTGATCCTCTACGGCACTGGCGAGGAAAAGCTGCGTATGACCTATAACCGTGGTAACGGAATGGGTGTGCTGGAGCAGCCCTTTGAGGGAATACTCAATAATATCAGCCGCCGTTTCCGGGAAACACAGTCCGATGCAGCCCGGAAAGAATTGGAAGAATGTATGGCAACCGCACCTTGTCCCCACTGTCGCGGCGACCGGCTTTCGGAGATTGCCAGAGCAGTTACTGTGGGCGGCATCGGCATTATGGACTTTTGCCGTATGAGTATCCGTCAGGCGCTGGAATTTATGGATACAATGAAGCTTGAGGGGAATATGGCGATCGTTGCGGAGCAGATCGTCCGGGAGATCCGTTCCCGCCTGCGTTTTCTGAAGGATGTGGGACTGGAATACCTTACCTTGTCCAGAGCTGCTGCGACCTTGTCCGGCGGTGAAAGCCAGCGGATCCGTCTGGCAACCCAGATCGGTTCTTCCCTGATGGGTGTACTGTATATTCTGGACGAGCCGTCCATCGGACTGCACCAGCGGGATAACGATCGGCTTCTGATGACGCTCAAGCACCTGCGGGATCTGGGAAATACCCTGATCGTGGTGGAGCACGATGAGGACACTATGCGCGCAGCAGACTATATTGTGGATGTGGGCCCCGGTGCAGGCATCCACGGCGGTGAAATTGTGGCATCAGGCTCTTATGATGAGATCTGCAATAATCCCCGCTCCATCACAGGACAGTACCTGTCCGGCTTTAAGAAAATTCCCGTGCCCTCCAAAAGACGCACTGGAAACGGTCAACAGTTGGCTGTCCGGGGTGCAACGCAGAACAACCTGAAGGACATTGATGTGGAGATTCCCTTGGGCACACTTACCTGCGTAACCGGTGTATCCGGCTCTGGCAAGTCCAGCTTAGTGGGAGAGGTCCTGAATAAGACCCTTTTAAGTAAGCTCAATCACGCCCGCACCCGTCCCGGTATGTGCCGTTGTGTGGAGGGTTTGGAGCATTTGGATAAGGTGATTGATATTGACCAAAGCCCCATTGGGCGCACCCCCCGCTCCAATCCTGCCACCTATACAGGACTGTTTAATGACATCCGGGATCTGTTTGCATCCACTGCCGATGCCAAAATGCGGGGCTATGGACCGGGTAGGTTTTCCTTTAACGTAAAGGGTGGCCGCTGTGAAGCTTGCAGCGGTGACGGGCTGGTTAAGATCGAAATGCATTTTTTGGCAGATGTGTATGTGCCTTGTGAGGTCTGTAAGGGCCAGCGGTATAACCGGGAAACCCTTGAGATCCGGTATAAGGGCAAGAATATTGCGGAAGTTCTGGATATGACTGCAGATGAAGCGGTTATGTTCTTTGAAAATCTACCGAAGATCCGCCGTAAGATCCAGACCCTTGTGGATGTGGGACTTGGCTATGTAAAGCTGGGCCAGTCCAGTACCACCCTGTCCGGCGGTGAAGCACAGCGGGTAAAGCTGGCTACAGAGCTTGCTAGAGTTTCCACAGGCCGAACCATTTATATTCTCGATGAGCCTACTACAGGTCTGCACGCAGCGGATGTGCATAAGCTGATCGATGTGCTCCAGCGCCTTGTGGATGCTGGCAATACAGTGCTGGTGATTGAGCACAATCTGGATGTGATCAAAACTGCGGACCATATTATCGACCTTGGACCTGAGGGCGGCGACGGTGGCGGTTATGTGGTGGCATCCGGCACACCTGAGGAAGTAGCGACTGTGGAAGGCAGTTACACCGGACAGTATTTGAAACGATGTCTATAATAATATCCCCGGCCTTTTCCGGGCCGGGGAATTTTATCAGTCCATATTTTGATATGCATCAGCAGGCAGGATTTCGGATAGTTCCAAAAGCCCCCGATCCCGGTCACCTGCATAGTTACTTACAGGAAGACGGATACTGCTGCGAACCACGTTTTCCGTAGAGGTTGTTACAGAAATCGTCATTGTGATCCGGGTGGTTTCCTCGTCGGGATGGTCGATCAGAACGGTTCCCCCGTGGGCGGCAGCAACGGCACGAACCAGCGGCATACCCAGACCGATGCCGTGGCGGCTGTCTTCTACGCCGGGCTGGCGCTGATAGCGCTTGAAAATACTGTTCGGATTGGATGGCGTTCCGGAAGTCTGCACAGTAAAGCTGAGTTGATTTTCGTTTTGCATCAGCTTGACACTGAGCTTGCCGTCATCTGCCATAAACTTGACGGCGTTGGAAATGAGATTATAAACAGCCCGTTCCAGCATTTCCCGGTCTGCAAGGCCGTAAACAGGCATACCCAGACCGGTATACTGCACCTGGATGCCACAGCCTTCCAGATGGGTGCGGATCGCTTCCATAGATTCGTCAATTACACTGGGAATGTCAGTGGTTTCCATACGGGCAGCACTGTCCTGCTGATAGCGGTAGGAATCAGACATATTGCAAACAATGCGGTGCAGACGATGTAGCCCTCGTTGCAGCTGACTCATATACTTGTCGTTATCACAGGAAATCAGCTCTGAAACAGTGATCACACTGTTGAGGGGATTGCGCAAATGCTGTGCAGCCAAAGCGATCGCCCTCAGCTCTGGATCGTCAGCTTCCAGAACAAATATGTCTTTATCCCCAATCCGGGAGACCTGTGCTTTGCAGACAACACCGGAAATTACTGTGTTCAGTGTCAGGGTACCGCCCTGAAAGCCTGCGTATGCGGTATTATCCTCTGCAAGCAGATCGGAAATTGGCATACCCACATGGATCATTCTTTGACGGGCTGACTGATTGACCTGAACGATTGTTCCGTTGCACACACACAGTGCAGGACGCTCCACCAGTTCCAGCAGGGAACTGATCATATTCTCTTGCTCCATGATCTTCCTCCTTATGGCATATCATGCGCACAGATTCAGAAAAATTACAAATAATTTATCTGCTTTTTCTATTCTAACGAATTTTATGAAAAATAGCAAGGAAAATCCACGAATGAGGTGAAAATATGTCTATGCATGACGGTCATCGCCAAAGATTAAAGAGTCGATTCCTTCAGGAAGGGCTGGATCATTTTGAAGAAAAGCATGCTTTAGAGCTGTTGCTATTTTACTGTGTGCCGCGGAAGGATACCAGTCCACTGGCATACCGCTTGATAGATCACTTTAAGTCCTTTGATGCGGTTTTGGACGCAACACCTAAGGAATTAATGGAAGTTGACGGCGTTGGAGAAAATGTTGCGGCCTTTTTATCACTTCTGAAATCTTCTTGGGGCTACTATGGAATTGTAAAGAATAAGAAGCAAAAGATACTCTCCACAATAAAAGAATGTGCCGAGTATCTGCAGCACTATTTTGTGAGCAAATCGGTGGAAACTGTTTATCTGCTGTGCTTGGATGCCAAGGGAAAAGCCTTGTGCTGCAAAATGATCGGAGAGGGCAGTGTAAACTCTGCCAGTGTCTCGATCCGTAAGATTGTGGAAACGGCGATCAATGCAAATGCCACTACTGTGGTGCTTGCTCACAATCACCCCAGTGGGCTTGCAGTTCCTTCCGGTGAGGACATTCAGACTACCCAAAGACTGGTAAAGGCACTTGAGGCGGTGGAGATCATATTGGCAGATCATCTTGTGTTCGCAGAAGGGGAATATGTTTCAATTGTCCAATCCCGGGGCTACTCTTTCCGAAATTTGATTGATGCTGGAGATACACAATGACTTTGATTTTATGTGCAGATGACCGTGACGGACTGCTGTTTCATAACCGGCGGCTAAGCCGGGACAGTGTTCTCTGTAACCGGATCTTAGAGCTTTGCGGGAATAAAACCCTATGGATGAACAGCTATTCTGCATCCATTTTTCCCCGGAACACGCCCAATATCCGTGTATCAGAGAAATTTCTGGAGGAAGCAGGGGAAGGGGAATTCTGCTTTGTAGAAAACACGGAGATTACGGAAGTCCTTTCCCGGACGAAAACTTTAGTGATCTACCGGTGGAATCGGAGCTATCCCTCCGATGTAAAGCTTCCTGAGAGCCTTTTGGAGGGCAAGAAACCTGTCAGCACATTGGAATTTGCTGGAAGCTCCCATCCCTCCATTACCCAAGAGGTGTACAAATTATGAGAAGATCCAATAACACACAGAATAATCCCTGGTCTTTTGCGCTGATACTGGTAGCAATTGCACTGGTTGTCACATTTTTTGGTGACCGGCTGTTTCCTGACAGGCAATATAGCTTTTCTTTATCGGAAATTCCGGAATTTTCCGGAGAGCCGTATGTGGTGCTTTATGATAATCAACCGGAATTTACGGAAGAAGATATCACTGAAAATTCCTACGAATATTATTCCCAACTGGATGCACTGGGTCGATGCGGCTATGCAATGGCTTGTGTCGGCAGGGAGCTTATGCCCACCCAGGAGCGGGAGAGCATCAGTTCTGTGAAGCCCTCCGGATGGATGCAGGCAAAGTACGACTGGGTGGATGGAGAAAGCCTGTATAACCGCTGTCACCTGATCGGCTTCCAGCTGACCGGTGAGAATGCCAATGAATTAAATTTGATTACCGGAACACGCTATTGTAATGTGGAGGGAATGCTGCCCTTTGAAAATATGGTGGCAGACTATGTTAAGGAAACTGGCAATCATGTTCTCTACCGGGTCACACCCATTTTTTCGGAAGAGGAACTGGTGGCCCGGGGCGTGCAGATGGAAGCTTGGTCTGTGGAGGACAGCGGCGAGGGTATCTGCTTTCATGTGTATGTATATAATAACCAGCCCGGTGTGACGATCGACTACCGGACAGGCAATAGTTATGCAGAGAAAATAGCCGAAACCACATCTCCAACACAGGAAGAGACCGACTATATCCTAAATACAAGCTCCAGTAAATTCCATAAAGCTGATTGTGAGCAGGGACGAAATGTGAAAGATACAAACAGGGAACTGTTTACCGGCAGCGAAGAAGAATTGCTCCAGCGGGGATACACCGCTGCCAAGTGCTGCAATCCGTGAGGTGATTAGAGGATGGACCGTTTTCAATTAAAAGCCCCATATAAGCCAACAGGGGACCAGCCGGAGGCGATCCAAAAGCTGACGGAGGGTGTCAAAAATGGCCTGAGAGAACAGGTCCTGTTGGGTGTTACCGGTTCCGGTAAGACATTTACCATGGCAAATATTATTGCCAATGTGAATCGACCCACCCTTGTTTTGGCACACAATAAAACCCTTGCAGCCCAGCTTTGTTCTGAATTTAGAGAGTTTTTCCCCGATAATGCCGTAGAGTACTTTGTGTCCTATTACGATTACTATCAGCCGGAAGCCTATATCGCCCATACGGACACTTATATTGAAAAAGATTCTGCGGTCAATGAAGAGATTGACCGTCTGCGCCACAGTGCCACATCCGCACTCTTTGAGCGGCGGGATGTGATCGTGGTATCCTCTGTAAGCTGTCTGTACGGATTGGGTGATCCCATTGATTATAAGAGCATGGTGATCTCCTTGCGGGTAGGACAGCAGCGTCCGCTGGATGAGATTCTCAGAAAACTGACAGAGATTCGCTACGAGCGAAATGATATGGATTTCTCCCGAAATAAATTCCGGGTACGAGGCGATACACTGGAAGTCTATCCTGCGTACTGGACCGGGCGTGCCATCCGGGTGGAGTTTTTCGGGGATGAAGTGGACCGGATCAGTGAGATCAACGCAGTGTCCGGTATGGTGGAACGGTATATAGATCACATTGCTATTTATCCTGCCAGCCACTATGTAGCCAGCCGGGAAAAGCTGGAGCGGGCAATGGCACAGATCCGTGTAGAATGTGACCGGCAGGTGGAATTCTTCCGCCAGCAGGACAAGCTCCTGGAGGCACAGCGGATTGCCCAGCGGACTGCATACGATCTGGAAATGCTCACAGAGATCGGTTTTTGCACCGGTATTGAGAACTATTCCCGGGTGATTCAGGGCAGAGAACCGGGCACACCGCCTACAACCTTGCTGGACTATTTCCCCGATGACTTTCTCCTGTTTGTGGATGAAAGCCATGTGACCGTTCCCCAATGCCGGGCGATGTACGCTGGCGACAGAAGCCGGAAGGATGCCCTTGTCAATTACGGTTTCCGGCTACCCTCTGCCTATGATAACCGGCCTCTGAATTTTGCGGAATTTGACGCTAAGCTCAATCAGGTGGTGTATGTTTCTGCCACGCCGGCTGAGTATGAACAAACCCGGTCTGCACAAACGGTGGAGCAAGTTATCCGTCCTACAGGACTTTTGGACCCTGAAGTGGAGGTAAGACCTATTGAAGGGCAAATAGATGACCTGATAGGGGAGATCAACAAAAGAACTGCCAAGGAAGAACGGGTGCTGGTTACCACCCTTACCAAGAAAATGGCAGAGGACCTGACCGTATATCTACAAAAGGCTGGTATCCGGGTGCGCTATATGCATTCGGACATTGGGGCAATGGAGCGAATGGAGATCATCCGGGATCTTCGAATGGCTAAGTTTGATGTTCTGGTTGGAATCAATCTTCTCCGGGAGGGTCTGGATCTGCCAGAAGTTAGCCTGGTTGCCATTTTGGATGCGGATAAGGAGGGCTTCCTCCGCTCTGAAACAAGCTTGATTCAGACCATCGGCCGAGCAGCCAGAAACGCAGAAGGTCTTGTGATTATGTATGCTGACAATATGACGCCCTCTATGACAGCTGCAATCAACGAAACCAAACGTCGCCGACAGATTCAGCATGAATACAATCATGCACACGGCATAGTCCCCAAGACAATTATTAAATCGGTGCGGGACCTGATCGAAATTTCCTCCTCCACTGCCGAGCGAAAGGGCAAAAACGGCGTGAAGCTGACAAAGGCAGAGCGGGAAAAGGAAATCGCCCGTCTGGAAAAGCAAATGAAGGAAGCAGCAAAAATGATGGAGTACGAGTATGCAGCTGTCCTTCGGGATCAGATCATCGAACTGCGTGGAAAATAAAGAAATTGCGTACTGTAATCATTTACAGTACGCAATTTTTTAGTCGCCGATATAGTAGAATCTTGGTCCGCAGTAGCCGTCTTTTTCAACCGTTTCATCCCACATTTTTGCGGGTCGAACCCAAAGCTCCTGGTTGCCGTAAAGGGCTTTGTAAACAACCATAGGCTCCAAGGTCTCAGAGTGACTGGCTATGCCGATCAGTTCATATTCCTTGCCCTTAAAATGGCGGTATTTTCCGGGTTTCAGATCCATAGCATTCACCAATTATGCGGGGATCGTACCGCGTAGCTCTCGATCTAAAACATATTCCGTGTCAAACAGACCCGCAAACCACTGGCTGTTGTGCGCCATATTGGAACCGCTCACCAGGATTCGTCCATGACGGATATAGTCTGCGCCAATGATTGACCAAGGTGTACCATCCTGGCTGAAACCAAGATAGTAACGGAAGCCTGCATTTTGCAGTGCGGTAAATTTGTCGCCGGAGTAGACCTCGGTGTTGGTGATATCTGACTGCTGGGCATAGACCATAGTGTCCACTTGACCCAAAATAGGCAGACACTCCGTCAGCCACTGGTTCAGGTCAGTCTCCAGCATAGAGGCGCTGAATTCACCGTAGGGAACATTTTCGTATGTGTAGCAGGCAAGCTCATAGCCGCTGTCACGCAAAGCACCGGCAACCTTAATTGCCTGTGCCACAGCTTCATTGTAGGCATCCAGACCGAAATCCTCTTCCGCGCCGGAATTGGTACGGTAGCCGAACAGTCCGTTGTATCCGGTCAGAGCAAGAACTGCCTTTGCACCCTTATAGGAGAAGTCGGGATTTGCTTCTACGAAATTGTCCAGAATCGGCACAAGGTCAAAATCGCCGGTGACAGTCTGTCCATCCCGATCAATGCGCTGGCAGGTAACAGAACCGTCATCGTCCAGAACCAACCGGCAAGCGAAGCCTGCGCCGTCCTTGTCCGGAAGCTTGTCGCCGTCGCCGTCAACAATGTAGATATTATAGTTTACATTGGTCTGGGTGAGCAGTAAGGGTTTTTTGCCCTCGGGCAAATACAGAGTGTTGGCAGCATAGGTCACTGTGCCATCCCCTGCAGTTGTGGCAGTGTACAGATCCTTCATACTTACCAGAACGTAACCGTTGCGGTGAAGCTCTTCCAGAATCCTGCCGAACTCTGCTGTGGTTACATAGTTTTTGTTAAATGCACTGCCGTAGTCGCTGTGGGCAAAGGATTGCTCCGGATCTGCCATCAGCATCTGGAAAGAAAGATTTGTTACCTGACCGGGATCGTTCCAGGCAACCAGAGAATCCATAGCAGCTTCATATTGGGCAATCGCTTCCGGAATAACAGGATACTGGCTCATATCGCCGGAGAAGCTGTTGAGCACATCCACAGCGCCCTGATAGTCGTATTCCGTAAACAGCTGCTGTGCCTGCTCCAAGAGCTTCTCAGACTCAGCAGTAAGCCGTGCCTGTTCTTCTTCCAGGGCGATGGACGAGGCAATGCTGGCTTCTTTTTCTGCTTTGTTCTTCTGCACGCCCCGCACAATGGATCCAATGATAAAAATAAGGATCATTAATACTGCTGCGCCAGCAATGATAACCGGCAGATATACTTCCTTGAAGATCTGCATCCGGGAACGCTTTCTGCGTCTGGGATTGACCGGACGGGGATTTTCATTGATTTGTTCATCCATTTTGAAAAACCGCCTTTCTCCACTTATGTGCTTATTATATCCCTAAAAATGGAAAAAAGCAAGAATATTTCCGGTGAACAAGGAACCAGGCGTTGCCAAAATGGGGATGTTGCGGTATAATAGGAAAAAATAATGCGTTAGGAGACACTATGGAAAAGATCACAAGCTTTACCATCGACCACAATCTGCTGCAGCCGGGTCTGTATGTGTCCAGAAAAGACCGGGTGGGCGCTGAAACAGTTACAACTTTTGACCTGCGCCTGTGCAGTCCCAATGAAGAACCGGTGATGAATACCGCAGAGATACACACCATCGAGCATCTTGCCGCTACTTATTTGCGCAACGAACCGGAATGGAAAGAAAAAGTGCTTTACTTCGGGCCTATGGGCTGCCGCACCGGCTTTTATCTGCTTTTAGCGGGGGATTATTCCTCCCGGGATATAAAGGCATTGGTGACCGACTGCTTCCGGTTTGTGGCTGATTTTACCGGGGAAGTACCCGGTGCAAGCGCCAAGGACTGCGGAAACTATCTGGATATGAATCTGCCTATGGCAAATTACTGGGGCAGACGCTATGCGTCCTTGCTGGAAACGATAGATGATACCCGGCTTGTTTATCCGGGGTGAGGAGATTTTATGAAAAAGCTTGGAATAATCGGTGCAATGGATGTTGAGGTGCAGACCCTGAAGGACAAGCTGCAGGATCTGCAAATTACACAGAAAGCTGGCATGGTGTTCTTTCAGGGAAAGCTGGAGAATACGCCGGCAGTTGTGGTGCAATGCGGTGTGGGAAAGGTAAATGCAGCCCTGTGCGTCCAGATTCTGTGTGATTTGTTTGATGTGACCCATATCGTCAATACCGGAGTTGCAGGTTCTTTGTGCAACGATCTGGATATCGGTGACTTTGTTGTCAGCCGGGATGCAATGTACCACGATTTTACCTGCCACATTTTGAATCCTGCCTATTGTGTGGGTCAGGTTCCCGGAATGGATGTGCTGGCATATCCTGCAGATAAAGCGCTGGCAGAATACGCCCTGGAATCTGCCCAGCTGGTATATCCGGGACACGCCCGTATGGGCAGAGTGGCAAGCGGCGACCAGTTCGTTGCAGCCAAGGAACACAAAGAGCAGATCATTGCGGATACTCAGGCGATCTGTACGGAAATGGAAGGCTGTGCAATCGCACACGCAGCTTGGAGAAACAAAATTCCCTTTGTGATTATCCGTGCTATATCCGATAAAGCAGACGGTTCTGCCTATGTGGATTATCCTACCTTTGAGGCAGCGGCAGCAGAAAGATGTGCCAAAGTCACACAGGCGCTTGCTAAAAGACTAAGTGATGCATAAAAACATCCGGGCTTATTGCCCGGATGTTTCTGTATATTGGTAGGTTTGCTCGGTTTTGCTTTCCAGTTGATAGACGATGCTCTCAATTGTGTGGCTGGCACTGTATTGAGAGGAGAATGACTGGAGCAGGCCGGTATATTTATCTAAAATTAAAACATATTGTGTGGATTGGGTGCTATAATCAGAGGAGAGCGCATGCAGCAGTTCTCCGTCACTGTACAAGGTGTTGCAAATCTTGGAACAAATCGCTTCGGCAAGGGCATCAGACGGATGGAAGGTGAGAATCATTGTAGTATCTGTTTCTTCCGCAGTTGCACCAAAAATGTGACTGGGAAGCAAAATGTTTCCAATTAGTACATCTTGGCAGTATTCCTTCATAGCGGCTGCATCGATTGCTTTATTCTTTGTGGCAGGATCACCGTTGAGAGAAATAGTGTATTTACCGTTTTCAAAGGCTTCAGTCTGACAAAACTGTGTAACTTCACCGCCGCGGCTTTGATTGATCTGATTGATTTGTATATCCAGAAGTGCGTTAAAATCTTCGCCGGAACCTCGCAAGGTCAGGTCTGATTTTTGTGTACGGTGTATCAAAAATGTCTGACAGTCAATAACGGTTTCCGCGCTGCTTTTCACGTTTTCTGCCTGAACAAGATAGCCGCAGGCTTGCTCCAACATTCTGGGGGCGTCAAAACAGTCAATGGGTTTATATGTGTTCGGTTCCTCCGGTGATAAAACCTGACACTGATCAGAAATCACGATTTCGGTACGCTTTGCGATCGTTGCAGTGCCGGCAGTATAGGTAATGGTGTAAACACTCTCCCGCAAAGCTCCGCTTTCATCCAGTACCGCATAACCGGAAGCGTCGGTAAAGACAGTGCCACTGGGCAGTGCCCATTGTTCCGCACCGGTGGGCTTGCTGAAATTGATACCGATACCGTCTTCTATAGAAACGATCTGAATTTCCTGATAAAGAGTAGGGTCAATGCAAACTACCGGTGCGTATCTCTGGGTAAATACCTCTGCCGTAATCGGAGCTGTAAAAGCATTTTCGCCGATCTCTAAATAACCGCTGCCGTTTTCATAATATTCCGTAAGCGCAACAGAAAAAGTACCGTAATCCAAGGTTTCAACCATAGAGCTGCGCATAGTCTCCAAACCGGGATTCTCTATGTTTAGTTTCTGCTGTGAAGTATAGGTAAAATCCTGATTTCCCAAGGAGATCGTTTGTGTGCTTTTAATGGTGTAGGATAAAGACTCTGCTGCGCGCAGTGGGTCAACCGCTTGTGCATAGAGAATGTCCGGTGCAATCGCTTGTGTGGGTTCTGATGTGCTGTCATTAGAAGATAGACAGACTGCAAGGATTAGCATAAATAAAGCAAGACAGCAGGCAAGCAGAACTTTAAATTTCTTCATTGCAGAATATCTCCTTCCGTAAGAATTGTATACATTTTATCGTAGATTTCCGGTGAAGTCAAGAAAACTGAGGTGGTCGTGTTCTGCGGTAATGGGTCAAATAAACCGTTAATAAAAAGTGATTGACAAACGGCAATCAGGAGGTTATAATACATAGGCGCACTTGCGAGAGTGTTGGAATGGTAGACAAGCACGTTTGAGGTGCGTGTGGTTTCGCCGTGTGGGTTCGAGTCCCATCTCTCGCACCAAAAAATAACAGAGAGGCTTTTGCCTCTCTGTTATTTTTTATATACGAGGGGACTCGAATAATCTAAATGCAACGCGGGCGAGCGTTGCCCGCTGCGGCTTGACGCAGCGGAACATTGATTTTCTTTCCGCTTGCGGAAGAAAATGCAAACGAGTCCCATCTCTCGCACCAAAAATAACAGAGAGGCTTTTGCCTCTCTGTTATTTTTTGTATGCGGGAAGGGACTCGAATAATCTAAATGCAACGCGGGCAATTTCTGATCTATTGAATAATGAGACCATTTATGATATAATATTCTAAGTTGTAAACAAGGGAGAATGTACCAATGACCCGATTTTTTGTACCACCAGAGGAACTCAATATAAGCTTTATGGTGCTGACCGGTGAAAATGCCGCCCACGCCAAAGTCCTGCGTCTGAAAAACGGCGAGCAGGTGATGGTCTGTGACGGACAAGGGGCGGAATGTATTTGCACCGTCAGCGATGTAAGCTCCGGTCAAATCAGTTTGGTTGTAAACAGTGTGCAGAAGTCATCCTCTGAACCATCAGTCAAAGTCAGTATTTATATGGCATTTCCCAAATCCGATAAACTTGAGCACGTAATCCAGAAAGCAACGGAATTGGGTGCCTACGAAATCGTGGCCTTTCCCTCTGCCCGGTGCATTTCCCGACCGGATGAGAAAAGCCTGCAGAAAAAGAAGGAACGGTGGCAGAAAATCGCTGCATCGGCAAGTGAGCAGTCCGGAAGAGGTCATATTCCTGAGATTATTATTCTGGGAAGTTACAGCGAGGCTATTTCCCGGGCAATACAGGCAGACAAAGCAATCCTGTTTTATGAAAATGAACATGCTACAACCCTTCGAATGGCATTAGAAACCGGAACATATCA
Organism: Oscillospiraceae bacterium; assembly: GCA_017521485.1. GTDB lineage: Bacteria > Bacillota > Clostridia > Oscillospirales > Oscillospiraceae > Faecousia. The sequence goes on from JAFXCL010000018.1 coordinate 27,686, forward strand.
CTCAGTTAGTCTGCTCACCGGTCCGGAGGGTGGCCTGGAGGACGGAGAAGTAGAAAAAGCCAGACGAGCGGGTATGGAGATCTGCACATTAGGCAGTAGAATTCTCCGCTGTGAGACTGCCCCCTTGTGTGCCCTTTCTGCTGTGATGTACCATACAGGTGAATTTTAATAATAAACGGCATACCGTTGGTATGCCGTTTATTTATGATACTTTGTACCTGCCTGAATGGCTTCTGCCCGATACAGTTGTTCAAGAACCATAATCCGGGCAAGATGATGGGGGAAAGTCATAGGACTCATGGATAGCCTAAAGTCAGCAATGTCCTTGATCCTTTGGGAAATTCCGAAGGAAGATCCGATCAGAAAGCAAGCACTGCTTTTGCCGGATAATTTCACATCCCGAAGCTTACCGGCGAGCTGTTCGGAAGAAAGCATTTTACCCTCCGGGGTCAGGGTGCAGAACCAGCAACCCTTTGGGATTTTAGAGAGGATCAGCTCTGCCTCTTTTTCAAGGCCGGCGGAAATCTGGGCAGGGGAGGGATTGTCGGGAAGTCGGACTTCCGGAAGCTCTAAAAGACGAAAGCTGCAAAATCCTTTCATCCGTTTTTCATATTCTGCAGCAGCGCTGATGTAAAAATTTTCTTTCAATTTACCCATGCAGATCAATGTGATCTCAAACATTTTAATCCCTCCTCACACTGAGTATAATACGAAAACAGAAAAAATGCAATCAGAATAAAGATGCATAGCAGCGGTAAGCTATCATTGAAGGGAGGGATCTAATTGGATAAGAAGCAAAAGGCTATTCAGACAGATCCGCAGGGCAGCTATACCGGCCGCCCGGAGAATGATATGGAAGTTCCTGTTCAGGATGCAGACGACCTCTAAGCAGAAATAGTCCGACCCCAGGGTCGGACTATCCCTTATTTTTTGCGCTGTTCGTATTTTTTTCGGGTTGCCATTCCGCCGCGGATGTGGCGCTGCGCTTTGTTTTCGTCCAAAACCCGGCGCACCTGCAAATATAACAGCTTATTGTACTGTGAAAGGCGCTGGGAAAGATCCTTATGTACCGTTGATTTTGAAATGCCGAAATGCTGAGCGGCGGTCCGGACGGTAGCTCCGGTCTCAATAATGTAGACAGCCAGTTCGCAGGCTCTTTTCTCGATCGTATCAGCCATAGTTTCCCCTCCGATGCTGTTTGCTGCCAAGAAAAACTTATGAAGTCGGAATGGGTAATATGTCTGTCCCACGGAAATTGTGTTGCCTTAAAATGCTTTACTTGACAGGTGGGGAAATCGTTAGTAAAATAACAAAAAAAGAGAAAGTCTGTCAGCTTTATGTATATAGATTGAGAAAGGGGCGAATGCGTTGCCTGAGATGAACAAAAAGACCCTTAGAAACATTTTTCTGATTGCCATAGCCTGTATTTTGGCATATTGGATCCTCCACGAGACCGAGCGGGTAAAGGGTGTTTATCAGCTGATTAAAGGGATTCTGTCACCTTTTGTGACCGGCGCTGCACTGGCGTTTGTGTTCAATGTGCCCATGCGGGCTTTTGAGGGGCTGCTGAAAGGTATCAAGAAAGACAGACTCCGTCGGGCACTTGCCATCTTGCTGACATTTATCGCAGTAGCTTTGGTTTTAACGTTGGTATTTTTGCTGCTGATTCCGCAGCTTGTAAATACGGTGGAATCCCTGATCCCGTCCTTACAGGCTTTTGCAGTGAATATTGAAGCCAATGTCAGACAACTCCTGACGGACTACCCAGAAGTGTCCCAATGGATTACCGATAATACGGATATGGAAAAGCTGGATTGGGCAAACCTTGTCCAGCAGGGCATTATGGTGCTCAGCAACAGTTTTACAACGATTGTTGGCGGTGCATTCTCTGCCATCGGCAGTGTAGCAGGCGCACTGGTGGATATTGTGATCGCTCTGGTATTTGCGATTTATTCTCTGTTCCAGAAAGAAACCCTTGCGCGGCAGGGTAGAAAACTTCTCTATACTTTCCTGCCGGAAAAAGCTTCGGATAATATTGTCCGGATCCTGCGCCTGTCGAATTCTACTTTTTCCAACTTCCTGTCCGGACAGTGTGTGGAAGTATGTATTTTAGGCTGCCTGTTTGCAATTGCGATGGCTGTTTTCCGGATGCCCTATATTCCTCTGATCAGTGTGCTGATCGCAATTACGGCGTTTGTGCCTGTGGTGGGCGCATTTGTTGGCTGCGGTGTTGGCGCGTTTCTGATTTTGGTAAATAATCCTATGCAAGCACTTTGGTTTGTGGTGATGTTCCTGATTATTCAGCAGATTGAGAATAATCTTATTTATCCCAGAGTGGTTGGCACGTCTATCGGACTTTCCGGAATGTGGGTGCTCTTTGCGGTAGCAGTGGGCGGCGAACTGATGGGTGTTGCAGGAATGTTCCTGATGATCCCTGTCGCTTCAGTACTGTATACACTGCTGCAGGAGTATACCAATAAACGGCTAAGTGAGCTTGCAATTGATCCAGAAAAGCTGAAAGTACAGCCACCGGAACTCCGATCTAAATTTAAGGAAAAACGGGAGATAAATAAGGAAAAGCGCATCCTCAGAAGGATTGCAAGAAAATCCAACAAGAAAGATAATAATCAATAAGCATAAGCCGCCAACTGTCTTTGCAGCTTGGCGGCTTACATTCGTTATGAAAATGGTCTGCTGCAATACTTGCAGCAGACCAAAGCTTTATACTGTAACAGTAAAGTCCTGTTCGTGTGCCAGAGCACCGTTAAAATATATGCTGATGGTGTAGCTTCCTGCGGTATCCGGCATATTGGGAAGATCCAGCTTGCAGTAGCCTGAGCCGTTCCACATTTGTGTCCATGGGAGCGTCTCACCGGAAACGCTGACAGGCTTTCCACTGGCATCGCGGATCACATAGGAAATGGTTGTTGCAGAATTGTCTCTTCTGCTGGTAGCACTTGTACCGAGACGCACAATAAAGCAAGCCTTCTGACCGACGGAGAATTTTGTGGAATGTTCTGCGTTAGAATATCTGCCGTTAGCCCAGTCCAGGGCGTAGCACATATTGAAATTGAGATTTGAACGGGTAACACGCTGAGAGGAGTAGGTACCTGTAAAATCAACAGCTTCTGGAACTACACAGCGGATAACACCACCGAGAAGTGCGTCTCCACTGGTGTCCTGCAGTGAGAAGTTATAGGTGCAGCCGGGGATCACAGGGGCGATCCTGGCGTTGTTTTTGGTGCAGGCAATAGAACCCTTAATGTCAGATCCCTCGATTTGATATTGCAGAACCCAGCCGTTCTGGGGAATATCAGTGCTAGTGTTCCAGCTCAGACTGATACCGGTACAATCTGCACTGTCAGCTTTCAGATCGGTGACGGTTACGGAATTTTCAGGAACATAGAACCGTTGGCTTACGCTCATACCGGCAGCAATCACTTCCACTGTAAAGCTTTCTGTATGGTTCAGGTTCTCGAAAACAGCAGTGGTTTCCGGAGTGATGATCGTCTTGTTATAATTATCGTTGTAGCAGCGGACGGTCCAGCTTTCGATGGTTTTGTCCGCAGGGGCGGACCAGGTAGCTGTCAGTGTGTTGTTAACACATCCGGTTACCATAAGATTCTCTGCAAATACAAGCTCGCTGGCAGTATAGGTGATCTGCTCAATGCCGGTCAGATAAAGATCGTCATCTGCAATCAGTGTGAAGGTGTATTCCTTGCCCACGGTCAGCCCTGTCAGGGTGACTGTGTGCGCAGAGAAAGTAGCAGTTTGCTCTTCTTCATCATCAGCAGAATAGATAACGGTCCAGTTTTCTGCATCCTTACCGTCCACGGTAAAGCTGAGAATTACACTGCCGTCTTCAGAACCGGTCACAGCACTAAATTGCACGATCGAAGTCTGAACAGGGGTGGAGTAGGATGCGGAGGTTTGTCCAGTCAGCTTGTGGAAGCCTTCGATCTGAACATAGATGTTATATCCGGTGTCGGGAATCAGATTGGTAAAGACAGCCTTGCCATTAGATACGGGCGCAGGGATCTGATTGCCGTATGCATCAGAGCAAATAACGGTAAGCTTGCTTTCATCAATCACGGAAGTGACAAAGACTGTCAGACTATCTTCACTGCCGCTGACAACAACCGATTCGATGGGCTGGAGATAATAGTTAATATAGTAATATACACCGCCTGCCAAAAGGGTAAGGAGCAATACCACCGGAATAAAAATACGAAGCCATCTTCCGGATTGCTTTTTCTTGGTTTCCGGAGCCTCCGCTGTATCATCTTCAACTTCTTCAGAAGCGGAAGCCTCTTCCTCCAGCAACTCTTCAGAGGTTTCTTCTGTCGGCTCTTCGTTGATTTCTTCGGAGATATCTTCTTCCGGCAGTACCGGGTCAGGAACGGTAATTTCCACAGGCTCCGGTGCTACTACGGGGTCGGGAACAGACAGCTCTGCCAGCTCGTCAGCTTGCGCAAGGATTTGAGTAGCTTCATCCGAAAGGACTTCGTAGGATATCTCCTCACCGGATTGCTCAAGCTCACTCTCATCAAATTCAAGGCTTTCCAGGAAAGATAGGTTTCCTTCCGGATCTTCGTGGTAAACAGATTCCTCCTCAGCCACCGTTTCTTCCGGTTGGGAGAGTGTATCAGTCTCAACAGCATCTGCTTCAATAGCTTCCACTTCAGGCTGGTCGGGTTCCTCTTCAGCTTCAATTTCTTCTATTACAGGAGTGGGCGGAACGATGGGTGTGTCGTTTGCACCGTTTCGTTGCATATAGCCAACCAGTGCCTGACCCATTTGGATGGGGTCTTGCCACCTGTCCTCCGGATTGGGCGCGCAGGCTTTGAGAATGATCTCGGACATTTCATAGTCGGCAAACATGGGAGGGGCAAAAGCTTCGTCCGGCGGTGTTGTGCCGGTGAAAGGCAGCTCGCCGTTGTTGTATGCCTGATAGAGGATCAGACCCAATGCATACACATCAATACGATCGTTTAGAGAAGAGAAAGCATCGGCAATTTCCGGAGCGGTGTAGGCACTGCGGTACTTGTCCGGCAGAGAAGCATATTTCAGGGAATCCAGCCGGACAAAGCCAATGTCGCCGATCTTGAACTCCTGCTCCGGTGTTACGAAAATGTTGTTTGGCTTCAAATCCACACAAAGATAGCCGGAGCGTCTGCAGACAGCCAGTGCAGCGCACAAATCAAGACCAAGATTGATAGCACTTAGTTGGGTCATGGGACTGCGGACAAAGTGCTTTGTTAAAGTGCGCCGATAAGGGCTGAGCAGGTAGATATCAAAGCCTGCTTCATCCTCCATAGGGACAACCTGTATGTCCTCAAAGGCAACAAAGCCCTCAATTTCAGATAGCTTCTGAAGGGTGTTTACCTCTGCAACAGTTTCATCTGCCAGTGTTTTAAAGTATGCCAGCGCAGATTCCGTATCCGGATATGCACCGGTCAAAAGCAGGGCTTCCAGCTGTGTTTGGGAAGCCGGAACGGAAATAATTTTAACTATGTATCTGTCGTCCGTATCGTTTCTCATAGCAGGACAGCAGCGAACACCGTTATGATCGCTGATGGGATCACCCATCGCAAATTGATCGAGCATTGGCGAAATCAGTTTCGGTTCTGACAAGCAAATCGCCTCCTTTTTACATTCCTATATATCATAAAATAAAATTTAAAAAAAAGCAACATCTTTATGGTTGTTTTATTCATCAGAAAATGCTATAATTAGCAAAAAGGTGCAATTTACTGTATGCACCGTACAGGAGGTTCATATGAGTAAGATTATTTGTGAGGTCTGCGGTACTTCTTATCCCGATACCACAGTGCAGTGCCCCATTTGCGGATGCGTTCGCCCGGGAAATGCACGCAGTGTTGCAGACAGTAAAAAAAGTGAGGACAACGGCGGTTATACATATGTCAAAGGCGGCCGCTTTACAAAGGCAAATGTCCGCAAGCGCGGTGCTGCAGTGCAGGCTGCAGCTGCATCCTCCGGCGGAAATGATGGTAAGAATGAAAACAGAGGCTTGGTGATTACTGCAATCATCCTTTTGATTGCCATTATTGCAGTTGTCAGCTATATTGCTGTCCAGCTGTTTCTGCCCGGTAATAGCAGAAATGATGAAACGACACCGAAAAATCCGCTGCCTGTTGAGACAACCGTGCAGACAGAGCCTCCTGTTGTGCCCTGTAAGTCCCTGAAACTGGAAACCGATACGATCACACTGGAGAAGCAGGACGCCGCGTGGATGATTTATACCCGCGTGGAGCCTTCCAATACCACCGATGAGATCGTCTTTACCAGCAGCGATGAAAATGTAGCAACAGTCACCAACAATGGCAAGGTTGTGGCAGTAGGCGCTGGACAGGCGGTCATTACAGTCACCTGCGGTGATAAAACTGCGGAGTGCAAAGTGGAATGTGTTTTCGAACTGCCCACAGAGGAAACTACTGTGCCGGAAGAGACAACCCTTCCGGAAGAAGAGTTTGTGCTCAACCGCAAGGATATTACTTTCAATAACAAGGGAGATAGCTGGATGCTGTACAGCGGTAGCATCAGCCCCACAAAGATTACATGGACATCGGGCAACGAAGCGGTTGCTAAGATTGAAAACGGCAAAGTCACAGCAGTTGGTGGCGGTACGACCAAGGTTTATGGTGAATATAACGGCGAAAAGGTTAGCTGTATTATTCGCTGTAACTTTGCAGCAACTCCGGATACCGGCGTCAGCGGCAGCGGCGGTGTGTATGAGGACGGCGGCGTTTCCGAGGATGGCGGCAGCACATCCACCGGTGGAAATTATCACCTGAAAAATCTGGTTGGCAACGATGCTTCTGATGTGACACTGACTGTTGGCAGTGGATTTACCCTCGCGCTTGTGGATGCAAATGGAAACGAAGTCAGCGGTGTCACCTGGACAGTTAGCGATTCTTCTGTTTGCACTGTTAGCGGTGGTTATGTAGCGGCAGTAAAGTCCGGTATGGTTACAGTCACAGCAACCTATAACGGACAGACTTATTCCTGCATTGTCCGAGTATCTTAAGCAATATAGAAAGCGGCAGAACCGTTTGCTGAGGTTCTGCCGCTTTTTGTTGGCCTTGCCAAAGTAAACCCCCTGCTATGCAGGGGGAAAAATAATAGCTTATAGCGAGGAGTAAAGTAGACAAGAAAAAAGCTCCCCATTATAGTAGAAGTGGTTTGCCGACCACACAACTAACATAATGAGG
>JAFXCL010000019.1 GCA_017521485.1 Oscillospiraceae bacterium
ATCGCTGCGGCGGTGGGTGGATTTAATTTCATACAAACGCAGTTTGTATTTCATCTGCGTCAGCAGATTTCATCCTTGCGAAAGCAAGGATTTCATTGATAAATACAGGAAAATTATTTTTTAAGATTAGAAAATCCGTTGGTGTTACTCGCTTTTTGCTTAAATCCTATAAAACAACTCGTACCATACGAGTAGTCATAACGGATTTCGTTATGACTACTTTTTTGCTTTAATCGGTCATCCCTGCATCTACCATAGCAGGACGAAACATATCTGCATATTGATTTTTTGTTGTTTCTTGACTTGTGAGCAGAGAGTTACTATAATGTTTAACGGCAAGGAGATGTTGGATATGTTTATCGCAATGTTTAATTTTTGGTATTTCTTCTGGTTGATTTTGGCGGCCGGAGCAGTCGCCGGGCTATATTTTTGGTTGCGAAACTGCAGTCCATTTACACAGAAAACCGTTTTGTTTTCGCTTTTAGTTGTTGGTCTTTTATTTCATTTCCTAAAGGTTTATATCCCGCCGTACAGTGTGGATGAGGCAAGAATGCTCCGGGACAGTTGGTTTATCAATATCTGTGGTGCAAACATTGCCCTGTTCCCTTTTATGTTCTTCTCCAAAAAAGACTGTGTGAAGGATTATATGTTCTATCTGGGCGTGCTTAGCGGCTTAGTTGCGCTGTTTTATCCCCAAGAGCCAATTGCTAAGGTGGACCAGCTGGCAGAGCAATGGGATATCGTACGGTTTTACTTTCATCACTGGCTTTTGTTGACAGTGCCGCTTCTAATGGTGCTGTTGGGACATCACAAGCTTTCTTACAAGCGGGTTTTAAATGCACCGATCGGACTGCTGCTTTTGATGCTATTTATTATGCTGAATCAAATATTCCAGTCTGAGCTGGGATATATTCCCCTACGATCTCAGGATGATTTTTTTGGAACCGGTTATAAAAACACCTCGTACATTTGGGGTCCGGGCACTAACGATGCCATCGGTAATTTCCTGGCATCATTTACGCCGAAGATTTTCCGAACCGTTCCTGTTGGGCAATACGCCGGCCAGGAAAAGTATTGGCCCTGGTTTTGGATGATCGTACCGGTCTTTGCGTTGGTTACGCCCCTTTCCTTCCTGCTAAGTCTGATCTTCGATGGGAAAAATTTTGCGCAGGATATAAAGAAGCTGAAAAATCGCATCGCAAAGAAATCTCCAGTCACTACTAAATAGCAGATTTTTCTGCAAGACAACATAAAAAGCCACGGTAAGGCTGACGCCTGCCGTGGCTTTTTAATGCAGTATTGGGAGGCTGCCCTTAAGCATCCTCCTTTATATTTCCTCCACCATATCGGAAAGCTCCCGGGACTGGAAGTGACAGTTCAGCGGCTTTGCATCGTCTGCAGGGTAGCCCATAGGCAGCAGAGCCGCCACGCGGATATGTTCAGGCAGTCCCAAAACAGCAGCTACCTCATCGTCATTATAATAGCCCACCCAGCAGGAGCCGATCCCCAGATCCCAGGCCTGCAGCATCATATGGGTGCAAACGATAGATGTATCCATTTCACCGGTTTGCGTACCCGGTGTCAGAGATCTTTTACATTCCCGCTCCCGGTCATAGCATACCACTAAAATCAGCGGAGCATCAAAAGTGCAGCTGCAGACGGATGCCAGCTTTTTGCGGGACTCCTCGCTTTTCGCCACATAAATACGCTGAGGTTGACAGTTCTTTGCGGTAGGCGCAAAACGGCCCGCCTCCAAAATCATTTGCAATTTTTCTTCCTCAATAGGCATATCCTTAAAAGAACGTACCGAGTAACGGGATTTTGCCAGTTCAAAAAAGTCCATAAAAAAAACCTCCTACCAATTGTTCTTTACCTTCTCGAGAGCGGTAATTGCCGCCACAGAGAGTTCCTTTGTGATGACCGGGCTGCTTTGCAGTCCTTTTTCTATGCATTCGGCAATGTGCATTACTTCATAAACCAATTCGTGTTCGCAGGGAAATTCCATTTCTTCCCGCTTGCCGCCGATCTGGAAAATGACCTTTCTGGCTTTCCAGTAATTGGGCAGCTCCACCCAGCCTTTTTCGCCGTAGATACGGCAGGTGTTGTCCAATACCGCTCCGGTGGTATTTTTTGCGCAGAACAAAACACCGTTCTTGGTCTTGCCGGTGAGAATGTACTGCCACTCCACACCGTTTTCCAAGATGCTTGCTGTGCCTTGGATTTCTGTGATTTTGCCAAACATCCAGTAAAGCAGCTCCATTGCGTAGACACCGCTGGTCAGAAGCGGGCCGCCGCCGGCTTGGCTGCTGAACACCCAGTCGTTATAATCGGGAGAAAAGCTGTGGTTTAATTCCACCATTGCGATCTTCCCCAGCTCCCCCAGCCGTTTTTTCGCCTCCAGAACCGCAGGTAAAAACAGCATTTTCTGCGCTTCCATAAAGAACAGGCCCTGCTTTTGCGCCAGTTCGTACAATTCTTTCGTCTGGGCCTGTGTGGTGGTGCAGGGCTTTTCACAGATCACATGCTTCCCCGCAAGAAGCGCCGCCTTTGCCCATGGGTAATGATGGGAATTTACATTAGAGATATAGACGATATTTACATTCTCATCCTCCAATAGTTCCTGATGAGACCCGTAGGCAGTGGGAATATCCCATAGCGCAGCTTTTTCCTGTGCTTTTTGCAGGCTGCGGGAGGACAGCGCGGTGATTCTACCCTTACTGCAAGCGCGCACCGCTGCAATAAACCGGGGTGCAATGGAAGAGGTGCTTAATATGCCGTAGTTAAGTTCCATAATTCTACTCCTTATGTTCTGTAGAACTATTTTATTATAACATAAAGTTTTTTGGGAATCTACAGCCTTTCCTTGAAAATTCCCCTCAAATAATTTTATAGTACAGTCATTTTGACAAATATTATTCCATTTAAAACAATAATGCGCTATTGAAAAACCCGTCAATCGATGATATAATCACCAAGAGGTGATTTTATGAAAAAGATTGAAAACGTTTCTTACGGCAATGCTCACGAGCGGCAGGTTCTGGATATCTATCTGCCCGACGGAGAAGTGAAAGCAGTATTTCTGTACTTCCACGGCGGTGGATTGGCAAAGGGTGACAAGCGGGCCGCAGAGCGACTTTCCAGCTACCTGGTGCAGCAGGGTGTGGCTGTGTTTTCTGCCAACTACCGTCTGTATCCGGAAGCAAAGTACCCTGAGTTTATTTGCGATGCCGCAAAGGCTGCTGCCTTCACTTATAACTATATTACTGAGAATCTCTCCTGTGATAAGCTTTTTATCAGTGGCAGCTCCGCAGGCGGCTATATTTCTATGATGCTGTGCTTTGATCCTCAGTATCTGACATCTGCTGGTCTGGAGCCTTCTAAGGTCTCCGGCTATCTCCACGATGCCGGTCAGCCGACTGTCCATTTTAATGTACTTAAAGAACGTGGTATTGATCCCAAGCGGATCATCGTGGATGAATCCGCGCCCCTTTACCATATGGGTACGCAGGAAAGCTATCCTCCCATGCGCTTTATCGTGTCTGACAACGATATGAAGAACCGTCCCGAGCAGACGCAGCTGGTGGTTGGTACTATGAACCATTTTGGTTACGAGAATTTCGACCACATTGTAATGCACGGCACCCACTGCGCCTACTGTGAGAAGCTGGACGAAAACGGCGTCAGCGTTTTCGGTCCGATGATCTGGGACTTTATTCAGAAACTTTTATAATACATACAACCAGGCGGTGTCCACCGGACACCGCCTCAGACCGTAGAAAAACCCCTGTTTTGCGTCAAGCAAGACAGGGGTTTTTCTGCGGTCTGAAACGCCACATCAGTGCGGCGTTTTTTATATATCATATTCCAAAAGATCGTCCAGAGTTTCCCGGCGGACGGCTGTATAAGGTCCGTTTTCACCAATCATTACAATAGGCGGACGGGGAATCCGGTTATAGTTGGATGCCATTGCGTAGTTATAAGCGCCGGTGGTCAGCACCGCCACCAGGTCGCCCCGCTTGGGTGCAGGCAGCTTCACATTCTCCTGAATCAGGTCACCACTTTCGCAGCAACGGCCTGCCAGTGTGCAGGGATAATCTGCCGATTCTGCGGTGCGGCTTGCTGACAGGACTGTATAGGGTGCTTCGTAGAGGGTGTACCGGGGATTATCGGTCATACCGCCGTCCACGGACACATAGTTCTTAAAGCCGGGGATCTCCTTTGTGGAGGACACGGTATAAAGGGTCATACCGGAATCTGCCACAATGCTGCGGCCAGGCTCCATCAAAATTACAGGCACTGGGATGTTCAGCTCCTTACAGGTATCCCAAACCAGCACACCGATCTTGCGGATATTTTCTGCATAATCAATTGCAGGCTCATCCTTAGTATAGGGCACGCCCATACCGCCACCCAAGTTAAGCACCGGGGCACAAAAACCGTGCTTTTCCTTAATCTGGGCAAGGAACGTAAGCATCATTACTGCCGCCTCACAAAACGGTGCGTGGTCGAAGATCTGAGAGCCGATGTGGCAGTGATAGCCGCGCAGATCAATGTTCTTACAGGAAAGCGCCTGCAAAATAAGCCGCTCTGCCTGACCGTTTTCGATCACAGCGCCAAACTTGCAGTCGATTTTTCCGGTGCTGATCTTTGCGTGGGTGTGGGGATCAATTCCCGGAGAAAGGCGCAGCAGGATCTTCTGACGAATTCCCCGCTTTTCCGCCTCCCGGTCAATCGCCTCCATCTCGTCTGCATTGTCGCAGACAAAATAGCCGATGCCGTTTTCCATGGCAAAACGAATATCCTCGTCGGTCTTGGCATTGCCGTGGAAATAGGCGTTTTCCATGGGAAATCCCGCCTTGACTGCAGTGCGCAGCTCACCGGAGGACACTACATCGATGCCCATTTTTTCCTCTGCCATAATTTCATAGATCCGCTTAAAGCTCAGGGCTTTGCTGGCATACAGGGGCATAGAGCCTTCCGGAAAGGCATCTTCCATTGCATTTTTATACTCCCGGCAGCGCTCGCGGATGGCAATTTCATCCAACAGCATCAGCGGGGTGCCGTATTCCTGTGCCAAGGCAGTGGTATCATTGCCTGCAAAGGTCAGGTGTCCGGCTTCGTTTATATTGAGGTTCTTATAAAGCATATTCTTTCCTTATAGCATATGAGCCAACATATCTTCCCGACTCATAGAAGTCAGATCTGCCGGTGCGATATCAAAAATGGTATAGCAGCCGGTGTTGCCCCGGTTTTTCATTTTCATTGCCGCCCGGGCGCAGGCTACCAGCACACTTGCGGTAAACTGGGGGTTAGACTCAAGGGTCAGCTTATACTCGATGGTCTGGTGACACTCCCCATCCCAGCCGGTAATGCCGCTGCGAATCACGCTGCCGCCGTGGGGCAGACCGGAATGGTTCTGCTTCATTTCATCGGCAGTAATAAATTCCACAGTGGTATCATAGTCCGCAAAATAGTTGGGCATTTCCTTGATGGTCTTTTCAATGACCGCCTTGTCTGCGCCCTCTTCTGCCACCACATAGCAATAGCGGGTGTGCTTCTGACGGGTAGTCAGCTCCGGATTACTTCCGCTGCGGACCTGATCCATTGCTTCCGGTACAGGAATGGTATACTGGCGGGCATCCAGAACGCCGGGGATGCGGCGAATGGCATCGGAGTGACCCTGACTAACGCCCTTGCCCCAGAAGGTATAGTCCTTACCCTGGGGCAGGACTGCGGATGCATACAGGCGGTTTACAGAGAACAAGCCGGGATCCCAGCCAAGAGAAATCATTGCAATATTGCCGTTTTCCGATGCCGCCTTGTCCACATTTGCAAAGTGGACAGGAATATTGGCGTGGGTATCGAAGCTGTCGATCACATTAAAATCCCTTGCCAGCTCCGGTGTCATTTCCGGCAGGTCGGTGGCACTGCCGCCGCAGAGGATCATCATATCGATTTTATCTTTCCACTGATGTATTTCAGAAGAAAGGCATACCGGTACATCCGGTGTGAGAATTTTCACAGTGGCAGGGTCGCGGCGGGTAAAAACAGCCGCAAGCTTCATATCCGGATTTTGGCGAATGGCACATTCTACGCCCTTAGCCAGATTGCCATAGCCCACAATTCCGATTCTAATCATAGTTGTCTCCTTAATTTGGGAATATCAGATCTTTACGCCGGCGTTCTTCATACACTCCAGCAGCACCTGCCGGTGGTTTTCCTCCATAGGAACAAGCGGCAGCCGCAGATAATTCTCACACATACCCATAGCAGCCATAGCAGCCTTTGCAGGAATGGGGTTGACTTCACAGAACAGGGCATTGCACAAAGGCAAGTACTTCTTCTGCAGCTCCATTGCGCCAGCCACATCTCCCTCCAGCATCAGATGGCACATCCGGGAGGTCTCCCTGGGCAGTACATTGGACAGCACGGAAATCACGCCCTTGCCGCCGCAAGCCATAATGGGAACGATCTGATCGTCGTTACCGGAGTAGATATCCAGCTGGTCGCCCACCAGTGTGGCAGTCTCCACGACCTTGGAGATATTGCCGTTTGCTTCCTTGATGGCAGCAATATTGGGCACCTTTGCAAGCTGGGCATAGGTAGCCGGCTCAATGCTCACACCGGTACGGGAGGGCACATTGTAAAGGATCACAGGCTTTGTGGAAGCCTCTGCAATGGCGGTAAAGGATGCAACCAGACCCTTCTGGGTAGTCTTATTATAATAAGGGGTAACCACCAGAACACCGTCGTAGCCCAGCTGACAGGCGTGCTTTGTCAATGCTACCGCATAAGCGGTGTCATTAGAGCCTGTACCGGCGATCATAGGCACGCGGCCTGCAGCCACCTCCAAAGAGAATCGCAGCACTTCCTTATGCTCTGCATCGGACAGGGTAGAGCCCTCGCCGGTCGTACCGCAGATCACCAGGGCATCGATCCCCTCTTCGATCTGCCAGTTAATCAGGTTTTTCAGTGCAGGATAATCCACGCCCTCCCGGTTCATGGGGGTAACGAGGGCAGTTGCCGCACCCTGAAAAATAGTCTGTTCCTTCATAATTATTTCCTCCTCATTCCATTCCATACAAATAAAAAGACCGATGCATAACGGGCATCGGCTATCCAAACGCAGGGGGTGTCTCCAGCCGGTGACACATTGCCCCGGGAAAAGTCCATGCGTAACGATAGCACTCCACCTACGGTGACAGCCAAACAGATATTCTCCGTTTGTCCAGGTAAGCTTTCCGCCTCAGCTTCCTTCGGCGACGATCCCTTTCCCCATTGCCACAGCCTTGCGAAGGCCTCCCGGCGATAAGTACTGATGATGCGACGCGCCTCTATCATTTTTTCGTTATTCAGATATTTGAAGTTTAACACAGAAATGAAAAAGTGTCAATACAGTTTGTGTAGATTTATGGGTAAATATCAGGAAAAGGACCTGCCAAAGCAGGTCCTGCTGTCAATTCGTCTTTTCCTGATTGAGAGTACGGGCGCTGACGCGGCCCTCGGGACGGATCTCGCCCACCTTCATCAGGCTGCGCTTTGTCAGGCTGGGACCAACCAGCTCATAGACCAGCACCGCAAACAGCACTACATTCCGGGCAAGAGCGCCGTCAGCAAGATTTGCGGCGGTCAGTGCCATACCCAATGCCACACCTGCCTGAGGCAGCAGGGTAATTCCCAAATTCTGCTGGATGGGCTTACTCTGATGGGTCAGGTGGCAGCTCACATCTGAGCCAAACCATTTGCCCGCAGACCGGGCAAGAATATAAATCACGCCCACCAGGATCGTCACCGGCTGTACAAGCACATTCAGATCCAGCTCTGCGCCGGAGATCACGAAAAACAGGACGTTCAGGGGCATTGTCCAACCATCTACACGGTTCATCAGCTCTTCGGAGGTGTCACAGATGTTGCAGAAGATCGTTCCGGTCATCATACACACCAGCAAAAGAGAAAATCCGCAGTGGACAGGACCGATATGGAACTTCAGGGTAGAAAGACCTACTGCCAGCAGCACAAATGCTACAGAGATGGTCATACGCTTACTGCGGGAGTGGAAGAACTGCTCCGTCCAGTCCAGCAGCAAGCCCATAATTGCGCCAAGACCCAAAGACAGAACGATCTCTACAATAGGCTCGATCACAACAGCCAGAACGCTTACCTGACCGTTAGACAGTGCCGTTGCAATGCCGTAGGACACAGAAAACAGCACCAGACCCACTGCATCGTCAATGGCGACCACCAGCATCAGAAGCCGGGTCAAAGGTCCGTCCGCCTTATACTGCCGGACAACCATCAAGGTCGCCGCAGGGGCAGTGGCAGATGCAATTGCGCCCAGCACAATGGCACAGGGCAGAGAAATGATATTGGGGAAGCAAAAATGCAGTGCGATCAGCACCGCGTCTACCAAAAGGGTGGTGATCACAGCCTGTCCAATACCAATCACAATTGCGCCCTTGCCCATAGTTTTCAGCTGGCTGAGCCGGAACTCATTGCCAATGGTAAAGGCAATAAAGCCTAGTGCGGTCTGGGTCACGATGCTCAGCCCCTCCACCTCCTCCAGGGAGTTAAAGCCAAAGCCGGGAATTTTCAGTGCACCGATACAAAAAGGACCAAGAAGCAGACCGGCTACCAGATATGCGGTTACTGCCGGCAGGTGAAATAGTTTTGTCAGACGGGACAGCATCAAGCCTCCCACCAGTGCGATGGCGAGACTAATCAGCGGGGTTTCCATTTTTATACGCCTTCTTCTTAAATAATTTTTAAATAAATCCTCACGTATCATAGCACCAACACCAATTACTATCAAGCGCAAAATTCCACAAATATTCACTTCATTTTGCACTTTGCACTTTGCATTTTGCATTAAAAAGGAGCGACTAAGTCGCTCCTTTTGATTATTCGGTTCTCAGCGCAACTACCGGGTCTTTTTCCGCTGCGCTTATGGCAGGAATCATTCCCGCAAACACAGAAAGCAGGATGCTGATACCCACCAAAATAAGAGCTGTCTGCCAGGGCAGATAGGCACTTAAATTGGGAATACCGGTCAGTGCGTGGATAATGGCGTTAATGGGGATACACAAAAGATAGGTCTGTCCCACGCCCACGCCGCCGGATGCCGCACCAATGAGCACCGTTTCCGCATTGAACATACTGGAAACATTTCTCTTGGAAGCACCGATGGCACGCAAAATTCCGATTTCCTTGGTGCGCTCCTGCACAGAAATCAGGGTGATGACACCGATCATAATGGAAGAAACGATCAGGGAAATTGCCACGAACGCAATCAGCACATAGGTGATGGCATTGATAATGGTAGTAATGGAGGACATCATAATGCCCACATAGTCCGTGTACTGGATCTTTTTAACTTCATCCACACCCTCGTTGTAGGTAGCAATTGCGTCCTCTATCACATCCTTGTTCTCAAAGCTGGAGGCATACAGATTGATGGTTGCCGGATCATCCAGATCCAGACAGCCCAAGGTCACCAGATTGTCTTCATAAGTAACCTCCGAGAAGGTAAGCACTTCGTCATAGTACAGCGCACACTGTTCGGTGGTGTAGCCCTCCAGTGCCATCTGAAGTGCACCTGCCAGCTGTTCGGTGGTCATAGTACTCATCTGCTGCGCTACCTGTGCAGCAAACTGCGCCCGCACCTGCTGGGCAACACCCTGTGCGATCAGTTCCTCCAGTTCCTCATCGCTCATGGACCGGATATAGTCTGTGATCTCCCCTTCATCCATACCCGTCTGCTGAACAGTTGCCTGAATGAGGGAATTTTCCATATCCTCCCGGGTCATATTCCCCATTGCCTGTGCAACAGCGGCATCCATCTGCTCCTGGGAGGGAATGGACATGATCTGCACATAGGCATCGGCAAGACCCTTCTGATCCAGCTGGGCAAGATAATTCCGAAATTCTTCTTCCTTTTCTTCGTTGGACATAGAGCCGATGTTGGTCTTAAAGGGCAGACCTGTCAGAATGTCCACATCAGGGCTTTCTATCTGGGCGGCTACCGCGTCCGACTTGCGGGAGTGTTCAATAATATGCTCTGTCAGCTTGCTTGTATAGCCGATAGAGCCGGTGAGCATTGCAGACACCGCGTCCTCGCTGGGTCGGATAATACCGGAGACCTTCAAGGAAATGCCTTTGTCGTACAAATAACGCATGCCCGCGTCTGTTTCTCTTAGGTCTGTATACAGTCCTGTGGCGGCATCCAAGGTGTAGCAGTCGCCGGGCAGGACCGTACGGAAATCCATATCGCAGATCTCTTCAAAGGACCAGCTTTTGGTCTCTGCTTCCAAAGTTGTGCCGTTGACTGCCGCATCCATGATCTCATTCATAGCCTCTTCGGACTTCAGACCCAGCGCATATAGGGTGATATCATCCAGCTCGTTGTTTTCATCCACCACCAGCACGATCTCGTTATATTCCGTGGGCCAAGCGCCATAGATCAGATCATACTGCTTTTCCAGAAGGGGATTTACCAGCTTGCCGTCCTCCCCGGAGAGCATTTCCTGCCAAAGGGTGTAGGCGCCCATGGGAGAGGTTGCGGTCATCATACTCATCATGGGACTGGATGTGTTTTGCTCCATCATGGGGGCAAGATCCATGCCCAGATACTGGCCCATCATCTCCTGCAGAAGCTTCTGGGCATCCGACAGGATAATATTTCCGTCCACATTTTTGGTGTAGACCTGCATATTCAGATCGTAGGTGTACTGGATGCCGTTGAGGGCTGCGTGGAGCGGTCCTGCCTCGTCTTCTGCCTTTTCCTCAATATATGCCTTAAAGGAAACGAGATCATTTTCCGTAGTTTCCATGCTGTTGAGGGTGTTGATCAAATCGTAAACCAGGGGCTTGGAATAAACCCCGTCCTTTTCGTGCTCCACACCGGATTGGGCAGTCTCCATAAAGGCAGTCATCAGGCTGCCCAGATCTACGGTGGTTGCCTCGATGGTCAGCGGATAGGAAGAGAGAGTGTCCTCCTGCACCGTATTGATGTAAGTAGTCATACCCTGACTGACTGCATAGATCAGGGCAATGCCGATAATGCCGATAGAGCCTGCAAAGCTGGTCAGGGCTGTACGTCCGCCCTTGGCAATCAGATTTTTCAGGGACAGGCCAAAGGAGGTGCTCCACTTCATAGAGGGCTTTCGTTCCTTTTTGGCTGCCTTCGCCTTAGCTCTGTCCTCTGCCCGGCGCTGCTCCAATTCCTCCTGGGGCAGGGGCTGTGAGTCGGATGTGAGCTTGCCGTCCAGCATCCGGATGGTACGGGTGGCATAGGTCTCCGCCAAATCCGGATTGTGGGTAACCATAATTACCAGCCGGTCCTTAGCCACTTCCTTAAGAATTTCCATAACCTGCACACTGGTCTCGCTGTCCAGCGCGCCGGTGGGTTCGTCTGCCAGAATAATATCCGGATCGTTTACCAGCGCTCTGGCAATTGCCACCCGCTGCATCTGTCCGCCGGACATCTGGGCTGGCTTTTTCCGCAGCTGATCTCCCAAGCCAACGGATTCCAGCGCCGCGATCGCCCGCTTGCGCCGCTGGTGCTTACCGACGCCGGAAAGGGTCAGCGCCAGCTCCACATTCTGCAAAACGCTCTGGTGGGGGATCAGGTTGTAGCTTTGGAACACAAAGCCGATGGAATGGTTGCGGTAGGCATCCCAATCCCGATCCTTAAATTCCTTGGTGGATCGGCCGTTGATCACAAGATCGCCCTCGGTGTACTGGTCCAGACCGCCAACGATATTGAGCATTGTGGTCTTGCCGCAGCCGGAGGGTCCCAAGATCGCCACAAATTCACTTTCCCGAAATTGCAGATCGATCCCAGCTAAGGCGTGCACCACACCGCCGCCCGCCGGGTAATCCTTTTTGATATTTTTCAGTTCCAGCATAATCGTTTCTATCCTTTCACACAGCAATATTGCCTGGACTTTTTCTGTTTATAATCATTTTACTTTATTTGCTGCTTACATAAATGAAAAATCTGTAAAATATGAAAAAAATATTGGATGCCTAAGAACAAGGCACGCAACCACCCTGCGCGTCAAATTTCAGTTTGACGCGCTTTTGCGCGAATTGACAATTGACAATGGACAATTGACAATTATTGTATTTCCTTCGGAAATGATTAAAAAAATAAGCTTTCAGTTTCTAGCTAATTAAAAGGTAATGGTTATCCCTTATGCAATAACCTTCTACAAACGCACAA
>JAFXCL010000020.1 GCA_017521485.1 Oscillospiraceae bacterium
CAATGGACAATGAAGGTGTCGGCTACGCCGACTTATTGAAATCATTTCCGAAGGAAATACCACAATTGTCAATTGTCCATTGTACATTGTCCATTATTAGGCTGCAGCATCTAACATATTTTCGATGAAGATGCCATAGCCCGTCGTTGGGTCATTCACCAGCACATGAGTCACGGCGCCGACCAGTTTTCCGTCCTGTATAATCGGCGAGCCGGACATCCCTTGCACAATGCCGCCGGTGGCTTCCAGCAGAGCAGGGTCGGTGATTTTCAGGAGCATATTGCGGCAGCCGGTTTTGGTATTTGGATAGATTTTCAGAATTTCCACAGAATATTCTTGCAGCCCTTGATCCCGGACGGTGGAACGGATTGTAGCCTTGCCGGTTTGCGCAGAACCGATAGGCATCGCATCTTCCTTATTAGGAAACTCTATTTTTCCAAACACACCTTGCTGGGCGTTTTTTGCCAGCGTTCCCAAAAGCTGCTCTGCTTTGATACAGCCGATAATCTGCCCCGGCTGCCCCACTGCGCCTTTTTTCACAGACACAATGGAAGCGGGATGTGCAGTGCCGGTCTGCATAGGCATCAGGTCTCCGGAGGCGGTGTTCACTCCGTGACCCAAACAGCCGAAGCTGCCAGTATCCGGGTCATAATAAGTGACTGTTCCCACACCGGTAGTGCCTTGTTTCAGGTAAACTCCCAATTTTGGACCGTTTGGGGTAATGTTGGGGCGAAGCTTTAATTTTTTTGTTTTCCCATCCCGTAGAATGGCCACATCCACCTGTCCGTCGGAACAGGTCAGGGCGTTTCGCACATCTTCGGCACAAGTGACTGTTTTTTCATCTATTTTAATAATCTTATCCCCAACCTTTAATCCGGCAGTCCGTGCGCTAGTGCCCAGCGCATCATCAAAAGCAGCCACGGTTACCGTGTTGTCCTTCAGCTGAAGCCCGATCAGCTGACCGCCGGGGATGAGAAATTCGGCGGCACAGACACACTCACATAATATAAATATAGTAAAGAGCATCACAGCCAGCCGACTTGCCATTTTCTTCATATTCAGCCCTCCAATTTCATAACGATGTTTGCTTCTTTAATATTCCTCGCAGGAAAAAATGTAACCGATGCAAAAGTCGAAAAAAGAGGGCAGGAATGGGGAATTTGCCAGTTTTTGAAATGAGGAATTAACCTATTGACAAAGTAGGTAAATAATGTTAAAATTACCCACACAGTTACTAGGTAATTGAAGAAAACCCCTTGGAGGAATAGATATATGCAAGTTTATGCGGACAATGCCGCTACTACAAAAATCAGCGAGCACGCCTTAAAGGCGATGATGCCTTGTTTTGAAACCGTTTACGGCAATCCCTCCAGCCTGCACACGGTCGGTCAGGAGGCAAAAGAAGTTCTGGAGGACGCCCGCGCCAGAGTGGCAAAGTGCTTAGGCTGTGAAGCCCGGGAGATCATTTTCACCTCCGGCGGCAGCGAGGCGGACAACCAGGCAATTCTGTCTGCCGCTTATTACGGTGCGCGTAAGGGAAAAAAGCACATTATTTCCACTGCTTTTGAGCATCACGCGGTGCTGCACACTCTGAACAAGCTGGAAAAAGAGGGCTTTGAAGTGACCCTTTTGGATGTGAAAGACGGTCACAATGTAACAGCCCAGCAGGTGCAAAAGGCGATCCGGGAGGATACCTGTCTGGTGACCTGTATGTATGCCAACAATGAGATCGGCTCGATTTTGCCCATTGCCGAAATTGGCGCAGTCTGTAAGGCTGCCGGTGTGCCTTTCCACACAGACGCAGTGCAGGCGGCAGGTCACCTGCACATTGATGTGAAGGCTCAGAATATTGATATGCTCAGCCTGTCCGGTCATAAGTTCCACGGCCCGAGAGGCGTGGGCGCGCTGTATGTTCGCCGGGGCATTCCCCTTGTGAATGTGATCGAGGGCGGCGCACAGGAGCGGGGCAAGCGTGCCGGTACAGAGAATTTACCTGCTATTGTGGGTATGGCTGCGGCACTGGAGGATGCCTGTGCCAATCTGGAAGAAAACAACCGGAAAGTCACCGCAATGCGGGATAAGCTCATTGCAGGTCTTTCTAAGATCCCCCACTCGGCATTAAACGGAGATATAGTTAATCGTCTGCCCGGTAATGTGAGCTTTTGCTTTGAGGGCATTGAGGGCGAGGCACTGCTGCTGCTTCTGGATATGAAGGGCATCTGCGCGTCCTCCGGCTCTGCCTGCACCTCCGGCTCTTTGGATCCCAGCCATGTGCTGCTGGCAATCGGTCGTGTTCACGATGTGGCACACGGCTCACTGCGCCTGTCTGTTTGTCATTATAATACAGATGAGGAGATCGACCACATCTTGACTTCTGTGCCCGAAGTGGTGCAGACGCTGCGGAATATGTCTCCGGTGTGGCGGGATCTGCAAAACGGCGATAGAGAATACATTCTCTAATGGACAATGGACAATTGACAATGGACAATGAATAACAGGAGTTTCAAATATGAAGCAAGCTATTCAAGAAAAAAGCTTTAGCTTTGCAATACGCATCGTAAACCTATGTAGGTTCTTGCGCGACGAACAGAGCGAATATGTTTTAAGCAAACAGTTACTGCGAAGCGGAACTAGTATCGGTGCAAATGTTGCAGAAGCACAACAAGCGCAAAGCAAAGCTGATTTCATTAACAAAGTCAATGTCGCGTTGAAGGAAGCTTATGAAACAAACTATTGGATACGCCTGCTTCACGCAACACAGTATCTGAAAACGAAAGAATACGAGTCGATTATTTCTGACTGCACGGAATTGGAAAAATTATTGATTGCGATTACCAAAAGCGCGAGAAAATAATTGTCCATTGTCCATTGTCAATTGTCAATTCGTAAGCATACTATATTTTTTGGAGGCTTTTATTATGGCACTGTACAGTGAAGTTGTTATGGACCATTTTATGCACCCCCGCAATGTGGGTGTAATAGAGGACGCAAGCGGTGTTGGCACTGTTGGCAACGCCAAGTGCGGCGATATTATGAAGATATATCTGAAGATCGAAAACGATGTGATCGTGGATGTGAAGTTTGAAACCTTCGGCTGCGGCTCTGCCATCGCATCTTCCTCTATGGCGACGGAGATGATCAAGGGCAAGCCCATCAGCGAGGCAATGCTTTTGACAAATCAGGCTGTTGCCGAAGCACTGGACGGACTGCCTGCCCACAAGCTCCACTGCTCTGTACTGGCGGAAGAGGCAATTAAATCTGCCCTGAAGGATTACTATGATAAAAACGGCATTGCTTACGATAAGAGTTTGTTCCCGGACTGTGAGCATTGCGCCCACTGCGGTGAATAAGAGATGATCGTATCAACAAAAGGGCGGTACGCCCTGCGGGTGATGGTGCGCTTTGCGCTGATCGGGGCAGAAAAATATGTACCCCTGAAGGAAATAGCGGAAGCAGAAAATATCAGCCAGAAGTATCTGGAGTCTATTATGACTACCTTAAGTAAGGCGGGATTTGTGGATGCGGTCCACGGCAAGGGCGGCGGCTATCGCTTAAACCGCAAGCCGGAGGAATACACCGTTGGCAGTATTCTGAAGCTGACAGAGGGTTCGCTGGCGGCGGTTTCCTGTACGACCCAAGGTCCGGCAGCCTGCTCCCGGAGCACCTGCTGTCAGACAAAGCCTATGTGGGAAAAGCTGGACCGGATGATCGACGGCTTTTTTGAGGGTATTACATTGGCAGACTTGTTGGAAAACGGCTAAGGAGGATATGGATATGGCAATTCTTGCACCCTCTGTATTGGCAGCGGATTTTGCAAATATGGAACGGGATATGAAGATGACCGAGGCAGCCGGCGCAAAGTGGCTGCATCTGGATATCATGGACGGCATTTTTGTTCCGAATATATCCTTTGGGCCGGATATGGTCAAAGCGATCCGCCGGGTATCTACCGCTGTTTTAGATGTACACCTGATGATCGACCGACCCATCCGTTATGTGGAGAACTTCTGCAAGGCGGGGGCAGATTACCTGACGATCCATCTGGAGGCAGACACCGAAGAAAACAATCTGGCAGCGCTGGAAAAGATCCGTTCTTTTGGCGTAAAGCCGGGCATCGTTGTAAAGCCTAAGACCCCTGCCCAGGCACTTGCACCATACATAGACAAGGTGGATATGATCCTTGTGATGACGGTGGAGCCGGGCTTTGGCGGTCAGAGCTTTATGGCAGATATGATGCCCAAGGTTAAAAAGATCCGGCAAATGCTGGACGAAAAAAATCCCGCCTGCCATCTGGAAGTGGACGGCGGCGTGGATCTGAACACCGCGCCCATCTGCAAGGAAAACGGTGCAGATGTGCTGGTTGCCGGCTCCGCTTTCTATAAGTCTGAGGATAAGGCAGCCTTTGCAAAGGCACTGGAAGCATAATCAGATAAAAAGAGCAGTTTCGCTTTTCGCGAAACTGCTCTTTTGGTTAATAAGGGTTTATCAAATTTCAGTTTGACAGTGCCTTCCCCCAGGGGAAGGCATCGTCAAACTGAAATTTTACGAATAAAGGGGTATCTCGTTTGAGATATCCCTTTTTGTGCAGGTTGTTGTAAAAATTCTACTTGTACTTATGCAAGTACACAAATAGTGCTGAAACTAGGCGAGACCTCTTGACAAGTACTCAAACAAGTACTAATATAAGATACAACAAGTACTTACTCAAGTACAAAACACGGGAGGTGTATTGTGTGGCGAAGAATAGATCATACAAAACGAAGAGGATACAGACCCATCCGGAAGGGACAGCCCTTGCCACCGGCAGATCTGCAGGGGGCGTTGCCGGTGGCTTGGTGTTTAAGCTGCGGCACAGAGGTGTTTTACCCGGGGCGGGAGCAATGCAAACGATGCCAGGAACAGGAAAGGAGAAATGGTAATGGGCACGAATAAATACCCCAGCCCTTGTCTGACTTGCACAAGGGTGGCAGACCCCAGAAACTGTGAGAACAAAAACTGCCAGCTGTGGCGCAAGTGGTTTCTGGGCCGTTGGGAACAGATACATAACTATCCCAGAGTGAAAATGGAGCAGGCAAATATGCAGCCGGTAGGCGTCAATGTGGGCGGCACCCATTATGCCGCACCCCATCAGGTTACCGGCTATCTGGAAACCGACCCTTGTGAGAAATGCTTATGCCCCAAGGATCTGTGCACCAGCGCCTGCCGGGTGCGCAGAGCCTGGGAGGCGGCAAGACAGGAGGTTTTCTTATGAACTGGAAATTAGAGGCGGTAGACAAGCTTCAGCGCTATGATGCTATGCGGCAGGCGCTGATAAACCTGCCGGAGGAGATCCGTCGGCTGGAGACGGAAGCCTACAGCCTGCGCAGCGCTAGTATGGACAAGCCACCGGTGCGGGCAAGAGGCTGCCGCCCGGAGGATATGTTACTTTCCAATCTGGTTCACCGGCAGGAGCTGGCGGCAGCACTGGAGCAGGTGAACAGCTGGCTGCAGATCACAGACCGGGCGCTATCAGCGCTGACCCCGGAGGAAAAGCTGATCCTCCACCGGCTTTACATTTATCCGGAGCGGGGCGGTCTGGACAGGCTTTGCACCGATCTGAAGGTGGAGCAGTCCAGCATCTACCGCAAGCGGGATAAGGCACTGCGAAAATTCACATATGCTCTTTATGGTATGTGTGAGAACTAATATATCATACTTTCTCTCCGGTGAGAAAGTATGCAAAGAACCGCCGAGGACCTCCCGTTAGGCTGAGAGCAACCAATCTGCAATAGCCTCTCAGCAGCTCTCTTTGTTGCTTTTTGATTTATCTTCCTTGCCTTGCGTTAGCAAGGCTGCGTCATCTGCGTCAAAAAACAATCAAACATTTCTTGCTGAGAGGTGCTTTGCAGTTTTCAGCTGTCTGCATTTTTTAAGGTAAAGAAAATCCCGCAGACAATACTGTTATGTATTATCAAGGGATTTTCTGCAGAATTAGGAAATGTAGACCGCTGAAAACCTGTTGCGGATTGGTTTCTCTCAGCCTGCCTCGGACTCCCCAGACGGCCTAAGGGGGAAACGGAATGGTTTTTTGAACATCTAACATTTCTGCCGTTTCCCCCTTAGGAATCCCTTTGATGCATTTCTCAAGATCGGATTGAACACAGAAGCGTTGTGGTAAAAAGTGTTCGTTTCTTTATTGAAAGTTATTATAAGCTGAAAGTTTTTGTAAAAAACTTGCAAGATTTTAGAAAAACACCTGGGTAAGAAATGTAAACATAAACAATTCTGACTTTTCAGACACTAAATACTTGCATTTTGGCTGGTGATTTGCTACACTAAGGGTAACTTTTTATTTGGAGGTAACCAATATGTCTTATGTAGACGAGATTTTTGACCGCGTAAAGCAGCAAAACCCCGGCCAGCCGGAGTTCCATCAGGCAGTGGAAGAGGTTCTGGAATCTCTGCGCCCTGTGGTGGAAATGAATGAAGAAAAGTATCGCCGTGAAGCTCTGCTGGAGCGGCTGACTACCCCTGAGCGTGTGATTATGTTCAGCGTACCCTGGGTGGATGACAAGGGTCAGGTGCAGGTCAACAACGGTTACCGTGTGCAGTACAACGGTGCCATCGGTCCCTACAAGGGCGGCATCCGTTTCCATCCCTCTGTGAACCTGAGTATCCTCAAGTTCCTGGGCTTCGAGCAGGTGTTCAAGAACTCCCTGACCGGTCTGCCTATGGGCGGCGGTAAGGGCGGTTCCGACTTTGACCCCAAGGGTAAGTCCGACCGGGAAGTGATGGCTTTCTGCCAGAGCTTTATGAATGAGCTGTATAAGCACATCGGTCCTGACACGGATGTGCCTGCCGGCGACATCGGCGTTGGTGCCCGTGAGGTTGGCTATATGTTCGGTCAGTACCGCAAGCTCAACACTGTGTTCCAGGGTGTTCTCACCGGCAAGGGCCTGTCCTACGGCGGTTCTCTTGCCCGTAAGGAGGCAACCGGCTACGGCCTGCTGTACCTGACCCAGGAGATGCTCAAGTGCAACGGCCACGAGCTTGCCGGCAAGATCGTTGCTGTGTCCGGTGCGGGCAATGTTGCTACTTACGCAATCCAGAAGGCATGGCAGCTGGGCGCAAAGCCTGTGACCTGTTCCGATTCCACCGGCTGGATCTACGATCCCGAGGGCATCGATGTAGAGCTTTTGAAGGATGTTAAGGAAGTTCGCCGTGCCCGCCTGACCGAGTATGCAAAGGCTCGTCCCAGTGCCCAGTATCACGAGGGCAAGGGCGTTTGGAGCGTTAAGTGTGATGTGGCTCTGCCCTGCGCAACCCAGAACGAGCTGCTCTTAGAGGATGCTAAGATGCTGGTTGCAAACGGCTGTATGGCTGTGGCCGAGGGTGCAAATATGCCCACCTCTCTGGAGGCTACCAAGTATCTGCAGGATAATGGCCTGCTGTTCTGCCCCGGTAAGGCAGCCAACGCCGGCGGTGTTGCAACCTCCGGTCTGGAAATGAGCCAGAACTCCGGCCGCAGAAGCTGGAGCTTCGAGGAAGTGGATAACATTCTCCAGGGCATTATGGTAAATATCTTCCACAATGTGGATGAGGCTGCCAAAACCTGCGGTGTTCCCGGTAACTATGTCACCGGTGCAAATGTGGCAGGCTTCCTGAAGGTTGCCGATGCAATGATGGCACAGGGCGTTATTTAAGTAATAAAAAAGAGAGGCGAAAGCCTCTCTTTTTTTAATGCAAAATGCAAACGAAATGATTTGATGCTACGCATCATGAAATGTCACTTTGTGACATGATTTCTCCCTTTGCTCCATGATTTGAATTGCCCCGTTACAATGCGCCCTTTGGCGCAATTCATGCCGTCAGGCAAATCATGACATAGTCGATTCATGCCCCAAGGGCAATTCATTATATATCTATCTATCGTAACTGCACCATAATTTTCAATTTTCAACTTTCCATTTTCAATTATCAATCCGGAATGCCGTTTTTGCGGTCGTAGAGGATCAGCAGGCTGCCGTCTTTTACGGAGATTTCCGCGTCATTACCTGTGAAGTGGTTGCTTACCCCCAAGGGGAAACCGGCGGTCAATGTGCCGTTTTGGAGGGGATAGTGCAGTCCTTGGATCGTTACGCCTTTGGCGTCCTTACCTATACAGAAAACGGAAATGATTCCTTTTGCATTTGCATCAAAATGAATACTGCCGTTTTTTATTACGGTGGCAAGGTAAGTTGTGCCAACCAGCCAGCCCTCTGCACCCCGGTCTGCTAAAAAATGCAGGGTCTGAAAATTTGCGACCGTGTGGTCCAGCCGAGGTCCGTCCAGACTGCCGTAGAGCAAAAATCGGTCATAGCCATTTTTCAGTCCGTGGCGGACGGCAAGCATAGAATCCGTATCGTCCTTTTCCACGGGGAAGATCTTGGCATTTTCCGGCACATAGCCCAGAGAATCAAAATCCCCCAGAACCCCGTCCGGTGTCAGTCCCAGCCGCTGCAGATGGGCAAAGCCACCGTCAGCGGCAATCAGCAGATCGTCAGGACAGATCGGCTCTATGAGCCCGGTAAATTCTCCCGCGTTTACGATCACACAAGTTCCCATCACAGCACACCGCCTTTCGTTTTTGTCATTCTAACACACAGGGATAAAAAATACAACGCTGGAAAATCTTTGGTTGAAAACTTCCGAAAAAATGGTACAATAGAAAGGATAAGAAAAGGGGAATCACAGTATGCTTGATAAGTTAGCGGCGGTGGCAAACCGCTTTGAAGAATTATGCGCCCGGTCGGAGCAACCGGATTTTTATAGTGACCCAAAAAAGGCGGCAGCTATTTTGCGGGAGAGAAACGATTTAGAGCCTATTATTGAAGCCTATCACGCCTACCGGACGGCGGAGCGGGATATGGAGGATGCCCAGGAGCTGATGGCAGACCCGGAAATGAAGGAGCTGTGTCAGGAGACCTATCAGGCGGCAAAGCAAAAGAAGGAAGAGCTCTATCAGCAGCTGCAGATCTTACTGCTGCCCAAAGACCCCAACGACGAGAAAAGCGTCATTATGGAGATCCGGGGCGGCGTAGGCGGCGAGGAAAGCGCTCTGTTTGCCCACAGCCTGTTTCGGATGTACTCTATGTATGCGGCAAAAATGGGCTGGTCTGTGGAGCTGATGAATTATAATGATACAGAGCTGGGTGGTGTGAAGGAAGCGGATTTCGTCATTAACGGACGGGGCGCTTATTCCCGCCTGAAATACGAGTCCGGTGTCCACCGGGTCCAGCGAGTACCGGAAACGGAGTCCGGCGGCAGAGTCCACACTTCCACCGCTACGGTGGCGGTGCTGCCGGAAATGGAAGAGGTAGATGTACAGATCAATCCCGGGGATATTGAAATGCAGGTGTACCGGGCATCGGGAGCCGGCGGTCAGCACGTGAACAAAACAAGCTCTGCAGTGCGCCTGATCCACAAGCCCAGCGGCATTGTGGTTGCCTGTCAGGAGGAGCGCAGTCAGGTACAGAACCGGGAAAAATGTATGCGGATGCTTGCCTCTAAGCTCTATGAAATTGAGCAGGAGCGGATCACATCGGAAAACGACGGTATGCGCCGCAGTCAGGTGGGAACAGGTATGCGCAATGAGCGCATCCGCACCTATAATTTCCCCCAGGGCCGGGTGACCGATCACCGGATCGGACTGACATTGTATAAGATCGATCAGATCATGGACGGCGGGATCGACGAGATCATCGATGCCCTTGCCACTGCGGATCAGGCAGAGAAGCTGAAGAATGCACAATAAAGGAATCATCTATGGAATTTATCACACATTCTCCTGAAGAAACGGAGAAAGTCGGACAGGTACTGGGGAAGATCCTGACCCCAGGAACGGTGCTGGCATATACAGGAGATCTGGGGGCAGGGAAGACTGCCTTTACCAGAGGCCTTGCCCGGGGACTGGGGGCGACAGAACAGGTTACCAGTCCTACCTATACCATTGTCAATGAATATCTTTCCGGACGGATGCCCCTGTTTCACTTTGATATGTACCGCTTAACTTCCCGCGAGGATCTGTGGGATATCGGTTGGGAGGATTATCTGGAGCGGGGCGGCGTATGCGCTGTGGAATGGAGCGAAAATGTAGCAGATGCGCTGGACGGGGCGATCCGGATCCACATTCAAAAGACCGGTGAAGAAACCCGCCGCATTATCATCGAAGGAGGGGAAGCACTTGCTGACATTAGCCTTTGAAACCTCTGCCAAAGCAGCGTCTGTAGCACTGATGGACGGGGAAAAGCTGCTGGGGGAAAGCTATCAGAATACAGGGCTGACCCACAGCCAGACCCTTTTGTCTATGGCAGAAGACCTGCTAAAAAGCTGCGGCTACACCCCCCAGCAAATTCAGGCGGTGGCAGTGGCGGCAGGTCCGGGCAGCTTTACCGGCGTGCGCATTGGCGTGGCGGCGGCAAAGGGCTTTGCCTGGGGCGCGGAACTGCCTTGCTGCGGCGTGTCTACCTTGGCGGCAATGGCACTGAATCTGGGCGTACATAATGGCTTTGTTTTGCCGGTTATGGATGCCAGAAGAAATCAGGTCTATACAGCCACATTTTACGCAGAGAACGGAAAGCTGACACGAAAGACCGAGGACCGGGCTATTTCCCTTAGTGAATTGGGCGAAGAAATAAAAAATCTGTCAGAATCTGTTTTTTTAGTTGGAGATGGCAGTATTTTGTGCTATAATACCCTCAAAGAGGATGTTCCCCATCTGATTTGCCCGCCGGAACACCGGATGCACCAGCGGGCAGCAGGAGTAGGACTGGCGGCAGCGGGAATGTTGGCAGCGGGGGAGACCTGCGATGCAGGTGCGCTTACACCGAATTATTTACGCCTTTCTCAAGCAGAGCGGGAGCGTTTGGAAAAACAGAAGCAATTGTAATTTTAGCGGAATATGTCCGCAAAGAGATAAAGGAGAACAGCAGTTATGAGCAAGGTATTTGTATTAGAGCATCCTTTGATCCAGCACAAGCTGGCAATTTTGCGCAACCAGCGCACCAGCGTTAAGGAATTCCGGGAGCTGGTCAGTGAGATCGCAGGCCTGATGTGTTATGAGGCAACCCGCAATCTGCCCACCAGAGAGGTGGAGGTGCAGACCCCGGTGGCAACGGCAAAATGCCGGATGCTGGCAGGTAAGAAGCTGGCGATCATCCCAATCCTCCGTGCCGGTCTGGGTATGGTGGATTCTATGGTGGATATGATCCCCTCGGCAAAGATCGGTCATATCGGTCTGTACCGTGACCCGGAGACCCATATGCCTGTGGAGTACTACTGCAAGCTGCCGGATGATATTGGAAACCGCCGTGTGTTTGTGGTAGATCCTATGCTGGCGACCGGCGGCAGTGCCGTTGCGGCCATTGATTTCCTCAAGAGCCACGGCTGTAAGCACATTGTGATGATGAACATTATCGGCTGCCCTGAGGGCGTTGCGGCCGTACAGAAGGCCCACCCGGATGTGGATATCTATCTGGCGGCAATGGACGAAAA
This sequence comes from Oscillospiraceae bacterium, assembly GCA_017521485.1. Classification (GTDB taxonomy): domain Bacteria; phylum Bacillota; class Clostridia; order Oscillospirales; family Oscillospiraceae; genus Faecousia. Next base: position 11,512 of record JAFXCL010000020.1, read on the forward strand.
GCTCAATGAGCACGCCTACATCGTTCCCGGTCTGGGCGATGCCGGCGACCGGATTTTCGGCACGAAGTAAATAAAAAGGGTGCGTTGCAAAACGCACCCTTTTTTAATGGACAATGGACAATTGACAATGGACAATTATTGTATTTCCTTCGGAAATGATTATAAAAGCTTTCTTTGTCCACAGGCATCTGCAGGCTCTCCACAGGTTTATCCACATTTTGTAAGGGTGGGAAAAAAACGGGAAGATTTCTCTGCCGGAGCATTATATAATGGCGGCGCAAACAAACAATTTATAAAAGGAAAGGAAATCAATGCTATGAGAAATCAATTTACTTTCTACCGCTCTTTCTGGGAATGTGCGGAAAAATTCCCCACAAAAAAGGAAAAACTTGAATTTTTTGAAATGCTCTGCAAATATGCGCTGGATGAGATCGAGCCGGATCTTAGCACCAAAAAGCCTGCTGCCGCAACGGTTTTCTGCGCCATCCGCCCCACGCTGGAACGGGCGCACAGACGGTCAAAAAGCGTGCAGACCGGAGTCGAGCTGTAACAAGTAGTAAAAGAAAAAGATATAGAGAAAGATATAGGTATAGATATATTTATAGATATAGATATAGACAAACCTCCGTACCGGAACGAAAAATTTGGCTGTTTGCAATAAAAGATAAAAATATCGTGAAATAGTGGTTGAATTTATTGGCTTGATATGATACGATATATAAGTATCGATATGGGCGGAGTATGCCCATTGCTATAAATAGAAAACATACGGAGGTAAGCAACACAATGTCTGTAATGGAAATTATGGAAAAGCGCAGCGCATTCTCTTTTGAAGTGTTCCCCCCCAAGACCGATGTGGGCATGGAGAAGCTCTGCGGAGAGGGTGGTGTGCTGGAACAGCTGTACACCCTGAACCCTGACTATATCTCCTGCACCTATGGCGCAGGCGGTACCAATGTAGGTAAGAACCTGGAAGTGCTGGACAAGATCGTGAGCGACGGCAAGACCACCGGCGTGACCCACTTCACCTGCATCGGCAACACAAAAGAAGGTATTAAGGAGCAGCTCCAGACTTATCTGGATCACGGCATCGATCATATGCTGGCCCTGCGCGGCGACCTGCCCTTTGGCTGGACCGGCACCGGCGGCGATCTGCATTATGCTACCGAGCTTGTAAAGTTTACCCGTCAGGAGTTTGGCGAGAAGTTCACCATTGCAGTTGCCGGCTCTCCCGAGGGCCACATTGCCTGCCGCAGCCTGGAGGCTGACATTGCTTTTTTGAAGCAGAAGCAGGACAACGGCGCTGACTACATTATGACCCAGCTGTGCTGGGATATGGATCAGTTCCGTTACTGGCTGGATGCGATCCGCGCTGCCGGCATCTGGATGCCTGTGGATGTGGGTATTATGCCTATTCTGGATCAGGCTGCCACCATCAATATGGCGCTGTCCCGTAACGGCTGCGTGATGCCCAGAGAGCTTTGCGAGATCATTTCCAAGAACTGGATCTTCCCCAACCCCTTCGTCAAGGATCCCTTCGACGCAGAGGTGGAGAGCAAGAAGGAGAGCTTCCGGAAGGCCGGTATCGAATACACCATCCGTCAGATCGACGAGTACCGCGCTTGCGGCATCGACGGCATCCATCTGTATGCACTTAATAAGTACGACGATGTTGCCTACATTGCCAAGGAAGCCGGTCTGCTGGACCTGATCTAAGGAGCAGCTATGCCTCATACCATTGCGGTTGCCGGCAAGGGCGGCGTGGGTAAAACCACCACCTGCGGCATGATGATCGATTACCTGTGCAAAAAAAAGCAAGGACCTGTGCTGGTGGTAGATGCAGATGCGAACAGTAACCTCAACGAGGTGCTGGGCGTGGAGGCGGAGATCACTTTGGGCACCATCCGTGAGGAAATGGCACAGGCAGAACTCAAAGGCACACTGCCTGCGGGTATGACCAAAGCGGATTATGCGGAATTTAAGTTTAACTCGGCACTGATCGAGGAGGACGATTTCGATATGATCGTTATGGGACGCACCCAGGGCAAGGGTTGCTACTGCTTTGTCAACGGCGTGCTGAAAACCCAAGTGGACAAGTACGCGAAAAACTACAAATATGTGGTTATGGACAACGAAGCGGGACTGGAGCATGTGGCTCGGGGAACACTTCCTCATGTGGACACCATGCTTCTGATCTCCGATTGCTCCCGCCGGGGCATTCAGGCGGCAGCAAGAGTGGCCCAGACTATCGAAGAGATGGAACTGAAGCCGGAAAGACTGGGTCTGATCGTAAACCGGGCACCGGAGGGCGTTCTGGACGAGGGCGTGAAAGCGGAGATCGAAAAACACGGCCTTGACCTGCTGGGCGTTTTGCCCCAGGATGAGAGCGTATACCGCTGCGACTGCGACGGTGAGCCGTCTGCCAAACTGCCGGACGACAACCCGGTGAAAAAGGCCCTTGCGGCTATTATGCAATCCATTGGGTTGTAAATTATATTATCAATTTTGCATTTTGCATTTTGCATTTTGCACTTAAAAATTAAGGGGGAAAACAAAATGTCTTTTACACCTAAGACGCAGCCCTATAGCGGCAAGATCAATGCCGTGACTCTGGGCACCGGTGATAACGCAATCGTCATCGGCGGTCAGAACGTGCTGCCTTTCTACACATTCGATGCACCCATCGAGAATGCACCGAAGATCGGCATCGAAGTTTCCGATGCTATGGACGGCTGGGATCTGCCCGGCCTGCAGGACCTGTACGCAGGCTGCACCACTATGGCAGAGCGTGCCAAGAAAGCAGAAGAAGTTCCCGGCGTGGACTTCCTGTGCCTGCACTTTGAATCTGCTGATCCCAACGGTGCAAACCGCGCTACCGCCGATTGCGTGGCAGATGCTGTTGCTGTGGCAGAAGCCTGCTCCAAGCCCATTGTAGTCATCGGCTGCAAGAACCTGGAGAAGGACGGCGAGCTGCTGGGCGCGATCGCTGACGCTCTGCGGGGCAAGAACATTCTGTGCATGAGCGCAAGACAGGAAAACTGCAAGACTGTGGGAGCTTCCGTTGTTCTGGCTTCCGGCCAGAAGGTTGGCGCTGAGACTGCTGACGACATCAACCTGGCAAAGCAGCTGAACATCATGCTCAAGAAGGACGCAAACGTTGCTGCTGATAACATCGTGATGGACATCGGTACTGCAGCGGTTGGCTACGGCTACGAGTACGCTGCTTCTACCTTCGACCGCATCCGCCTGGCTGCTCTGGCACAGTCCGATGAGGACCTGCAGATGCCCATTCTGGCTGCTGTTTCTCTGGATACCTACTCCGTTAAGGAATCCACTGCTTCCGAAGAGGATGAGCCCGCTTGGGGCAGCCGCGAGGAGCGCGCCATCAATATGGAAGTTTCCACTGCCGCTGCCGACCTGACCGGCGGTGCCGACGCGGTTGTACTGCGTCATCCTGCAACCATCGCAACTATCAAGCAGTTCATTACTGAGCTGATCTAATCGGAAAAGGAGGATACATATTATGGCTTTGAAAGGTCTTGACATCTTTAAGATGTCCCCTAAGAAAAACTGTAAGGAGTGCGGCAGCCCCACCTGTATGGCTTTCTGTATGAAGGTCGCCCAGGGTGCTGTGGAGATCGACAAGTGTCCCTACTTCTCCGATGAAGCAAAGGCAATGCTCAATGAGCAGACTGCACCTCCCATGAAGACTCTGACCGTTGGCGAGCACAAGCTGGGCGGCGAGACTGTCCTGTTCCGTCACGAGAAGACTCTGGTAAGCAAGAACCTGTACGCAGCTTCCGTCTGCACCTGCATGGACGATGCAACTGTGGATGCAAAGCTTGCCGATCTGCAGAAGATCGACTACGAGCGTATCGGTGAGCGTATGTATGTGGAATTTGTTCAGGTTGCCAACAACCAGAACGATCCCGCTGTGTACGCAAACCTGGTTAAGAAGGCTGCTGCTACCGGCCGCGCCCTGATCCTGGAGTGCTGGGATGTAGAGTGTGCTAAGGCAGCACTGGAGGCCTGTGGCAAGGATGTGATCCTGGACGGCGCTACCCCCGCAAACTGGGAGGAAATGAACAAGCTCGCAACAGACGCCGGTGTTGTGCTGGGCGTGTGGGCTGAGAACATTTCTGACCTGTATGACACCGTTAAGAACCTGGAGAACGCAGGCAACAAGAACCTGGTGCTGGATGTGACTGCTAAGACTGCCAAGGAAACTCTGGCAAATGCTGTCAATGTCCGCCGCACTGCGCTCAAGGACGGCGACCGCAGCTTCGGTTACCCCTCCATCGTGAACCTGGCTAAAATCGCTAAGGGCGATGATCGCCTGCAGACTGCCTATGCTTCTATGTTCACCGAGAAGTATGCATCCATCATCGTAATGAGCGGTATGTCCTATGCACAGGCTCTGCCTCTGTACGGTCTGCGTCAGAACATCTACACCGATCCTCAGAAGCCCATGAAGGTGGAAGCTAAGATCTATCCTCTCAACGGCGCTGATGAGAACAGCCCCTGCGCTCTGACTGTTGACTTCGCTCTGACCTACTTCCTGGTCTCCGGCGAACTGGAGCGCTCCAACCAGCCTGTGAACCTGATCATCACCGATGCATCCGGTATGTCTGTTCTGACTGC
>JAFXCL010000021.1 GCA_017521485.1 Oscillospiraceae bacterium
ATTGATTTGCAGGCCGGGCAGCAGTTGCAGGGGTTGCCATCCTGGGGATTCAGGCAGTTGACTGCCTTGGAAAGGATCTTGGCGCAGCTGGTCTTGCCGGTGCCCCGGGAGCCTGTGAACAGGTAGGCATGGCTGAGTTTTCCGGTCTGCAGCTGCTGCTTCAGGGTCTGGGTGACAGCCTGCTGACCCACCAGATCGTCGAAGGTCTGGGGACGGTATTTGCGGTACAGCGCCTGATACATGGCAGGGCCTCCTTTCCTGGATCTTTGAAAAAACCGGCTCATAACAAGATCGCACACCCACATTTGAGCAGGCGCAATACCCGGACCCCGTGCAGCCAGCTCGGGAACGGCAACCCCGCGGCACACGAAAAGCTCCGCTTAATGCTGCTTGGTTCCCCACCTGACATGGTTCACGGTTTTCCGTTGCGCAAGACCGATCCTTCAACACCGCTTACACGGGCCAGACGGTACTGCGGCCAGCCCGGGTGTGGGAATTCATCCCTGCTATAGCGGATTGCAGGCAACAGGGCACCGCTATCTCCCCGACTAGTGCGACCTTGTTATGAGCCGGTCAGCCCATAACAGGTTTTACTTTTAGTTGAGTTTGGAATCGATAAAGTCCGCCAGCTCCCGGAAGTTGGTGATCTTCTGATCTTCCATTTCCAGCTCGACGCCCAATTCATTTTCCAGATCCATAATCATCTCAACGATATCCAGGGAATCAATACCCAGACTTTCAAATGTGCTTTCCGGAGTGATTTCAGACGGATCTAATTCCAGTTGCTTTGCAGCATAGGAAACAAGCTTTTCGTACATTCTCTTTACCTCCATTTTGCATCGTATTTGATACTTTTAGTATTTTATTATATGCGCAGAGTTTTGTCAATGCTTTTTCACCGCCATGCCTGCTGCATAACCGGTCGCCCAGGCGATCTGTAAATTAAAGCCTCCGGTATAGGCATCACAGTCAATGATCTCACCGGCAAAATGCAGACCCTGCAACAATTTTGACTGCATAGTTTTGGGGTCTATCTCGGAAACCTTAATGCCACCGGACGTAATAATTGCTTCCGCCACCGGCCGTTTTCCGGATATCCGGACAGGAAAGGCTTTCAGCAATGCGATCAGCGCTCTGCGCTGTTCCTTTTTTAGGGAATTCGCCTGTAAGCTGGCCGGAATATTCAGTATTCTCAGAACCACAGGGATCATAGAACGGGGTAAAAGATCGGTCAGTGCATTTTCCATTGTGCGGTTTTTATACTGCTCCAGATCCCGCAAGATACGGTCATTAAGCTTTCCTTCATCCAGTGCCGGTTTCAGGTCGAGATGCAGATAGCAGTTCTTCCCTTTCAGGTGTGCGCTACTGCTCAGCACAGTCGGTCCGGACACACCGAAGTGGGTAAACAGCAATTCTCCAAAATCCTTGTATAGAAGCTTTCCTTTTTCACTAAAGAGCTTTACGCCCACATTGCGCAGGCTGAGTCCCTGCATTTCCTGACAGTCTGTTCCTTCTGTTTCCAAAGGAACTAAAGACCCCTCCGCAGGAACAACTGTATGTCCCAAATCTTCTGCCATCCGATAGCCGTCTCCGGTAGATCCGGTAGCAGGATAGGAGACGCCTCCCGTTGCCAGTACGACCCAGTTTGCCGGGATCTCCTGCTTATCGGTCAAAACACCGGTGACCCGATCACCGTCTGTCAATATCTTCTGAACACGGGCTGTGCGAACAGTGACATCAGTATCCCGCAGCTTTTTTTGCAGGCAATCGAGAATAGATGCCGACCGGTCACTGACCGGAAACACTCTATTGCCCCGCTCTGTTTTCAGCGGACAGCCGTTTTCCTCAAAAAACGACATAATGCGCTCGGGAGGATATGTCTCCATAGCACTATACAGAAATCTGCCGTTTCGGGGTATGTTCTGCAAAACCTCTTGGGCAGAGCAGTTGTTGGTTACATTGCACCGACCCTTACCGGTAATCAGCAATTTCTTTCCCAACCGGTCATTACGTTCCAACAGTAGCACCCGGTTGCCCTGCTGCGATGCAGTAATGGCAGCAAGGATCCCCGCCGGTCCGCCGCCAATTACGATTCCATCGTACATCATACTTCCACTTCCTGTGTGTCGTAAACCTTGTACTCTTCCCACACACGCTCCAAGGTGTCAAAATTCTTGGCAAGAATTTCTTCCCGTCCGGATGCAAGCGCCACCAGCAGCGCGTTGACAAGGCTCAGAGGCGCTACAAGGGAGTCCACAAGGGATACCATATCGCTCTTAGCAACCAGAATATGGTCACTGTGCTGGGCAAGTGGGGAAAGATTACTGTTCGTCAAGCCTACCACCGATGCACCTACACTGCGACAGTACTGAACGCCCTTGACTGTAGCAGTGGAATATCTGGGGAAGCTAAAGGCGATCACCACATCGCCAGCTTCAATGTTAACCAGCTTTTCAAACATTTCGCTGCCACCGGAGGTAGTAACCACATGGACATTATCGAACATATAGTTGAGGTAATACCCCATAAAATTTGCAAGGGCGGCTGCAGAACGGACACCCAGCACAAAAATGCGCTTGGCTCTTAAAATGGCATCCACTGCATTGCGGAAATTTTCCCGGCTGACTGTATCATTGGTCTGGCGCAGCTTTTCCATATCTCCGTGGAGGACCATAGAAACCACATCCTGATCACCCAGACGGTCATTGGTGACGCCGATACGCTGAACCGAGGTCAGGCGGTTTAAAACCATTTCCTGCATTGCTTTCTGCATGCTGGGATAGCCGTCGTAGCCCAGCTCCATCGCGAAACGAACCACTGTGGATTCTGAAACATTTACAGTCTTTCCCAGACGGCTTGCAGTCATAAACGCAGCCTTGTCATAGTACTCCGTAATATAGTCTGCAATCCGGCGCTGACCCTTGGAAAATCCGGTTGCCTTGGATTTTAGAATGGAAAGAATATCATCCCGCATAATACCCTCCAAATGTATAAGCATTATAGGAATATCATAACAAATACGCCCCTTCTTTGCAAGTAAAAGAGGGGCGTATTGCAAAAATTATTTTCTAAGTGCTTCTATTTCAGCATCCGTTAAGTACCGCCATTTCCCCCGAGGGAGGCTGCCTAATAAGACGCTCCCTTCACGAACTCGGATAAGACGAATAACATCCATTCCGGCAAGGGCGCACATTTTGCGGACTTGCCGATTGCGTCCTTCGCAGATCACAATCTCAAGACGAGCCTTACCTGTTTCTTCCGGCTTACTCAGCACTTTTACCTGAGGCGCGGCAACGGTGTATCCGTCGATTACCGCCGGATTTTTAAGGGTTTCCAAGCCAGACTCTGTAAACCCTCTGACTGTCACCTGATAGGCTTTCTCCACCTGGTGCTTCGGGTGCATCAGGCAGTTTGCAAATTCTCCGTCATTTGTAAAGAGTAAAAGCCCCTCGGAGTCCATATCCAGCCGTCCGATGGGATAGACACGAACGCCACAATCTTCTACCAATTGCGCCGCATTCGCACGGCCTTTTTCGTCAGACAGTGTCGTTACATAGCCTCTGGGCTTGTGGAGCATTAGATATACGGGTTTCCCAGCGGACGGAATGGGTTTTCCGTCCGCAAGGATACAGTCTATATCCGGGTCAGCCTGATCGCCCAGCTGACAAACCTGACCGTTACAAGTCACTCTGCCGGCAATGATCCACTGTTCTGCCTGTCGGCGAGAGGCTAACCCCCGGGATGATATGATTTTTTGCAAACGCTCTTTCATAGCTCTCCTCTAATCCATAAACGAAGCTTTTCAGACAAAGTCTTTTCCGGCTCAACTTCTTGTTCCACAGTATCGCCGAATATCAGTGGGATCTTTCCGACAGCTTTATCCCCAAGGCACACATAGGCAAAGCCTGCATCCTGACCCCGGACAACCGGTGCATACACAAAGCCCGGACCGGACAGCTTAATTTCGGGTGTCTCCCCTTCTGATAGTGCATATTCAAAATCCGCATCTGCCAGCAAGGTAACTGCACCTCTTTGACCGCCTGCGATCTGCAAATGTCCAAGGCATTCTCCCGCACTGACAATTTTGCGAACATGATAGCCGGAAAAACCCTGTTCTAAGAGGTTTTTATGATCCAGCCAGTCATTGGGATCATTCATCGTCACCGCGATCAGCCGGCGGCCCTGTCTGGTAGCACTGGACACAAGAATCCGCCCGGCAGCCTTTGTATAGCCCGTTTTCACTCCGTCCGCACCCTCTACCTGCCACAAAAGGCGGTTGTGATTGCGCAGACTTCTTGCAGTGATATTAACAGTCTTTGTAGAAACTGTCTGTGCAAAAATAGGATTTTCCATTGCATAAGCAGCCAGCACCGCCATATCTTCCGCTGTGGAATAATGGCCCGGTGCATCCAGTCCGTTGGGATTTGCAAAATGGGTATTCTCCATACCCAGCCGCCGGGCTTTATCGTTCATCATTTCTGCAAAGCCTTCAACCGTACCGCCGCAATAAATTGCCAGCGCCACTGCCGCATCATTGCCGCTGTGGAGCATCAGACCGTACAGCAGCTCCTGCACTGTAAGAATTTCTCCCTCTTTCAGGTAGATCGAAGATCCTTCAATGCCCACTGCCTCTTTCGGAATACGAACACGGTCCAGCACATTGGTTTGTTCGCACACCACAAGGGCTGTCATAATCTTTGTGGTGCTTGCGATCAGACTCTGCTGATGGGCGTTCTTCTCATAGAGAATCCGTCCGGTCTGTGCATCCAGCAATATGGCTTTTTCTGCAGAAATCGCCTTACAGGGAAAAACCAGGATGGCAGCAAGCAATGCTGCTGTCATCCCGGCGAGTATCCTTTTCATATCCATCACCTGGGGATATTTTGACCCGCAGGGAGAAAATTATTCCGTTTCTTCCGCTTTCTTATCCAGTCTGTTATCAATAAAATCAGCGATCTTATCCAGTGTGTCAGGAATCATCTCCACAACACGATCAGCCGTGGTGCTGGCAGGAACTGCCATAGGCACAACACGCACATTGCCCTCTTTTACCACAAGAAAAGCCACTGGAGAGACCTTCACGCCTGCTGCTACGCCGCCGCCAAAGGGGTTTTCTCTGGTGCCCTGACTCTTTGTCGTGAAGTCAGAACCACCGCCTCCAAGGCCAACACTGATTCTGGAAATGGGGATGATCGTTACACCGTCCGGTGTAGAAATAGGCTCACCAACTACAGAGTTGGCATCTACCAGCTCGCGGATCTTTGCAATGGTGTTTTCAAGCATATTGGGAAGTTTGTGGCTCATAATCAATACCGCCTTTTCTTAAAATGTGTACTTTATTAGCCCTCAGCATTGGCTGGCTCTTCGATTTTCATCTGGTCCGGATCTTCCGGAATAACCGGTTCACCCAGATCCACCTTGTCGATCTCCGGGAGCTCCTCTAAGGAACTTAATCCGAAGGTGCGCAGAAAATCCGGTGTAGTCCAGTACAAAATGGGCCGTCCGGGCACATTCAACCGACCTGCATCCTCGATCAGGCTCTTATTCAGAAGTGCAGAAATAGAGTAAGAACTGTCAACCCCTCGAATCTGCTCCACCATTGCCTTTGTTGCCGGCTGGTAGTATGCAATGATCGTCAGTGCCTCCAGCTGAGAAGAGGACAGCTTGGGAGGTTTCCGGGTCTCCAGTGCCTTTGTAATATAATCCGCCATTTCACCGGAGGAAACCATCTGGTAGCCCTTGTCAAGCCGCAAAATACGGACACCTCTGCGGTTAAAGGCAAACTCGTCTGCCAGCGCATCAGCAGCAGCAATCACATCCGCTTCATCCACTTCAAATGTCATAGACAAGCGGGCAATGTCTACAGGCTCACCGGCAGCAAACAGCACTGCCTCAATGGCCCTTTGTAAATCAATTTGTTCCATTATGCATTCTCCTGTTCCTCCGGCTCCTGGAGCAGGCGGATATTGGGATTCTCTCCGGAATTGTCATCTTCCAAACATACGGAGTTGGTTTTACACAGATCAAGGATCGCCAGGAATGTAGCAACGATCTCACTGCGGCTGCGGCTGCCCTTAAATAAATTCTTAAGGCGTTCAAAGCCACGCAGCACAAGTCTGCGAACCACTTCCTTTGCCTTTCGGGAAACCGGATAAGGCTCTTTGCCAACAATGCCCTTAAAGTTGACGGTAGGCGGCGGGAGGCGGCGCTGATTGCGCTCAGCTATCTCGTCCAACGCCCGGAGCATATCCTCCGGCTCGTGCTTGTAGCGGTAGGTGGTATCCCGGCGTAAAGGCTCAGGCTGTTTCACGAAAATGCCTCTGCCGATCTCGTTGCGGGGCTCCAGCACCGTAATTGCCATACGGATCTGCTCGATAGCTTCCTTGCGCTGGCGTTCGATCAGGGACTGACGGAGTAAATCCAGCTCCGATTCTGCCTCTGCCTGCTCAGCTGCAGACAGGAGCATTTTCGTCTTAATGAGCATCAGGTGGGATGCCATTGTAATAAACTCGCTGGCGATCTCCATGTCCAGCCGCTTCATTTCGTCCAGGTATGCAAGATACTGCTCCAGGATCGCCGTAATGGAAACGTCCTGTATCTCTATTTTATTTTTACTCAGCAACAAAAAGATAACATCCAGAGGGCCTTCAAAATCCTCCATAACCTCGCTGCGGGTTCGGATAATGCCCTCCAAACGGTATTGCGGTTCTGCCATAACAGCTCCTTGTGGGTACAAATACAAATATTTACAGATATTATAGCATTTATTCCCGAACTGCGCAAGCACTAAAAATCCACCTTTTCTATCCGTGGCAATACAGAAAGATTTGCATTTTCAGACAAAATATGCTATAAATAGATTAGAAATGTATCGGAGGGATGCGCTATGGCACACAGAAACAATCGGTATAAAGAAATGGAACGGTATATGACGCTTGCACTGATCGCAGATGCAGTGCTGTTTGTGCTGTATTTGATCTGCGCTGGCAGCGGTGTTGTGTGGCTGAAGGTCATTTTGGCAATTCTTACAATCCTGCTTTCCGGTCTGTGCCTTGCCTATTTGTATTTATCCAAGGAGCTTTTGCGGCAAAGAAGTCTGTGGATGACCGCTTGCGCAGGGGCAGTTTTTGTGTGTGTTGTATTTTCCCTGGTTTTGAACTTCCCCAGCCCCAATAAATACAAAAAGGACAAAGCTCCAGAGACTTCTTACAGTGCAGTAATCGAAACCGTTGATTTTTATTGATTTTACTATTAAATGCTTGCTTTTTATAATTAGATGTGCTAGAATACAAAGGATATTTCAAAGGCAGAGATTGGGCTGTCTTGTGCCAGAATTGTGTTTTCAGAGAAAGCGGGATGGTGAGATCCGCTTACACAAGGCACCGGGCTTTCTCCCAGGAGCTGTGGTCTGAACCAGAGTAGGACTTACCGGTTGATCCCGTTACCGATCAAAGGTGTGTTTGCACCGAAAGCTGCGCCGAAAGGCGAATTGCGGGTGGTACCGCGGAGGAAACTTCGTCCCGATTTGGGATGAGGTTTATTTTTTTGTGAAATCACTTTCTAAAGGAGCAAAGATATGAAAGAACAGTTAGAGCAAATCAAGCAGCAAGCGCTGTGCGCTCTGGATGCAGCGGCTACCCCTGCAGATCTGGAAGAGCTTCGTGTTCGTTATCTGGGCAAAAAGGGTGAACTGACTGCTGTCTTAAAGCAGATGGGTTCTCTTTCTGCCGAGGAGCGGCCTGTTATGGGTCAGGTGGCAAACTCTGTGCGGGCTGTGATCGAAGAGAAACTGGAAAGCCGCAAATCTGAAATCGGTGCGGCTGTGCTGGAAGCAAAGCTTGCAAGTGAAGCGATCGACGTGACGATCCCCGGCGAGCCTGTTACTATGGGTCACGAGCATCCTATGAATCAGGTACTGCAGCAGATCAAGGACATCTTCGTGGGTATGGGTTATCAGATCGTGGACGGCCCGGAGATCGAGCTGGCAGACTATAACTTCACCCGCCTGAACATTGAGGAGGGTCACCCCTCCAGAGACCGGTCTGACACTTTCTATTTTGACGATGAGGACAAGGTGCTTCTGCGTACCCAGACCAGTCCTATGCAGATCCGCTATATGGAAAATCACAAGCCCCCTCTGTGTATGCTGGCGCCCGGCCGTGTGTTCCGTAAGGATGAAGCCGACGCTACCCACTCCCCCATGTTCCATCAGATCGAAGGTCTGGTAGTTGCGGAGAACATCACCATGGGCGACCTGAAGGGTGCGCTGATCACCATTATGCACAAGATCTACGGCCACGATGCCAATGTGCGTTTCCGTCCCCACCACTTCCCCTTTACAGAGCCCAGCTGCGAAATGGATATGCAGTGCCACAAGTGTCACGGCACAGGCGAAGTGAACGGCGGGGTCTGCTCCACCTGCCACGGCGAAGGCTGGATCGAGCTGCTGGGTGCCGGTATGGTACATCCCGAGGTTCTGCGCAACTGCGGCATAGATCCCGACAAATATTCCGGCTTTGCCTTTGGCATTGGCTTGGAGCGGACCGCTATGGGCCGCCTGAAAATCAACGACCTGCGTCTGATTTTTGACAACGACGCCCGGTTCTTAAACCAGTTCTAAGGAGGCGCTGACAATGAAACTGAACAGAAAATGGATCAACGAAGAATTTGTAGATCTAAGTGGCGTTTCCGATAAGGAATATGTGGATAAGCTGACTGTGTTCGGTCAGAAGGTGGAAACCTACGAGCGGCTGGATGCCCAGATCAAGAATGTTGTGGTGGGCAAGGTGGTTTCCATCGTCCGTCACGAAAATTCCGACCATATGTGGGTCTGCCAGATCGACATTGGACAGGAAGAGCCTGTGCAGATCGTTACCGGCGCACAGAATGTAAAAGAAGGCGACCTTGTACCCGCTGCCCTGCACAACTCTTGGCTGCCCGGCGGCATTCACATCACCAAGGGCAAGCTTCGGGGCGTTGCCTCCAACGGCATGCTTTGCTCCCTGAAGGAGCTGGATCTGACCCTTGGCGACTTCCCCTATGCCATCGAAGACGGCATCTGGATCATTGAAGAGGACTGCAAGCCCGGCGACGATATCAATGCTGTGATCGGCAATGATGACACGGTTGTGGACTTTGAGATCACCAACAACCGCCCGGACTGCTATTCGATCATTGGTCTGGCAAGAGAGTCTGCCGCTGCATTCGGTCTGCCCATGAAGCACCACGAGCCTGTTGTACAGGGCAGTGATGCCGGTTCTATGTACGAAAAGCTGGATGTGGAAGTGCCTGCCGAAAAGCTGTGCAACCGCTACACCGCGCGAATGGTTGCTAATGTAAAAATCGGTCCTTCCCCCAAGTGGCTGCGTCAGCGGCTGCGTGCCAACGGTGTCCGTCCCATCAACAACATTGTTGACATCACCAACTATGTGATGCTGGAGTACGGTCAGCCTATGCACGCCTTTGATTACCGGTATGTTTCCTCCGGCAAGATCATCGTCCGGGAAGCAGAAGACGGCGAAACCCTGACTACCCTTGACGGCAACGTTCGCAACCTGAAGCCCGGTATGCTGGTGATTGCTGACGAGGACCGTGCGATCGGTCTTGCAGGCATTATGGGTGGCGAAAACTCTGAGATCATGGAAGACACCACCACTGTGGTGTTTGAATCTGCCAACTTCGACGGCACTTCTATCCGTCAGACCGCGCTTGCACTGGGTATGCGTACCGACGCCTCCGGCAAGTTCGAAAAGCATCTTGATCCTACGATGACCGTTCCTGCCGTCAACCGTGCCTGTGAGCTTGTGGAGCTTTTGCAGTGTGGCGATGTTATGGACGGAATGATCGATGTGATCAATTTTGTTCCCCAGCCTAAGACAGTGACGCTGGAAGTAGACAAAATCAACGCGCTCCTTGGTACAAGCATTCCCGAGGCAGCTATGGTCAAGTATCTGAATCTTTTGGAGATTCCCGTGGAGGGCGACCAGATCCTTGTTCCCTCCTGGCGTCCTGACCTGAACCTGATGGCAGATATCGCTGAGGAGGTTGGCCGTTCCTACGGCTACAACGAGATCCCCACCACTGATTTTAAGACTTCCACACAGGGTGGCTATTCTCCCATAATGAAGCTGGAAGCCAAGACCGGTGCTGTGTGCCGCGCTCTGGGTTACAGCGAGATCATCACCTATTCCTTCGTGTCTCCTGCGATCTTCGATCAGATCCGACTGCCTGCAGACTCTGCTCTGCGGAGCACCCTGAAGATCAAAAACCCCTTGGGCGAGGATACCTCTGTTATGCGTACCACTGCCCTGCCCTCTATGCTGGATATTCTCTCCAGAAACAACAAGTATCACAACAAGAATGTGAAGCTTTATGAGCTGGCAAAGATCTATCTGCCCGTTGCAGAGAAGGTGCTTCCGGAAGAGCCTAAAATTCTAGTTTTGGGCAGCTACGGTGACGGTGTGAATTTCTTCACCCTGAAGGGTCAGGTGGAAGCACTGCTGAATAATCTGCGGATCAAAAAGGCAAGCTATACCGCTGTTAAGGATAATCCCAGCTATCACCCCGGCCGCTGCGCAAAGGTAACGATCGACGGTGTGGATGTTGGCTTTATCGGTCAGATTCATCCCCTGGTTGCCAAGAACTATGACATCGAGTGTGAGGTCTACTGCGCTGAGATCAACTTCACAAAGCTCTTTGATCTTCAGCTGCCCGAGCCTACCTATGTTCCCCTGCCCAAGTATCCCACTGTTTCCAGAGACCTTTCCTTTGTTTGTGATGAAGAAATCACCGTAGCACAGGCGGAAGCCGTCATTTCTGAGGCTGCCGGAAAGCTTCTGCGCAATATCCGTCTGTTCGATATTTACAGAGGTGTTGGCGTTGCTGAAGGCAAGAAGAGTCTTGCGTTTTCTCTGGAATTGCGCGCCGACGATCGCACACTGACAGATGCGGATTCCGAAAAGGTTACTGCAAATGTGTTGGCAGCACTGGGTGAAAAACTGGGCGCAGTTCTTCGTTAACTGTCAAATTTTATATTTTTTCTAACAAAGGACTTTACACCTTTGAAAAATTGGGATATAATATGCTTAATATTCGGAAGGAGGTCGTTCCAATGACGGACAATACCAAAAATACCATTAAATTTACCGTACCCAGTGATGATAAGGATAATATGCGTCTTGTTCTTCGAACTGTGTTCGACGCTCTGAATGAAAAAGGCTACAATCCCATCAATCAGATCGTTGGCTACCTGCTTACAGAAGATCCCACCTATATCACCAATTACAACAACGCCCGCAGTATGATCTGCAAGATCGATCGGGACGAGCTTCTGCAAGAACTGGTTCGCTTCTATTTGTTTGAAAAATAACAACCCTGCCGGGAGGCTTTGCCACCGCAAAAGCCTCCCGATTCCATATTTTAGGAGGTCTATATGTCTGAAGAACGCAACGGCCTTGTTTATAAGGGCCATCCGCTGATGCGGAAGGATAACCTGATCTACTACGGCTCTATGGCAGACAGTCACATTGTTATGCTCCAGATTCTGGAAACAAAGACTGTTAACGATACCGAAATTGCCACCCGGGTTGCAGTCCAGCTTCAGCTGACAGATCCGGCAGCAAAAAGCCGGGATCGGATCGTAAAGAAAGGCGAAAAAGCCGGCCTTTATACCGCTCTGGATTTTGGCTGTGTATGGCTGGAAAGAGCATTGGCAGGTAAATAATTCCACTGCCATTTTTGTGCAGCACACATTCGTGTGCTGCACTTATTTTGTTATAAAGCTTCTTTTATGGCGCATACTAGAAAAAAAGAAGCAGGTGACAATATGGTAAATCAAAAACAAGGCAAGCAAAGTTTCCGGTTGGCAGATCCCCCTGTTATCACTGCGTGGGCAAGTGTTGCAGGAAAAAAGGAATCGGAAGGTCCGCTGAAAGCAAGCTTTGATGTGATAGAAAATGATTCCTATTTCGGTCAAAAAACCTGGGAGCAGGCTGAAAAGCAAATGCAGGCTATTGCACTAAAAAAGCTGGCGGAGAAAGCGAATATGCGTCCGCAGGATTTTGGGTTAGTTTTTAGCGGCGATCTGCTCAATCAGTGTATTGGGTCTTCCTTCACACTGAGAAATATGAACATCCCCCATTTAGGACTGTATGGTGCTTGTTCCACAATGGCGGAAAGTCTACTGATGGCTGCAATGACTGTAGGCGGCGGTTTTTCTGATAAGGTGGTAGCAATGACCTCTTCCCACTTCGCCTCCTCAGAGCGGCAATACCGCTTCCCCCTTGGTTATGGCGGACAGCGCACACCCACTGCCCAGTGGACAGTCACCGGCTCCGGTGCTGCGCTGGTTTCAAGCTCCGGAAAAGGTCCGAAGATCACTGCTTGCACCATTGGTACAGTAACAGATCTTGGAATTAAGGACGCGAACAATATGGGCGCAGCAATGGCGCCGGCAGCACTATCTACCATCCGCGCCCATTTTGAAGATCTGAAAGTCAGTGCAGAGGATTTTGACCTGATCGTGACCGGCGATCTCGGGCAGTTGGGCAAGGAGGTTTTGCTGACTTTGTCCCAGCAAGAAGGTCTTGGTCTGGGCGGAAAGCTGACTGACTGCGGCACACTGATTTTTGATGTACTGGAACAGGACGTACACGCAGGCGGTTCTGGCTGCGGATGCAGCGCTGTCACCCTGTGCGGATATTTGCTCAACAAACTAAAGTCAGGAAAGCTGAAAAAAATCTTATTCTGCGGTACAGGCGCTTTGCTCTCCCCCACTTCCACCCAGCAAGGGTTGCCGATTCCCGGTGTTTGTCACGCAGTATCCATTACAGGAGGTTAACAGATGGACTATTTGAAAGCCTTTTTGGTTGGCGGTATTCTTTGCCTGATCGGTCAGATTTTAATTGATAAAACAAAGTTGACACCTGCAAGAATTTTAGTCAGCTATGTAGTAGCTGGTGTAATTCTGGGCGCAATCGGCATATATGAACCTCTTGCAGAATTTGCAGGCGCAGGCGCAACTGTCCCCTTGACGGGATTTGGCTATAACCTTGCAAAAGGTGTCCGGGAAGCGATTGACAAGGACGGTTTTCTCGGTGTGTTGACCGGCGGTATCAAGGCAACGGCCGGCGGAATCACCGCAGCGATCACTGCCGGACTGCTGGTCAGCTTGATTTTTAAGGCAAAGGATAAATCCTGATTTTTTGGGTAATCTATACCCAGCGGCAAGACCGCACCAAAAACAGGAGGAAGATAAAAATGAATAACCAGAACCAGAACAAGAATCAGAACCAAAACAACAACCAGAACCAGAATCAGAACAACAACCAGAACCGCAGCCAGAACCAGAACAACAATCAGAACCAGAACAACAACCAGAACCGCTACTAATTGTAAATGGGCGCGTTGCAAAATACTGCAACGCGCCCATCTGTTATTTCATTGGAACAAAGCGGTTTATCCGGAAGAAATACAGCTGTGCTGATTTCACAGGCATCTGATAGATGCGTTCCAGTGCATCTGCATACGCCAGAACCTGTGTGCGGTACTGCCCTGCCACCGGAAGCACCGTATCTTCTGTAACACGGTTTGTCTTAAAATCGATAACCGTAATTCCGTCCGGTTCGATCAGTGCACAGTCCACAACACCCTGCAGCAACACCTGCTCTGCGTCCATACCGGAAACATATTTTGCACCGTCATCCAAAATAGAGAACTTAAATTCTCTGAGTACATTTGCGCTTTCCCGCAGTTTTCTGCCAAGTTCTGTTTCAAAGAAACCTACGATTTGACGGCAGTCTATAAGCTGTGCTTGTTGTTCCGTTAGGATACCCTGCCGGGCAAGCCGCTCCACTTCGCCCTGTACGCCTGCAATATCACCGCAACAGTCATACCGGATATGCTGCATCAGAATATGGTGCGCATTTCCGTATTGGGCAGCTGTGTTGGTTTCTTTTACAAAAGAGGGTTTGCGGAAACTTCTTGCGATCTGATAGGGCAAAACTGTATTCTCTGCCGCTTCCTGATCCTTCATACGACCTTTCAGCTGGGTAGCTGTTTGCTTAGAAGGAATCTGGGTCGCGGAAATATGGGGATATACAAAGGATAGGTCCTGCTTCAGCATTGAAATTGTTTCATCGGACAGCCGGTCTACCGCAACTTCTTCCTCCAGTGAAGTAACCTCATCTGTATCTGCCGTAACAACTTTTATGAGCCAGGCAGGCTCACGGAAGGAAACCTCTTCCGGTTTTCCGCCAATTGCAAAGAATTCCCCCGCCTCGGTTCGGCTCATTGCTGTTTGCAGTATCCATTCACCCGGACAAGCAACTTCACCTGTCATCAGTTCCCCGTCACATATCTGTGATCGTTGGGCAATATCCTGAAGGTCTGCTTCCAGATTTTTGACCGCATAGGTCATAATCAGCCGGTCTCTGGCACGGGTCATCGCCACATACAGAACGCGCATTTCCTCGCTGATACCGTCGGAGATGATCTTAGCGGAAATCGCCCGCTTTGCAACCGACGGATACCGGATGCGCTGTTTTGGTTCCACACAGCTCAGTCCCAATCCCAGTTCCCGGTCACACAGAACCTGATCGTAGGCACTTTCATGGTTAAAGCTGCGGGAAAGTCCACACAGGAACACCACAGGAAATTCCAGTCCCTTGGATTTGTGGATACTCATAATTGACACAAAACCAGCCTGCTGATTATCAAGCGCAATGTTCAAGCCTCGTTCCTGCATAGCTTCCAGATGCTCCAGAAGCTGACCCAGATCACGGCCTCCGGAAGCATCATAATCGGACACATACTGGCAAAAAGCCTGTAAATTCTCCGAACGGGCAGCGCCGTCTTCCATTGCTGCATATATGGTATCCATTCGCGTCAGAAGAAATATCTTTTCCAAAAGTTCCGGAACGTGATTCATTCCCGCATCTAAACGAAGCTTATGAAGAATTTGACAGAATTTTTCTCCCTTCTTCGATGTGGACAAAGCCTCAAACAAGCTGCCTTTTTTATTCTGGCTTCGCAAATGTGCCATATCGTCTGCGGTAAATCCAAACAAACGGCTCATCAGCACTGCTGCCAGAGGGATGTCCTGTAAAGGGTTCGCAATAACCTTCAGCAGCGATAGCAGTGTTTCCACTTCCTCTGTTTGCAGCAAATCCGTATTTCCGCCGGTGGCACAGCGGATACCTCTTTGCTCCAGCGCATAGCGGAATTCTCCACCCACAGAGCCGGGAGAACGGAGCAGAATCACAATATCCTCTGGGCGTATAGGACGGAAAGCATCACCATCCCGAATGGTATGGGTACCGTCCAGAAGCTCAGAGATTCGTTGGGCCGTAAAGGCAGCTTCCTCTGCATAAGTATCCTCCTGAACCTCAATTCCGTACAGCTCCACCGCAGGTTCATCCAAAGGCCTATGGGAAATTCCCTCCCGGAGCATCTCCTCCTGTCCGTAAGCAAGTCCGCCCACTCGCGGCGACATACACCGACTAAATACATCATTGACTGCCTGGATCACTTCGTTTCCGGAGCGGAAGTTCTTACTCAGCAGAACCTTTCTCCCTTGCCCGGTCTGTGCCTGATCTGCGGGCACAAAGGTGTTGTATTTCTCGATAAAAATTCCCGGATCTGCCAGACGGAATTGGTATATTGACTGCTTGACATCTCCAACCATAAAGCAGTTTTGCCGTTTTGCTGTCAACGCCGCAAAAATGGCATCCTGAATGCCGTTGGAGTCCTGATATTCATCAACCATAATTTCCCGGAAACGGGAGCCGATCTCGGCAGCCGCTGCAGTAGGTGTGCTTCTGCTCTTACCAAGTAGCAGCTCCAGTGTTTTATGTTCCAGATCGCCAAAGTCCAGAATCCGGCGGCTTTGCTTAAGCTTACCATAGGCTCGGTCAAAGCGCCTGACAAGACTTACCAGACCCCGAACCGCTGCAGCACTACCGGAAAGATCTGCAAGTACCTGCTGGCTATTGTCTGCAAAACTGCGCAGGCGTTTGGTAAGTCCTTTTTTGCAGGCATTGCGCACCGCTTTGATCTGCTCAATCAGCTCTAAGTCGGTGCATTTTTTAGAAAACACGACCCGTCCATAGTCGATATTCTTTCTTGAAATTACATCATCCCAAGTATTGCTATCCCGCAGATATGTAAGCTGGGAAACCGTGGATGATAGCAGCGTGGCAGGTTTTTCCATCCCCTCAGCGCAAGCAGCACGCTGCGCACATTGCTCAAGCACCTGGATGTTCTTATCCAGATATCTGCGCAGATCCTCCATTAGATACGCACCCCAGACAGTCTGGGAAGTATCTGAAAGGTCTTTTGTTTCTGCGGAATCCACGCACCAGGAAAGCCATTTCTCCGGATCTAAGTGGCATCTGGCACTGTGATAGACCTTCAGCAGGATCTGTGGAATCTGTCGGTCATCTCTACCCAGTCCCTGGGTGTCCACAAAGGCACGAAAGTCTGTATCCTGCTCTGCCTGTGCGTACGCCTCGTCCAAAATCTGTTCCATCGCACGCAGCTGAAGCTGCAGACATTCGTTTTCATCTGCCACACGGAAATCCGCAGACAAATCCAGCCGGTATGCATAATCCCGCAAAATATCTGCGCAAAACGAATGGACTGTGGAAATCTTTGCAAGATATAGCCGCTGGATCTGCTGATGCAAATGGCGATTGTGTGGCTGCTGGGCAATCTTTTCTGTCAGTTTTGCGCCGATCTTCCCACGCAATTCCGCCGCCGCTGCTTTTGTATATGTGATAATCAGGAAATCATCCAAATCTGCCGGCGAATCCGGGTCTGTTACATAGCCCATCAGTCGGTCTACCAGCACCTTTGTTTTACCAGAACCGGCAGCTGCAGAGACGAGAAGCCTTCCACCGCGGTTTTCCACAGCCTGCCGCTGTTCCAGTGTCAATTGTTCAGCCACGGTTTCTCATCTCCTTTTCTACTTCCTCCCAGAACCGATCCGGGGACATAGCCTTATAATTTCTGCGTCCTTCTACTTCTTCCTGATGACATACCGATCCGTATGGGCAGAAAGTGCAGGCATTATGACTGCTGCCCCGGGTATAGGGATTGGGTGTTACCGCACCGGATGCAATCTCATTAACCATTCTGCCAAGGAGACAGAACAGATATTCTTTTAGCAGCGAAAACTGCGCTCCGGATGCTACATCACCGGAGATCACACCCTCTTTATTGCGGGTATATCCCATCCGTTTCGGTTTTTCGTCCGGCTCCATTGCCGCCAGAACATCCTCGTCGGCAAGGAGCAGTCCTTTCCGCTTCCATGCCTTTTCCCTAACTGCAGCTACCTCTTCATCCGTTAACATACCGTCTGCCGAGATCAAAGGCACACGGGCAGGAAAATACTGCACACCCGCAGGTTTCGGTGCATTACCCAGCAGTTCCTCCCCTGCGTCTTCAAGGGCAAATAGGTATAGTAGCATCTGAAGGCCAAGACCGTTAAATACATCGCAGTAATCAAAGTCTTTTTTGCCTGTTTTATAATCCACAACGCGGAAGTAATTGAGGCCTTCTTCCTGCCAGACATCCACCCGGTCCACAAAGCCGCGAAGCTTTGCCTGCATATCCTGTCCGGATATCTCCACCGCCGGCATTGCGCCCTCATCACCGAATGACACCTCAAAATCCAGCGGTTCGAATCGGGACGCCTGCAGCTCCTGCCACAGTTCCTGCACCACCATTTGAAGCTCCTGTCCGTTTCTGGCAAACAGATAGTTCACCCGCTGGGAATCCAGTTCTGAAAACCGCTCTTTTGCATATTCCCGGGCATATTTTGCGGCAATATCAAGGGTCTGTTCCAGCGTTACCTGCCGGAAACCGCCAAGGGTTTTGATTTCCCGGCCTGTCTGTTCCAGCACTGCATGGACAAATGTGCCGAATTCTGCCGGATCAACCGAGGCACTTTTCCGTTCTTTCAACCGCAGTCCGTATTTCAGGAAATAGGAAAACCTACACTCTGCCAAACGGTCCACCTGAGAAGCAGACAAGTTCAGCTGTGCGCCATAAAGCTTTTGAATATTCTCCCGGTCCACTGTCCCAAAGTCATAATTCTTCTTTTCTTCGATTTCTACAAACTGCATTTGCAGTCCAAGCTTTTTCGCAGCACTTTTATCCGAATAACCGGAAAGGAGCGCCGCTGCTTCCCAGTCGTCTGCCCGGGCAGCACCCAGAATCCCCTTTGGCGGCTGCTCACCACCTGCAAGTTCACGCAAACGACGGTACAGGAAGGAAGGCTGTCCCGCAGGGCAGGAGACGGTTACAGTCTGGCGAGCACCGCAGAACACGCCGTAGATTTCTGCAAATTCTGCCCAAATTCCCTCCAGTGAACCGCCTGTCAGGGGAACACCCATTTGCCGCAAGGCATTTCGCTCCCGGTCTGTCAGCACACCGGAAGAACCGGTGTATCCGGGCAAAGCGCCCTCCAGTGCGCCCAAGACGATCAGATGATCCGACTGCTGGCAGCGCATTGCACTGACAGGGCCTGCCATTACAGAATCCAGCACGGTAGGGATCGTTCCAACATCGTACTGACTCAAAAGGAGCCTTAACAGTCTTGTAAATGTTTCTGCATCCCATACTGTCTGACCCAAAATATCGTACATCTGCTCAAGGGCTGTCAGAAGGATGTTCCAAAGCTGATCGAGCACCTGCGCGTTGGCGTGATCCTCCTCCGCTTCCAGACGGTCCGCCAGCTGCGACAGTCTTTGCGCCAGATCGATCCGTTCCAAAAAGGTATACAATGCCCCAACCTGCTGTCTGAGGCTTGTCGCCTCACGGAAGTCATTGTAGAGGGACTGCAAGGGTTCTATTGCTGTTTTTCTGGCTTCATTGAGCTCTTTTATGTCAGAAAGGGCATCCTCCGTCCACTGACCGCCTAAACCATCCGGATGGTTAGTCCAATCCTGCAGGAAACCACTGCCGGTTATATTCCACAAAATAGCATAATTTTCTAACCGATCGCTCATTTCCAACGGCAGCGGGGAAAGCATGGATTTCAAATAGCGAACAACGTCCCGCTGCTCAAAGCCGCTCAGGGCAGCATCCATTGCCGACAGAACTGTGGTGATCACAGGCCGCTCCAGAATGTCCTCTGTGCCAGAAAGATAAACTGGGATCCTGCACCGGTCAAAGACCATTCTTATGGCACTGCGGTAGGTGTTCATATCTGCGCAGACCACACTGATCTGACGGTAACGGACACCGCTGCGCACCAAAGACAATATCCGATCTGCCGCAGCGACGCACTCCTGATAGGGTGTATCCATTGTATATACAGACAGCGGGATTTCGGGCTGGGGTGTGATGTTCCCCTGGAATAATAGCTTTTGTACCGGTTGCACCGGTGTGTTTTCCGGTTCAATATGTAAAAGTTTCACTTCTACACCGGCATTTTTTGCAAAACGGATCAGCTCTGCGGCAGTATCACCTGCCTTTTCAAATCCTGGAAGAGAAGATGCGGGTGCATCACAGTTTGCACTAATTACCACATTGGGGGAATTTACAATCAGATGCTTTAGTATCTCGGTATGCTGCCGTGTGAAATCCGGAAATCCGTCTATGTAAAACACGTGCTTTTCCGCGTAATCACTGTCCTCAAGCTGTTCCAGAAGCCAAGTCATCTGATCTCTGGGATCCCGTTTTCCCTGCAGGCAAATGGCATCATAGCTTTCCAAAAGAAGTGCCAGCTCCTCCAGCTTTTGGGCAAAGCTGCCCTCTGTCTTTTTAGATGCCTGCATCAGGTCATCTGCGGTGATACAGCACCGTTTCCATTCATCAACAGCATCCACAAGACTGGTAAGAAACTCCGGTTTTGTAGCTACAGAGGCATATGCCTTTAGCTGACCGTGAAGGCTTCTGGCTGCTGCTGCCATTGCCGCAACTCGGCCGCCATTGTCAAGACACGGCTGCACCGGCTGCTGCGCTTCGTCCATCACTCTGCCCACCATCCGCGTAAAGGAAAGCACCTCTGCAAAACGGCTGGCAGCATCCCCTGCAGCTGCGCAAAGCCGCCGCTCTGTATCGTGACTGATCAGTTCCGGAACCATTAATATCCGACCGCCCTGCCCAGCACGGACATCCTGCGCAATCATATAGAGAAGTGCGTCCCGGTTCGCTACCCAGTCCGTACCGTACACCAGTGTCAGCATACCCGTCCTCCTTGTGTGTTCGTACTTTTTCTTATCATAACACACAATCTGTCCAAAAAACAGGGTTAATGAAAGAAATTTTCCACTTTACCAATCAAATCCAGGAAAAAGAAACGGATCTCATACCCTTCCTCCTTCGAAACGGTTCTAACCAGTGTATCGGAAAAACCGGAGGATGCTGCACGATCTGCAAATTCATCGGAGGTAGCCGGCATACATAAGGTCGGAAATGCAACACACCACCAGTTTTGGCCTTCTCCCTCGCCGATCTGCACACGAAGCGCATCGTAAATACCGGATGGCAGTGAAAATGTATCATACTTGCGCACATCAAATTTCTCTTTGACTAAGCTGACGGTTGCCGTTTTATTCTCTCCCAGATCCTTGAGCACCTGATTTGCTTTCTCCTCTAGCTGCTGCAGATTTTCCCGGATATAACGAAATGCTTCCTCTTTATTAGCTGCAGCTGTCATCACAGGCTGCAAATAGGACACCAGCGCATCCTTTACCTGAAGCTTTACCGCCTGATCTTCCGGCGAATCGGAGTTTGCAACTACATGCATACGGATTAGTTCATTTTTAAGCTGCGCTTTGTCAGAAACCAGCCCGGTACTAAACACAAGGAAATAGACAATTAAAAAAAGAATGCCTAACTTCAGAATAAATCTCATAAAAAACACCGTCCATACTGAAATACTATCAGTATGGACGGTATTTTCCATTATTATACAGGTTTTGCGATAAATACATCAGGGTAGTTATCTTTGAGCATATTACAAATAACAGCTGCAAATTCAAAATCAGGCACGATCGCAAACACAGCAGAACCGGAACCGGTCATCTGATAAGCCACTGCGCCGTAGCTATTAAAGATGGATTTAATATAATTGAGTTCCAGATGTTCCCCGGTCACAACCGGATCGAAAACATTGTGAATATTTTCTGCAATTTTACCAAGATCGCCAGCAAGTAAGGCACTTTCCATTGCCTGATGATCCGGGCGCTTTGCAATTTCCGTTTCATCCAGTTTCCGGTACAGCTCCGGTGTGGAAGAAGAAAAATCCGGCTTACAAACTACAAAGCAGCAATCCGGCAGATCCGGCAGCTTGCGCAGCCGCTCTCCCCGGCCCTCTACCATTGCCGTGCCGCAAAGGGTGCAGAACGGAACATCACTGCCAACCAGTGCGCCCAACTCCGCCAGCGCCATAATGGACAATGGCTCCCCATAATATCTGTTCAGCGCCCGCAGTACCGCTGCAGCATCTGCACTGCCACCGCCCAGACCGGCTTGGGAGGGAATCCGTTTTGTAATACGGATTTCAATGCCGTTGGGATCTTTCTTTACCGCGTCAAAGAAGACTTTTGCAGCCTTCCACGCCAGATTGCTTTCGTCGGTGGGAATCCCCTCTTTGTCGCACTGAAGTATCCAAGGCTTTCCGGTATCCAGGTCGATCTCAATATCGTCACGGATTGAGATCGTCTGCATAACACTTTTCAGATCATGGTAGCCGTCCGGGCGCTTTCCCAAAACATCCAGCGTCAAATTGACTTTTGCAAAAGCGCCCTCGTATAATGTAACCATCTTTCTCTTCCTTCCGGTTTTTGTTCAAATTCTGATATTTATTATAACGAAAGATCTTCGGTTTTGCAATAAGCAATGCATATTTCCTTTACCATTGGGAATGATAGCAATATCCAGCACCCGGCTGTGCATATAAAATCTCTTTGTGTGCCTGTGCCGGTATTTTACGGAGGTGTAATTATGGACAAATTGGCACTGATTCTCTCTATCATTGGCTCTCTGAACTGGGGACTGGTGGGCATTTTTCAGTTTGATCTGGTAGCTTGGATCTTTGGCGGACAAGATGCCGTGATCAGCCGCATCATCTATTCTATCATTGCTCTGGCAGGCCTTTGGTGTATCAGTCTGCTGTTTCGAAAAAGAAACGATTGCTGCATTGACGGCGAATAAGTCAGGACCTCCGGCTAAGCCGGAGGCTTGATTAAGCCCTAGAAGGGCATTTTACAGACATTTGCCCCTAAAGGGGCCCCGAAAGGTTTGCCGACTGCATTTCTTTTACGGGCTACCCCTTAAGGGGCTTTCTTTATG
>JAFXCL010000022.1 GCA_017521485.1 Oscillospiraceae bacterium
TATGCACTGGTTGCTTATGACCGCTTCATTAACGGCAAGAAAGCACTTTATGATTATTCCGATGTGACCTTTGAGGAAGACACCGTTGTCACCGGCAAGCCTACAGCAACTCTGGGTCTGCCTGCGCAGATCACCGACGATGTAGGTAAGACCTTCAATGCTGTTATCACCCTCGATCAGTGGGACAATACCGCAGGTTATAAGCTCATTGATTTTATTCTGAATGTTCCTGAAGGACTGAGTGTTACCGGCGTGACTGCCGGCAGCCGTCTGACCGGTGGCGAGGTCAGCTACCATCTGGATGAGGACGGCAAGTTGCGTGTGGTGTATTTTGATGCAAACGAACACAGTGATCTTACTGTTATTAGCAACACAGAGGGCAATTCCTTCCCCGCACAGTTCTTCACCGTTACCTTCCAAGTGGATGCTGCAAATGTGGGTGAGAAGAAAAATATTGCTATCTCCGGTATGTCTGTCAAGCTTACCTCCGATTCC
Source organism: Oscillospiraceae bacterium (assembly GCA_017521485.1). Lineage (GTDB taxonomy): Bacteria > Bacillota > Clostridia > Oscillospirales > Oscillospiraceae > Faecousia. The sequence goes on from JAFXCL010000022.1 coordinate 496, forward strand.
AGCGATGAAAACGCAATGGTAATTGTTGACACCACTACTGCTGCGGGTAATGTTGAAGTTGTAAAGGGTATCTCCTACAGTGCGATCTGTCTGTATACCGGTGACGATATCGACCTGATACCTGCCACTAAGATGGCTGTTGCTGTGTCCGTGGTTGGCATCGAGAACGCTACCAAACTGACCTACAACGACGGTACCAACCAGTATGTCTTTAAATACAGCGAAGAGATCTCAGCAAAAACCGGAATCGCCACCTATGTGGCATTGGTGGATGCATCCATCGCTATGGAACAGTTCGTGAACAAACTGAACTTCACATTTACTGAGGATGCAGCAACCAACATTAAGTTTGGTGATACCAACGGTGACGGTGTGGTAAATGCGCAGGACGCTTTGAATGCGGTGGATGCATGGTTGCGTAAGGGCGATGCTCCTACCGATGATCAGATCCTCACATTGAACGTAAATGGCGATACTCGCATCAACACCTTCGATGCTTTGGGCATCGTGGAGAAGTTTGTAGATGGCAGCGACTTCGGTGTTGTTACCAAAGCCGCAACCATCACTACCAATCAGTAATCATTCTTTGGGTGGGAGATACACTCTCCCACCCACAAGCAGAGAGGACACGAACCCCAACAGGTTTTCAGGTCGCCTGCTTTCCCCAATACTGCAGAAAATCCCTAGATAATATCGACAGATATTCTCTGCGTGATTTTCTTTGTCTTGAAAAAAGCGGGTGCCTGAAAACTGCGAAGCACCTCACAGTGCGCAATTTTTGTTCGATTTTTGGTGCGAATGACGCAGCCTTGCTAACGCAAGGCAAGGAAGACAAGGTAAAAAGCGGCAAAAAGAGCCACTGAGAGGCTATTGCGGTTCGGGTTCTCTCTGCTTATGCAAAGGAGTGTTTCTATGAAGCAGTTTATTAAAAAAAGATGGCCATGGATTGTCGGTGCCTGTGTCTTGATAGCAGCTGTTGTATTGTTGCTGGTACGGTGCAGTAGTGATCCTGTTTCGGGCGAGCCAACCTTGATTGTGGAAACACCTCAAAAACTTTCTGCATCTCAAACGAGCGAGTTTTCTTTGGATGTAACAATTTCTGATTTAGGAGATACACGTTATCCTGCAATGAGTATGAGCATCGCCTTCGATTCTTCCAGACTGGAATTTCTTGGTGTGGAAGAAGGCAATATCTTTATTCTAAGCGATGAAAACAGCACAGGGCAAAAGCTCCCAGACTGGAACTGTAATGTGCAAAACAGTAATGATACCGGTTCAATCAACATTATGTATTTGGATATGACCGGCGGTAAAAATGCATTTACCAAGGAATTGCTGGCAGACGACTACAATGTGGTGCTTCGCTTAAAATTCCGACTTCGGGGCAGTGTCCGTCCCGGTGATGTTCTTGATTTAATTTTGGAAGATGCGGTATTCGCTGCTTCTGACGAACCCAAAAGTCTTGCCATGACGACAGATACCTTGAAAGTGAAAAATGGCAGGCTTGTGATTGGAGAATAATGATGAAGAAAATACTGAGCCTTTTATTGGCTTTGACTATAATGCTTTCTCTTTGTGCCTGCCAAGGGAATTTCGGCAGCGTGGATCTGAAGGATTCCATTGCTATTCCCGATGATGGCATTATCAAAGAGAGTGTCATAAAGCAAATTAAAAACGAGAATGCCATCGGTGTCTTTGCCGGAAAATCTGGTGACTTTAAGTATGAATGGACTATCTTTGGCAGCGATATCGAAGACACTAAGGAAATTAACCTGCAGGCACAAATCAGTAAGACAGCAGACGGTGCTGTTGCGGTGGTACTGGCACAGACGGATGCTTTTGGTTTTTCCGGATTGCTGTCCATCCATTTGGAAGAAAAATGGGAAGAGGACAGTGCAACCGCTTATCAAAACGACCAGCCGGTAGCATCAGTTTCTTTGACTGGCAGCAAAGACAATACGATTTTGAATTGCATCTTGGACGGAACACTGCAGGAGTTTACCATCAAAGCCGATGTACTTCCAGAGGAAGAAGAGACTACCGAAGACATAGATCCTCCTACGGAAGAGACTACAATTCCTACAACTGGCAATGATGACTACCTGTCCAGACCGGGCAGCAACGATGATAAGGTTTATACGGATGGTAAGGATAAATACCTCACTGATCCTATCCCGGAAGGCAAACCCCAGCCTGTGGAGCCGGAAGATCAGGATGTGGATAAAGCTAAAACCTATACCTGTACATTCTCCATCGAGTGCTCTACCATCCTAAACAACTTGGATCAGTTGGATCCTGAGAAACTGGAAATGGTTCCCTCCGGTGGCGTGATTCTGAAAAAGACCACTGTTACTTTCTACGAGGGTGAATCTGTGTTTGATGTTCTTCAGCGTCTGTGCAAAGAGAAGGGTATCCATATAGAATCTTCCTGGACACCAATTTACAACAGTGCCTACATTGAAGGTATCCACAATCTATATGAATTTGACTGTGGCGAGTTATCCGGGTGGATGTACAGGGTCAATGGCTGGTATCCCAACTACGGCTGTTCCCGTTATCAGCTCAAGGATGGCGATGTGGTGGAATGGCGGTACACCTGTGATCTGGGCCACGATGTGGGTAGAGGTATGAGTTAAATGGGCAGAGACGGCTTTCAAAAATATCACCCACTGGTAAATTTCTTGTATTTTGCCTTGGTGATCGGTTTTTCCATGGCGCTGAATCATCCTTTGGCGCAAGGAATCTCTCTGGTCTGCGCAGCTGCTTATGCTGTGCAGGCCGAGGGAAAGAAAGCGGTGTTGTTTACCCTGAAATGGTGTCTGCCCATTATGCTACTGACGGCTTTTATGAATCCTGCTTTCAGCCATGAAGGCATCACCATTCTCATGTATTTCCCTACAGGAAACCCGCTGACTCTGGAGAGCATCCTCTATGGTCTGTCTGCCGGTGTGATGATCGCCACCGTGATGCTGTGGTTTTTGAATTTCAATCGAGTCATCACTTCCGATAAGTTCATCTATCTCTTTGGCCGCATCATCCCGGCCATGTCCCTAGTGCTGAGCATGACGCTGCGGTTTATCCCAAAGTTTAAGGCGCAGATGGATTCGGTGGTGGATGCTCAGCGGAGCATCGGCAGAGATATTTCGCAGGGATCTCTTTGGCACCGAACGAAGATCGCCATTACCGTGCTGTCCATCATGGTCACATGGGCGTTGGAAAACGCCATCGAAACTGCCGACAGTATGAAAAGCCGGGGATACGGCCTGAAAGGACGCACGGCATTCTCTATTTACCGCTTCGATGACCGGGATAAGATGGCGATGCTCTACTTAGGGTTCTGTGGATTCTACTTGCTTGCAGGCGTGATCGTTTCTGCCTTTGGATTCCGGTATTTCCCCAGCATTCGCTATATCGGTCTAAATACCGTGACCCTTTCTTTTCAGTTTGTTTACTTGATTCTGTGTTTGATGCCCGTGGTGCTGAACGCGGCAGAGGAGAGAAAATGGAAAGCTATTCATTCAAAAATGTAGATTTTACATACCCGGAGGGCGAGAAGAAGGCCCTCCGGAATATATCCTTTACGGTTCAGCAAGGCGAGTTTGTGATCCTCTGCGGCCCATCCGGCTGCGGTAAATCCACCCTTTTGCGACATTTGAAATCCTGTTTAACGCCCCACGGCCTGTTCTCCGGTGAGATTCGGTATCGAGGCACACTGCTGTCAGAACTTTCCCAACGGGAGCAGGCACAGCAAATCGGCTATGTCCTCCAATCCCCGGAAAATCAGGTGGTCACCGACAAAGTGTGGCACGAACTGGCATTTGGTCTGGAGAGTTTAGGCTACGATACCCCCACCATTCGCCGCCGGGTTGCGGAAATTGCCGCATTCTTCGGTATTGAGAATTGGTTTTATAAGAATGTCACGGAGCTGTCCGGTGGTCAGAAGCAGCTTCTGAGCCTTGCTTCGGTTATGGCGATGCAGCCGGGTGTGCTGGTGCTGGATGAACCTACCGCACAGCTCGACCCCATTGCCGCCGCCGACTTCCTATCTCTGCTGGGTAAGATCAACCGGGAACTGGGTACCACCATCATTCTGACAGAGCATCGGTTAGAGGAAGCATTTCCCTTTGCTACACGAGTTATCGTGATGGATGCAGGTGCAATTATCTGTGATGACAAGCCGGAGAATGTAGGCTTGCAGTTAAAGGACAAAGGCAGCGGCATGTTCCTGGCTATGCCCACCGCTATGAGGGTGTGGGCAGCGGTAGAAACGAATCTGGATTGCCCACAGACCATACGAGACGGCAGTAATTTCCTTTCTCAGCGAGTAGAGGAACAAGCACTCCTGCCTCTAGCAGAAAAAGATCCTCCGGTGTACCCAGAGGATGTGACTTTAGAATGTGATGACCTTTGGTTTCGCTATGAGAAGGACTCCCCAGATGTAGTGAAAGGCTTTTCTTTGAAGCTTCAAAAGGGTGAGTTCTATGCCATCCTGGGTGGCAACGGTGCGGGCAAATCCACCACACTCAAAGTAATCTCCGGTCTTCGATCTGCCTATCGTGGCGATGTTCGTTTACAAGGCAAGCTGGGACACCTCCCACAAAATCCCCAAACCCTATTCGTAAAACGCACTGTCCGGGAGGATTTGTACAAAGTGTTCCGTGGAGAGAAGATTCCCAAAGAAAAACAGGATGCAGAGGTTGCCCGAATTGTAGAACTTTGTGGTCTGCGGGAATTCTTGGATCGCCATCCCTATGACATTTCCGGTGGTGAACAGCAGCGCACCGCCTTGGCAAAGGTGCTTTTGACACAGCCGGATATTCTATTACTGGATGAGCCTACAAAGGGTTTTGATGCTGAATTCAAGGTAACCTTTGCGTTGATCCTCCGTAGATTGGTCGCCCAGGGAGTAACCATTCTGATGGTCAGCCACGATGTGCCGTTCTGCGCTGAATATGCCCACAAGTGTGGCCTGTTTTTTGATGGCAGCATTGTGGCAGAGGGTACACCCCGTGAGTTTTTCTCCGGCAACAGCTTCTACACCACACCGGCCAACCGGATGGCACGGCACTTGATTCCAAAGGCGGTAACGGTTGCTGATATTGTCGGCTGCTGCGGCGGTGAGTTGCCCTCTGAGCCAGAGGTCCCGGAAACGACTGTCTTGCCCGAACCCAAGGAAACGGCGATAAATTTCAAGCCAAAGCCGCTGCCCCTATGGCGAAAGATCCTTGCCGGGGTATCCCTGGCGATTTCGATATTGGTGTTCTTCTATGCCACCAGTATCACAGATCTTTCGTCACTTATCAATATGGACGGCATCAGCGCCAGCGGTGAACAGCAGCTTTCGCTGTACTTGGTACTGATCGCTGCACTGGGTGTGTTTATTGCCGCCATTGGCCGCAGAAGCGCACCGTCTGCCATGCTGCAGATTCCCGCTAAGCAACGAAAGCTGAGTAAACGCACCCTTGTTGCGGCAGTGTTGATCGTGCTTTGTATCCCGCTGACCATTTTTGCGGGTGTGATGTACCTGGGCAATCAGCATTACAATGTGACTGCAATGCTGGTGCTGATTGAGTGTATGGTGCCGTTCTTCCTGGTGTTTGAAAGCCGAAAACCCAAGGCAAGAGAACTGGTGACCATCGCCGTTCTATGCGCTATTGGTATCGCGGGACGGTCTGCATTCTTTATGCTGCCCCAGTTCAAGCCGGTGCTGGCACTGGTCATCATCTCCGGTGTGGCCTTCGGCGGTGAGACCGGTTTCCTTGTAGGCGCTGTGACCATGATGGTGTCCAATGTGCTGTTCTCCCAAGGCCCCTGGATGCCCTGGCAGATGTTCAGCATGGGTATCATCGGATTTCTGGCAGGCGTGTTGTTCCGCAAGGGTCTGCTACGCCGCAGCCGAGGCAGCCTTGCCACCTTTGGCGCATTTGCAGCAGTGATCATCTACGGCGGCATTATGAACCCAGCCGCAGCGCTGATGTACAATTCCCAAACCATCAACTGGGAAATGCTGAAGGCCTACTATGTGTCCGGCCTTCCCATGGACCTGATCCACGCCGCCGCAACGGTTATCTTCATTCTCATCGCCGCAGAACCCATGCTGGAAAAGCTGGACCGCATCAAAGTCAAGTACGGGTTGGTAGAATAGTGCCATATCCAGTCAACCTTTATGTTCACTTGATTCTTGTCGAAATTTGTTGAAATATCTTAATGAAAAAGATATAATGAAACAAAATGAGAAAAAGAACTGGAGGATATAAAGATGAGTAGTTTTTCTGCTATTGCTTGCTATTCTGCACTGAGCGTATGCTCGAAAGAAGATGTAATTGCCGCATATGCACGCATGGTTGCTTCAATTGTACAAGAAAAGCGGTATGACAAATGTGACCCCAATGTCTTATGTGCTGATTTTGAAGCGATGTATGGATTCCCTGTGCCGTATCATCCAATGAAAACAATAATGGAATACTGTGCCCATTTGAAGTTTTTTACATATAACGCAAAAGCACGTGCCTTTTTCCCTATCTATGACAACATCGATAAGGAAGATTTCATCAATGTTGTCAAGCAGAAGGACGTTGAATATAAGAAATTACTGGATAGTTTCAGCGCATTCTTAGTAGAGCAACATAGTATGCATTGCGCCAAAGAAGACCTGGACGAAAGAATACGCGCATTTATTGAAAGATATGGTATAAAGTCAAAAACTGATCGTAACTTGATCCACAAAGTTAAAGATGATTATTTCTTCGCTGAATTTTTGGTTTTTTGCGAGGAAAACGGTAATGTTGAAGTCTTAGATTATTTGGATGACTACACTATTGGTATAGCACTTTCTGAGGTATTTGCATATAGCGAATACCCCGAAAGCTATAAATCAAAAAATGCTAAAGTGTATTTGGATGCAGGCTTGTTGTTTAAGTTGTTTGGTATTGATAGTTCTAATCATACTGATAACTATATTGAATACATCAAAAACATGCAACGGCTGGGAATCCAGGTGCTGGTTTTTGAACATACTATTCTTGAGACGATTGGGGTTATTGAGAACTCAAAACAATGGATTGGTAATCCCGACTACGATGCAACATTAGCTTCCGAAACTACATATTATTTTGTTACAAACAATTGGACAGTTGAGCAAATAGACGAACTTTCTGTATCTATACGCACACGGTTATGGGAGGATTTCAATATCCAAACCGATAATATGCCGTACCCAGCAGCTGAAGATATTCATACTCCGTATGAGGCAAGTATTAGGGATATGATTGTTCAGATTTACAAAGAAAACGATCCAAACATTGACACTGAAGAAAAGTCTCGTACAATTGATCAAGATGCGCGCTCCATATTTTACACTTATTATAAAAATAACAATATGGTGGCTTGTCATGTTGACGATGTGCAAAATATTTTTATTACAACAAATCGTTCTCTTGCAAAGGTGGGTTATCGATTATCTCGCAATATAGCGCAATCAAAAGATGTTTTTATTCCTGGGGTAATGAACGATATAAAGTGGGGCACTCTTGTTTGGTTCAATAGCCCAGCACAAATATCTTCAATCAATCGTCCAAGGCTAATGTCAGCTGCATATGCAGCATTTCGCCCAAATGATGAATTGGTGAAAAAACTTAATAACAAACTTATCCAAATGGAAGCAGCTGGAAAAATTACACCTGAACAGTGTTATTTGTTGAAAGTTAATCCTATTGCGCAAAAACTTCTCGCTCAAAAAACGATGAATGATCCAGATCGGTTTGTAGATGCCACACCTTTGGAAATCTTGAAAGAGTTAAGTAAAGAAGCATATGCACAAGGTAGTGCTTCTAGGCAAGCAGAGGTAGATAAGCTATCTGAGGAAAACGAAGTATACAAAAAGCGTCTTGCTATTGAAAAGCAGAAGGGAATTATTTCAAAACTTGAACAGCAACATACGATAGAAAACGCTAAAATTGCACCCATCAAGGACCGCGTTAGAGTTATTAAAAAGGAACTCGCTGAGTTGGATATAGTCAAAACAGACATTGATGGTGTTGTAAATAGAAATCTATTTATCTTAAAAACGGCTATTATCATAACGGCAATTATTATCGTAGGTTTTTCCTTTTATGTTGCTATAAAACATTCATTAATAGTTGGCATAATTATGACTGTATGGCCAATTCCTGCCTGGTTTATTACATTTCTTTTCGGAAAAAAGATTACATATGATATGATAAAAGAAATTATTGAAAAACGAACTCGCGAAAAACAAGGATTTATACGGCGGTATTCCGAAAGTCATGTTAAGACGCTAAAGAATGAACTGGATAATCTCACCAACGAACTTAACGATATTGAAGATACAATTTCAAATCTTTCTATGCAAATTGAGCAAGAAAAAGCAACACTAAATGCATTGGGCGTTGATGCTTCATTGCTTGAAGGATCAACTAAGTAAATCTACCATCGAATTTGGTTAATTTGTACCTGCTATGTGGCGATATTTTCCCTTATTTTTTCCCTTACGGGGATAGCAAATGATGGTTAAAGGCGGTTGAAAATGGTAGATGAATGTTCGGAATTGGCTGGTGTTTGCTTATAAACAGTAAACTTTGGTTAAAGAAAGTAATTATCCAGCCAAATTCAAATCCCTCTCACTCCACTTAAAATCATGCACCCATCGGGTGGTCTTTTTTTGGCTATATGAAGGGATTTGAATAATCTAAATGCAACGCGGATGAGCGTTGCCGCCGCCGGCTGGACGGCGGCGAACCTTTATTTCCGCAAAGCGGAAATGCAAACAAATCCCTCTCACTCCACTTAAAATCACGGACCCATCGGGTGGTCTTTTTTTGGCGGTGTGAAGGGATTTGAACAACCGAAATGAATGCTATTTTGCGCATTTTGCTAATGAAAATGCTAATGAAAGCCCTCTCACTCCGATCTTAGTTTTTCCTCTCAACTTTTTTGCGTGTTCCGTCCGGATACACAATGGTGGTATGCTCCAGCTGACCGGTCAGGCTGGCTTTAACGGAGTCAATATAGATTCGTCGCAGCTTGTCCCGCTCCACGGTCTCATCTTCTGTCAGGCCCTCTGCCTTTGCTTTTGCTGCCAGTTCGTTGATTCTTTTGATTACTTCGTTCATATCCATAATTTTCACCTCATACATAGCGGTGGATCACCACCGAAATACGGCCCTTTTTCGTCTGGCCGCCGACGGTCGTCAGGTGCATTTTTCCCAGTCCCCGGACAGAAATGATCGCACCTTCTTCTACAGCTTTGTCCGGCTTTTCACAGGGTAGTCCGTTGATGGCAACCTTGCCGGCACTTACATATTGTGCAGCCTGACTGCGTCCGATGCGAAAACCTGCGGAGATCACACCGTCCAGCCGCAAGGATGCCAGTGTGTCCCGGACCTCCTTGGTTTCCGGCTCAGGCACACGGATAGCTGAAAGCGGAATTTCCTGCAAATGCAGCTTTGTTCTGCCAGCGCTTTCAAAGTTTTGCAGGATGTAAGGGGCAATCTCATTGGTTACAAAGAAATCACAGCTGCCATTTCCTACACAGATGTCACCTACAGTCTCCCGGGCAATGCCTGCCCCCATCAGCGCACCCAGAAAATCCCGGTGATTGGGGCTGTCACCCTGATAAAAGGTTGCCCGTAAACACACAAGAGGAGCATCCTCATACAGCGCGCTTTCGTCCAGATAGTCCGGCAAAAATACAAGCATTTTTCGCTCCGCACTGTCATAGCCACCGAAGGTATGCAGACCCTCTAAGTTCCCAAAGAGAAACCGGGTCATTTCCAGCTCCCTGGGGGAGAGAAAGCTGCTGTTTGAGGGGATGTTTTTGCGGATGCCAGTATTTATTTTGTCCCATACCTTGGCAAGGAGCACTTTATCCTCCGGTGTGCGGGCAATTTTTTCAATATTTGATCGGTCCATTTCATCACCAAAGGTATTATAACACATTGTTTCTTCAATGCAAGTTTTTCTTGTTTCCCGGGGCGTATTCGGTTATAATGGGGGAAAAGGCGGTGAAACAGATGATCCTAGGCATTATCGGCGGTGGTGCATCCGGAATGGCGGCAGCATTGGCAGCAGCAGAAAATCCCGGCACACAGGTTGTCTTAATGGAACGGCAGTCCCGGGTGGGCAGAAAGCTCTCGGCAACGGGCAATGGCCGCTGTAATCTTACAAATACAAATGCAAGCAAAGAACACTATCACGGCACAGACTCTGATTTTGCAAAACCGGCATTGGACGGGTTTGATACAGAAGCGACCCTTTCCTGGTTTCGGGGGTTAGGACTTTGCACAGTGGAGGAGCCATCCGGAAGGGTCTATCCTTACTCAGACCAAGCCAATTCAGTGGTGGATGTGCTGCGTCTTGCACTGGAAAAACCGAATATCACCCTCAAAACCGGCTTTGAAGTCCAGAAGATCCGCAAGGATGGGGAAAAGTTTTCTGTAACCAATGGGGAAGAAACCGTCTGCTGCGATAAATTGATCGTTGCCTGCGGCGGACTTGCGGGCACAAAGCTAGGGGGCAGTTTATCCGGCTATCAGCTTTTGGGAAAGCTGGGACATAAAGCGACTCGCCTGCGTCCCGCACTGGTCCAGCTCAAATGCGGCTGGAACGGCATTGCCGCCCTGAAGGGCGTCCGCGCCAATTGCAGTGCGCAGATTTTGCACGATGGAGAAGTCTTTGCCGTAAGCAGCGGCGAAGTGCAGTTTACAGAGTATGGCGTTTCCGGTCCGGTGATATTTGAGATCAGCCGGGATGTATGCCAAGGTCCGGGAAAATGGACCTGCCAAATGGATTTTCTTCCCCAGTGGGATGCAAATACACTGGAAAAGGAGCTTCTTCGCCGCACCCAGATGGCATTGCCAATGGACGATATTCTCACCGGAATTCTCCATAACCGGCTGGGCAGAGTGCTCACAAAGGCGGCAGGCATCAAGGGGAAATTAAAAGCAGCAGAACTGACTGATAGCGAGCGCAAAGAGCTTTGCCGGGCGGTGAAAGCCTTTGAAGTGGAGTTGACAGAGCCTATGGGTATGGATAGCGCGCAGGTTACTGCCGGTGGCGTTTTAACCGGGCAGTTTGACCCTAACACAATGGAAAGTCGTCTTGTGCCCGGGCTGTATGCCTGCGGCGAGGTGCTGGACATTGACGGCGACTGCGGTGGCTACAATCTCCAGTGGGCGTGGAGCTCCGGGCGCTTGGCAGGCTTGCACGCAGGAAAGGGAAGTGTATGATACGAATCAGAGAAATTTCGTTGCCGCCGGAACATACGGTTGCCCAGCTTTCCTATGAGGCTGCCCGGGCGCTGAAAGTTTCCAATTCCAAAATCCGACGGGTAAAGATCGTGAAAAGGTCTGTAGATGCCCGAAAAAAACCGGATGTGCGCATTGTTTACACGGTAGACGTGGCAGTGGACGGCAACGAGGGAAAAATATTAAAGCAAAGCGGCTGTAAAAAGGCATCCATTGCACCGGTTGTTTATTATAAGCCGCCCCGACTGAACACGCCCCCGGCAAAACGCCCGGTGGTGGTGGGTTTTGGTCCTGCGGGTATGTTTGCGGCGCTGATCCTGGCGCAGGCTGGAGCTTGCCCGCTGGTGCTGGAGCGGGGAGAGGATGCTGTTTCCCGCCACGAAAAGGTACAAGCTTTCTGGCAGACCGGAAAATTGGACACTGCCTCCAATGTGCAGTTTGGCGAGGGCGGTGCAGGCACATTTTCTGACGGCAAGCTCAATACCGGTGTGAACAATCCCCGGATCGGCTGGGTGTTAGAACAGCTTGTGGCGGCAGGCGCAAGAGAGAGTATCCTCTTCGATGCCAAGCCTCATGTGGGAACGGATGTGCTTTTGACTGTGGTGCAGAATATTCGTCAAAGAATCATCAGTCTTGGGGGAGAAGTTCGTTTCTGCACCCAGGTCACAAATGTTCTGGAAAAAGACGGCCACCTCACAGGACTGGAACTGAGTACCGGAGAAGTGATCGACTGTGATAATGCAATTTTTGCAATCGGTCACAGTGCCAGAGACACTTTTGAAAAGCTCTACGAGTTGGGTATTCCCATGGAGGCAAAGCCCTTTGCCATGGGTGTGCGCATTGAGCATTTGCAGGAGACGGTGGACAAGGCGCAGTATGGAAAATCAGACCCTGTTCTGCCCCCGGCAGATTATAAGCTGGTAAAGCACTTAGATGACCGGACGGTCTATTCCTTCTGTATGTGTCCCGGCGGCTATGTGGTGGCGGCTGCCTCCGAGGAGGGCAGAGTGGTCACTAACGGTATGAGCTATGCAGACCGGGAGGGTGTCAATGCCAATGGGGCACTGCTTGTCAGTGTAGAACCCAAGGATTTCCCGGGAGAAGGGCCCCTTGCAGGTATGTACTGGCAACGGGAAATGGAAGAAGCAGCCTTTGCTGCCGGCGGCAAAGATTATTGCGCACCTGCCCAGCGGGTGGGAGATTTTCTGGCAGGTAAGGAAAGCGCCGGACCGGGATCGGTGCAGCCGACCTACCGACCCGGCGTTAAGTGGTGTGACCTGCATACTTGCTTGCCTGAAAAGATTACCGATGCGATAGAAAAAGCACTGCCATTACTGGATGGAAACCTGAAAGGCTTTGCCCACCCGGATGCAGTGCTCACTGCCCCGGAAACCCGCAGTTCTTCCCCGGTGCGGATTCTTCGTAATGAAGAAAGGCAGTCGACCGGTCTTGCGGGATTGTACCCTGCCGGAGAGGGCGCAGGCTACGCCGGCGGCATTATGTCCGCAGCAGTAGACGGCATTATGTGTGCCGAAGCCTTGCTTTCACAGCTCTAATTGCATAAAAAAACAAAGACCTTATGGAGCATTAGATTGCCCAAGGTCTTTGCTTTTTTATTTTATAAAACTTAAAATAACCACCGCCAGCACCACCTGCACCGCCAAAATCACAGGCAGACCGACAGAGAATTTAGGGTGCTTCGTCTTATGCCGGAAAAGCTTCATCCCGGCAATCGCACCCAGACTGCCGCCTAACAATGCAAAGGCTATAAGCGTCTTTTCCGGTATCCGCCAGCGATCTTTTTTCGCTTTTTGCTTATCTATTAGCATAAGCAGGAATGAAAGCGCATTGATTATCAGTAGGTAAATAAGTTCCATAGAAAACCTTTCAGGAGGGGAGTACTTTGAAAAAATGCTTTATCTTGTTGCTGGTAATGTTGTTGTTTGCCGGCTGCGGCGCACAGGAAACCTTTGAGACCGTTTCCGATGCTTATAACCAGCCGGTCTCTGCGCCTCAGTGGCAGATGCTCCTGGATGTACCCCAGGAAGCAAGCGTGAGCGTCTTGCAAGGGGAGGATGCAGGAAAGATCTATCTGTGTGATGGCTATACCGTTACTGTACAGACGATGGCATCCGGGGATCTGGAAAAAACCCTGCGAACCCTCACTGGCTACGAAAAAGAGGAATTGACCCTGATGCAGACTCTGCAGGACGGTGCAAAACGCTACGAATGTGTGTGGGTGTCTGCCGGTGAGGGGGAGGACCAAGTGGGAAGACTGTGTCTGTTAGACGACGGCAATTACACATATGCAGTCACCGCGATGGCAGGGGAGACAAAAGCCGGGGAACTTTCGCAGGTGTGGCAGGAGATGTTTGACTCCTTCCGTCTGGTAAGTCCCGATGTGGAGCTTAATACTGGCTCATAGCTTCCTGACACAATGTACAGCACTGGTCTGCAACACACTGGGGATACAGAATTTTCGCTTTGTTTCCAAAGCCGATGACCCAGCTTAAAAACATAGGGGACACGGCAACTTTGACAGTGAAATTAAAATGCTCGTCTCCATCAGGGATCAGCATGGTATCCGCGCCGAACCGGTCGATCACCACGTTGATAAGGCTTCTGTGAAAGCGCAGCTTCACATCCACCGCGTCACCGGAATACATCTGAAACAGCCGGTTGGCGTGGTCGTGGAGAGCTTTTCCGGTCAGCTCCGGACAGGGCACCCGGTCTGTATCCAGTAGTCCGATGTCACACATCCGGTCCACCCGGTAGGAGGTCACACCGTGGCGCTCTGACAGGGCAAGCAGATAGCAGTTTTCGTTGTCCTGACAAAGCCCGTAGGGACTGGCAATGTACTCCTTTTCCCGATACCGGCGTTTCTGGCCCAGATCCCAGTCAAAGTACCGGAAGGTAATCTGCTTATTGTGGGTGATCGCCTCCTGAATGGCATCGACATTGTAGTAGATCGTCTCATTCATACTCTTTACCCGACCGGACACCAGAACCGTTCGCTTCATCAGCTTTGCGTCCTGCTCGTTACACTGGGCGCACAGCTTTTCGATTAACTCCCGGGACTTTTTCTCTGTCAGATAACGGCTGGACTGAACTGCGTCGATCAGAAGCTTTAATTCCGGCAACTCAAAATTCCGGGAAGCCACATAATAACCGCCGTTTTTGCCGGGAATGGAGATGATATCCACGCCGTAATCCTGAAGCGCGGCAATGTCCGAATAAACAGTCTTGCGGTCACATTTGATGCGATGACTATCCAGCATAGAAATTAGTTCTGAAGCTCTCACGGGGCACGCCTCGTGGGAGTTTTTTTGTAAATAATCCAGAATATAGAGGATCTTCAGTTTTTGATTGTCAGACTTCGGCATAGCAGCACCTCCTATTTTAATAGAGTATATCATATTGCCAAAGCTTGGTAAATATAAATTTCTATTTGACGGGCTGTAGGGGCGATTCACGAATGACCCCTACGGTTTGTTGGCGTGTAAAAAAACACACCAACAAACTGAAATTTGAACTTTTGTTGCAGTGTTTGATTTTTCATAGAAAATATGATATGGTATAACACAAAGGAGTGAAAGTTATGTTGTATGTTGGCTGCCACCTGTCAGCTTCTGCTGGCAATGTGGCTATGATAGAAACGGCAAAATCCATTGGGGCAAATACCTTTGCCTTTTTCACCCGCAATCCCCGGGGGAGTCAGGCAAAGCCCCTGAATGAAAATGACTGTGCACAGGCGGTAAAGCTGCTGCAGGAAGAAAACTTTGGCAAGCTGGTTGCCCATGCACCTTATACTATGAACCTCTGCACAGCAGAGCCTGGTGCAAGAGCCTTCGCGGCAAGTGTTCTTGCAGACGATCTGTACCGGATGTCTTTTTTGCCCGGAAATTTTTATAATTTCCATCCGGGCAGCCATGTGGGTCAGGGCGTGGAGACTGGCATCAGCCAGATCTGTGACGCCCTGAAGCAGGCACTGGCACCGGGTTACCCGGTTACCGTATTGCTGGAAACCATGGCAGGAAAGGGCAGTGAGGTTGGCGGAAAATTTCAGGAGCTCAAGGACATCATCGACGGCGTTGGCAGCGATCAGGTTGGCGTGTGTCTTGACACCTGCCATATCTACGACGGCGGCTATGATATCGTAAACGATTTGGATGGCGTTCTTCAGGAATTCGACCGGATCATCGGTATGGATAAGCTTAAGGCGCTTCACTTAAACGATTCGAAAAATCCCTATGCCAGCCATAAGGACCGGCACGAATGTCTGGGAGACGGCTCTTTGGGACTGGAGACCTTCCGGGCGGTGGTAAACCACCCGTGGCTTAAGGACAAGCCTATGATCTTGGAAACACCTAACGAACTGAGCGGCTATGCAAAGGAAATTGCAATACTGCGGCAAATGGAAAATATCTAAAATTTGGAGGTGACAGCACAGTGCTGACCGGTGCGTTTGATATGAACCCGACTTTTTACAATGTGTATATTAGCATCCTGCGCTATGCTGCACCCATTTTGGCAGCAATCATCCTGTTTCGGTGCATTTTGCCTTTGGTGAGCTTTCGCCGTGAGCCGGAGATCTGGGGCTGGCTGTGCCTGCCGGATGAAACCAAGCTGCCAATCACCCACTGGGAAAATGTGATCGGACGCAGTAAGCGCAGTGATATTGTGGTGGACTTTCCCACTGTATCCAGAACCCACGGCGTTCTGACCCGCTATGATGACGGAAGCTGGACCATTACGGACACAGATTCCTCCGGCGGTGTTTTTGTAAACGGAAAAAAGATTGAGATCCGGGCATTAAAGCCGGATGATGTGATCACCATTGGCGGCATCGATATGACTCTGCAGCCCATTTCTGCCAAGCAGGAGGCACGGCTTGCTCACCACCGGGCAAGAGGCTCGTCCTTCCTGACCGGCCTTTCCAATGTGCTGCTTCTGACCCTGC
Source organism: Oscillospiraceae bacterium (assembly GCA_017521485.1). Classification (GTDB taxonomy): domain Bacteria; phylum Bacillota; class Clostridia; order Oscillospirales; family Oscillospiraceae; genus Faecousia. Next base: position 16,720 of record JAFXCL010000022.1, read on the forward strand.
TGCAGATCTTCTGCTGCCTTGCCTATGTGATGGGTGGACAGACGGATTCTGCCCAGTCTGTGCTGCTGGGATTTGGCGGCATTATGGTGTGCCAATGGCTGCTGTTGCTGTTTTATGTGTGCATCCGAAGAGTTTCCTTTGAGGTGGAGACAATTGCCTTTTTCCTGTGCACTATGGGTATGGCGGCAATTGCCGCCGTCTGCCCGGAGGAGGCGATCAAGCAGCTGGTGGCTATGGGTATGGGACTAGTCACATTTCTGTTGGTAGGTTGGTCCCTCCGGGATCTGGAGCGGGCAAAAAAGATCCGTTATATAGCAGCGGTGGCAGGTATTGGGTTTCTTGTCATTACCCTTTTGTTCGGACAGGAGTACTATGGTGCGAAAAACTGGCTGGTGATCGGCTCTGTTTCTATCCAACCCTCGGAACTGAGCAAGGTCTGCTTTGTGTTCGTGGGTGCGTCCGCTTTGGACCGGCTGGTGAAGAAACGCAACCTTTTGCTGTTCATCGGCTATTCGGTAGCAATGTGCGGCTGTCTTGCCTTGATGAACGATTTCGGCACAGCGCTGATCTTCTTCTGCGCCTTTCTGGTGATCGCCTACCTGCGCTCCGGCAGTGTGGGCACATTGGCCCTTGCGGTTACGGCACTGGGCTTTGCCGGTGTGGTGGCATTGAAGATCGCTCCCCACGCCCTGCAGCGGTTTGCCTCCTGGCGGCATATCTGGGAAGACCCCTTTGATGCCGGTTATCAGCAGACAAGAGCGCTGATGTGTATGGCATCCGGTGGCTTTTTCGGTATCGGTGCCGGGCAGGGCTGGATGAAAAATGTATTTGCGGCGGATTCGGATGTGGTGATCGCCACCATTTCGGAAGAATGGGGACTGATCATGGTTGTGCTGATCGTCCTGAGTATTGTGGCATTGGCAATATTTGCGGTCCGATCCGCAATTCTGGGACGCAGCAGCTTCTATACCATCGGTGCTTGCACCGCGTCCAGTATTTTACTGGTGCAGGTGATTTTGAATACTCTGGGTACAGTGGATGTGCTGCCCCTGACCGGTGTCACATTCCCGTTCTTGTCCAACGGCGGTTCCAGTATGATCTGCGCGTGGGGACTTCTGGCGTTTATCAAGGCGGCAGATACCCGGCAGAATGCCAGCTTTGCGGTACGCCTTGTGAAAAATGGAGGGGAAGAGGATGAATAGAATTGCAGGCCGTGGGGTGATTACACTGCTTTTGGCACTGGTGCTGGTTGCCGGCTTTTCCTTTTTTATTGCGGAATTTGTAACGCAGGCAGACGATTGGGCGGTGTTTTCCGGATCGCCCCACGTTTATAACGGCGATAACATCAATTGCGGTGTGGTGGTAGACCGGGATCATATCCTGCTGGCAGATATGCAGGACGGTCGGGAGTATTCTGCATCGGAAGCACTCCGCAAAGCCACTGTCCATTGGCTGGGTGACCGGTACGGCAATATCAGCGCTCCGGCTATTTCCCATTATGCCCAGCAGATCGCCGGCTTTGATCTGGTTGGGGGTGTGTACAGCTATGGGGATGCCAGCGGCGTTGTGGAGCTGACCCTTTCGGGAACTGCCCAGCAGGCAGCACTGGAGGCTATGGGCAGCTATAAGGGAACGGTGGCAGTCTATAACTATAAGACCGGACAGATCCTTTGTGCAGTCACAACACCTGCCTACGATCCGGATAACGTTCCTGATATTGATAAAGACACGACCGGTGCCTTCGAGGGTCTGTATGTAAACCGGTTTATCCAGTCTACCTATATTCCCGGTTCGATTTTTAAGATCGTTACACTGGCGGCAGCGCTGGAAACCATCGGGGATATTCAGCAAAGATCCTTTACCTGTGCTGGCAGCTATGAGATACAGGGGGAGAAGGTTACCTGTGAAGTGGCCCACGGTCAGCAGAGCCTGAAGGGTGCCTTTAGCAACTCCTGTAACTGCGCCTTTGCCCAGATCGCTATAGAGCTGGGCGGCAAAACCCTTATGGAGTATGCAGAAAAGTTTGGCGTCACAGATCGGATCACCTTTGACGGCATCACCACCGCTGCCGGTAACTTTGAGGCTGCAGATGCGGCGATCAATGTGGCTTGGAGCGGCGTTGGACAGCACAAAAACCAGATCAATCCCTGTGCCTTTCTAACCTTTATGAGTGCTGTGGCAGGGGGTGGGCAGAGCACAAAGCCCTATCTGGTGGAAAGAATCACTGTGGGCAGTGCAGAAACCTATCAGGCGGAGGTGCACACCGGAGAGAAGATTCTATCCGATGCCACGGTGCAAGTCCTGCAGGAATACCTGCGTAACAATGTTGCCACCCACTACGGTGACGGAAATTTCCCCGGTCTGACTGTCTGTGCAAAGACCGGAACAGCAGAGGTGGGCGGCGCGCAAAAGCCCAACGCAATGCTCTCAGGTTTTTGCGCCGATGAAAAATACCCTCTGGCATTTATCGTCTGCGTGGAGGATGCGGGCTACGGCAGTGCCGTGTGTATCCCCATTGCCTCCAAAGTCCTCGCCGCCTGCAAGGAAGCTCTGGATAACTAAACTGTATACAGACAACACAATGATTTGGCGGAGAATGCGTTTGCGTTCTCCGCTATTTATTGAAAAATATTTTTCGGTGTTGACAAATTCCTGCAATATAAATATAATGGTATCGATACAATTTGATCAATTACGCAACGGTTGGGAGGAAATGATAATGAGTAAAATCAGTGTGATTGGTGCAGGCCATGTGGGTGCGACCATAGCCAATGATTTGATGATTCAGGGTCTGGCATCAGAAATCGTCCTGATCGATGTCAACAAGAAAAAAGCCATCGGTGAGGCGCTGGATGTGTATCAGGGAGCGCCCTTCTGTTCTCCTGCCATCGTGCGTCCCGGTGAATACGAGGATGCGGAAGGCTCGGATATTGTGGTAATTACCTGCGGTATGGCAAGAAAGCCCGGTATGACCCGTCTGGATCTGGCACAGACCAATGTAAATATTCTCAAGGATGTTGCTGCCAGTGTGGTACCTTATGCGAAGGATGCGGTATATGTGATCGTTTCCAATCCGGTGGATGTGCTGACCTATGTGTTCACCAAGGTTTCCGGCGTGCCGGAAAACCGTGTCATCGGCTCCGGTACGATCCTGGATACAAGCCGCCTGCAGTCTGAGCTTGCCAAACGCTTTTATATCAGTCCCAAAAATGTGCACGCCCATGTTTACGGTGAGCACGGCGACAGCTCCTTTGTCCCCTGGTCACTTGTCCACATAGCCAATAACCATGTGGATGACTATAAGGCAAGCTCTCCGGATAAGGACCGCATTCACTGGGACAAAGACTATGAAGAGGTAGAGGAATTTGTAAGGAAATCCGGAGCTAAGATCATTGAAAATAAGGGTGCGACCTTTTATGCAGTGGCGATGTCCGTATGTCATATTTGCAGGTGCATTTTTTCAGATGCAGGTACGGCTTTGACAGTGTCCTCTATGATGCACGGTGAGTATGGCGTAGAGGATGTGTGTCTGTCTACCCTTACACTGGTGGACAGAAAAGGAATCCGGGGAAAAATTATGAACAAGCTGACCGATGGGGAAATTGAAAAGCTCCACAAAAGCGCAAACAAGCTGAAGGAAGTCATTGCGCAAATTGAAATCTAAAGAAGAATTCTGATCCCATATTTTATACACCCCTTGCATACATTTGTGCAGGGGGTGTTTTTTATGTGCCACAAAAATGTCCTTTGGGGATGTTTGTTTGTCGCCTTTGGCTTGGGAATGCTGGTTGGGCTTTGTCTGGAGGGTGGCTTTTTCTGCCATGTTTTCTCACTGATATTGATCGCTGCCGGTGGCTGTATCTGTAAGAGAAGATAATTTTGGCATAAACTTGTCCTGATGCGCATATAGTTTGGTAGAAGGAGTGATTTGCTTGCAATTACAGTTTCATAAAACAGTATGTCCCTGCTTGCAGCAGGTGAAGCGTCAGGTGCAAAATCAGGAGCAGACCCAGGAAGTGCGCCTGGGTGACGATATGCCCGATATTGGACGGGTGCTGGGCGCATGGGGTCAGGTGCTTCTGCGGAGCAAGGAATGGCAAAACGGCAGCATGAGCATCTCCGGCGGCGTAATGGCATGGGCGCTGTATGCCCCGGAGGACGGGGGGCAGGTCCGTTGGGTGGATACCTGGATTCCCTTCCAAATGAAGTGGGATATTCCGGACACCCAGTATGATGGTGTGATTCGCTGCCAGTGCCTGCTGCGGGGCATCGATGCCAGAAGCACCTCTGCAAGGCGGCTGATGCTCCGGGTATCTGTGGGGGCAATGGCAGAGGCAATGCTGCCCGGGGAGTTTGCACAGTACACACCGGAGGAAGTTCCGGAGGATGTAGCGCTTCTGAAAAATACTTATCCGTTCTGCCTGCCACAGGAGGCGGGAGAGAAACCCTTTGAATTGGAAGAAATTCTAAATTTACCCCCTGCTGCACCGAAACTGGGGAAACTGATCCGCTACGAGCTGACACCTCAGATATTAGATAAGAAAGTAATGGGCAGTAAAGTGGTGTTCCGGGGCGCAGCCAATCTGCATATTGTGTACCTGACAGAGGACGGCACTGTCCAAAGCTGGAATTTTGAGCTGCCTTTTTCCCAGTATGGGGAGCTGGAGGGAGATTATGACCACGACGCCACAGCCCAGATCATACCTGCTGTCACAGGCTTGGAAATGGATGTGGACGAAGAGGGCAATCTCCACTTAAAAGCCGGGGTAACCTGCCAGTATGTAATCAGCGACCGGAATATGGTGACGGTGATAGAGGATGCTTACAGCCCTAAACGGGAAGTGGCGGTCCAGACCCAAACCCAGCAAGTGCCGGTCATTCTGGAGCAGCTTACCCAGACAGTCCACGCCCAACAGCAGCTGGATCGGGAGGTTGGACGTGTGGCGGATGTAGCCTTTTATCCGGACCACCCCCGAATGACGCAAAAAGAGGGAGGCATAGAAGCGGAGCTTCCCGGACAGTTTTCTGTGCTGTATTATGACGGCGAGGGTGCTTTGCAGGGCGCAACTTCCCGTTGGGAGGGAAGTATGAGCCTGAGCGCCGGACCGGAGGTACAAATGGACGGTCTGGTTTTCTGCAACGGAAAAACCCAGCAAGACCTGCAAGCGGATATTCAGATGGAGTTGACTGGCAGCTCCCGGCAGGGTATTCCTATGGTGACAGCACTGGAGCTGGGGGCAGAAATCCAGCCGGATCCCAATCGTCCCAGCCTGATTTTACGCAAAGCAGGGGATGAAAAACTGTGGGACATTGCAAAACGCACCGGTACCACGGTGGAAGCCATCCGTGATGCAAATAAACTGACAGACGAACCGGAAAAACACCAAACACTGCTGATACCAATATCCTGATACAGGAAAACCGCCGCTGCGAGGGAGAGTCGCAGCGGCGGTTTGGCGGTTTTGTCGCATTCTTCATATTCGGGGAGAATATCCGCCGGAATATAAGATAAATCACTAAGGACATAAAATTCAACAGAACCATGTCGAAGACACCTTCTTTTGTCCCTTGTAAAATTTCGGAAAAGGTGCTATAATACAGACAAATATAATGAGAAGGTGTGTAGTTATGACAACAATTGATATTTACTCCGGCTTTTTGGGTGCAGGTAAAACCACGCTCATCAAGAAGATGATTAAAGAAGCCTATGCAGGTCAGAAGCTGGTGCTCATAGAAAATGAATTTGGTGAAATCGGCATCGATGGCGGCTTTTTGCAGGAGGCGGGCATTAATATCACTGAGATGAATTCCGGCTGCATCTGCTGCTCTCTGGTGGGCGATTTCGGCAAGGCTCTGACACAGGTAATTCAGGAATATCACCCGGATCGCATCCTCATTGAGCCCTCCGGTGTGGGTAAGCTTTCCGATGTGATCGCTGCCGTAGAAAAGGTGACTGGTGCAGATGTGCAGCTGGGTCACGCCACTGCCGTTGTGGATGCAGGCAAAGTAAAGGTCTATATGAAGAACTTTGGCGAATTCTATAATAACCAGATCGAAACCGCCGGCACGATTATCCTTTCCCGTACCGATTCTATCCCTCAGGAAAAGCTTCATAAGGCGGTAGAGCTTCTCCGGGAGCATAATGAGAAAGCTGCGATTGTGACCACTCCTTGGAGTGAACTGACCGGCAGTCAGCTGCTGGAGGCTATGGCAGGCAAGGCATCTGTGGCAGAGCAGCTAAAGCAGCTGGAAGAGGAGCATCACCATCATCACGATGAGGAGCACCAGTGCTGCTGCGGTCACCACGACCACGAGCACCATCACCATCACCACGATGAGGAGCACGAATGCTGCTGCGGTCACCACGACCACGAGCATCACCATCACCACGATGAGGAGCACCAGTGCTGCTGCGGTCACCACGACCACGAACACCATCATCACCACGATGAAGAGCATCACTGCGGTTGCGGTCATCACGACCATGAGCACCACCATCATCACGCAGACGATGTGTTCACATCCTGGGGTGTGGAAACTGCAAAGAAATTCACGCAGGAACAGATCAATTCCACCCTGCACTGTCTGGATACCGGCAGATACGGTATTGTCCTGCGGGCTAAGGGTATCGTAGCAGACGCAAATGGCGGCTGGATCCATTTTGACTATGTGCCCGGCGAGTATAATGTACGCGCCGGCGGCGCAGATGTGACCGGTAAGCTGTGTGTGATCGGTGCCCAGTTAGATTCCAACGGCGTTGCAAAGCTCTTTGGGGTGTAAGTATGGCACAGATCCCTGTTTATGTATTTACCGGTTTTCTGGATTCCGGAAAGACCAAGTTTATTCAGGAGACCTTAGAAGATCCCCGATTTAACGCCGGTGAGCGGACGCTGCTATTGGTGTTTGAAGAGGGGGAGGAAGAATATGATTTTTCTACCTATCCCCACCAAAATGTCTATCTGGAAGTTTTAGATCAGCAGACAGTCACCACAAAACAGCTGCTAGCCCTGGCAAAGAAGCATAGAGCCCAGCGGGTGGTAGCAGAGCTGAACGGAATGCTTTTGGTAGGCGATCTGTACAGCCGTCTGCCCGAGGACTGGGTCATCGCTCAGGAAGTGATGTTTGCAGACGCCACTACCTTTATTAGCTACAACGCCAATATGCGCAACCTGGTAATGGACAAGCTGGTAGGCGGTCAAATGGTGGTATTCAATCGCCTGACCCCCGGCGCAGACACGATGCCGCTGCATAAGCTGGTGCGGGCAGCCAACCGCCGTATGGATATTTTGTACGACTATACCGACGGCACAACAGCTTTTGACGAAATTGAAGACCCGCTGCCCTTTGACATTAATGCCCCTGTCATTGAAGTCAAGGATCAGGACTATGCCCTGTGGTATCGGGATGTGACCGAGGAAGCGGCTAAGTATGACGGAAAGACTGTCCGTTTCAAGGGTCAGGTAGCAATGCTCCGCCGGGATAAGAACAATATGTTTGCACCCGGCCGTTTTGTAATGACCTGCTGCGCGGACGATATCCAGTTTTGCGGTGTGCCTTGCAAGTGGGCAGACAGCAAGGAATTAAAGCCCAGATCCTGGGTGACTGTGACCGCTAAGATCGCTGCGGAAAAACATCCCTTATATCAAGGAGAATTAGGCCCTGTACTGACGGCAATCACCGTTGAGCCTGCAAACCCGGCCAACCCCGATGTAGCGACCTTCTAAAAAGAGAGAAAGGAGCGGCTTATGTATCAGCCTTTAGCAGAAATCCTGCGGCCAACCCAGCTGGATGAGGTTTTTGGACAGGAACATATTTTGGGAAAAGGCGCGGTGCTGCGCCGCTTGATCGATTCCGGCAATGTTCCCAATATGATCTTCTACGGACCTAGTGGAACAGGAAAAACGACTGTTGCCAATATTATCGCTAAGCAAACCAACCGTACCCTTTGCCAGCTCAACGCCACCACTGCCTCTACCGCGGATATTAAAAATATCGTGGCACAGCTGGATACCTTTATGGCACCTAATGGCGTACTGCTGTATCTGGACGAGATCCAGTCCTTTAATAAAAAGCAACAGCAGTCCTTGCTGGAATACATTGAAAACGGCAAGATCACCCTGATCGCCTCCACCACGGAGAACCCTTATTTCTATGTGTTTAACGCCATTTTGAGCCGTTCCACCATTTTTGAATTTAAGCAGATCTCTGCAGATGCTGCCTTGCAGGCGGTGAAGCGGGCAGTAAGCTTTTTGGAGGAACGGACTGCCCTGACCGCCCAACCGGAGGAGGGGGCACTGGAGTATATTGCCAGCGCCTGCGGCGGCGATCTGCGCAAAGCACTCAATGCGGTGGAGGTGCTGTTCTCAGCCGGTGTGCCGTCTAACGGCAAGCTGCCTCTTACTTTGCAGGATGCAAAGGAAGTGACCCAGAAAAGCGCTATGCGTGCAGACCGGGACGGAGATAACCACTACGACCTGCTGTCTGCACTGCAAAAATCCATCCGTGGTTCTGACCCGGATGCAGCCTGCCATTACCTTGCCCGGCTTTTGGAGGCGGGGCAGATGCAATCTGCCTGCCGGCGGCTGATGATCATTGCGGCAGAGGATATTGGACTTGCATACCCAATGATCCTGCCCATCGTAAAATCCTGTGTGGATATGGCACTGATGACCGGTATGCCCGAGGCGAGGATTCCTTTGGGAGATGCGGCAGTGCTGATGGCGACCTCGCCTAAATCCAATTCTGCCCATCTTGCCCTTGATGGGGCGCTCGCAGACATCCGCAAGGGGAAAGGGGGAGACTTCCCCAGACAACTGCAAAATATGCATGCGGATACCTATACAATGGAGCAGGAGCAGGGGTATAAGTACCCCCACAACTACCCCGGTCACTGGGTCGAGCAGCAGTATCTTCCGGATGATTTGAAGGATACCCGTTATTATGCGTACGGACCGAACAAGGTGGAGCAGGCAGCAAAGCAGTACTGGGATACCATCAAGGGGAAGTAATATGGACATTAGACTGGGAGATATTTTGGTAATGAAAAAAGCCCACCCCTGCGGGGAAAAACGCTGGCAGGTCCTGCGGACCGGCGCGGATTTCCGTCTGCGGTGTATGGGCTGTAACCACGAAGTAATGACACCCCGGTTCAAAGCGGAAAAAAATATCCGCCAAGTGATCCGCGATGATAATCCTTCGACAGATAATAGCGGCAGTTGCTAAGGCAACTGCCGCTTTTCCTATCCGCCCCAGGAAATGTGGACACCTGACAGAAATCTGTAAACGCCTTGCGACTGCATTTTTTAATCCTTGTCCTTATAATGAAATCACAGCCACCGTCCCATATGTCAATGCCAGGAGTGCAACTACGTGGCGATCTCCTATTTGCATCGCATCATTTCAGGAGGGATTTATGCCAATCTACTTAGATCTTTTAATGCTTCTAAATTTCCTTGTAGATTTTTTGCTGATTCTGGGAACAAACCGCCTGTGCGGTTATCCCTTAGGCGTTAAGCGGGCGTCCATTGCCGCTTTGCTGGGAAGTGTATATGCCGCGGCGTGTGTACTGCCGGGATTTTCTTTTCTGGGGAATTTTCTGTGGCGCACAGTGAGTCTTATGCTCATGTCCTGCATTGCCTTTGGCTTTACCAAAAGCGCATTGCGCCGAGGTGTCGTGTTTGTACTTTTGAGTATGGCAATGGGCGGCGTTGCACTATTTATGAACAGCCGTGGTTTTTGGCCGGTAGTGATTTCAGCAGTGGGTGTGTGCTTCTTGTGCATTGTAGGCTTTCGAAACAAACTGGGAGCACAAAGTTTTGTTCCGGTGGAACTGACCTATGGGGAGAAAAAGATCCGTCTGACGGCATTGCAGGATACAGGAAATACCCTGCGAGATCCGGTCACTGGATCGGATGTGCTTGTAGTAGGTGCAGATGTGGCACAAAAGCTTACCGGATTGACCCGATCCCAGCTTCGTGCGCCGGTGGAGTTTTTGGATGCCATCCCAGGTCTGCGGCTGATCCCCTACCGGACAGTGGGGCAGGGAAGCGGCTTTTTGCTGGCACTGAAGCTCCACGATGTTAAGATCGGTAACCGGAAAGGAAACACATTGGTGGCATTTGCCCCGGAGGGGCTTCATTCGGAGGGGGCTTATCAAGCATTAACAGGAGGCGCGGTATGACAAAGTTAGTAAAGTTTTTGATGAAAATTCGCAAAAAACCGGAGTGTGTTTATTACATAGGCGGTGCAGATATTCTGCCGCCGCCCCTGAAAGGGGCTGATGAGCAGTCTGCATTGGAACGGTTGGAAAATGGGGAGGAGAGCGCAAAGCAACTGCTGATCGAGCGGAATTTGCGGCTGGTGGTATTCATTGCCCGTCGGTTTGAAAACACCGGTGTGAATTTAGAAGATTTGATCTCCATTGGAACGATTGGACTGATCAAAGCCATCAGCACCTACCGCAGGGATAAGAATATCAAGCTGGCGACCTATGCATCCCGGTGTATTGAAAATGAAATTTTAATGCACATCCGGAAAATTGCCAATCAAAAAACAGAAGTGTCCCTGGATGAGCCGATCAATATGGATTATGATGGAAATGAGCTGCTTCTGTCTGACATTCTGGGAACGGATGAGGATATGATCCTGCGCCCCCTGGAGGACGATGTGGATCTGCGTCTGCTGCGGCAGGCGGTACTGGAACTGCCTCAGCGGGAGCGGGAGATCGTGTATATGCGCTTTGGCCTGGAGGGGCGGCAGGAACTGACACAAAAGGAAGTGGCGCAGAAAATGGGAATCTCCCAGTCTTATATCTCCCGACTGGAAAAGCGGATTATGCTAAGACTTCGCAAAGAAATTTTGCGACAAACCACCTGTGTGTAAAAATTTCCTTGCAAATTTAAACTAAGGGTGTTATAATCGATACAAAAACATATCGATAAGATATAGTATCGAAAAGAGGATGAAAGATGGAACGCAAAGAGATTTCAAAATCTGTCCTTAAGCGACTGCCCGGATATCTTGCTTATCTGCAAAGCCTGCCGGACGGCACTGCTACCTACATATCTGCAACAGCGCTTGCAAATGCGCTGGGTATGGGTGAGGTACAGGTCCGTAAGGATCTGGCGCAGGTCAGTGACGGCGGCAGACCTAAGATCGGATACCTGCGGGAGCGGCTGATCGAGGACATCAGTCAGTTCTTAGGTTATGATAACACCACCGATGCAATTTTGGTAGGCGCGGGCAAGCTGGGTCAGGCACTGCTGGGCTACAGCGGGTTTGAGGCTTACGGCCTGAATATTCTGGCTGCCTTTGATGTATTCCCTCCGTCCGACAAGACCGATGACGGTAAGGCGATCTACAACATTTCGGAACTGGAAAACTTCTGTAAGAGCCACAATGTGCTCATGGGCATCATTACCGTCCCGGCACCCTTTGCCCAGCAGGTATGCGACCGGCTAATCGAAAACGGCATTAAGGCTGTGTGGAACTTTGCCCCTGCCCATCTGGACGTGCCGGATAATATCTTGGTTCAGAACGAAAATATGGCAACCTCCCTGGCAGTGCTTTCTATGCACCTGCAAGCCCAGATCAAGAAGTGAACAAAGAGCGTGTTGCAGTCGCAACACGCTCTTTGTAATGCAAAAATTCAAAGTGCAAAATGCAAAATTATTTTCTTTTATGCTTTTTGTATTGGATAAAGGAAAGAATAAAATGGATTGCTGAACAGGCAGCAAAGATTGCCCAGCCGTATGTTCCGGGGCGCTGAAAATAGCTGACAATACCAACAAATGCCCACAAAATGCCGGAAATGAAATTTGAGCGATAGGTTCCCATTGTAATTCCTCCTTACAGTTGTCATGTGAGATTGCTTCATTGTATTGATTATATCAAAATGTAAAATAACTTACAACGCGTGATAATATACAAAACAGTTTTTATAATTCTATCCATTCTGACTAATCAATATATCTTCTCTCATAGAGAACTTTGACGGGCGGATGTGGGCATCCGCCCCTACGAACACTTGCCAATCTGCTCTGTAGGGGACGATGCCCACATCGTCCCATGAAAACCATGTAAATACTTTGTAGGAATTTCAAAAAGAAATGTTACCGTGAGTTAAAAGAGCGCGTTGCAACATCTGTTGCAACGCGCTCTAAACTTATTTACCGGGTTTGAAGCTGTCCTTCAGGCTCACAGAGCGGTTAAAGACCAGATGACCGGGAGTAGAATCCTTGCTGTCCGGGCAGAAATAGCCCAGGCGCATAAACTGATAGGATGCGGGAGCTTTGGCGTTTTCCAGGCTCTTTTCCAGCTTACAGCCGGTGAGCACCTCCAGAGAGTTGGGGTTCAGGCATGCCATAAAGTCCTTGCCGGAGGCATCGGGATCCGGATCGTCAAAGAGATTTGCATACTGCCGCACTTCGGCATCCACGCAATTGTCGGCATCTACCCAGTGGATGGTTGCGCCCTTGATCTTCCGTCCATCGGCAGGGTCGCCGCCTGCGGAGTTGGGATCGTAGGTGGCAAGCACTTCCACCACATTGCCGTTTTCGTCCTTAACGCAGCCAGTGCACTTAATCACATAAGCACCCTTCAGGCGGCACTCAGGTCCTTCCGGATACAGCCGCTTATACTTGGGAACAGGCTCAGCCAGGAAGTCGTCAGCCTCGATCCACAAATTCCGGGAGAAGGTGACCTCTCTTGTGCCGGCATCCGGATCGTTGGGGTTGTTTTCCACAAGGAAGGTCTCAGACTGACCGGCGGGGTAATTGGTGATCGTCAGCTTCACAGGCTTCAGAACTGCCATAACCCGCTGTGCTGTCTCGTTCAGGTCTTCCCGCAGGCAGTGCTCCAGGAAGGCAAACTCAATGGTGTTGGGGCTTTTTGCCACGCCCACACGATCGCAGAAGCTGCGGATAGAGGCGGGGGTGTAGCCACGGCGGCGCAGACCGCACAAAGTGGGCATCCGAGGATCGTCCCAGCCGGAAACATTGCCGTTTTCCACCAGAGCTCTCAGCTTTCGCTTAGATAGCACAGTGTGGTCGATGCCCAGACGGGCAAACTCGATCTGCCGAGGGTGGTGGGGAACGGAAACATTTTCAACCACCCAGTTGTACAGCGGACGGTGGTTCTCAAATTCCAGAGAACACAGGCTGTGGGTGATACCCTCCAGCGCATCCTGAATGGGGTGGGCAAAGTCATACATGGGGTAGATGCACCACTTGTCACCCTGACGGTGATGGTGCATATGACGGATCCGGTAGATGACCGGGTCACGCATATTGAAGTTGCCGGAGGCAAGATCAATCTTGGCGCGAAGGGTATACTTGTTATCCTCGAACTCACCGGCACGCATCCGGGCAAACAGGTCAAGACTTTCCTCGACAGGACGGTCCCGGTAGGGGGAGGTGGCGGGGGTGTTCAGATCGCCACGGAATTCCTTAAACTGCTCGGGAGTCAGCTCGCAAACATATGCAAGACCTTTTTTGATCAACTCCACTGCAAATTCATAGTCTTTTTCAAAATAGTCAGAGCCATAGTAGAACCGGTCACCCCAGTCGAAACCCAGCCAGTGGATATCTTCCTTGATGGCTTCCACGAACTCCAAATCTTCTTTTGTGGGATTTGTGTCGTCCATACGCAGATTGCACAGACCGCCGAACTTCTCAGCAGTGCCGAAGTCGATGATCAGTGCCTTGCAGTGACCGATATGCAGGTAGCCGTTGGGCTCCGGCGGAAACCGGGTGTGAACGGTTTTTCCGGCATAGCGACCGCCCTCGGCAATATCTTCTTCAATAAAGGCATGAATGAAATTCTTGCTCTCAGTAATTTCAGCCATATTGGAAACCTCTCTTTAGCAAAATTTGCAAATATTATAACCCATTAGCAGACATTTTGCAACTGGAAAACACGTGCTGTGTAAAGTTTTTGAATTTCCTGAAAACAATTTGTATTTTTTCAGAAATTATAGTTGTCAATTGGGCTGACTTATATTAAAATAGGAAAAGATAGGCTGAGAGGACTCGAACCGAAACAGCCTCTCAGCAGCCCTTTTAGCTGCTTTTTGCCTTATCTTCCTTGCCTTGCGTTAGCAAGGCGGCGTCATCTGCGCCAAAAATCAATCAAAAATTGCTGGCTGAGAGGTGCCTTGCAGTTTTCAGCTGTCTGCATTTTCCAAGGCGAACAAAATCACGAAGACAATACTTTGTGTATTATCAAGGGATTTTCTGATGCATTGGGGAATGCAGACCGCTGAAAACCTGTTTGGGTTCGAGTTCTCTCAGCCTAGAAGGAGAGTGAACAAATGCCGGATATTAAATACAAGCGCATTTTGCTGAAGGTCAGCGGTGAGGCTCTGGGTGAGAAAACTGCCGTCGGGGATGGCTTTGGTCTGAATTTTTCTAAGATCCACGAGGTTTGCGAATCGATTAAGACTTGCGTAGAAATGGGCGTGCAGGTCGGTTTAGTGATCGGCGGCGGCAATTTCTGGCGTGGCGTTAAAAACGGCACAGGAAAGCTGCAGCGCTCCCATGCTGATGCTATGGGCATGCTGGCTACCGTTATGAATGCCATTGCAGTAGGGGATGTGCTGGAGCAGCACGGTCTGGATGCAAGAGTTCTGACCGCTGTGGAAATGAATAAATTTGCCGAGTACTTTACCCGGGATACAGCAAACCGTTACTTAAACGAGGGTAAGGTAGTCATTTTTGCAGCCGGCACAGGCAATCCCTATTTCTCCACCGATACGGGCGCAGTCCTGCGGGGCGTGGAGATCGAGGCAGATGCCATTTTGATGGCGAAAAATGTAGATGCCATTTACTCTGCCGATCCGGCAAAGGATCCGGGGGCAATTCGTTATACCCAGCTTACATACGATGAGGTATTGGCACAGCACCTGAAAGCCACCGACTCCACCGCTATGACACTGGCAATGGACAATGATATGACATTGGTGTGCTTCGGTCTGGCTGAGGAAAACAGTATTGTCCGCGTGGTTCGGGGCGAAGCCATTGGAACCACCGTGAAGAACAAGTTTTAAGGAGGACTACATTATGGCAGTAGATTTCAGCGATTACGGAAGAAGAATGGAAAAGGCTCTGGACCATTTGGATGAGGAATTCGGCGCAGTTCGTGCAGGCCGTGCCAACGCAAAGGTTCTGGACCGGATCACAGTTGAATATTATGGCAGTGAGACACCCTTAAACGGCGTGGCAACCATTTCCACCCCCGATGCCCGCACCCTGGTGATCTCCCCCTGGGACACCAAGCTGCTCACCGAGATCCAGAAGGCGATCCAGATCAGTGATCTGGGTATTAATCCCCAGAACGACGGCAAGGTCATCCGCCTGATCTTCCCCCAGCTGACTGAGGAGCGTCGTAAGGAGCTGGTAAAGCAGGTCAAGAAGTATGCCGAGGATGCTAAGGTGGCTATGCGTAACGTCCGCCGTGACGGTATGGACTATGTGAAGAAGCTTAAGAAGAATTCCGAGATCACCGAGGATGAGCAGAAGAAGGCAGAGAAGGATCTGCAGGACCTGCTGGATAAGTATGTCAAGAAGGCAGACGAAGCAATGTCTGCGAAAGAAAAAGAATTGATGGCGCTTTAAGCCATAAATGATTGGGGGCGCTTGCGCCCCCTACACTATATCAGAAAGAGGTGGTAATATGGCAGTCAAAGAAAATAACATTCCCCGCCATATTGCTATTATTATGGACGGGAACGGCCGCTGGGCGAAAAAGCGGGGTCTGCCCCGGACGGCAGGACACGCAGCGGGAGCGGAAGCATTCCGCAGAACCGCCAATTACTGCCGCACCTTGGGTGTTGAGTACCTGACGGTCTATGCCTTTTCCACTGAAAACTGGAAGCGCTCAGAAGAAGAAGTGGCAGGCATTATGCGCCTGCTGGGGAAATATCTGGAAGAAGCCTTGGCGGATATGGAAAAGAACCGGGTGCGTTTTAAGTTCTTTGGCGACCTGAGCCGCCTGAGCCCCCAGCTGCAAAAGCTGTGCTATGATGCCCAAAACCGCTCTGCGGACTATGATGTGCAGGTCAACTTCTGCCTCAATTACGGCGGCAGAGATGAAATCGTAAAGGCAAGCGCTGCCTTTGCCCGTGATGTGGCTGAGGGCAAGCATCAGCCGGAGGACCTGACAGAGGAGCTTTTGTCCTCTTATTTGTACTCAAAGGATGTTCCCGACCCGGAACTGATCATCCGACCCTCCGGAGAAAAACGCACCAGCAATTTCCTGCTGTGGCAGTCTGCCTATTCTGAGTATGTATTTTTGAATGTTCTGTGGCCGGATTTCCAGCCGAAGGATCTGGATGAGGCTATTTCTGAATACTGCCGGCGTAACCGCCGGTTTGGAGGGGTATAAAGATGAAAACCCGAATTATTGCCGCCGGTATACTGCTGCCGCTGCTGCTTGTGATCGTTCTGGTGCTGCCTACGATCTACACAGCAATTTTATTTGGTCTTATCGTTGCCATCGGCGCATACGAACTGCTGTGGAGAACAGGTCTTGTGAAGCACCCCAGACTGACTGCCTACACTGCCGTTATGGCATTTTTGACTGCCATTGGTAGCTTCTACGGTCTGCCGTATCCTTTTGTGCTGATCGGTGTTTTGGTATTTGTGGCGGCACTGTATGGCGAAATGCTGGCATCTAAGGCGCAGCTTCCTTATGAAAAGCTGCTGGTCTGCTTGGCAGGCGGCGCTCTAATTCCCTTTATGCTTTGTGCGCTGGTGCGCCTGCATAATGGCGAAAACGGACGGTTCTTGATTTTGATTCCCTTCGTGCTGGCATTTTTGTCTGACACCGGTGCTTATTTTGTAGGCTGTAAGTTCGGAAAGCATAAGCTTGCCCCGGTCATCAGCCCAAAAAAAAGCATCGAAGGCGTGGTCGGCGGTGTGCTGGGCGCAATTGTGGGTATGCTTATTTACTCTCTGGTGCTGGATCTTGCCTTTGGCTTTACGGTCAACTACCTGTATGCCCTTGTTTATGGTACACTGGGCTCTCTGGCAGCGGTCTTTGGCGATCTGAGCTTTTCTGCCATCAAGCGGCAGGTGGGAATTAAGGACTACGGCAACCTGATCCCCGGTCACGGCGGTGTTCTGGACCGGTTCGACTCTATGACCGTGGTAGCACCCTTGACAGAAGCACTGCTGCTTCTGATCCCGGTAGTGGTGAAGTAATATGGTAAAATGTGTGAGTATTTTAGGCTCTACCGGCTCCATTGGACGGCAAAGCCTGGATATTATCGACCATCTGGGTATCCCTGTGGCGGCACTCACTGCCGGCACGAGCGTGGAAAAAATGGCAGATCAGTGCCGCAAATACCACCCCCAACTGGCAGTAATGGCAACATACGAGGCAGCCCACCGGCTGCAAAAGGAAATTGCCGACCTGCCTACAAAGATCTCTTGGGGAGAAGAAGGGCTGATCGAAGCAGCTACAATTCCCGATGCCGACTGTGTGATTACCGCCGTGGTGGGTATGGTGGGATTGAAGCCTACCTTAGCTGCCATCCGTGCAGGGAAGCGGATCGGACTTGCCAATAAGGAAACACTGGTCTGTGCCGGTGAGCTGGTAATGGCGGAGGCGAAGAAATATAATACCGAGATCATTCCGGTAGATTCAGAGCACTCTGCAATCTTCCAGTGCTTAATGGGCATGAACCACAAGCGGGAAGTGGAGAAAATCATTCTCACCTGCTCCGGCGGTCCGTTCTACGGAAAAACCAAGGAAGAACTGGGCATCGTAACAAAGGCAGATGCATTGATGCACCCCAACTGGAAAATGGGTGAAAAGATCACCATCGACTGTGCCACCCTGATGAACAAGGGCCTGGAGGTGATCGAGGCAATGCGATTGTACGATCTGCCCCTTGAAAAGGTAGATGTGGTGATCCATCGGCAAAGCATTGTCCATTCTATGGTGGAGTTTACCGACGGTGCAGTAATGGCACAGCTGGGATCTCCTGATATGCGCCTGCCCATTCAGCTGGCAATGACCTATCCGGAGCGAATGGACTGCCCAGTTCCCAAGCTGGACCTGACCACCTGCCCGCCTCTGACATTCTTCCAGCCGGACATGGAGGCCTTTCCCTGCCTGAAGCTGGCAAGAGACTGCGCAAAGACCGGCGGCACAGCCTGCCCGGTTATGAACGGCGCAAACGAAGAAGCGGTGGCACTGTTCTTGCAGGGGAAGATCGGTTTTTATGATATTTATGAGTTTGTGAGCAAGGCGGTAGATACTGTTCCCTTTATTCAGTCACCTACCCTGGAGCAGATATTAGAATCTGACCGGCTGGCCCGTATGGCAGTACGGAACAATTAATTGAAACGAGGACGATTATGAGCATTTTGTTCGCTATCCTGTTATTTAGCATCCTGATTTTTGTCCATGAGCTGGGCCACTTTGTTGCGGCGAAGCTCTCCGGTGTTCAGGTCAATGAATTTTCTATGTTTATGGGCCCGGCACTGTTTAAGAAGCAGGTAGGCGAAACCCTCTATTCCATCCGTTGCATCCCCCTGGGAGGCTATTGTGCTATGGAAGGGGAGGATCAGGATACGGAAAATCCCCGATCCTTTCAAAAAGCTGCTTGGTGGAAACGGTTTATCATCCTTGCTGCCGGCTCGGCCATGAACTTTGTGGCAGGACTACTGATCTTTCTGATTGTGTTTGCCCCGGCAAAGCAGTTTGTCACACCGGTGATCGCAGATGCAGAGCCGGGCTGTACCGTAGTGAGCGAAACCGGTCTGCACATTGGCGACCGGATATTAAAGATCGACGGCGAGCGGATCTATGAAAGCTCAGATGTATCTATGATCCTGTCAGTAAACCCTGGAGATATCCACGATGTTGTGGTAGAGCGCGGGGGAGAGAAAATTATTCTTGAGGATCTTCGGATGGAAAAGCACATCTTTGGCGAGGAAACCACCCCCAGATTTGGCTTTAGCTTCTCCGTAGAGAAGGCGACACTTGGCAGTAAGCTCCAATATGTGTGGAACAGTGCTGTCAATGTGGCGCGATCTGTGCGACTGAGCTTGCAAATGCTCTTTAGGGGGCAGGCAGGCTTTGGGGATGTGTCCGGTCCTGTGGGAATCGTGCAGATTATGACAGAAACTGCAGAAAACTCGGAAAGGGTTTCCGATGCCCTGCGAAATATGCTGTATTTCGGCGGCTTTATTGCTGTTAACCTGGCAATTATGAATTTGCTGCCCATTCCAGCACTGGATGGAGGCCGGATCGTGGGTCTGCTGCTGACAACGGCAATTGAGAAAATCACAAGTAAAAAGCTTGACCCCAAATATGAGGGTTATATCCACGGCGCAGGTATGGTTCTTTTGCTTGGGCTGATGGCAGTCATTCTGTTTAAGGATATTTTCACCATCTTTAAGAGGTAATCACAATGACAAGACAGATAAAAGTAGGGGAGATTACCATTGGCGGCGGCGCGCCTGTGGTGATCCAGTCTATGCTCAATACCAAGACTACCGATGTGGCGGGTTCTCTTGCACAGCTGCAGCAGCTGAAAGCTGCCGGCTGTCAGATCGCTCGATTGGCAGTGCCGGATATGGATGCGGCAAAAGCCTTTTCTGATATTTGCAAAGAATCTCCCATGCCCTTGGTGGCGGATATCCATTTTGATTATAAGCTTGCCATTGCTGCCGCAGAGGGCGGCGCATCCAAGATCCGCATCAACCCCGGCAACATCGGTGGCGAGGATCGGGTGGAGGCAGTGGTATCTGCTTGCAAGGAAAGAAACATCCCCATCCGAATCGGCGTCAATGGGGGCAGTCTGGATAAAAAGCTGCTGGAAAAGTACTCTCACCCCACCGCAGAAGCATTGGTGGAGAGTGCATTTGAGCATCTGGAGCTTTTAGAAAAATTCGGATTTTATGATACCTGTGTTTCTATGAAATCCTCCACCGTTCCTACCATGGTGGCAGCTGCCCGGTTGTTCCGGGAAAAATGCGACTATCCCATCCACATCGGCGTCACAGAAACCGGTCCTGTGCGTATGGGACTGATGAAGTCTGCAATGGGCATTGGCGCGCTGCTTCTCGACGGTATTGGCGACACCATCCGGGTAAGCCTGACGGACGATCCGGTGGAGGAAGTGTATGCGGCGAAGGATATTCTCAAAGCCGCCGGTCTGCGGAAAGAGGGCGTGAACATTATTTCCTGCCCCACCTGCGGACGGACGAACATCGACCTGATCGGACTTGTCAATCAGGTGGACGCAGCGCTGAAAGACTGTCAGAAGCCGATTACTGTGGCAGTTATGGGCTGTATTGTCAACGGTCCGGGAGAGGCAAGAGAGGCAGACATCGGCATTGCCGGCGGTGACGGTTGCGGTATGCTCTTTGAAAAAGGCGAGAGAATTGAAAAATTGCCCTATGACGAACTTCTGCCTGCCCTGTTAAAACGCATTGAAACCCTGTAATTTAGATTTTACACACAGAGGACGCTATGAGTGAAATAGTACTTTTCTTGAATATGTTTACGGAGTACCAGCCGCCTGAAGCTATGAAAGATCTTCTTTCTCAGGCGGCCGTTGCTGCTGCGGACATTGACCCGGCAGCACGGAAGGTTTCCGTTGCCATCCATACCCCAAAGTACATTCCTCAGCGACTTCTCGATCAAGTGGCGCAAAGCATTTGCGACAGTTACTCACTTGTGGCAATGGAGCTGATCGCCACATTCCCGGCAGACCAGATGTCTTCCATCGAGCCGGAAGAGCTGATGGCAATGTTTGTTCGGGAGAATTCTATGTGCCGGGGTTCTTTGGCAGGCGCACAGTGGGATTGGGAGGGAAATACCCTTCATATCCGCCTGAAAGCAAACGGCAAGGATGTGCTTTTGGAGTGCATCCGACCAGTAAAGGATGCCTTGCAGCAAAAATTCTCCACCCAAGTGGATATCCAAATTCACGCAGGGGAGAAGCTGGAGGGCAAGGCGCTTTTTGAAGCAATGGAGAAAATGCGCAGATGTGTGATCGTAGACCTGCCCAAAGCTGCCGGTGCGCCTGTGAAAAAGGAAGAAAAGCCCCAGGACACCGGCGCAATTTACGGCAAGCCCTTTAAGGGCACGCCTGTGCCTATGAACGAACTTTCCTTGGATATGGGAATGATCATCGTCCAGGGCAAGGTGTTTCAAATTGAACATAAGGAACTGACCAAGCGCAATGCCTGGGTCATCAATTTTGATATTACCGACAATACATCTGCCATCCGTGTCAGCCGCTTTTTGGAAAACAAGGATGCAAAGCCGATTTTAGAGGGCGTAAAGAAAGGCTCTGTGGTTCAGGTGCAGGGTAAGCTGCAGGTGGACAACTTTACAAATGAGATCGTACTTAAGCCCTTTGCCATCATTCCCGGACAGATGCCCAAGCGGGCAGATACCGCAGTGGGCGAAAAGCGGGTGGAGCTGCACCTGCATACCCGTATGAGTATGATGGATGCCCTGACAAACACCGATGCTGCCATTAAGCAGGCGGCGGCTTGGGGTCACCGTGCAATTGCCATTACAGACCACGGCTGTGTCCAGTCCTTTACCGATGCCCTCCATACCGTAGAGGCTTGGGGTGGCGGTCCTAAGGTAGCCGGCACAGATGAGGTGATTAAGATTCTCTATGGCTGTGAGGGCTATTACATTAACGATCTGGACGATACCCTTGCGGTCCACGGAAGTCAGAATATGACTTTCGATGAGGAGTATGTGGCATTCGATCTGGAGACTACCGGTCTGTACGCTCGCCGGGATAAGATTATCGAAATTGGCGCTGTGCGGATGCGGGGCGGCAAGGAAATTGACCGCTTCCAGACCTTTGTAGACCCGGAGATGCTCCTGGAAAAACGCACCACAGAGCTTACCGGCATTACTGACGAGATGCTAAAGGGTGCACCGAAAATAGAGGAGGCACTGCCTGCATTTTTGGAATTTGTAGGCGGCAGTGTTTTGGTCGCCCACAATGCGGATTTTGATACCACCTTTATCCGCCACGCCTGCAAGGCGCAAAATATTAAATACGAGCTTACCAGTGTAGATACGCTGACAATTTCCCAAAATCTGATGCCTGATCTGCACCGATTCTCCCTAGATCAGGTGGCAAAGCATTTCTCCCTGGCGGACTTTAACCACCACCGGGCGGGGGACGATGCCCTTACCTGTGGCGCGATTATGGGAAAGCTGATGGAAAAGCTCCGGGAATTGGGCATAGAGGATGTGCAGTCCATTAACGAAGCAATGCTTCCCCTGCGCCCCCGGTTCCGGCGCAATCACCCTACTGCAATGCGGTGTCAGCATATTGTGCTGTTTGCGAAAAATCAGCTGGGTTTGCGCAATCTCTATCAGCTGATCTCCGAAGCGAATTTGAACCATTTTAAGAAATTCCCCCGGATATTCAAATCCGAGCTGATGAAGCTGCGTGAGGGTATTCTTGTTGGCTCTGCCTGTGAGAATAATGAACTGTTCCAAGCGGTGATCGAGGGTCAAAGCGACGAAGAGCTGGAGCGCCTTGCTTCTTTCTATGACTATCTGGAAGTGCAGCCTACATCCAATAACCGCTTTATGCTCACCCCCAAAAAAGAGGGGGAAGAGCCCATTACCGGCAGCTTAGAAGAACTGTATCAGTTCAACCGGGATATTGTGGCACTGGGTGAAAGAATGAAAAAAATGGTGGTAGCCACCGGTGATGTCCACTTCTTAAATCCCGAGGACGAAATTTACCGTCACATTCTCCTTGCCTCTAAAGGCTTCCCGGATGCAGACAGTCCCAACCCCCTGTATTTCCGCACCACCGACGAAATGCTTGCAGAATTTTCCTATCTAGGTGAAGAAAAGGCGCGGGAAGTGGTCATCACCAATCCCAATAGGATCGTGGATATGTGTGAAACCGTTCGCCCTGTGCCCCACAATCTGTTTGCACCAAAAATCGAAAACTCAGTTGAGGACTTAAAAGCACTGGTGTACGGAAAAATGCACCAGCTCTACGGCGAAAATCCCCCGGAGCTGATCGTCAAGCGCGTGGAAACAGAGCTGGGCGATATTATCAACTGTCACTACGATGTGATCTATATGTCTGCCCAGAGACTGGTGCAGAATTCCTTGGAAAACGGTTACTTAGTGGGCTCCCGTGGCTCTGTTGGTTCGTCCATCGTTGCCTATATGTCGGGCATTACAGAGGTCAACTCCTTCCCGCCCCACTACCGCTGTCCCAATGAAAGCTGTAAATACACAACCTTTGATGTACCGAAAGGCTTTGAATGCGGCGCAGACCTGCCGGATGCAGTCTGCCCCAAGTGCGGCACGCCTTTTGTAAAGGAAGGCTTTAATATTCCCTTTGAAACCTTCCTAGGCTTCGGCGGCGATAAAGTGCCGGATATCGACCTGAATTTCTCCGGTGAATATCAGGCTCGCGCCCACGCCTATTGTACGGAAATGTTCGGAAAATCCCATGTGTTCCGGGCAGGCACTGTGGGTACAGTGGCGGATAAAACTGCCTACGGTTATGTAAAAAAGTATCTGGAGGAGCGGGGAAAGTCCGTCAGTAAGGCGGAAGAAAGCCGCCTGATCGGCGGCTGTATGGATGTGCGTCAGACCACCGGTCAGCACCCCGGCGGCCTTGTGGTCATTCCCCAGGAAAACGAGATCTGGGATTTCTGCCCGGTTCAGCACCCGGCGGATGATCCGGAGAGCGACCAGATCACCACCCACTTTGAGTATCACTCTATGGAGGAAAACCTCCTGAAGCTGGATATGCTGGGTCACGATGACCCCACAATGATCCGGAAAATGGAGGATATGACCGGCGTGGTGGCAACCCAGATCCCCTTGGACGATAAGGATACCATGTCCATTTTTACCTCCTCCAAGGTGCTGGGCTATGAGAACGACCCCATTCTGGGACCCACCGGTGCGGTGGCAGTTCCGGAGTTTAATACCCGCTTCACCCGTGAAGTGCTGCTGGATACCAAGCCTACCAAATTTGACTTTTTGGTGCGTATTTCCGGCTATACCCACGGTACGGATGTGTGGCTGGGCAACGCCAAGGACCTGATCGTTTCCGGTACAGCAAAAGTGGACCAGACCATCGGCTGTCGTGACGATATTATGATCTACCTGATCTCCTGCGGCATCCCGGAACAGCGGGCGTTTAAGATCATGGAGGCAGTCCGTAAGGGCAAGGGCCTGCCCGACGGCGCGGAGCAGGAAATGAAGGATGCGGGCGTACCGGATTGGTACATCGGCTCTTGTAAGAAGATCAAGTATCTGTTCCCCAAGGCACACGCCGTTGCTTATGTTATGATGGCGTTCCGGATCGCCTGGTTCAAGGTCAATCACCCCCTGGCGTTCTATGCGGCATATTTCTACCGCCGCAGTCAGAAGGGTAACTTTGACGCGGCAATGATGACCGGCAATATTGAGCAGGTCAAGGCACATATCAAGGCGATCGAGGAAATGGAAAAGCCGTCAGCCAAGGATAAAAACCTGCTGATCACCTTGGAAGTTGCTTATGAGTACTTCCTCCGGGGCTTTGAATTTTTGCCCATCGATATTTATAAGAGCGATGCTCTGAACTTTGTGATCGAGGATGGCAAGCTTCGCCCGCCCTTTGTGGCAGTTGGCGGCTTGGGCGAAAACGCAGCCTTCGATATTGTAAACGGCAGAGAGGGCAAGCACTTCCTGTCGATCGAGGAATTCTCTATGGCTTGCCCCAAGGTCAGTAAGACCCATATTCAAATGCTCAAAGAAGCAGGTGCATTCGGCAGCCTGCCGGAAACCAATCAGATCAGTCTGTTTTAGGAGATGATTTTATGCAGGATATCGGAACACAGTTTCACATTCGCTGCAATCCGGAGGATGTGGGCAGATATTGCTTTTTGCCCGGCGACCCGGGTCGCTGTGAGGCGATCGCTGCCCATTTTGAAAACCCGGTACATATTGGAATGAACCGGGAGTTTAATATCTACTCCGGCTTCCTGCTGGGAGAAAAGGTCTCCGTTTGCTCCACAGGCATCGGCGGACCGTCTGCCTCCATTGCTATGGAGGAGCTGCACAACATCGGTGTGGGTACCTTTATCCGCATCGGTACTTGCGGCGGAATCGCCATGGATGTGCTGCCGGGAGATGTGGTGGTAGCCACCGGTGCGGTGCGCTTTGAGCACACCTCCTTTGAGTATGCACCTCCGGAATTTCCCGCTGTGCCGGATTTTGAGGTTGCAATGGCACTGAAGGCTGCCGGCGAGGAATTGGGCTACCGCACCCACACAGGTGTTGTCCAGTGCAAGGACTCTTTCTACGGCCAGCATTCCCCGGAAAAATCCCCGGTTTCTTATATGCTGCTGGACAAATGGGAAAGCTATAAACGGCTGGGTGTGAAAGCCAGCGAAATGGAATCGGCAGCCCTGTTTGTAGTGGCGGCGGCACTGGGCGTGCGCTGCGGTAGCTGCTTCCATACGGTGTGGAATCAGGAACGGGAAAAAGCCGGCCTGCAAATGCCTATGACGGAGGACACCTCCGCTGCTATCAAAGTAGGTATTGCGGCAATGAAGAAGATCATTGCTATGGACAAAGGATAATCGGGAGGAAATTATGGAAAACACCATTAAAAATCGCGCAGATATCCCCGAAGCGGATAAATGGGCGATTGAAGACCTGTATGTAAACGACGAAGCCTGGGAACAGGAGCTTTCTACACTGGAACAAGACCAAAAAGAACTTGCCTCTTATGCAGGACGCTTGGCAGAGGGTGGAGAGACCTTGTATGCATTCCTTAACAAAATGGAGTGTGTGAATGCAAAGTGCGGACTTCTTGGCAACTACGCAATGCGCAAAAGTGATGAGGATACCCGGGATGCCAAGTATCAGGGCTTCGTGGGCAAATATATGAGCGTTGCCGTGGGCATGAATACGGCACTTAGCTTTGAAACCCCGGAGATCATGGCAATTTCCGATGAAACACTGGATGGGTTCTATAAAGAATGCCCCGAGCTGGAGCATTTTCGCCGTTACCTGACAGATATGCGCCGTTTTAAGGACCATATCCTGTCCCCCGCAGAAGAAAAGCTTTTGGCATCTGCCGGTGAAATGGCACAAGCCCCCAGCGGCATTTACGGAATGTTCTCCAATGCGGACCTGAAATTCCAGGATGCGGAGGACAGTCAGGGAAATAAGCATCCCGTCAGTCAGGGCACTTTTGCTACCTGCCAGGAAAGCAGCGACCGCACCCTGCGGAAAAACGCATACGAAAGTCTGTATAAAGGCTTTGATGCTTTTAAGAATACTGCCGCTGGCTTGCTCAATGCCCAGAATAAGCAGCTGAAATTCTTTGCAGAGGCAAGAAATTACAAAAATGCCTTTGAGGCATCCTTGGACAGTAACAATGTGCCTACCCCTGTATACCTGAACCTGATCGAGGTTGTCCACAAAAACCTAGATAAAATGCACCGCTATGTGTCCTTGCGGAAAAAGCTTCTGGGCGTGGACGAGCTGCATTTTTACGATGTGTACGCACCGCTGGTTTCCAATGTAGACCGGAAGATCCCCTTTGCGCAGGCAAAGCAGACGGTTTACGATGCCCTGGCACCTATGGGGGAAGAATACCGTGCCATTTTGAAAGAGGGCTTTGAAAACCGCTGGATCGATGTATATGAAAATGCGGGTAAGCGCAGTGGTGCATATTCTGCCGGCGTGCAGGTCCACCCCTATGTGCTGCTCAATTACACCGGTACACTGGACAGCCAGTTTACCCTTGCCCACGAAATGGGTCACGCCCTCCATTCTTATCTGTCCAATAAAAATCAGAGCCATATCGATGCCGGCTATGTGATCTTTGTGGCAGAGGTGGCGTCCACCTGTAATGAAGCCCTCCTTATGGAATTTCTGCTGGGTAAGACCACCGATAAAAAGGAGCGGGCATACCTGATCAACCACTTCTTAGAGCAGTTCAAGGGAACACTTTATCGCCAGACGATGTTTGCGGAGTTCGAGCTGAACATCGGCAAAATGGTAAGCGAAGGTCAGACGTTGACTTCCGATGTGCTCTGTGCCGAATACCGCCGCCTGAACGAGCTGTATTTCGGACCGGATATGGTGGTGGACGACCAGATCGCTGTGGAATGGGCAAGAATTCCCCATTTCTATTTCGATTACTATGTGTTCCAGTACGCCACCGGCTACTCTGCCGCGATTGCTCTGTCTCAGCGGATCCTGAAAGAGGGCAAGATGGCAGTGGAGGATTATATGACATTCCTGTCCGGTGGTTGTTCCGCCAGTCCCATTGACCTATTAAAGGGCGCAGGCGTGGATATGACAAGTCCTGAGCCGATTGAGCAGGCGCTGAAGCTGTTTGAAGAGCTTTTGGACGAAATGGAGGCACTGATTGACTGATATGCCAGATCTGTTTATTCCTACTCTGCACACCTTCGCAATGGGCAATCTCTTTACCGGTTCTTGCAAGGAATTTCGTTTCCGTATCGAACCGACCATTGTGATGAAAACGAAAAAAGAGGTGGATATGGAGGAAAGCTCCATATTCGCCCAGTTTTGGCACGGACCGTACTGCTATGAAAAAAGCACCATGGAAGGGGAAAACACCTTTCCTATGACCGAGAATGGCCGCCAGGCTATGAAAGCCTGGCTGGAGGAGAATATCTGAAATTAAGGGCGTGTTGCGTTGCAATACGCCCTTAAACTTTGAAGTATTTTTGCTGCTTTTTTCCTAAAATAGTTGACTTTTTCTTTGTTTATGGTAGAATATCCAAGGATATGTAAAGGCAATGCGGAAAATAGAAAAGATCCGGCAGCCATAGCGAGAGGGGGAGGGTGAGAGCCCCTTGCAGGTCGTTCTTTTCAGCCACTTCCAAGCCGCTCGGGAGGACCGGGACGGGCGCTCCCGTTACAGAGCAGCTAAGATACCGCAATAGCGGTGAATTAGGGTGGTACCGCGATTATTGTCGCCCCTATGTTTATAGGGGTGACTTATATTTTTATGGAGGTAATTCCAATGGCTAAAAAAGCATATGGCGTAAACGAGCTGCGTGAGATGTTTTTGTCCTTCTTTGAAAGCAAGGAGCATCTGCGTCTGCCCAGCTTTTCGCTGATTCCCCAAAATGATGCATCTTTGCTTCTGATCAACTCTGGCATGGCACCTATGAAGCCCTATTTTAAGGGTGAAGTGGAGCCGCCCCGCCGCCGTGTCTGCACCTGTCAGAAGTGTATCCGCACCGGCGACATTGAGAATATCGGCAAAACTGCCCGTCACGGCACTTATTTTGAAATGCTGGGCAACTTCTCCTTTGGAGATTACTTTAAGCATGAGGCAATTGCCTGGAGCTGGGAGTTTCTGACAAAGGTAGTCGGTCTGGAAGAGGACCGGCTGTACCCCTCTATCTACGAAAATGACGAGGAAGCCTTCGAGATCTGGAACAAGGAGATCGGTATTCCTGCGGAAAATATCTTCCGCTTCGGTAAGGCAGATAACTTCTGGGAGCACGGCTCCGGTCCTTGCGGTCCTTGCTCAGAAATCTACTATGACCGTGGCGAGAAGTACGGCTGTGGAAGCCCTGACTGCAAAGTCGGCTGTGAGTGCGACCGCTTTATGGAAGTGTGGAACAACGTGTTCTCCCAGTTCGATAACGACGGCAACGGCAACTACACAGAGCTTGACCAGAAGAACATCGACACCGGTATGGGTCTGGAGCGTTTGGCTGTTGTGTGTCAGGATGTGAACAGCCTGTTCGATGTGGACACGGTTATGAATATCACAAACCATGTCACCGCTATCACCGGCGCATCTTACGGTCAGAGCACCAAGACCGATGTGTCCCTGCGGGTGATTACCGACCATATCCGGGCATCCACCTTTATGATCGCTGACGGCGTCCAGCCCACCAACGAGGGCAGAGGCTATGTTCTGCGTAGACTCCTCCGCCGGGCAGCCCGTCACGGAAAGCTCCTGGGCGTCAACAAGCCCTTCCTGTTTGAGGTGGTGGAAACGGTCATTAAGGAAAACGAGAGCCACTACACCTACCTGCGGGAGCGGGCAGAGCATATTATTCGCGTGGTGAAAAACGAGGAAGAGAATTTTGCCCGTACCATCGATACCGGTATGCGTATTTTCGGTGAGAAGCTTTCCGGTCACAAGGCAAAGGGCGAAACCGTATTCTCCGGTGATGATGCATTCCTGCTGGCGGATACCTATGGCTTCCCCATTGATCTGACAGTGGAAATGCTGGAAGATGAGGGTATGACCGTGGATATGGACCGCTTTACCGCCTGCCGGGAAGAGCAGCGCATCCGCGCCCGTGAGGCACGGAAGGCACTGGGCGATCTGGGATGGGCAGGTATCGACCTGGGTCTGGACACCACACCTACCAACTTCGTTGGCTATGATGTAGTTAACTGCGATGCAAGGGTTCTGGCGGTTTGCATCGGTGAGGAGGTTACCGGCTCGATCACCGGCGGTGAGCAGGGCATTATCGTTCTGGACAAGACCCCCTTCTATGCAGAAATGGGCGGTCAGGCTGCAGACCACGGCGTGATTCTGGTGGGCGAGAGCCGCTTCCAGGTAACCGATGTCCAGAAGGATAAGGGCGGCAAGTATCTGCACAGCGGTAAGATGATCCGCGGCACGATCAAGACCGACGATGTGGTGCTTGCTTCTATCGACGTGGAGCGCCGCAAGGCAATTATGCGCGCCCACTCTGCAACCCACCTGCTGCAGAAGGCGCTGAAGACCGTTCTGGGCGACCATGTCCATCAGGCAGGCTCTCTGGTAGAGCCGGATCGGCTGCGCTTTGACTTCAGCCACTATTCTGCGGTTACCCCGGAGGAACTGGCAAAGATCGATGCCATTGTCCAGTCTGCAGTTCTGGAGGGCTACGGCATTGATGTGCGGGAAATGCCCATCGAAAAGGCTAAGGAAATGGGTGCAATGGCACTGTTTAGCGAAAAGTACGGCGATACTGTCCGTGTTGTGAATATGGGCGGCTACTCCATTGAGCTTTGCGGTGGTACGCACCTGGATAATACGGCTAAGGTCGGTCCGTTCCGGATCGAGAGCGAGGGCAGTGTAGCTTCCGGTGTCCGCAGAATTGAAGCGATCACCGGTAAGGCTTGCCTTGCGGAAATGGAGTTGGCACGGCAGCGGGTCTACGATGCCTGCGCAATTCTTAAGACAAAGCCTGCAGAGCTGGCATCCAAGCTGGAGAGCCAGATCGATGAGATCAAGACCCTGAAAAAGACCATCGAGTCTATCAAGGCAAAGGAAACTGCCGGTGAGGCAGATCGCTTCCTGTTCGGCGCAAGAGCGCTATCTGGCTTCCATGTGATCACTGCCAATGTGCCCGATGCAGATGCAGGCAAGCTGCGGCAGATGGGTGACACCCTGCGGGATAAGGCGTCCGATGTGATCGCAGTCCTGTCCAGTGTCAACGACGGAAAGATCACATTCCTTGCAGTTTGCGGCAAGGATGCGGTTGCAAAGGGAATCAAGGCCGGTGATCTGGTGAAGCTGGTCTGTACAGCCTGCGGCGGCAGCGGCGGCGGCAAGCCGGACTCTGCAATGGGCGGCGGCAAGGATGTAAACAAGATCGACGATGCGCTGGCATTGGTGGACGATTTCGTCTTGTCCAAAGCTTAAGACACAAAGGACTGTTGCAAATGTATCATTTGCAACAGTCCTGAATTATATCTAAAGGAGGAAAAGGGCAGTGCGGAAACTGATGTGGTTCGCTATCGGATTTACTGTAGCTAGTGCATTAGGCATCTATTTGTCCTATGGCGTTTGGCTGCTTCTGGCTGTGCTTTTCTGCTTGCCCAGTGCCATCGTGATGGGTCTTGGCAGCTCTAAGTGGCGCAAGCGATCGGCTTTTGCCCTTTGGGGCTGCTTTGTTTGCTTTCTGTGGCTGTACGGATATGACAGCATCTACTTAACGCCTGCCAGAAACTTAGATGGCGTGAAACAAAAGCTCTGTGTTGAAATAACCGATTACAGCTACGATCTTGGCTACGGCACAGCAACAGAAGGAAAAATCAAAATCGAGGACAAAGTTTACCGCCTCCGCGTGTATTTGGACGGAAAGCAATCTCTTGCACCGGGTAACCTTGTGGAGGGAACCTTTCAGCTTCAATATACGGCTGCCGGCGGAGAGAAGAAGGTAACCTATCATCAGGGGGAAGGGATTTTTCTGCTGGCTTACGATCAGGAGGAACCTGCGGTTACATTCCGTGAGCCGGGGCGTTTGCAATACCTTGGAGCCAGGCTTCGCCACAGGATCACGGCGCTGATAGATGAGATTTTTCCGGAAGATGTGATTGGCTTTGCCCGGGCGTTGTTGCTGGGTGATAGCAGCCTCCTTACCTATGAGGAGGATACGGCTTTTCGGATCAGCGGACTGCGGCATATCATCGCTGTATCCGGACTGCACGTGTCCATCTTATTTTCCCTTGTATATCTGCTGGTGGGAAAGCACCGGGGAATGACAGCACTGATCGGAATTCCGGTTTTGTTGCTGTTTGCGGCAGCGGCTGGCTTTACACCCTCCATTACCCGTGCCTGTATTATGCAGACACTAATGATCCTTGCAATGCTTTTAAACCGGGAATACGATCCGCCCACGGCGCTATCTTTTGCGGTTGTCACTATGCTGCTGATCAATCCCCAGACAATCACTTCTGTCAGCTTCCAGCTGTCGGTTGCCTGTATGGTGGGAATTTTCCTGTTTTCTCAGCGGATTTACGATTATCTTTTGGATGAAAAACGGCTGGGAAAAGCCAAGGGGAAAACTTTGCGCGCCCGCCTGAGCCGCTGGATCTGCGGCTCTGCTTCCGTGACATTGGGCGCTATGGTGACGACCACGCCTTTGTGCGCATGGTATTTTGGCTGTGTCAGTCTGGTGGGAATACTCAGTAATCTTCTGACCCTTTGGGTGGTATCTTTCGTTTTCTACGGCATTATTTTTGCCTGTGTTGCAGGCTTTGTTTGGATTCCGGTAGGAAAGGCAATTGCCTGGTGTGTAGGCTGGCCTATCCGCTATGTGCTGTTTGCGGCAAAATCCTTAAGTGCAGTCCCATTGGCGGCGGTCTATGTAGGGGATGTGTACATTGTTTCGTGGCTGATATTTTCCTATGTTTTACTAGCTGTATTTTACTTCTGCAAAGACAAACGCCCCATCCTGTTAGGCTGCTGTATTTTAGTATCTTTGGGATTTTCTCTGTGTGCATCCTATTTGGAGGCAAGAGTAGATCCGTTCCGGGTTACTATGCTCAATGTAGGGCAAGGACAATGTGTTTTGCTCCAAAACCGGGATAGCTGCTACTTGGTAGACTGCGGCGGCGACAGCCCGGAAGCAGCGGCAGATACAGCCGCGGAGTACTTACTTTCCCAAGGTATTACACACTTAAACGGAATCATTGTCACCCATTACGATATAGACCACGTCAGCGGAATTCCTCTGCTGCTGACAAGAATCACCACAGACAGGCTGTATCTTCCGGATGTAGAGGAAACAGATACCCTCCGGGAAAAGTTTGCAGTGGAATATTCTTCTCTGATTTGTTGGATAGAACCGGAAAGCACCTTCCCCATTCCGGATGGAAATATCACAGTTTTTGCGGCGGAAGCGGACAAAAGTGACAATGAAAGCAGCTTATGTATCTTGTTTCAGCCGGAAAATTATGATATACTGATTACCGGAGACCGCACCTTTTCCGGTGAACAGGCGTTAATGGACCAGACGGAGCTGCCGGATCTGGAAATCCTGATTGCCGGTCACCACGGTGCGGCAACTTCCACAGGCTATGAATTGCTGTGGCAGACCAAGCCGGAAACAGTGCTGATCTCAGCCGGAGCGGATAATCCTTTCGGACATCCCGCTCAGGAAACCTTGCAGCGGCTTGCATTGTTCGGATGCACAGTCCTCCGGACAGATATAGACGGAACGATAATAATAGGAGCGTAGTACTATGGCAAAACAGACCCAACAGCCAAACGGTATACAGGAACTGAAAATTGCCATCCGGGAGAAAACACCGGGCAGACTCTATGTTTTCCACGGGGAAGAAGCTTTTCTCATGAACCATTATCTGGGTCAGCTTCGGAAGATCCTTGTGGACAAGCTGACAGAATCCTTTAACTACCATAAGCTCACCGGTGAGAATTTTGATGTACAGAGCTTTGCAGACGCAGTAGAAAATCTTCCTATGATGGCAGAGCATACAATGGTGTGGGTAGATGAGGTGGACCTGTTTAAGCTGCCGGAAACGGACCGGGAAAAGCTGGCGCAGATGCTGTCGGATATTCCGGATTACTGCACAGTGGTGCTTACCTATGAAACAACCCCATGGAAGCCGGATAAGCGGATCAAGCTTTGGAATGCCTTTGCAGATCAGGCACTAATCGTGGAATTTGCCAAGCAAGAGCCGCGGGATCTGATCGCCTGGATTTCCCGGCATTTTGCTGCCGCAGGGAAGCGGATACCTCAGGAGCTTTGTGCTTACCTCATTGATATTACAGACGGAACAATGACCGCTTTAAGCGGTGAAATTTCCAAGATCTGCGCCTATTCCGGTACGGATGTGATCTGTAAGGCGGATATTGACGCAGTGGTAGAACCGGTGCTGGATGCAGTGGTGTTCCAGATGACCGATCACATCAGTCAGGGAAATTACGGACAGGCACTGGTGAAGCTTCACCAGCTGATTAAAATGCAGGAAGAACCGCTAAAGATATTAGGCGCGGTTGGCAGCCACTTCCGGCGGCTGAGCGCTGCCCGAATCTTGCTGGACGGCGGTAAAAACGCCCAGGACCTGATGCACCTGACGGGGCTCAAAGACTATCCTGCCAGAAAAACTGTGTCTGCAGCCGGACGCCTTTCTGCGGCTTTCTGCGCCCGGGCATCGGAACTGATAATGGAAACCGACCGGCGTATAAAAACCTCTCAGGACGAGCCTGATCGCTTGCTGGAAATGCTGATCTTGCAGCTTGCGCAGGAGGCAAAAAATGCTTAAAATTCGGGAAGTGATCGTGGTGGAGGGCCGCTACGATAAAAATACCCTTTCCCAAGTTGTGGATGCAACCATACTGGAAACCTCCGGCTTTGGAATTTTTAAGGATCAGGCACAATTGGAGCTTTTGCGCAAGGCGGCGCAAAAGCGGGGACTGATCATATTTACCGACTCTGACGGGGCAGGTTTTGTGATCCGCAATTTCCTGAAAAGTGCCATCAAGCCCCAGTATTTGAAACACGCATATATTCCGGATATGTTCGGCAAGGAGAAACGAAAGAACGCCCCCGGCAAGGAAGGCAAGCTGGGCGTGGAGGGGATGCCCCCGGAAGTGATCGTAGACTGCCTGCGAAAAGCAGGTGCGACCGTGGAGGGAGAGGAAATCTGCTCCAAATACGGACAGATCACCAAGCAGGATTTCATGGAATTAGGTCTGTCCGGCGGACCGGACAGCAAGCAAAAACGGCAGGCGCTAATAAAAAAACTGGCGCTGCCGGAGCATCTGTCTGCAAACGCACTGCTGCAGGCGCTGAACCTTTTGTATACAAAAGAGGAAATCTATAGGCTGATGAATGATTTATAAAACGGAATCATTCGGAGAATTGAAATGATCGATATACAGGTTAAAAACTTAACAAAATTTTTTGTCATCGGTGAGAACCTGCTGCAGGACCTGAGCTTTGAAATTCAGGAGGGAGAAAAGGTGGCGATCCTCGGCCGTAACGGCAGTGGAAAGACAACGCTTTTTAATATTCTTACCGGACAGATGGATTACGACGAGGGAGAAGTATTCATCAATCCCCACAAGCGGCTGGGTTTGATTTCTCAGATCCCCCGCTTTCCCGCAGGCTACACCGTAGAGAATGTTCTGCGTTCCGCTTTTCAGGAACTGACCGCAGCCAAGCGGAAAATGGAAGAGCTGGAGCGTCAAATGGCGCAGGACAATAGCGTGGAACTGCTGAAGGAATACGATGCCCTGTGTAACCGCTTCCAGGCAGGTGGCGGCTACGGTATGGATGTGGAAGTGGATAAGATCTGCAACGGCTTGGGTATTTTACCCGACCAGCGCTCTCAGGCATTCGACAGCCTGTCCGGCGGGGAAAAGACAAGAGTGAACCTTGCTAGATTGCTCTTGGAAAAGACGGATATTCTGCTTCTGGACGAGCCTACCAACCATTTGGATCTGCGCAGTGTGGAGTGGCTGGAGGGGTATATCAACAGCTTTAAGGGCACAGTCCTGGCGATCTCCCATGACCGATATTTTCTGGACCGGATCGCCCAGCGGGTCATTGAGATCACCGACGGACACGCAGAGTTTTACTCCGGTAACTATTCCTTTTATATTGACGAAAAGCAGGCACGCTTTAATCTGCAGCTGAAAAAATATGAGCAGGAGCAGGCAAAGCTGAAGCAGCTTGGCTACACAGTGGAGCGGATGAAGGGCTGGGGCATCAACAACCGCACCTTATACCGCCGTGCCATGTCCATCCAGCACCGAATGGAGCGGATCGAAAAGACAAAGCGACCTACAAAGGAAAAGACAATGAAGGCCACCTTCGGAGAAAAGGACTTTTCCGGAGATGTGGTGTTCAAAATGAAAAATGCTTCCAAAAGCTACGGCGACCGCACCCTGTTTTCCGGTGTGGAGCTGACCGTGGAGGGCGGAGAGCGGATCGCCCTGCTGGGAGATAACGGAACAGGCAAAACAACCTTTATTAAGTGCCTGCTGGGGGAAGAGGACTGCGAGGGGAAAATCCAGTTTGGACCAACAGTCAAATGGGGATACTTACCCCAGACCATCCATTTTGACCATCCGGAACGCAGTCTGTATGACACTATGCTCTACGAGAAAAACTGCACCCCACAGGTCGCCCGTGACCGTCTGGGCGCGTTTTTGTTCCAGGGGGAAGATGTGTTTAAAAGTGTAGGAACGCTGTCCGGCGGCGAGCAGTCCCGCCTGCGGCTGTGTATGCTGATGGACGAAAAGATCAACCTTCTGATATTGGACGAGCCTACCAATCATCTGGACATTGCCTCCCGGGAATGGATCGAAGCGGCAATCGAGGAATTTGAAGGCGTTTTGCTGTTCGTATCCCACGACCGGTACTTTATTGAAAAGTTTGCCGAGCGAATCTGGCTGTTGGAAGACGGTACGATCCGAGATTTTAAGTGCGGCTATACCAAATACCGGTCTATTTTGGAGCACGAAGCTGCCGCAAAAACGGCTGCTGTAACGCCGGAACCGAAAAAAATCAAAGAAAAGCCAAAGGGCGGCACAAAGGATACGGATAAGCTGATCCGCCGTCTGGAGCGGGAGATCGAAAAGCAGGAAGCTGTGGTTGCCGGTTATGATGAGAAGATCGAGGCGGCTGCTGCGGACTATCAGGAGCTGACAAGACTGCTTTCTGAAAAGGAAGAACAGGATACCATACTTCTGGACCTGATGACCCAGTGGGAAGAAGCACAGGCTTGACGATTCCTGCAGGCGGGTTTATAATACCCTAAGATGAAATAAGGAGCGAAATTAAATGGCTTGTAATGGAAATTGTTCCACTTGCGGCAGTGACTGCGCTGACCGCAAGCAGGAGAGCTTGCTGGCAGAATTAAATCCCAAGGCAAGTGTGAAAAAAGTAATCGCGGTGGTGTCCGGTAAGGGCGGTGTGGGCAAATCCACCGTTACCGCAATGCTGGCATCTGCAATGGCTAAGAGAGGCAAACGGGTCGGTGTTCTGGATGCGGATATTACCGGTCCTTCTGCACCCACTGCCTTTGGCGTCACAGAATGTCGAGGCGCAACCGAAGAGGGCTTGTACCCTGCAATGACCCCCGGCGGTATTCAGGTAATGTCCATCAATCTCCTGCTGGACAACAGCACAGATCCTGTAGTCTGGCGCGGCCCGGTGATCGCCGGTGCAGTCAAGCAGTTCTGGACCGATGTGATCTGGGAAGATGTGGACTATATGTTCGTGGATATGCCTCCCGGAACCGGCGATGTGCCCCTGACGGTGTTCCAGAGCCTGCCGGTAGACGGCATTGTGATCGTTACCAGCCCGCAGGATCTTGTGTCTATGATCGTGACCAAGGCTGTGAAGATGGCAAATATGATGCACATTCCGGTGCTTGGCTTCGTGGAGAACTATAGCTATCTGGAGTGCCCGGATTGCGGTAAGAAGATCGAGGTGTTCGGCAAGAGTAAGCTAGATCAGGTGGCTGCGGAATTTAAGCTGCCGGTGCTGGCAAGGCTGCCTATCGACCCCAATGTGGCCCAGTGCTATGACAACGGACAGATGGAACAGGTAAATACCGACAAGGTATCTGCTGTCATCGAAGCCGTCGAAAAGGCATAAAAAAGCAGCGTGTTGCAATGCAACACGCTGCTTTTGTAATTATTACTCAGTTGTATAGTTATCGAAATAACCCTGGATATACACGATGGGAGTACCCTTGTCGCCGGAACCGGAGGTCAGGTCGCACAGAGAACCGATCAGGTCGGTCAGGCGGCGGGGTGTTGTGCCCTGAGCTGCCATATTGCCAACCAGACTGGAGCCATCCTTCTGGGTGATCTTCTCCTTAATGGCATCCCGCAGAGCCTCACCGGACAGGTTTGCAAAGTCGTTGTCTGCCAGATACTTGAGCTTCAGCTCGTTGGGTGTACCCTCCAGACCTGCAGTGTAAGCAGGGGAGACCACCGGGTCAGCCAGCTCCCAGATCTTGCCGACAGGATCTTTGAATGCACCGTCACCGTAGACCATAACTTCGATATGCTTGCCGGTGACTTCCAGCAGCTTTGCCTGAATGGCTTCCACCAGATCCTGGCATTCCCGGGGGAACAGCTTGACCTTGTCCTCAGTGGATTTGTTAGAGCCCAGCAGACCGTAGCGGGCATTGTAACCGCTGCCGTTGATGGGCGCAGTCATAATCTCATCCAGACCGTACACATGCTCTGCACCGGCGTTTTTCAGCAGACGCTTTGTGCGCTCACGGGTGTGGATGTCGCAGTTGAGAACATTCTTGGTGTAGGACAAAATTGCCCGAGGATCGTTAGCAAAGACCACTTCCACCTCTGCACCGCACTGGCGGATCAGGTCGGAGTAGTACTCCACATAGTCTACACCGGTGAAGGGATGCTTAATATAGCCGAACATTTTTCGGTAGCTTTCTTCGGTAAGCACATCCTTGTAGGGATCAACACCGTTCTGGTCCATCAGATCCCAGTCGATCAGGTGGTTGCCCACTTCGTCGGAGGGATAGCTGAGCATCAGCACGATCTTCTTACAGCCCTTTGCAATACCACGCAGGCAGATCGCAAAGCGGTTACGGCTCAAAATAGGGAAGATCACGCCCACAGTGCCACCGCCAAACTTATTGCGCACATCCTGTGCAATATTGTCAACAGTTGCATAGTTACCTTGTGCACGGGCGACGATGGCTTCTGTCATAGCCACTACGTCCCGATCACGGGGCGTAAGACCGTCTTCCTTCATAGCTTCCAGAATGGTATCGGTAACGATCTGGGTAAGATCATCACCCTCGCGGATAATCGGCGCCCGAAGACCCATAGAAACAGTTCCAAGCATCCGGCTCATAAAGAACACTTCCAATCTAAATATAGAGTTGCGCAATTGCGCTTTTTACTTTCGTATTATAATACAACACTCGCCATTTGTAAAACAAAAAATACTGGAAAAGTCAAAAAATATGATTTTTTTTTACAATAAGCGCCCTACTACAAACCATAATAGGATCAGCAGCGCGGCAAATGGCGCATAAGATGTGACGATTGCAGGTGCAATACTCAGAGAATCGATCCCCAAATACTGCAGCAGCAATACAAGTCCGCAGAGGATCGCTGCTGTCAAAATAGCCTTCGTGATCTGTTTGCCCACAAAATTTGCAAAGAAAAAGGTATAAAGGGCAGCAATCAGCGGATTGACAGTCGCCATCAGCGCACCTACCAGAATTTTCAGTGCGCCGGTCAGCAGCAAAAGGATCAAAAGTCCCAATAAAATAGGTGGTGCATAGGTTGCGATGCCTTTGGGCAGATAGGCAGTCAGCAGCCCGGAAACTACAAAATGCAGCACCAGAGCAATTAGCACAGTCAATCCCCGGAAAAAGATCCAGCTGAAAATGTTTTTTCCCTTCGGCAGCCATCCATCCACAATGTTTACGAGGAAAGAGAGGATGATCACATTCAAAACCTGGCTGCAGATCACTGTGTAATCTGCACCTGAAAAAGAAAACAGCTTAAGACTGTCTCCGGAAATGTTTACAAGGGGAAGGGGAGGAATCAGGGATGCGTACCGGAAGCCTGCGCCTTTCAGGAAGACTGTCAGTGCATAGATAAATAAAATTCCGATGGCAGAGGATACTGCGTTGTTCAGCGCAGATTTTTTTCCGAAAACAAATCTTCCAAAGAGACTCAGCAGCAATGTTCCCAATAGGAGCAGTCCGCCAGCTTTAAGCAGTGTGATTTGATCCAGATCTATATTGTTAATGTACTCAATAATTGTTTCCATCAGGACCTCCTAGCAGCTTGGATGATGCAGTGCATGTGTATGGGCTAACCTCTCAGAAAAGAAGCCGCCGGTAGGAAACCGGCGGCTGTTCTTTGTGTATAGGGAAGTAAAATTACTTCATCTCTGCGTCGGCGCCAGCTTCCTTCAGCTCTGCAACCATCTTCTCTGCGTCTTCCTTGGAGACAGCTTCCTTCAGAGTCTTGGGGCAGTTGTCAACCAGGTCCTTAGCGTCCTTCAGGCCCAGGCCGGTAACAGCGCGGACAACCTTAATGACGTTCAGCTTGGAAGCGCCGGCATCCTTCAGGATGACGTCGAACTCGGTCTTCTCCTCAGCAGCCTCAGCAGCACCGCCAACAGCGGGGCCTGCAACAGCAGCAGCAGCGGCGGAAACGCCGAAAACTTCCTCCAGAGTGTGAACCAGCTCGGACAGCTCCAGAACGGTCAGACCCTTTACTTCCTCAACGAGAGCAGTGACTTTTTCACTAGCCATGGTAAATATCCTCCTAAATGTTTAATGTGTGTTTGTTTTAAGTTTGATTAAGCTTCAGCATTCTCAGCGGGAGCTTCAGCCTCGGCTGCGGGAGCCTCAGCAGGTGCTTCTTCAGCGGGAGCTGCTTCTTCAGCGGGTGCTGCTTCAACAGCGGGAGCTGCTTCCTCAGCAGCAGGAGCAGGCATAGCGCCGCCCTCTTCGACCTTGATACGGATCTGGTCCAGCACGAAAGCCAGGCTGGAGATCGGTGCAAGGAAGGTACCCAGAACCTGAGCAACCAGAGCGTTCTTGCTGGGCAGTTCGCTGAAGCCGTTCAGCTGGGCTGCGCTCAGAACAGAACCCTCGACAATACCACCCTTGATGGACATAGCGAGCTTGTTCTTCTTGGCATACTCAGCAACGATACGGGCAGGAGCGATGGGGTCACCAGTGGTGGTAGCCATAGCGGTTGTACCGTTGAGAACCTCGTCGAAATCGTAGCCTGCGTTCTTAGCAGCGAAACGGGTCAGAGTGTTCTTAACAACGGAGTACTCCACGCCGGCATCACGGAACTGGGTACGCAGTTCAGCATCCTGAGCAACGGTGATACCCTTGTAATCAACAAAAACCACGGAAGTAGCTTCCTGGATCTTGCCGGTCAGAGCTTCCACCACTGCCTTCTTGCTTTCAAGAACCTTTGCGTTGGGCATGTGTTTCACCTCCGAAAAAATAAGTGTCTTCCTGCCAATAGACAGAAAGACACGCTCAAATCATATCAGCGCACCTCGGCAGGACTTACGGCAATATGCCACCTGCTGTCTCTGGCAACTTCAGTATTATATAGCATATATTGCATCTTGTCAACACCTTTTTTGTATTTTTTGATCTTTTCCAGATAATAATTCCGGTCATCGGCGTGAGGAGATTGCCACGCCCCGCTGGGGCTCGCAATGACACAGCGGTATAAAAGAGGCAGGGATCGCTAAGCAACCCCTGCCAAATTGATTTGCGTCAGATCATCATCAACACATAGAACCGTCCCCTGTGCTAGAACCGTCCCCTGTGCTACCAGCTTATTACCGCTATAATAGTATTGGAAAGAAGCATCGTAATCATCACTACTACGAGAAGTTCTCAAACCGTCAGCATTATAGGTGTAGTCCCAGACAAAGCCATCCTCTGTCATACTTTCGAGTTGTCTACCGTGCTTCCAGATATAGGTAGTGTCTCCCCAAAAATGTGTTTGTTTGA
>JAFXCL010000023.1 GCA_017521485.1 Oscillospiraceae bacterium
ATCATCTGACTGTGTTTACCAACCTGTCTGAGACTGTTGCTACCTCTTCCACTGTTGTGGAGAAGAGCGCAGAGCGTCCCGATGCGAAGCTCTCCATGACCATTGATGAGTTGGATCTGTCTGTCCGTAGCTTCAACTGCCTGAAGCGCGCCAACATCAACACCGTGGCTGATTTGATCAGCAAGACCGGTGAGGATATGATGAAGGTTCGTAATATGGGCAAGAAGTCCCTGGACGAGGTGCAGAAGAAGCTGGAAATGATGGGTCTGTCCCTGGCCAGCGAAGATTCTGTCAGCAACAACTAAAAGGAGGATACGTTCATGTTCGGAACTCGTAAGCTGGGCAAGACCAGCGCGCAGAGAAAGGCCCTGCTGCGTCAGCAGGTAACCGACCTGCTGGAGAACGGCAAGATTGAGACCACCTTCTACCGTGCTAAGGAAGTACAGCCTGTTGTTGAGAAGATGATCACCCTGGGTAAGAAGGGTGGCCTGACCAACTACCGCAGAGCACTGTCTTTCATCACCAAGGAAGATGTTGCCAATAAGCTGTTTAAGGAGATCGCTCCCAAGTATGCTGACCGTAACGGCGGCTATACAAGAGTGACCCGTACCGGCGCCCGCCGGGGCGATGCTGCTGAGATGGCAGTTATCGAGCTGGTGTAATGAAGTTATAAAAAGAGCGTACTGCTTTGGGCAACACTCCATAAGGAAGTAATGCCTGAAAACACCGTCTATTCCCGCCAATCTGCGTTAAAAATACTCGAAATACACAAAGTATTTCTGTGTTTTTTGCCTTGACTGGCAGAAATATCCGCTATTTTCAGGTGCTATGCAGTTTTGAAGTGGTAACTTTTTTGATTAACAAATAACAAAATTCCCGGAATGCTGACGCATTTCGGGAATTTTTTATGCAGTTAAGCGGAAAAGAGACCGTTCAAAACCAATACTTCCTTACGGAGTGTTGCCCTTTGCAGTACGCGCTTTTTCAATGGATAATTGACAGTTGACAATTGACAATTATGGTGCGAGCTTAACGATTTTACCGTAGGGCGGGGGCTTGCTCCCGCCGTTTGATTTTTTTGGTTTTTTCGGCTGGAGCAAGCCCCTGCCCTACATACAAGGTTTGGAAACAGATGTAGGGAAGGCTATTAGCCTCCCGCTACAACCTGGCAGCAAGATGAAAGCTTTGGCAGGTGGATCATATCCGCCCCTGCTGATATTCCCAAGTAAATAATAAGCGAGGGTGTTCTCAACCATTGAGAGCACCCTCGTTATTCATTGTCAATTATCCATTGTCCATTGTCAATTGCTCAGCAGCCCAGGTAGCCGCATAGGACTTTCAGGGTGTTGTATACCCCGTCGATGTGGCTGCGCTCATAGCCGTGGCTGGCGTAGACGCCGGCACCGATCAGACCGTGACGGATGTCAAAGCCTGCCCGCAAGGTGGCTTCCACATCAGAGCCGTAATGAGGATATACATCCACTGCATAGTCAGCACCGGTTTTCTTGGCTGCGTCGATCAGCTTGCCAACCACCTGATAGCTGTAAGGACCACCGGAATCCTTGGCGCAAATGGACACCTGCCGTTCTGTGCAGGAAAGTCCATTGCCTACGCAGCCCATATCCACGGAAATTGCCTCGGTAACGCCTTCCGGCACAGAAGCAGAACCGCCATGACCCACTTCTTCATAGACCGTGATATGCACCCAAGTCCGGCGAGGGAGGGTGATCTTGTTGTCTGCAAGGTATTTGGCAAAGCCCAACAGAATACCCACAGACAGCTTGTCATCCAAAAAACGGCTCTTGAGATAACCGGAGGCAGTGCGGCGGGTGCGGGGGTCAAAGCAAACGATGTCGCCCACTTGAATATCCAGCTTTTTGGTGTCGTCAGCAGAGGAAACCGGCTCGTCCAGCACCACTTCTGTGGTGTCGAAATTGCGGGTGGTAGTGGAATATTCACCGTTGACGTGTACGGATGCGTTGCAAAGCTGCAAAGTGCCTTCAATTACTTTACCGCCCCGGGTGTATACCCGGACATTTTCACTTTCTCCATTGTTGGCACTCATACCGCCTAAGGGCGTCAGCCGCAGCCGCCCGTTGCCCTTGATTTCTGCCACCATAGCACCAAGAGTGTCCGCGTGGGCAGCCAGCAGCAGGCCGTCGTCCTGCTTTTCACCACTCAGATCCACCAAAACACCGCCCTTTGCAGTAATCTGCGCAGAATAACCCAAGGACTCAAAAGCGGTTTTCACCCATTGGGAAGCCCGGTCTGTAAAGCCGGAAGGGGAGTCGATGGCTAAAAGCTGGGAGGTCATCTCCCAGGCGTAGTCTGCGTAAGCGCAATTAAGCATAGATACATCCTCCAAATTCTGCAAAATTCGTTCCAATTTGCAATCATTGATTGATATTATCTTAACATATGAGGTGGGCAAATACAATCCCTGTTATTTTTGCCAAAAAATGACATTAAAAGGACGGGTATTTTTTGCAATTTCAGTTGCTTTTTGGGAGGAAATGGGTTAAAATAGAATAGCGAAATTGTCTGCGAGCGGGGGATATCCCGCAAATCAGAAAGAGGAGGCAGACAGCTATGGAAAACAGCTATTCGTTTTGCGATCTCCACAGTCATATTTTACCCGGAATGGACGATGGATGCCAGACGGTTGATGAATCAGTACAGGTGCTCCGTTCTTGTTATGAGCAGGGCATCCGGAAAATCTGCGCAACACCCCACTACTATCCGGTGGAGTCTGTAGATGAGTTTCTGGCACGCCGGGATGCATCTGCCCAGGAGTTACATAAAGCGTTGGAGAAGGAAACTATGCCTGTTCCTAAAATCTGCCTGGGTGCAGAGGTGGCATACCGCCCGGGTATATGCTATCAGGAGGATCTGGACAAGCTGTGTATCGGCAGTTCCCAGTATCTGCTTCTGGAAATGCCCTTTCACCAGTGGGGAGAAGAGGTGATCCGGACAGTGCGGGGTATTTCCAATGTCCGGGGCATTACGCCGATCCTTGCCCATATTGAGCGTTACCTGCCCATGCAGGAAAAGGAAGTGCTGGAACGCCTTTTGGATCAGGAGATCCTGGTGCAGATGAACGCGGCACGGCTGCTGCATTTTGCAACCCGGGGACAGGCCCGTCGATTGCTGATAAACGGTACTGTCCAGCTGTTGAGCTCGGATTGCCACAACAATACATCCAGACCGCAAAACATCTCCCAAGCAGTAGCGTACCTGCAGAAGAAGGGTATGGATGCGGTGCTGGAGGAATTATCCCGCCGCAGCCGGAGAATTTTCCGGGAG
The DNA here is from genome assembly GCA_017521485.1 of Oscillospiraceae bacterium. Lineage (GTDB taxonomy): Bacteria > Bacillota > Clostridia > Oscillospirales > Oscillospiraceae > Faecousia. Next base: position 3,304 of record JAFXCL010000023.1, read on the forward strand.
GCCACAGGCGAAAAATAAGCAGAGCAGACTGCTCTGGATTGCAGGAGAATGGTTATGAGTGAAAAACCCAAGTTTAGCAAGCGGTTTGAGCATTGGCACATAATGGCGCTTCTACTGGCTGTATTTGATGTTATTGCAGTAAATTTCTCTTATTTTCTGGCGCTTTGGTTTCGGTTTGACTGTATGTATTCCGAGATTCCTTGGAATGAATATATGGTGCCATTCCTTAAATTTGCGCCCATATATGCCCTTGTTTGCCTGTTTGTATTTTGGAGATTTCGTCTATATAACAGCATCTGGAGATTTGCCAGCGTTACGGAGATGACAAGAGTAACCTTGGCAACCACGGTTACTTCGGTAGTACATATTTTTGGAATTACATTCCTGTTTAACAGAATGCCTATTTCCTATTACATTATCGGTATGGGCATCCAGTTTTTGCTGGTGCTTGGTGCTCGCTTCTCTTACCGTTTTATTCTGTTGGAAAAGAACAAGATCCAGAGGGGAAGCAATGTAGAACGGGCAATGCTGATCGGTGCAGGCAATGCAGGTCAAGGGATTTTACGGGATGTAGCCCGTATGCAGGGAGAAAAAATAAAAGTTTGCTGCATCATTGACGACAATCCCAATAAATGGGGTCGGTATATTGACGGAATTCCTGTAGTAGGCGGCAGGGATGACATTTTAGCCAATGTAGAAAAATACACGATCAAAAAAATACTGATTGCCATTCCCAGTGCCAGCGCTGAGGACAAGCGGGATATTTTGAATATCTGCAAGGAAACCGGCTGTGAAATGAAAAATCTGCCCGGTGTCTATCAACTGCTTTCCGGTCGGGTCACTATGGCAAGCATGAAGGATGTGGCAGTGGAAGATCTGCTGGGCAGAGAGCCGGTTAAGGTCAATATGTCCGAGATCTACAGGGAAATTCAGGGAAAAACCATTCTTGTAACCGGTGGCGGCGGATCCATCGGCAGTGAGCTTTGCCGCCAGGTGGCAGCGCACAATCCCAGGCAGCTGATTATCTTCGATATCTATGAGAACAATGCCTATGATATCGAACAGGAACTGCGGCGAGAATATCCCGGTTTGAAATTAGAAGTGCTAATTGGATCGGTTCGGGACAGTCGGCGTATTGACAGTGTTTTCGCAGAGTATAAGCCGGATATGGTGTATCATGCAGCAGCCCATAAGCACGTGCCGCTGATGGAAGGCAGCCCCTGCGAAGCTATTAAAAACAATGTGATCGGTACATATAAGACGGCTTATGCGGCGCTGATCCACGGATGCAAGCGGTTTGTGCTTATCAGCACAGATAAGGCGGTAAATCCCACCAACATTATGGGCGCCAGCAAACGGCTTTGCGAGATGGTGATCCAGAGCTTTGACCGGGCGGTGAAAACCGGCTGCGCAAAGAACCTGCCGATGCTTTTTACCCACCGGGAGGATGGGCAAGAGATTGGGTCGGAAGAAAACAAGCGTGCCTTCTGTACAGAATTTGTGGCAGTGCGGTTTGGCAATGTCTTGGGAAGCAACGGTTCGGTGATCCCGCTGTTTAAGAAGCAGATCGAAAACGGTGGTCCGGTAACGGTAACCCACCCGGATATTATCCGTTATTTTATGACGATCCCGGAAGCGGTGAGCCTGGTTATGCAGGCAGGCGCTTATGCCAGCGGCGGCGAGATCTTTGTGCTGGATATGGGTCAGCCGGTAAAAATCGATGAACTGGCGCGAAATCTCATTAAGCTTTCCGGACTGAAACCGGATGTGGATATTCAGATCCAGTACACCGGACTCAGACCCGGTGAAAAGCTTTATGAGGAAAAGCTGATGGCAGAAGAGGGTATGCAGCGAACAGACAATGAGCTGATCCACATTGGAAACCCCATCCCCTTTGATACGGATGTGTTTTTGGTACAGCTGCAGCAATTGATGACAGCTGCTTACGAAAATAACTGTGATATTTCGAAAATAGTGGAACAAATGGTATCCACGTATCACCCGGAAGCTGCGTGCAGCGGGGAAAAGGATCAGAAGTATAAAGAAATTTTCACAAAGCCGGAATTGGTAAAGATTTAAAAAGCGGAACAGATATGAAAGAAGATTTTGCAACGATGTACAGCGCCCGGCACAAAGGAATTGAGGAAACAAGCTTATGAAGATGGAAAAGTTCGAAAACAGAATATGGCTTGCTTCACCGACAATGCACGGTGACGAAATGAAGTATGTTCAGCAGGCATATGAAACCAACTGGATGAGCACAGTGGGCGAGAACATCAACGAAGTGGAGCGCATTGCTGCCCAAAAAGCGCAGATGCAGTATGGCGTTGCCCTTTCTTGCGGTACTGCTGCCCTTCACCTGGCGGTCAGACACGCAGGAGAAACCCTTTATGGCAAGGCTCCCATTGGACAGGGTGCTTTAGCCGGCAAGCGGGTTTTCTGTTCGGATATGACTTTCGATGCCACTGTAAATCCGGTTGTGTACGAGGGCGGTATTCCTGTATTTATTGACACAGAAGCAGAGTCCTGGAATATGGATCCTGTAGCCCTTGAAAAAGCATTTGAATTTTATCCGGATGTGAAGCTGGTAGTGTCTGCCGAGTTATATGGTTTTCCCGGCCGAATGGATTTGATTAAAGAAATTTGTCAAAAGCACGGCGCACTTTTGGTTGAGGATGCGGCAGAGGCAATGGGCGCAACCGTATGCGGTAAGCAGTGCGGATCTTTTGGTGATTACTCGGCAATCAGCTACAACGGCAACAAAATCATCACAGGTTCTGCCGGCGGCTGTTTACTGACCAATGATATTGAGGTGGCAAATAAAGCACGGAAATGGTCCACACAGGCAAGAGAAAATGCACCTTGGTATCAGCACGAAGAGGTGGGCTATAACTACCGTATGAGCAATGTGATCGCCGGTGTTGTGCGGGGACAGTACAACTATCTTGAAGAACATATTGCACAGAAAAAGGCAATTTACGAAAGATACTGTGAAGGCTTTAAGGATCTCCCGGTACAAATGAATCCCATTGTAAAAGATACCGAGCCGAACTATTGGCTCTCCGGTATGATTATTGACAGGGATTATATGTGCAAGCAGGTCAGAGATGATTCAACAGCCTTGTACATAGCTGAAACAGGAAAGACCTGTCCTACAGAAATTCTGGAAACCCTTGCAAGCTATAATGCTGAGGGCAGACCGATTTGGAAGCCTATGCATATGCAGCCGATGTACCGGATGCACGAGTTTATTACCCGCAGCGGCTCTGCCCGTGCAAAGACAAATGCGTATATTGCTGGCGGTGCACCGGATGTGGGTGCGGATATTTTTGAGCGGGGCCTTTGCCTGCCCAGTGACAATAAGATGACCCCGGAGCAGCAGGCGATTATTATCGAGATCATCAAAGGCTGCTTTCAGTAAAAAGACCGAGGAACAACTTTATGTACGAAAAGTGTTTTAAAAGATTGTTGGATCTTGCTTTGTCTGTGATTGCGATTGTTGTGCTTTCTCCTGTGCTGTTGGTTTTGACGGTGGTGGGAGCAATCGCAATGGGCGGAAATCCTTTTTTTGTCCAGATGCGTCCGGGCAAAAAAGGCAAGGACGGTCAGGAGAAGATTTTTAAGCTGATCAAGTTCCGCACTATGACCAACAAGAAAGACGAAAAAGGAAATCTTTTGCCCGATGAGCTGCGGCTTACGAAATACGGAAGATTTTTGCGGTCCACTTCCTTAGATGAGCTGCCGGAACTCTTTAATATCGCAATCGGGGATCTGGCGATCTGCGGACCCAGACCGCTGCTGGTCCGGTATCTGGAGCGATACACGCCGGAGCAGCGCCGCCGCCACGATGTTCGGCCCGGTCTAACGGGACTTGCACAGGTCAATGGCCGGAACGCCATTACCTGGGAAGAGAAGTTCAAGCTGGATGTTACTTATGTGGATAACATCACATTTCTCGGCGATATGAAGATCATTCTGGCAACGGTGAGAGCTGTGCTGAAGCGAGAGGGCATCAGCTTCGAAAATTCTGCCACAATGGAAGAGTTTATGGGAACAGAGCAAAAGACTGCTCAGCCCTAAGGGAGTACATATGAAAGTTTTAGTGCTTGCCAATAACGATGGAGGACTGTACCGCTTTCGAAAGGAATTGTTAGAAGCCCTGGTCGCAAATGGCCACCAGGTGTATATTTCTCTCCCCTGGGGGGAACGGGTAGAGGATCTGAAAGAGATCGGATGTACCTACATTGAAACAAATATGGACCGGAGAGGTATGAATCCGCTGAAGGATATGAAGCTGTTTTTCCACTACAGAAAAATTATTCGAACGGTGAAGCCGGACCAAATTATCACATATACCATTAAGCCCAATATCTACGGAGGCTTTGCAGCCCGGCTTGCGAAGATCCCTTATGCATTGACTATTACTGGACTGGGAAGCGCTTTTCAGAAAAAGGGTATACTGCGGAAAATGGTTACTATGATGTATAAAATAGCCTGTGGCAAGGTTCATGTGGTCTATTTTGAAAACACAGGAAATCAGAAAGTATTCCTTCAGGAGAAGATTGTCCGGGAGGACACAACCTGTGTACTGAATGGCGCAGGTGTGAATCTGGAAGATTTCCCATACGAGCCTTACCCTATGGATCCCGGGCCGACCCGCTTTTTGTTTGTAGGTCGCGTTATGCGGGAGAAGGGTGTGGATGAACTGCTGAATGCTATGAAGGCTTTGCGACAGGAAGGACAAGACTGCACTCTGGAGATTTTGGGCGGTTATGAAGAAGATTATATAGAGACGATCCGTCATTGCGAAGAGAGCGGTTGGCTAAAATATCATGGCTTCCAGCCGGATGTCAGACCTTTTATGGCGGCGTGCCACTGTTCTGTATTGCCTTCCTGGCATGAGGGAATGTCTAACACAAACCTGGAAGCTGCTGCAACCGGACGGCCAATTATTACCAGCAATGTATATGGATGCAAAGAAGCGGTGCTAAATAATGAAAGTGGCTTTTTGGCGGAGGCTGGAAATTGGGAAAGCTTGTATCAAGAGATGAAGCGCTTTTTGGAATTGTCTCCAGAGCAACGCCACGCAATGGGTGAAGCCGGCCGCAGACATATCGAAGCCCAATTCGATAAAAAGGTAGTTGTGAAAAAGACACTGGAGCGGCTTTTTGTCAACTAAGATGAAAGATAAGATGGGGTGAAGAAATGAAAGTGGTATTCTTTATGGGAAGTATGTGCCGCGGTGGTGCAGAACGAGTAATTTCCATCCTATCCAATGATTTTTGTGCTCGCGGTTGGGATGTGCAGATTGCATTGCTCCTGCGAAATAAAGTGGAGTATGAATTAGATTCCCGCATTCAGATCGTGGACTTAACCGGAAAACATACTTCCTATATTAAAAATGCGGCATCCTGGATAGGGAAGATCAGAAGATTTCTGAAAGATACCCACCCAGACCGTGTAGTATCGTTTGCAGGCCGCATCAACGCTTTAGTGCTAACTGCTGCGGCAGGTCTTAAGCTTCCGGTTATCGTTTCAGAACGCAACGATCCGAAGCACGACGGCCGGGGACGGCTTATGCGTTGGTATTGTGATACCATATATTTTCGTGCAAAAGCGATCGTTTTTCAAAACAACTATGAGCGCAGCTGTTTTTCTTCTGCCCACGAATCACACAGCTATGTTATCCCGAACCCAATCCGTGTAACAGCACTGAAAACGCAAAAAGAAGCCAGCGATCGGGTGATTGCCACAGCCGGACGGCTGACGGGTCAAAAAAACCAAAAAATATTGATATCTGCGATGAAACAGGTTTGCCAGGTCTATCCGCAGACCAAATGCCGGATCTATGGAGATGGAGAACTGCAGAACAGCCTGCAAGAACAGATCAATGACTTGCAGTTGCAAGATGCAGTATCTTTAGAAGGAAATGTAGCGGACATCCATGAAAGACTGGCGCAGAGTGATTTATTTGTGATGACATCGGAGTTTGAAGGCTTGTCCAATGCTTTGGTTGAGGCAATGATGATGGGCCTGCCGTGTATATCAACAAATTACCCCGGTGTTGAAGAATTGATTCGGAATGATGAAAACGGTTTGCTGGTTCCTTGTGGGGATGATACCGCATTGGCAGAAGCAATCATAAAATTAATCGGGGATTCGGCTTTTATGGAATGCCTTGCACAAAAAGCCAAAGAAACTGCCGAAGCCTATCGTGTGGAAGTCGTGATTGACTTGTGGCGCAAGGTGATAGAACTGTAATGGATATAAAGAGGAGTGCCAAAATGTCCTTTAGAACTTTTGTGTTACAACGAATTTTTAAATATGTTCCGGATAAGCCGTGGGTAAAGTTTAAGTATTACAGCCATTTTCGAAAGAAATTAAACTTAGAGAACCCTAAGACTTTCAATGAAAAGCTACAGTGGTTAAAGTTGTATTATCAAAAAGAATCTCACACACGAATGGTGGATAAATGTGAGATGAAGGCATACGTAACTGAGAAAATCGGACCGGGATATGTAGTGCCACTGCTTGGGGTATGGAACAGTGTAGATGATATCGACTTTGAAAAGCTACCCAATCAATTCGTGCTAAAGGCTACCCACGATTGTGCAGGGCTCGTGATTTGTAAAGATAAAACAAAGCTTGATATAGAAAAAACTAAAAACATCCTGCGTCAGGCGATGAAGAATAGTTATTATCTATATTACAGAGAATGGCCCTATAAAAATGTAGTGCCCCGGGTAATTGCAGAACAGTTTATGGTAGATGAATCCGGAACGCAGCTAAAGGATTATAAGATTTTCTGTTTTGATGGAGAACCATATTGTGTGCAGGTTGACTTTGATCGGTTCTCAGGACATAAAAAGAACCTCTATACGCTCGATTGGGAGCTAATGGAGTTTTCCTTTAATTACCCCGCCCATCCGGAAGTGGAAATTGCAAAGCCACCGGCACTGGAGAAAATGCTGGAAATGGCAAGGGTGCTATCTGCTGGAGAACCCTATGTGCGTGTGGATTTTTATAGTGTAGAAGGAAAACCTTATGTGGGCGAGATTACCTTTTTTCCGGCTTCCGGTTATGGAAAATTTGTGCCGGAAAAATATGACAGAATACTTGGCGATATGATAAAGCTGCCGGAAAAAATTATTGCAAAGGACTGATACCGCGTGAAGGAAAAAATAAAAATCCTTTGGGTCACAAATGCATTTGGCTGCGGTGGTGCAGAACGGCAGATGCTATATATGTATCAAATTTTACAGGAACGTTGCAATTTTGATATTACCATTTTATATTATGCAAAGGTAGGCGATGCCTTAGATATTGATGGCGTAAAAACCGTTTTTTTCGATAAAGAAAAAATAGGTGGATTTGCTGTTATAAAGGAAATCGCTAAATACATTCGGCAGAATAACATTGATATTATGCATGCTTTTGGTGGCTGTTCCGCCAATATTTATGGCCGCGCCGGTGCAGCGCTTTGCCGTAAGGTCATACCTGTGGGAGCAATGTTAGGCAAAAAGCATTTTGCTGGAAGGGCAAATAAGTATATCAACTCGTTACTTAATTTATTTGGAAACTGGTGGACAATCAATAACTTAGAGATGGAGCCGATTCTGCGGCGGGATTTGAGATTTGTCTCCAAGGAGCGCATAAAACTACTGCATAATGGTTTTATACCGGCTGAGCGGATAGATTATCACACAGAAGAAAAGACGGAATATGACCGGGACAAGGGAAGTCAGTTTGTGTTTACTGTGTTAGGACGCTTGGCTCCGGTAAAAAATTACGGTTTGTTTATTAAAGCGGCTGCACAGATTGCACAGAAATATGAAAATACCCGGTTTTGGGTGATTGGAAACGGATCAGAGGCAGAGAACCTGCAGCAGCTTGCGGAAGATTGCGGTGTGGCAGACAAGGTGCGCTTCTGGGGTTACCGGACGGATACGGATGTAGCCCTTTCCAGAAGTGATGTTTTTGTACAAACAAGCTTCACGGAGGGCTCTCCTAACACCATAGCAGAGGCTATGCGGGCGCGCAAACCGATTATTTCTACCCAGAGCACAGACCTGAGTGAAATGATCCGGCAAGGCGAGAACGGCTTTGTAGTCGCCAATGACAATTTGCCGGAATTGGTCAGCGCTATGGAAACGCTGCTGGAGATGTCGCCTCAGCAGCGGCAAAAAGCAGGCGAAGTTTCCTACGAACTGTTTAAAGAGAATTTCTTAGATTGCCGTGTGGCGGCAGAATTTGAAAAGTTTTACCACGAGATTTTAGGAAGATAAGAGGAATTGATATGCACGATATTCCCATCCTTATGCTTCATACGGTGAATGATCACCCTCAGGACAACCCTATGGGAGAGCTGTCGGTATCTTCAAAAGGTTTGGATGCTTATCTAAAGGTTTTGAAGCAGTGGAAGTATCAAATGATCAGTATGGATGACCTTCTCAATGACCGTTATGACCCCAAAAGGAATTTCATTGTACTGACCTTTGATGACGGTTACAAAGACAACCTGACAGTGGCAATGCCTGTTCTGAAAAAATACGGAGCAAGAGCTACTATTTTTGTCAATCCGGCTTATGTCAGTCCGGAAAGCGATGATAGCGACTGGGGATTTATGACATGGGAGGAAGTGGAGCAGGCGGAGAAATCCGGCGTGTTCGACATTCAGGCCCATACTATGACCCATGAGTTCATCTTCACCTCCGATAAGGTGGTGGACTACTATACACCGGATAAGTTCCACAAGTATTATTGGCTGGCATGGATGCTTTATCCGGATGCACCGAACCATTGGAACGGAAAAGCAAACCGGTACCGGGATATGATTCCTACCGGTTATCCGGTGTTCGAATACGGACGCAGGATTTCCGGAAAGAAATTTATACCGGAACAGGCCTATGTAGACTATCTGATCGGAAAGCATAACGGCCAGAAGCTGGAAGAATATACCGGTAGCCACGGAACCTATGAAACCGAAGAGGATTATCAAGGTTATATTCGCTGGGAGATTGAAGATTGCAAGAAGATTCTGGAAGATAAGCTAGATAAGAAGATCCACACCTTGTGTTTCCCCGGTGGCGGCTACACAGACTTTGCTCTGGATATTGCCCGAAAATGCGGATATCAGTGCTATATGACAGCCAGCCGTATGCGTGTCGGCAACAATAACGACCACTTGGAAAATGTGAAAAAGGGGAACTTTTGCGGCATGAACAGAACCTCTTTTTCCTTGATCCACCCGGGAGTTTTGCCGGATGCGTTTTTTGACTATTGGGTGGCAAAGCTGAGCTTGGGCACCTATCAAAACAAGCAGCCTTATAGAACCTTTAAGAAATTGATGTCTAAAATATTTCACGCTTAAGCTTTAGTACTGGGAGGTGTGTGCAGTGAACAGAAAACCAAATAAAATTGTTTTTGCAATCTCATCTCTCGGCTCGGGTGGTGCGGAACGAGTAGTTTGCTCGTTGGCAAATGAATTGACTGAAAGAGGTTATCAGATCGGAATTATATTGGTAGCGAACGATCACTTGGTGTACGAGCTTTCCGAGAAAGTGGAGCTGACATACTTATCCTGTGAAGAACGGCATCAGAGCCTGAATACTTTGCAGCGCACCTTTCAGCGAATTTCGGATATTCGAAAAGCAATCAAGAAAAGTAAAGCAGATGTGGTTGTTTCCTTTATGTCTGGAACGAATATTGATGTTTGTTTTGCTGCCTTGGGATTGAAGATTCCTGTGATTGTAAGCGAACGCAATGATCCCGCAATCGATCCGGCAAGCCGCGCAAAACAGATATTGCGTAAGATCGCATATTGCAGAAGCAACGGTTTTGTGTTCCAAACACCGGACGCCCAGACGTACTTCAATAAAGGAATCCAAAAACGGTCTTGCATAATCCTAAACCCCTTGACTTCGGCGCTGCCTGCGCCCTATGAGGGAGTTCGGGATAAAAGAGTTGTGGCGGTTGGCAGACTGAATAAGCAGAAGAATTACCCAATGCTTTTAGACGCTTTTGCTGAATTTATCAGGACAAAGCCGGAATATATCTTGGAGATATACGGCGAAGGTCCTCTGGAAAGGGATATCCGGGCTGACTTGGAGCGGAAAAACTTACAAAATCAAGTGGTTCTGAAGGGCTTTTGCAAGGATGTACATCAGCAGATCCGTGACGCCGCTTTTTTTGTGATGACTTCCGATTTTGAGGGTATGCCCAATGCGCTGATCGAGGCAATGGCGTTGGGACTGCCCTGTATTTCGACGGATTGTCCCTGTGGCGGTCCCAGAATGCTTATTCGAAACGGAGAGAATGGATTGCTGATTCCGGTGAAAGATCAGCAGGTCCTTGTAAAAGCGATGCACCAAATGGCAGCGGACGCTGAAACCGCCGCCCGGATGGGCCGAAATGCATGCCAGATCAAGGAACAAGTCCGGCTCGAAGCAATTGTGGATCAGTGGATATCTTATATTACGGACATTTGCAATAACTAAATGTGGTACACAAAGAGGAATTTGGAATGATTATTAAAAACTATCTGAAAAACCCGCTGAAATATACGATTTTAGCCTTTTCTGCCCACGGGTTTTTGAAGTGGATGCCGGATAAGCCTTATTTGAAGTTGATGTTCTGGGCCAATATGGGTAAAAGACTCAACTTGAGAAATCCCAAAACATTTAGCGAAAAATTGCAGTGGCTGAAGCTTTATAACAGAAAACCGGAGCACCCCGGTATGGTAGACAAATATGAGGCAAAGAAATATGTAGCGGAGCGGATCGGTGAAGAGTACATCATTCCGACCTTCGGCGTGTGGGAACACTTTGAGGATATTGATTTTGACAGCCTGCCGGATCAGTTTGTGCTCAAATGCACCCATGACTGCGGCGGTCTTGTGATCTGCAAGGACAAGAGCAAACTGGACAAGGAAGCAGCAAAAAGCAAGATAAACCGCTGCCTGAACCGGAATTACTATTATAGCGGCAGAGAATGGCCCTATAAGGAGCTGCAACCTCGCATTATCGCAGAAGAATATATGGAAGACGAGGCAACAGGAGAGCTGCGGGACTACAAGTTCTTCTGCTTTGACGGCCATATGAAAGCGCTTTTTATTGCGACAGAGCGCGCGAGTGCAACAGAAGAGACAAAATTTGATTTCTTCGATGAAAACTACGAACATCTGCCTCTTACAAACGGCCACCCCAATGCGCCGGTTTTACCGGAAAAGCCTGTCAATTTTGAAAAAATGAAGGAACTTGCAGGGGTGTTGTCGAAGGGTGTTCCCCAATTGCGGGTGGACTTTTATGAAGTGAATGGGAAAATCTATTTTGGTGAATTGACTTTCTTCCATTGGAGCGGAATGGTGCCGTTTGAACCGGAGGAATGGGATTATAAGTTTGGTCAGTGGATTCAATTGCCAAAAGATTGAAGTATGAATTTTACACAGCAGTAAACTACTGCTGTGGTTAGCGGTAACAGTTAAGGGCATATATTTATGAAACGAATTATATTAAGAGTAGACGGAAAACACAGTACCGTCCGGGGCGGGAAAATCATATTGGACCAAGGAAGGCAGCAGGCAATTTTTATTATGCTGTTTACTGTGCTGTATTTGTTTCGCGATCTGGCGGGAGTAAATGTTCCGGATCTTATATTTTCAGGACTGTGTGCAGTAGCCTTTGTTTTGATGGACAGGGGAACATCTCTGGGAATATATATTTTCACAACGGCACTGACTGTTCCTCACAACGAGATCGTTATTGTTTATTTGGTGATATCTCTTTATAAGATGTTTTCTTCCGGCAAGGTGCAGCTAAACGGTAGAATGTTCCTTATGAACATAGGACTACTATTCCTGCAACTACTGAACATGACAATGTTCTCAAAAAGTTCAGTCAATGGTGTGCTCTATGATTATATTACAAGAATGCTGATTATCTTTGTGCCTGTGTTCTGGTGCAATGATGCGTATTCTGCGGAAGATTTCCGGAGCGCGTTGCTGTGTTATGTAGCAGGTGCTATATTGGGCGGAACAGTAACAATGATACTAACTGCCGATGTTTTAACTTGGGAAGCCCTTCTGAAGGGAACGGGCGGCAGCCGACTGGGAAGAACCTGGAAAGCACAGCAGGGTATGCAGACATCCTATAATTCCAATCAGCTTGCTGTTATGTTTGCAATTTCTGTAGCGATCATTTTGCAATATATAGATAAAAAAAGAATATCCAAAACGCTTGGCATTGTTCTGGCAGGCTATTCTTTGTTCCTGATATTCCTGACCCGTTCCAGAACCGGACTTTTGGTAACAGCAATGGCTGCCATAATCTATTATCTGATACTGGTTGTCCGCAGAAAAAAACTGTTTGCCGGTATTTTACTGTTAGGGATAATAGGAGCAATGGTTTTTGCGGTAGCAACATTTATACCAGATATATTTCAGTCTGTGATTGAACGGTTTGTGGGTGAGGAAGATATCTCAAACGGAAGAATTACAATATTTACTTATTACATACAGGAATGGGTGAGAGACCCGTGGTGCTTCTTCTTTGGCTTCGGAATAGGATCTTATTATGATGCACTTGGGATATATACATCTCCGCATAATGCTGTAACAGATATTTTGATCTCACTGGGACTTGTGGGAATGATCATTATTGCGGGAATAATTGGAATATGTTACAATCTGGGAACCAAATCAATTGATAAGAAGGAACGGGTTCTTGCATTATTGCCAGCATTGGTGGCGTTAATAGCCTGTATGGGAGGTCAGTATATATCAGAGGGATATCCTCACACACGCCTTTGCTTTCTGCTTTTAGCTGCACAGGCTGTTTTGGAGAGGAATGATCTCAATCAGCAGGGCAAGAAAGAAATAAAATAAACGGAATATGTATATTTGGAAGAAGTATTTGGAAATTATATCCATAATTGGAAGATTCAGACAGGAGAACAAATAGATGGGCAAACAATCATCGGGAAAAAAAGTAATATTAAATGCAGTGATCTATTCGTGCAGTGGATTGCTCTTAAAATGTGTTAGCTTTTTTTTACTGCCGTTATATACGATCTATCTGACAACAGAAGATTACGGTATTACCAGTATTGTTGGCACGTTTAATGGGACAATGTGCTATGTTGTGTCTTTTTCGTTGTTCTCTGCAGTTACACGCTTTTATGTCGAGCTAAAAGAGGACCCAGAAAAACTAAAGCGTTTCTATGGAACAATTTGTACATTTGTATTTTTATCTGGTTTAACATTTGGCGGACTTTTTACAATATTTAGAGGAGCTTTATCCAAATATGTTTTTTCTGGGCTTGATTTTTATCCAGTTATCTTAATTTGTATTATTTCACTTATTTTTAATTGTGAGTATACAATTTATGATATGATATTGAAAAGTCAGCAAAAGGCAATGAAAAGCTCGATTATAAGCATTGTGTTTTTCTTTATATCTTTAGCACTGAACATTCTTTTTATTGTTGTGCTTCAAATGGGCGCAACAGGTTCTCTTTTGGCAACACTTATAAGCTATGTGTTATATACAGCTTATTTTTTGACAGAGATGAGCTTACAGAAAACGATTCACTTCTGTATAGATTGGGGCCTTTTGAAGGACGCGTTGAAATACTCTATACCGATTATGCCACACAACCTGTCTACCCATTTGGCACTGCTGATTTCGAAAATTATGATTGGAGGAACAGCCTCATTATCGGGCTTGGGTGTTTATACAGTGGCAGCGCAGTTTGGTAATGTGGCAGATACAATCCAGGGATATGTATCTAGAGCGTATAGCCCTTGGCTGTTTGAAAACTTACATGATCGAGAAGGTTATTACAAAGCAAGAATTCGAAAAATTACAAATTTAATGAGTTCAGTTGTGGGACTCTTCATGCTGGGAATAGCGTTGTTTGCGCAGGATTATATAGTGTTGTTTGTGGATGCTGCATACATAGATGCGTGGAGATATGTACCACTGATTGTAATAAACTATATTATTAAAATAGCTTATTATTTCTATGTACAGATCCTGTTTTACTATAAAAAGGCGTCTAAAATGCTCTTTATAGCAACGGTGTCAGGCAGTTTAATTAATATTGTTCTTTCGTATTTTATGATTCCCGCATGGGGAGTCTATGGATCTATTATAGCGGATTGGATTGCGATGATTATCCGAGTGGGAATTGTGATCGGTGTTAGTAAGATGTTTGAAGATGTGGGATTAAGAGTATGGGATACTGTTAAAAATATGCTATTTATCGGCGTGTTTGTCCTGGGCGGTATGGTATTTTCCTATTTAAAATTCGGAAACACATTTTCTATTGGTAACTTTGTTTATAAGATTGTTGTCGTACTGGTATATGTAGCAGTGCTGTTTGCCCGTTACCACAAAGAACTGTTAGAGTATATACGCGGTATCAAGAAAGGCAGAAGCAGGAAGGAACAGCTGCAATGAAACACTGGAAAGAACGGATTATTCGTGCGTATTTTCATATTGTTCGAATGGTGCTGGGTATAAATAAGAAAAAGGTTGTGTTTATCAGTTTCGGAGGAAAGTCATATTCGGACAACCCGAGAGCCATTTCTGAGGCATTAGCCACGGAAAAAACGGAAGCGGAAATCGTTTGGTTATTCATAAATCCCACAGATAAAAAATGCATCGTTTCAGATGGGATTCGTTGTGTGGATGTCAGTCGGCCGTGGAGAGTTCGCAAAGAGATCGCAACCGCTTCTGTGTATGTAAATAACTTTGCACTTTCCAATTTACCTAAAAGCAATAAACAACTTTTTATCCAGACTTGGCATGGGGATAAGGCATTTAAGAAAGTGCTGCATGATGAGCAAGGGTGGCCACCGGATAAGGTGCTTGGTGAGCAGATTCCGGGAATGTGTGATTATGCAATTGCGGGATCTGATTACGGTGAGCGCCAATACCGTTCCGCATTCTTATACAAAGGCAATGTGCTAAAGTGTGGAATGCCCCGAAACGACCGGCTGATATTGCAGGATGAGCAAGAAAAAGAGCGGATTCGAAAGAAACTGAACTGCTCTCAGGAAACACAACTTTTGCTGTATGCACCTACATTACGCAGAGAAGAAGCGCAAAAGAAAGTGGCGTTGGAAATTAAGCAGCTTGATATAACCAAAACACTTACTATGTTGGAAGAGCGAGATCACTGCAAGTGGATCTGCTTAATGCGCGCCCATCCTAAGATGGTTGGACTAAGTTACCAAGGGGAAGATGAGCGGATTGTGGATGTTTCTGAATATGAAGATATGGGAGATCTGCTGCTGATCTCAGATATGCTGATTACAGACTATTCTTCCTGCGCCGGTGATTTTGCCTTAACTGGGCGGCCTGTTGTGTTATTTCATGCAGATCGGCAGGAGTATCTGAAAGATAGAAGTTTCTACTTTGATATGGATGAAAGTCCGTATTATATCGCAGAATCCCAGGAGGAGTTGGAAGCAATTCTGTCAGGTTTGACACAAGAAAAAGCAAAGCAAAATTGCAAAGAGATTCTAAAGTTTTACGGTGATTGCGAAACTGGTCATGCGTCGGAAACGGTTGCAAAAATCATTAAGGACTGGATTGAACGATAAGAAAGCAGGGGTAATATGAGCAAAGCGCTGGTAGTAGGCGGAAATAGCGGAATTGGTCTGGCAATGGTTATGAAGTTGCTGGACAAGGGCTACGAACATATTTATATTGCCGGCAAGGATGCACCAAGAGCAGAGGATGTGGGCTTGCATTGGGAGCGGTTTCAGCAGAAGACAAGCTTTCGCCGTGTGGATCTGGTGCAGGAAAACTATTCGTATTTTGACACTGTGACGGATATTGACACGCTGGTGATCACCGCCGGTTTTGGTCGGGTCGCACCTTTTGAAGAACTGACAGAGCCGGAAGTAACCAACCTGATCAAATGCAATCAGCTTGGTGCAATTCGGGTGATACAAAAGTACTATAAAAAGATCCGAAGCAGCCAGCCGTTTTATTGCGCAGTGATGGGCAGTATTGCAGGACATATTGCGTCCCCCCTGTTTTCTGTTTACGGAGCATCGAAAGCTGGTCTTTGTGCCTTTATTGAGAATATAAATGCTGAGCTAAATGCACAGGGCTATGAAAACCGCATTTTGGATGTTTCTCCCGGATCTCTAAAAGGAACAAACTTCAACGGAACCGGAAATGACCTGTCTTTGACAATGGATGTGGCAGGGGAAATTCTGGAGAATATGTTTGCAAGAAAGGCACTGTATATTCCCCAGTATGATGAGGTTTATCGGGATGTTTTGAATCGTTATCATACCGATCCGGTGAAGTACGGCAAGGAAAGCTACGAGTATAAGCAAAACAGCGGGAGGATGTCTGAAAAGCCCCAAGTGGTTGTAGGCTATCTCAGTGGAACCTTTGATCTGTTCCACATTGGACACTTAAATCTTCTCCGCAGAGCCAAGGAACAGTGTGATTATCTGATCGTAGGCGTACATAAAAGCGGCGCGTGGAAGGGAAAGGAGACCTTCATTCCCTTTGAAGAGCGGTTGGAGATTGTGGGAAGTATCGGTTATGTAGACCGTGCGATCGAATCCTTTACGGAGGATTCCGATGCCTATGATGCATTGCATTATGACAAACTGTTTGTGGGGAGCGATTACAAGGGAACAGAACGGTTCGCCCGCTACGAAGCATATTTTGCGGACAAAGGTGTGGAAATCGTCTATTTCCCCTACACAAAGGGAACAAGCAGTACGCAATTGCGTGAGGCACTGAAAAAATAAAAAATTCTCAAAACATTTTTAAAGAAAGATATCGTGAAAAAGGAGGGACTTTTGTGGAAGGCATAAAAAAGTTGACGTTAGTCAATCCAGACGATACTAAAATGATAAAAAATGATAAGCCGAGAATGGATTGGCTGGATGCATTGCGGGCACTTGCTATGCTTTTTGTGATATATGGGCACACATATAAACAAAGTGAATTCTTTTTGTTTACCAGCCCTGTAAAAGTCCCTATGTTTTTTGCGATAACAGGATATTTGCTGTATGGTAAAACTGAAGATATCAAAACCTTTCTAAACCGGATCCTTCACAAGATCGTAATACCGTGGCTTATATTATCCTTAGGTTTTGGACTGCGGTTCATTCTAACACAGGGATTTGCGTATTATGCAAACCTCGCAGTGGAAACACTGATTGGAAAGCAGTCTTGGTTTATGGTTTGCTTAATCATAGCGCAGACTCTCTTTTATTTCTTACAAAAAATATTTGGCTCCGGATGGAAGTTAGGCATAGCTGTTTTGCTGATTACTGCAGGAGGACTGACACTAAGTGCTTTTGGAGTGGGAGATCTGTTTCAGTTCAGGACAGCACTAATTTGTCAGTTTTATCTATTAATCGGTTACTGGCTTAAAAAGTATGAAAGTAAGCTTCAAGGCTTAAAGGTATGGATGTGCCTGGGATGGCTAGGTGTATATCTGGCATTGGTGATTGCAAGTGTGTTCTTATTCCCGAAACGCACACTTGATATCCATATGGATGAGTATTACAACATTCCTTATTGTTTTCTTTTGATTACAGTAGGATGTAGTGCGCTGTTTGTTTGTGCGCAGCGGATAAAAAAGTTCCCCAGATGGCTTTGCGCCATTGGGCGAAATACATTGGTTTACTATGAGCACGATATTTTTTGGAGAGGAATGGCAGGAAGAGTATTCTCTTTGCTGGCAATCTCTATACCGGCCACTTGGTATGGCGGGTTGATTTGGCTGATTATCAGCTGTGTTGGATGTGGATTTGAGGCATATATTTTGAATAGATTTTTCCCGGAAGCTAACGGAAAAAAACGCAAGAAGAAAGTTGTACAGACAGGTGCATAAATGATTTTATCCTGTGTGGTGCAATGTCGTTGGAGGCTATATGAACTGTACTGAAATTTATGAATCCATATATAAGAAGCCGCCGGCGGATGTGGCGTTTTGTCCCTATCGGGTGTGCCCGGTGGGTGCCCATGTGGATCACAACCAGGGAAAAATTACCGGCTTAGCGCTGGATAAAGGCATCCACATTGCATACAGCCCTAAGATGAATGGCGTTGTGGAGCTGGTTTCCCTGCAATTTTCCAAGCGTGCCCAGTGGCATGTGGCGGCTGTGCCGGAGGTAAAGGAAAACGACTGGGCAGACCAGCTTCGGGGTGCAACACTGATGCTCGCCCAGAAATATCGCCTGACAGTGGGTCTGTGTGGCGTGGTAGAAGGTAGTTTGCCCATTGGCGGACTTTCTTCTTCTGCGGCGGTCATTCTTGCCTTTTTGTGCGCACTGTGCAAGGTTAACGGGCTGAACCTTTCTGATCAGGAGCTGATCCTGACAGCACAGGCTGCGGAAAACAAATATGTGGGTGTCTCCTGCGGTCTGCTGGACCAGTGCTGTGAGGTCTATTCCAAAAAAGACCACCTTTTGTATCTGGACACAAAGGATTGCAGCTATGAACGGATCCCTACTCCCGCCAACATGAAGCCCTATAAGATCGCCATTTTCTTCTCTGGCTTGGAGCGGAGCCTTGCCAGTTCCAAGTACAATCTGCGGGTGGATGAGTGCCGCAGCGCAGCTTATTCCATGTTGGCGTTTGCGGGTATGGAATATGGAAAGATCGCAGATACCAATCTGCGGGATGTCCCTTATGAAATCTACTTGCAATATAAGGACCGTTTGCCCGATCCCTTTGCCAAGCGGGCAGAGCATTATTTTCAGGAAATGCAGCGGGTCGAGAAAAGTGTGGAAGCCTGGCGGCGGGGCGACATTGAAGAGTTTGGCAAGCTGTCCTTTGAAAGCGGCCACAGTTCTATTTATAATTATGAAGCCGGCTCTCCGGAATTAAAAGCGCTGTATGAAATTATGGTGCACACCGATGGCATTTATGGCGGACGGTTCTCCGGTGCGGGCTTCAAAGGCTGCTGTATGGCACTGATAGATCCGGCTTATGAAGAACCAATCGCAGAAACAGTCAAGCGGGAGTACTTAAAGAAATTCGCCGATCTGACTGATAAATTCTCCGTACATATCTGCCAAAGCGCCGATGGAGTGGGAAGCTTATGAAATGTTTGATTTTAGCGGCGGGATATGCTACCCGGCTGTATCCCTTAACAGAAAATTTCCCCAAGCCCTTACTTAAGGTGCAGGAGAAAACGATCCTAGACTGGCTGGTGGACGATCTGGATACTGCCGGATTGATCGATGAATATGTGGTGATCTCCAACCACCGGTTTGCCCACCATTTTGCCCACTGGGCAAAGACCAAACCCCAAAAGATTACCGTAGTAGATGACGGAACAAGTACCAACGAGACCCGTTTGGGTGCGGTGAAGGACATCCAGTTTGCCATCGAGAGCCAAAAGCTGGATGACGATATGATCGTCATCGCAGGCGACAATGTGCTGTCCTTCAGCCTGACAAAATTTGTCCGTTACGCAAAGGAAAAGAATACGCCCTGTATTATGCGCTATTACGAGGTAGATCCCAAGAAGCTGTCCAAAAGCGGTGTGGTGGAGATCGATGAAAATGACCGGGTGCTGTGTATGGAGGAAAAGCCTGCTAAGCCTCGATCCAACTGGTGCTGCCCGCCTTTCTATTACTACACGAAGGAAGCAGCCAAAATGGTATCAACCGGCATCGACTCCGGCTGCGGTACAGATGCCCCCGGCAGCTTTATTGCCTGGCTTTGCAAGAAGTTACCTGTCCACGCAATGGAGATGCCCGGCAGACGCTATGATATTGGAAATATTCAGAGCTATGAGCAAGTCCAAAAGGAATATCAAGGAATCAAATAAGAAAACAGCCTGACGGCTTGCCGTCAGGCTGTTTTAATCGTTCGATTATACTTCCTTGCTCTTAGATGCGATTTGCATCAGGCACTTTGCGGTGAATTCGTCGGGGGTCATAGCGCCCAGATCGTCGCCCTTGCGGGTACGGACGGAAACGGTTCCGTTTTCCATATCCCGGTCGCCGACCACCAGCATATAGGGAACCTTCTGCAGCTGCGCCTCACGGATCTTGTAGCCCAGCTTCTCAGAACGGTAGTCACCCTCAGCGCCGATACCCATATTTTTCAGATCTTCCACCAGACCCTTGCAGTAATCGTGGGCCCGGTCGGTAATGGGCATTACCCGAACCTGCTCCGGCATCATCCACAGAGGCAGTGCGCCGGCATAACGCTCAATGAGGTAAGCCAGAGTCCGCTCGTAGCAGCCAAGGGAAGTGCGGTGGATAATATAGGGAGTCTTTTTCTGACCGTCTGCATCCACATATTCCATACCGAACTTCTGTGCCAGCAGCATATCGATCTGGATGGTAACAATGGTGTCTTCCTTGCCGAACACATTCTTATACTGAATGTCCAGCTTCGGGCCGTAGAAAGCGGCTTCATCAATGCCCACTTCGTATTCCACACCCAGATTGTCCAGAATTTCACCCATGACCCGCTGGGCTTCTTCCCACTGCTGGGCAGTACCCTCGTACTTAATACCGGCACGGGCCGGATCCCACTGGGAGAAACGGAAGGTGCAGTTTTCCAGCATACCCACAGTGTCCAGAACATACTTTGCAAGCTCCAGACAGCCGCGGAACTCTTCCTCCAGCTGATCGGGGCGGAGCACCAGGTGACCCTCGGAAATGGTGAACTGACGCACACGGATCAGACCGTGCATCTCACCGGAATCCTCATTGCGGAATAATGTGGAAGTCTCGCCTAAGCGCATAGGCAGATCCCGATAGGAACGGGCACGGTTCAGATAGACCTGATACTGGAAAGGACAGGTCATAGGACGCAGTGCAAAGCACTCCTTCTCCTCATCGTCCGGATCGCCCATAATGAACATACCGTCCCGGTAGTGATCCCAGTGACCGGAGATCTTGTAAAGATCCCGCTTTGCCATCAGGGGAGTTTTGGTAAGCAGGTAGCCACGCTTTTGCTCCTCGTCCTCGATCCAGCGCTGGAGCTTCTGGATCACTCTTGCGCCCTTAGGCAGCAGGATGGGCAGACCCTGACCGATCTCCTCTACAGTTGTGAAGAATTCCAGCTCACGGCCCAGCTTGTTGTGATCCCGCTTCAGAGCCTCAGCCTGTGCTTCCAGATACTGATCCAGCTCGTCTTTACTGGGGAAAGCAATGCCGTAAATACGCTGCAGCATTTTCCGATTGCTGTCGCCACGCCAGTAAGCGCCGCAGGACTTTGTCAGCTTAAAACCGTTGTGCTTCACACGACCGGTGTGGTCCAGGTGCGGACCGGCACACAGGTCGGTAAATTCCCCCTGGGTGTAGAAAGAGATGACTGCATCCTCGGGAAGATCTTCGATCAGCTCTACCTTATAGGGCTCATTGAGGGATTCCATGTAGGCAATCGCTTCTGCCCGGGGCTTTTCGCTGCGCTCCAAGCGGATGCGCTCCTTGCAGATCTTCTTCATTTCGCCTTCGATCTTCTCTAAGTGCTCAGGGGTGAAGGAGAAGGGGGCGTCAAAGTCGTAGTACCAGCCCTCGTCGATAGCAGGACCGATCGCAAGCTGCACCTCGGGCCACAGACGCTTGACTGCCTGCGCCATAATATGGGAGCAGGTATGCCAGAAGGTTTTCCGGTACTCGGGGTTTTCGAATGTGTACAGGTTTTCGTTTTCCATTTTCGTTTTCCTCCTTGTCTGTTGGGAGAAAGGCATAAAAAATACCCACCCCCCTGAATAAAAACAGGGGTGGGATACAAAGTATTCCACGGTTCCACCCTGGTTGCAGATTTCTCTGCCACTCATTGACGCAATAACGGGCGCACCCGGACGGCCATTTCCGGCAGTCGGCTCAGAAGGGGTAGCCACTTTGCAGGGGTACGAAGCCATTTCACCAATTAGGCTTCTCTCTGAGAATCTTACAAAGCGCCGTGTCTTCTTCACAGCTTTTTACTAAAAGTCAATATACCACAAAAATATATAGCTGTCAATAAATATTGCCACAATCGTTCTTGTCAAAAACGACTTGATGTATTATTCATTAGGATGAACTGCCGAGACTTTATTTCCTGGAAAGTGGAGGTGTACAACGAAAAAATAAAGGATTTTCTATGGCTGCGGGAAGAAAAAACCTGAAAATCAAGGCAAAATTGGTTACCATAATTATTGTATAACAGAAAATTAAAAAAAGTTACATAATTTTACGAATTATGTTGACTAGAACCACAAAACCACTAGATATTGTGTTTGGATTTGGTTAAAACTGTATATTTTGCGTGAATAGTTTACATAAAATTTATGCTATATTTTAGTAAAAAGTTGTCAAATTACCGAGTTTAGCAGAAAAGGCTTGACTTTTTCAAAATAATTGTTATAATAGGCGTACAGTCCTTTGCAGGATTGTTTTTCTTTGTTACCGATTGATACCGCCTGTTGGGCGGAAGAATGACGAATGTTTTCGAAAGGAGGTCTATTTCTTGCAGCTTATTTCGATCAACAGAAACAGAAAGCTTACCCGGATCGCAGCTGTGCTGATGGTAATGTTTTGCCTGTCCAGCATGCTGGCAACACCGGCGTTTGCACAAAATACATATGTGATCACTGACGGCGATCAGGTGACGGTGCACACTACATATGCAACCAATCCGGAAAAAGTCCTCAGTGAAGCAGGCCTTGAGCTGGGAGCTGAGGATTCCTACACCACACAGGCATCCTGGACCGGCGGAGAGATCACTGTGCAGCGGGCACAGCAGATCACAGTTTCCGTCTGCGGCGAGCCTATTGAGACCGCCAGCAACGGTGAGACCGTGGAGGCGCTGCTGGAGCGGCTGGGCGTCATTGTGGGCGGCGATTATCAGGTATCCGAGCCTCTGGACACTATGACCTATGATGGCTTGGCGCTGACTGTGGACCACGTGGTTCATCAGCCTGAGACCTACACTGTGGAAATGCCCTTTGAAACCACCTACTGCTATGACCCCACTATGGAGGAAGGTCAGCAGAGGGTGATCACCGAGGGTGTACCCGGTCAGATGCTGCGCAAGGCAGATGTTGTGTATGTGAATATGCAGGAGCAGAGCCGTACCGTAGTAGAAGAGACTGTTCTGCAGCAGCCTGTCAATCAGGTGGTGGCTGTGGGTACCGGTGAGAATGTGGGCGGCGAAAGCGGTCAGGTTCTCATTGGTGACGGCGTGATCGTACTGTCTACCGGCGAAGTTTTGACTTATACCAGAACCGCACAGTTCGTTGCTACCGGCTACAGCCAGTTCAACGAGGGCTGTAACGATACCACAGCAACCGGCTCTAAAGTGCGTCCCGGTGTGGTGGCAGTTGACCCCACTGTGATTCCTTACGGAACCCGGATGTTCATCGTTGCCAACGACGGCTCTTACATCTATGGCATTGGCACTGCAGAGGACTGCGGCGGCGCAATTCAGGGCAACCGTGTGGACCTGTACTTTGAAACCGACCCGGAATGCTTCCAGTTCGGTGTGCGTAACTGCACCATCTACTTCTTAGGCGATGCCAACTGGCGATAATATGGATTGCAAAAATATCCGTGTGTTGTTATAATAACAGCACACGGATTTTTATTTTCTGAGGTTTATTTATGATAGATGTTTGTAATATTCAGGTGATGAAGCCCCTTTTAGAAGCCCACGGCTTTCATTTTTCCAAAGCAAAGGGTCAGAACTTCCTGATCGCCCGGTGGGTGCCGGAGGAAATTGCCCGGCAGTCCGGTGTGGATCAGACAGTTGGCGTATTGGAGATCGGTCCGGGCATTGGACCGCTGACCCAGCAGCTTTGCCTCAATGCCAAAAAGGTTTGCGCGGTGGAGCTGGACAAGCGACTACAGCCGATCCTCAAAACCACCGTTGGGGAATTTGAGAATTTGCAGATCATCTGGGATGATGTGCTGAAACAAGATGTGAAAAAGCTGGTTGCAGAGCAGTTTTCCGGTCTGCGGCCTATGGCCTGTGCCAATCTGCCGTACTATATTACCTCCCCCATCCTGACCGCACTGCTGGAAGCAGAGTGCTTCCAGGCGGTGACGGTGATGGTGCAAAAGGAAGTGGCACAGCGGATCGCTGCCAAGCCCGGCACAGCGGATTACAGCGCCTTTACCGTGTTCTGCCAGTATTACGCAGAGCCGGAGATCCTGTTCGATGTGCCTGCCCACTGCTTCCTGCCCCAGCCGAAGGTCACCTCGGCAGTGGTGACTCTGCGGACCAGAAAGGAATTGCCCTGGGAAATCCACAGCAAGGAGATTTTCTTCCGCACTGTGCGGGCAAGCTTTGCTATGCGCCGGAAAAAGCTTACGAACGGCCTGGCTTCCGGTTTCCCGGAGCTGGGAAAAGCGGGGGCAGAGGATGTGATCCGATCTTGCGGACTTTCTGAAAATGTCCGGGGGGAAACCTTGGACATCGGTCAGTTTGCAGCCATTGCCAATGAAATCCACCGCAGGAGAAAATAATATGTACGAATTTTTGCTACTGGACATGGACGATACCATTCTGGACTTCAAAAAGGCAGAAGAGGTAGCCCTGAAAAAGACACTGGAATCCTTTTCCTTAGCGCCTACCCAGGAGGTCTGCGCCCGGTACAGCCAGATCAACCAGAGCTACTGGGAAATGCTGGAGCGAAAAGAGATCACCCGGGAGCGGCTGAAGGTTCAGCGGTTCGGTGACCTTTTCCAAGAATACGGGATCGAAGCGGACAGCGCCCTTTGCGCGCAGCGATATGTAAATAATCTTGCCCAGGGGCACTTTTTCCTGCCCGGGGCGGAGGAAGCAGTGCGCCGTCTGTCCGAAAAATACAAGCTGTACTTAGTGAGCAACGGCGCAACAGATGTGCAAATGAGCCGGCTGGAAAGTGCGGGGATCGGAAAATATTTTCAGGAAGTGTTCATCTCCCAGCAGGTGGGCGTAGATAAGCCGGACAAGCTGTTCTTTGAGCGGTGCTTTGCGCAAATTCCGGAGTTTGATAAGCAGAAAGCGATCATTGTAGGCGACAGCCTGACTTCCGATATTTTAGGCGGACGAAACGCAGGCATTGCCACCTGCTGGATCAACCCGACGAAAAAGCCCGCCAGAGCTGATATCCCGGCGGACTATGAGATCGAGGCACTTAGCCAATTGGAAGCATTACTGGAAACGTTGTAAAAACAAATTGTAGGGGAGGGGCAATGCCCCTCCCGAATTTTATAATTTTACCGTTACAGGTTTGTTGAGAATCATAGTATTTGGTGTGACCTTGCAGTCCATTGCCAAAATCTGCACACCGGCTCTGGCAGCTTCCCGGAGGGCATCCCCAAAAGCCGGGTCTGTGGCATCGTTGGGATGCAGGTATTTTACATCCGCCATCTGAATCACAAACAGCACATAAGCACCGTATCCCGCTTTTGCAAGGGCGGTTAGTTCTTTTAGGTGCTTTACACCCCGCTCCGTTGGCGCATCCGGAAAGGCGCAGACTCCGTTATTTTCCAAGGTGACGCCCTTTACTTCCAGAAAACAGGGTTTTCCGTCTTTCGTAAAGGAAAAATCAAAGCGGGAATTGCCCTGTGTTGTTTCAGAACGCAAATTTTCGATCACACCCAGTCCACCGGCGGACAGCCATTCCCCGGCGGCTTTGTTGGGGGCTTGGGAGTCCATATTGATGAGCCGTCCTGCTTTTTCCACGCAGATCAGGTCATACTGGGTCTTGCGGGCAGGGGAGGCGGCATCCAGACACCAAACGGTGGTGCCGGGCTGTAAAAGCTCCCGGCAGCGGCCGGTATTTTTTACGTGGCAGATCTCCTCCCTGCCACCGATTTCAATATGGGCGATGAACCGGTTGGGCCGGGAAAGAAAACGGCCTGGAACCATCGGGGAATACTCCATATAAACACTCCTTTTTTTCATTATAGCACAGGGAGGAAGGTTGCGCAATTTCTAAATAGTACTTGCGATTTTGTGCCGATGGGTTATAATAAAGGTGGTAACAAACCAAGTACATAAAATGAGGTGTAATTATGCTGTATATGACTGCTGACCAGAAATCTGAAAACAAGTATCTGCAAAAGTGCCTGGACTTCTTAAACGGCGGCAACCTGCCTGGAAATAAGGAGACCGTTGAACTGGGTGACGGCATTCGCTGCATCGGCAACTACTACGATACCCTTCCTGCAGCCCAGTGCAAATTTGAGGCACACCACAAGTTCTGCGATATCCAGTGTGTGGTCTCCGGTGAGGAGAAAATGGGCATTACCCCTGCCGGCAAGGGCGTTGCCGGCGAGTACAATGAGGCAAAGGATGTATACTTTGTGGAAACTGAGGCGGAGGAATATGTGGAGCTGAAGGCCGGCTCTGTGCTGGTGCTGTATCCCGAGGATCTGCATCAGGTGAAAGTCCAGCTGGAGGAAGGAAAACCTGTGGCAATTACCAAAATGGTGTTCAAAGTACCGGTTGAGCTGCTGAAATAATTAAGAAAGGAGTGTTGCTTGGGCAACGCTCCTTTTTATAAATTCCGTTGAAAAACCAAAGCACCTGTGTTATAATAGAAAAGCTATCCGGGGAAGCAGGTGAAAAACCTGCGCGAGCCCGTCGCCGTAAGGTGCGTTTTTGGCACTTGCCTTACCCAAATGCCGCAATTTGGGGAAATGCCATTGGAATTTTCCGAGAAGGCTGGCTTTTGCTGCACCAAGCCGGAATATCCGGAAGCAAAACCTTATCCAAGCTGCGGTGCCGGCACAGGAAAGGAAATTATAATAAAGGAGCAAACAAGTATGAAAATGAACAGCATGAAAAAATGGCTGTCGTTCATCGTTTGTATGGTGCTGATTGCGGCTATGGCACTTACTATGAGCGGTTGTAACGATACAGCGCAGGAAAAGGTAACTGAGCCTACGGTATTTACCGACGGTCAGAGCCTGGGTCAGGGTGCAAGCAAGTTTACCTTCACAGTGGTGGACTTGGACGGCAGCACCGCCACAGCCCAAGTGAGTACCGATAAGGAGACTGTGGGGGAAGCATTGCTGGAGCTGGGTCTGATCACAGGCGAGGAGGGCCCCTACGGACTGTTTATTAAGGCAGTCAACGGAATCCCCTATGTGTACGAAAAAGACGGCGCATACTGGGCATTCTACATTGACGGCGAGTATGCCCTCACCGGTGTGGACGCTACAGATATCGTGGCGGGAGCCACCTACACCATGAAAGCAGAAAAAGCAGAATAACCCAAAGGGCGTGTGCAATGCACACGCCCTGAATTTATGCATATTGATCTAAAACTTCCTGGATACGGGATTTTACCAGGGAAGCAAGGGCAACGGTCGTCATGCCCTGATATTCCTCGTAAGGGATGGGCTTCAGATAGTGCATCTGCACCGTCACCGGCTGCGTTCCCTTGCGGTCAAGGACCATAAAGCTGTCGATATAGGCTACCGGCAGAATGGGACACTTTGCCTTCATAGCGGCTTTGAAGCTGCCCCCGTGGAAATCTCCCATCCGGTTTCCGTTCTTACTCCGAGTACCCTCCGGGAAAATAAGATAGTTGCGACCCTTTTTCACTTCCTCGGTCACTGCCCGGATCACCGTCAGGGATTGGCGCACATCCTCCCGATTCATTGCAAAGGAGTGGGTAACCGCAGCGAGCTGTTTGACTAAGATCACATTTTTCAGTTCGTGCTTGTACACCGCTGCCAGCGGACCGCGGAAATCAGAAGCAAGGGCAATGGGGTCGAAGATGCCTTGATGATTGGCATAGATCATAAAGCCGTTTTCTTCCGGAATATTCTCCCTGCCGAAGACCTGAAGCGACACATTGCCCTTGGCAATAGCGCGTCTCATAACATCCTGAATACGGGTGTAAATTTCCATCTGGGTATACTTTTCCGGATGCTTTACGCAGCGGCACAGTATAAAATATAATTTAACCAGCCGGGCAAAGACACCCAGCACCATTTTTATTAGACGGGACATTTTGTGCCTCCTAAAGAATTTGCACACATTTTACCATATTTTACCCGGAAAATCAATTGCAGAAAAGGCGACCAGGGAGTATAATGAAAAAAACCACACAGGAGAACGGAAATTGTGAACATCATTGAGATTACAGATTTTAATGCGCCGGAGCTGGATGTATATGCCCGGCTGACGGAAGCACAGCTATTAAACCGCTTTGATCCTACTAAGGCAATGTTTATTGCAGAAAGCCCGAAGGTGATTTGCCGGGCACTGGATGCAGGCTGTGAGCCGGTGTCCATTTTGGTGGAGCGCAGTCGGATGACGGGAGAAAGTCTGGAAGTGATCCAGCGATGCCAGGGAGTGCCGGTCTACACGGCACAGATGGATGTGCTTACCCAGCTGACCGGATATCAGCTGACAAGAGGCCTCTTGTGCGCAATGCGCCGTCCCCCGCTGCCGGACTTCCGGCAGGTGATCGCTTCTGCCCGGCGGATCGCAGTGCTGGAGGAAATCATGAATCCCACCAATATCGGTGCGATCTTCCGTTCTGCCGCGGCACTGGGAATGGATGGGGTGCTGCTTACCCCTGGTTGCAGTGACCCCTTGTACCGCCGATCCGCCAGAGTGAGTATGGGTACAGTGTTTCAGATTCCCTGGACCTTTGTGGGAGCCGAGTGGGAAGAAATGCTCCATACCCACGGCTTTAAGACCGCCGCAATGGCACTGACCGATGACTCTGTTTCCATTGATGATCCGGCGCTGAACCGGGAGGAAAAGCTTGCGATTGTATTAGGCTCGGAGGGGGATGGCTTGGCACAAACCACCATAGCCCATTGTGATTATACTGTAAAAATTCCAATGGCCCACGGGGTAGATTCTCTGAATGTAGCGGCAGCCAGCGCTGTAGCATTCTGGCAACTAAGAAAAGGAGGTGCATAGCACCTCCTTTTTGTGTTTACATCAGGCCCATACACCAGATGACCGCCAGTGCGGTCAGGGTTACCAATGTGTCGATGGTGACACCGTAGAACATTGGGGCAAGGCCGGCTTTTTTGAAGTCGGCAATGCTGGTGCCAAGACCAATGGCAGCCAATGCGGAAACCATCAGGAATTTGCTTGCCTGCTTCATAACACCGGAGACTGCCGGGGGAATGAAGCCGATACTATTGAGAATTGCCAATGCAAGGAAACCGCAGATGAACCAAGGGATAATCTTTCCGAGCTTCACTGTTTGTCCACCGTTTGTTTCCTTGAGCGCTTTTTGTTTTTCTCGTGTGCCGATCCAGGCAAATACCAGAACGGTGGGGATAATGGCGATGGTGCGGGTGAGCTTCACCATTGTGGCAAAATCGCCGGCTGCTTCAGAAAAGGCATAGCCGGATGCCACCACGCTGGCAGTATCGTTTACAGATGTGCCTGCCCAAATGCCATAGGCAATGTCGGACATTCCCAAGGCCCTACCCATAATGGGGTACAGCGCCACCATAACCATATCAAACAAAAAGGTAGAGGACATAGCAAAAGCGATATCTTTATCTTCTGCATCGATCACAGGCGCGATTGCCGCCACCGCAGAGCCGCCGCAGATACCTGTTCCGGCAGAGATCAGGTTACTGAGCTTCCAGTTCAGCTGAAAGAGCTTGCGGATAAAGTAGCCGCCGCCAAAGCACATTGTGAAAGTGAAGAGCATTACAAAGAAGGTCATTTTGCCCACTGACATAATGGTACGGACAGATAGGGATGCACCCAAGAGGATGATCGCACATTTCAGAATTTTCTTCGATGTAAATTTCAGGGCAGGCTGGATCCATTTGGGAGACCAAAAGCTATTGATGATCGTACCCAGAAACAAAGCAATGATGGATGCGCCCAGCAGATCGCCAGGAACAAGGCGTTCGATGAGAACAGACAGCCCGGCGACGGCAAAGCAAACAGCAATGCCCAGAAGAAACAGCCACCGATCTTTTCCTTTGGAATTCATACATGACCTCCGATTATGTTTTATTTAATCATATTATATCACAGATTCCTAAAAAGTAAATCCGTGAACGGATTGCACAACAAAAATAGAAAACAGGGAGCGACCGGTGGCCGCTCCCTGTTGCACAGGGTTATGAATTAGTGGGTTTCCCGCTTCCGGCTCAGTACCAGTACGAACAGGCAGGCAAGGCTGAAGAGCATCAGGACTGCCAGCAGTGTTACGGGGGTAGTGTCGCCGGTCTTGGGGTTGTCGGAAGGTGCAGGCTCTGTGGGGGTAGGCACGGGAGGCTGTTCGTATTTGTTCTGGAATGCGAACTTGTAGGTTGCCTCGTCCACATCGTTTCCGTTTACTGTGTAGGAGATGCCGATGTTGCCTTGCTCATCGTCGGTGAGGGTAACCACAACGGTGTAAACGGTTTCATCGTAGGTGATGCCGTCCGCGGGGTTGCCGGCTGCGGGGATGATCTCCTTAATGTAGTAGGTAAATGTTCCGGTAGCCACATCTGCCTGCTTGTAGGGGATAGCATCGAAGGAAGCTTCTGCGGCGGATGCCTTGGTAACACCGGTAACGGTCACAGTATCCACAGGCTCAGCATTCAGGTCAGTGTACAGACCGAAGGAGAAGTCTCTGCCGGTGGTGGCGTCGCCGGTCATGGTCTTGATGACCGACAGGACCAGCTGGTTGTCTTCCATCTGGTAGCCATTGTGGAAGGCAAGGTTTGTTGCAGGATCGCCGTTTTCGTCAGCATAGGTGATGTTTTCAATCTCCAGCTTGCCGACGCCGTTATCGATGACCTTGATCGTCACAGTGTACTCGGTGGCATCCCACTTAATGAAGCCGCCCAGAATGGAGCGGTATTCCTTAACGGTGAATACATAAGTACCTGCGGTAGTGAAGTTCAGGGTATCGAAGGTGACGGTGTTGGTAGCGGGGTCTACGGTCTTGCGGTCGTTAATTTCACCGGTGCTGTCCGTTCCGGTCAGATCGAACTGGAAGTCCAGCATATTCTTGCCGTC
>JAFXCL010000024.1 GCA_017521485.1 Oscillospiraceae bacterium
AAGGCTCGCGTTATGATGGAAAACCGCTCCGACTATGCTATGGAGCTGGCTGTTAAGGGTATGCTGCCCAAGAACACCATCGGCCGCAACAGCATGGGCCGTCTGCACCTGTATAAGGGCAATGAGCATCCCCACGCTGCCCAGAAGCCTGAATCCTGGACCCTGGACTGATTTGGAGGTAAACGATTATGTACGAGAGCAAGAAGAAGTATAGCTACGGCACTGGTCGCCGTAAGTCCTCCGTTGCCCGTGTTCGTGTTTACGAGAACGGCACCGGTTCTATCATCATCAATGGCCGCGACATCGACGATTACTTTGGTCTGGACACCCTGAAGCTGGTTGTCCGTCAGCCCCTGGTCTCCTCTGACCTGGTTGGCAAGGTCGACGTAGTTGTTACCGTTGCTGGCGGCGGTGTTTCCGGTCAGGCCGGTGCGATCCGTCACGGCATTTCCCGCGCACTGCTGACCCTGAACCCCGAGCTTCGTCCTTCCCTGAAGGCTGCTGGTTTCCTGACCCGCGACCCCAGAATGAAGGAAAGAAAGAAGTACGGCTTGAAGGCTGCTCGCCGCGCACCCCAGTTCTCCAAGAGATAATTTGTTATCTTACAGAGTTTACAAAACCCTCGAAACCAAATGGTTTCGAGGGTTTCTTTATATCTTGCCTTATATCAAGCAATATTGGATCACTGCTTTTTCATCAGCATCAAAGCCTTAATGGTCAAAAATACAAACAGGTAAGCTGCGGCATACGGCTGCAAGCTTATTATAAAAAGAAGCGTTCCAAAGGCATTTAGAATCAGGGAGATTTTACTTTTATTGTTCTTCCAGATCCGGCAGTTGCTACTATGCAAACCGAAAGTCGAAACGCCACAAAGGGTAATTACAATTACCGCAGCAAAATACAGCACTTTCAAATAAGGCTGAATGCCAGAAATAGACAACAAGGAAACTGATTGTACCGTCTCCCCTGCTCTTTGTCCAAAGATGGGAAAAAAGAACGCCATCACAGCACTTATATCCAGCAATCCAAACACAAGATCCCGGACATTACTTTCTTTTTCCCTTGTGTCCGCTTCGGCGATCGTCAGCAGTTCTTCACCGGAAAGCAGCTCATCGACGGTTACGCCAAAAAATTTAGCAAGTGCTTTTAACGATTCTATATTTGGGTATCCCCTGCCGGACTCCCATTTTGAGATAGCTGTGCGGGAAACAAATAGCACTTCCGCCAGTTCTTCCTGGGTCATTCCCTTTTGTTTCCGAAGCTCCTGTAATTTTTCATTAAATTCCATAACAATACACTTTCTTATATTTTTATTGATTATATCACAATGTTCAAAAAACGCAAATCAAGTTTCACGCATTCCTCAGAATGTAAAAACAGACACGAAAATACTCGTGTCTGTTCTGTGTTTTACTTATACAGGGGGAACTTTTCGCAGATCTCGTGGACAGTTGCTCTGACTTCATCGGCAGTGTTTTCGTAGTCCTTAGCAGTCAGTGCAATGCAATGGGCGATCTTCTTCATTTCCTCAGCGCCCAGACCACGGGTAGTAACCGCAGCAGTACCAATACGAACGCCGCTGGTGACAGAGGGCTTTTCAGGGTCGTTGGGGATTGCATTCTTATTGAGGGTGATATGGTTCTCGTCGCAGCGGGTCTGCAGTTCCTTACCGGTGATGTTCATGGGACGCAGATCTGCCAGCATCAGGTGGTTATCTGTACCGCCGGTAACCAGATCAAAGCCTTCTTGCAGCAAGCTTTCTGCCATAACCTTTGCATTGGCAACCACATTGTGGGCATAAGCCTTAAAGTCATCGCTCATAGCTTCCTTCAGGCAGACAGCCTTAGCAGCAATCACATGCTCCAGAGGACCGCCCTGTGTGCCGGGGAACACTGCGGAATTGATCTTTTTGGCATATTCCTCTTTGCCCATAATCAGACCGCCCCGAGGACCACGGAGAGTCTTGTGGGTGGTTGTGGTAACAATGTCCGCATAAGGCACAGGGTTCATATGCGCGCCACCGGCAACCAGACCGGCAATGTGCGCCATATCTACCATCAGCACAGCGCCCACTTCGTGAGCGATGTCAGCAAAGATCTTAAAGTCGATTGCTCTGGGGTATGCAGAAGCACCGGCAATAATCAGTTTTGGCTGGCATTTCTTAGCCATATCCCGAATTTCATCATAATCGATACGGCCGGTTTCGTGGTTCACATCATAGGAAACCACATTATAGTACTTACCGGAAATATTTGCAGGGCTGCCATGGGACAGATGGCCGCCGTTGGCAAGGCTCATACCCATCATTGTATCACCGGGCTGGAGCAGTGCAAGCTGAACAGCCATATTTGCCTGCGCGCCGGAGTGGGGCTGAACATTGGCAAACTCTGCGCCAAACAGATCCTTTGCCCGCTGGATACACAGGCTCTCCAGTTCATCAACAAACTGGCAGCCGCCGTAATAGCGCTTGCCGGGCAGGCCCTCGGCATACTTATTGGTGAGGATAGAGCCCATAGCAGCAATCACCGCAGGAGAAGCAAAGTTCTCGGATGCGATCAGCTCCAAGCCGTCCTGCTGACGGGTCATTTCCCGGCTCATCATTGACGCCACTTCGGGGTCAAACTGTGAAACAAATCCAATGGAATCAAGTGTCTTTCCGTGCATTATTAGTTCCTTCTTTCTAAATTTTACCAAACAAAAAAATGAGCTATCCCTCAAGAGGACCGCTCAAACTCCGAAAAAACGCTTATTTAAAAGCATCTCCGTCCGTTCGCCTGAGAGATTCGGCATACGCCTTGCACCTTCGGCACACAACTAAATGTGTTCTCCAGAGAGTCCTCAGCTTTTCGGTCTTATTCCCGCAGAAGGGATCTTCCTGAAAAGCTTCACAGGTTTATTTGGTTGACTATATATAGTATACACATATCAAGTGAAATGTCAATACCTAGTCTTTTATGTTTTTGGGCGCGCTGATAGCAGCGCGCCCAACATCTTATTCCTTGGGAATGTTCTTCATTGTCAGACTGATCCGCTTGCGCTTTTCGTCCACATCCAAAACCGCAACTTTCACAATATCACCCACCTGAACCACTTCCTTGGGATGGGAGATCCGACGGTTGCATACCTGAGAAATATGCACTAATCCGTCCTGATGAACGCCTATATCCACAAACACGCCGAAATCTATTACATTCCGAACAGTTCCGGACAGGACCATACCCGGCTTCAGATCGCTCATTTCCAGCACATCTGTCCGCAGGATCGGAGCCGGCAGCTCGTCACGGGGGTCACGGCCGGGTTTTAGCAGTTCCTTAACCACATCTTCCAATGTAGGAACACCCACGCCACAGCCTTGGGCAGCCTTTTCAGGCCCAAAGTCCGCAAAGCGTTCCTGCAGCTGTCCAATAGATCCTGCAGCCACATCTTTCTTATCATAGCCACAAAGAGTCAGAAGCTTCTGCGCAGCCTCATAGGATTCCGGGTGGACACCGGTATTATCCAGAATCTCTTTACTCTCAGGCACACGCAAAAAGCCTGCGCACTGCTGATACGCCTTCGGTCCAAGCTTGGGAACTTTTTTCAGCTGACTTCTGGCAGAAAACGCGCCGTTTTCTTCACGGTATGCTACAATATTTTTCGCTGTGGTGGAATTGAGTCCGGATACTCTCTGGAGTAAACTTGCAGATGCAGTATTCAGGTCCACACCAACCGCGTTAACGCAGTCTTCAACCACTGCATTTAAGGAAGTATCCAGTTCCTTTTGGGGCATATCGTGCTGATACTGACCCACACCAATGGCCTTGGGATCGATCTTCACAAGTTCCGCAAGGGGGTCCTGCATACGGCGGGCAATAGAGACCGCAGAGCGGAGGTTTACATCGTACTCAGGGAACTCCTCCGCTGCCAGCTTAGAGGCGGAATACACCGATGCGCCGGCTTCGTTTACGATCATATAGCTGACGCCGGACACCTGCTTAAGCATTTCCACGGTCATCGCTTCCGTTTCCCGGGAGGCAGTACCATTGCCGATTGCGATATGCCGGACACTGTGTTTACGGATCAGGCGGGAGAGGATCTCAATTGCCTCCTCTTTTTTGCGCTGGGAGAAAGTGGGATAAACAACCGCAGTGTCCAAGACCTTACCTGTGCCGTCCACAACTGCCACCTTGCAGCCATTGCGGTATCCGGGATCAAGGCCCATGGTCACAAAGCCTTTAACAGGACGCTGCATCAGAAGAGGCTTTAAGTTCAGGGCAAAGTTTGCAATTGCTGCTTCTGCTGCCTGATCTGTCAGTGCATTACGCAGTTCCCGCTCCACACTTGGTGCAATCAGGCGGTTAAAGGCATCTTCAGCCGCCGCACGGACAAAGGCAGACACCTGCATGGTAGGCTTCAGTGCCATACGGCACACCAGTGCCTGACCCTCCAGGCCGGGCAGTGCAGCAGAAACTTTCAAGAAGCCTTCCTTTTCACCCCGGTTAATGGCAAGGATCTGATGGTTCTGCAATTTGGAAACCACACAGGAAAAGCTGTAATACAGCTCATACACACTTTCCTTATCGGGATCTTCCGCCTGAACAGACAAAACAGCAAAACGCTCCATTTTCTGGCGCAGCGCTTTGCGAATTTCCGGATCATCGGAGATCATCTCCGCAATAATATCTGATGCACCGGCAAGGGCATCTTCCAGAGTTTCCACACCCTTTTCCGGGTCGATATAGTCCTGTGCAAGGGTTTGAGGATCCTGTCCGTCCTGTGCAAAAATTGCAAGAGCCAGGGGTTCAAGCCCCTTCTCCTTAGCAACCGACGCGCGGGTACGGCGTTTTTGCTTGTAGGGACGGTAAAGATCTTCTACTTCAGCCAAGGTAGCAGCCGCCATAATCGTCTGCTCCAGCTCCTCAGTCAGCTTTTCCTGACCTGCAATTGCCTTGCAGACTTCCTCCTTGCGCTCCTGTAAATTGCGCAGATAGGTAAGCCGTGATTCCAGCTGGCGCAGCACAGTATCATCCATACTGCCATGCATTTCTTTCCGGTAACGGGCAATAAAGGGAATGGTATTTCCTTCATCCAGCAGGTTTACTACATTTTCTACACATTCCGTTTTCTGCCCCAATTCCAGGGCAAGGGCTTCAATAATGGAATTCATAGGTATCTCCTAACATATTGATATTGAATATCATACCATATGAAGCAGTAATTTACAATATCTTTATACTTACCAGCGGTTTCTCTAAAGGAGCCAATTGACAACATACGGCGCAAAATGTATAATAATATTGTAAGATCATTCTAAAGGAGGCCGTTTTATGGAAAAGAAGATCATTACCATCAGTCGTGAATTTGGCAGCGGTGGCCGTACAGTGGGTCATATGGTGGCAGAAGCACTTGGTATTCCCTTCTACGACAAGGATCTTGTGGATCATATCGCACTGGAATCCGGTTTCTCCCCTAAATTTATTGAGGAGCACGGAGAACACGCCCCCGGCAAGAGTCTGTTTTCTTATGCCTTTGCACATCAGGGAATCCCCGGTGCAATCAGCGGGCTTTCTACCGCGGACTTCCTTTGGAATATTCAGTGCAGTGTGATTTTGCAGCTTGCCGAGAAAGGTCCTTGTGTAATCGTCGGCCGAAATGCTGACTACATACTCAAAGACCGGAAGGATTGTTTCCACGCCTTTATTCACGCAGACAATGATTTCCGTGCGGAAAGAATCGTTAAAATGTACGGCGAAACGGAAAAAAGTCCGGAATCCCGTCTGCAGGAAAAGGATAAGCGCCGCAAGGTCAATTATCAGCACTATACCGGCAGAGACTGGGGTCGGTCCCAGAATTATGACATCAGCCTGAGCACAAGTACACTGGGTATTGAAAAATGCGCTCAGATCATTGTAGATCTGGTAAATGAAAGTAAATAACAAAAGCAACTCCCCCGCTGATATTTTCAGCGGGGGAGATTTTTTATACCAAAGCACCTTCGCCCTCTGCAATGTGAATGTTCACGCCGTTAACTTCCACATTTTCATCGGCACAGATCAAAATATACTTCACGCCGCCAATGATTCGGGTTTCGATCAAGTCACTTCGCTCCGGATTGACCTTAATAGACACATCCGGTGTGTTGATTAAAAACTGCTTGTTGTTGATAATATTCTTCGGATGAAGCTCTGCTTCAAAGCCAAAAACAGAATCGTATTCCACACTGAATTTGGAAATATTCCTTTCCGGGACGCCGCTTTCCTTAAGTGCCTGCTTTACCTGTTCTTTGGAAATCAGCAGCGGCTCCGCAACTTTACTTTCCTTATGCAGTTCAATACACTGGCAAAGCTGTTCGTGGACGGTCTGAACCACATCCAGACTGCAGGATTCATTTAAGGAAGTTGTCAGCAGTGCTTCAAAGGACTTCTTCTGCTCCGCCGCAGGCTTTGGCGGCTGCACACAAAACAGTGCGTCCACCAAATCTGGGTGATTGTCCTTCTGGCTATGGGTATAATACAGGGCATTGTAGATATTCGTTGACCGGTCATCAAATGCCGGGAACAGAAAGCCTGCTTCCGGTGCGGAAACCACATTGACCGCTCCCCCGTCCTGGAACGCTTTGCTGTCAGCATCGTAATGTAAATTCGGCTTTGCCAGCTTTACAGGACAAACAGCGCACAGCAGATAGGTGTAGGTTTCAGAGGATGCATCCGACTGACTTTCCCCGTCCTTACTCTTAAAGGGAACATCATAGCTGTCGCAGCCAATCAAGATGAGAAATCCCTCCGGGAATGTGACAGAATCGATAATCTTGCGGTAAAGCTCCTGCCGTTTTTCGCTGTCCTTCAGTCCGCTGCTGCGCAGATCCATCAATAGTTTGTGTTCCGGAGAATTGGCAACCTGTGCAGTGCGGAAGGTAATGTCAATGAGATTCTTGCCAACACTTCCGGAAAGTGTGCGTTTCATAAGGGTGAAGTACTTTTCTGCCTCGTTTTCTGACATCATACCGGTGCTTTTGGAAAATTCGGAGATGATCTCCTTCTGTCCGTTCACATAGCAGCCGTAGATAGTCGTCATATTACTGCGATCCCGGCGAACTCTGCGCCGGATCTCGCCAATTTCCTTTTCGTTCATAGCATGCCTCGTATGTATAGATTTGCGGACTGCTCCGCCTGGGTATTATATCACAAAGCACGCGCAAAATCTATCTTAAAAAAGATAAGATTTTTTTAGAAAAAGTATTGACTTATTTCAAAATTCTGCTATAATACCTCTTGTTCCGCGGGTGTAGCTCATCTGGTAGAGCGCCACCTTGCCAAGGTGGAGGTAGCGAGTTCGAGCCTCGTCACCCGCTCCAGAAAAAAACAGCCTTTGTCTATTGACAAAGGCTGTTTCTTTTTAATTAAATTGCCGCATTTGCCAAACTAAGCAAATGCGGCAATTTAATTTTACAACGCATCTTTATGGTATCGAGTGAAGCCGTCGCCTAGGACCTGGTGAGCTTCCTGCATAATAATAAAAGCATTGGGGTCTAATTCGGACACAAGCTGTTTCAGCTCAGCCACCTGCTGGCGTTTCACTGCCGTCAGGACGACCTTTGTTTCATTATGCCGGAAAGAGCCCTCTCCGTGAAGAAAGGTTGCGCCACGGTCCAGCTTCGCTGCAATGGTCTGGGCGATTATCTCATGGTGATTTGTGATGATCAGTGCCACCTTTGAATAATCAAACCGGTAAACCACCGCATCAATTACAAGTCCGGACACAAAGATCGCCACACCGCTATAGAGAGTTCTGGTAATATCCCGGAATACGATACCGGTGAGCACCGCAACACACATATCAAACGCAATATTGATGGTGCCGATGGGCATATTACGCCATTTCCGTTTCAAAAGCCGCACAATGATATCTGAACCGCCGGTGGTTGCACCGGTAGAAAACACTACACCCAGACCAAACCCGCAGATCGCTCCGCCGTACAATGCACCGATCAGGGGTTCTGTTTCCGGTGCAGGAAGGATCGAAAACAGATCAATAAATGTGGCAGAGAGGATCATTCCAACCAAGGAACTGAAGAAAAACTTTTTGCCGATCTTCATGCCACCCAAGGCAAAGAGCGGAAGGTTAAAAAGCGCCGTGACCGTACCCACTGTTCCCACCTTGATCAAATGGACCAGTGCCATTGAAAGACCGGATATACCGCCGGCATTCAGGCCATTGGGCAGCAAAAACAGGTTGAAACCCAAGCCAAACAGGGCGCAGCCTACCGTTACTTTTATGAAGGCTGTCAGTTTCTGACGAATCTTCAAGACCCTTTCTCCTCTCAATTAAATTTCAAAGCCGATCTGCTTTTCGGTAGAATCCTCTTCCTTCAAAATCGCACCTGCTGTGGGAATATTTCTGGTGCGGTAACGGCTGGGGTTAACAATACCGCTTTCCTCCAGAAGTACCGCACTGCTCAGCGCGGCCTTTTTCTTCAGGCTGATTACAGAAACACCGATGGTATTTCTGGTGGTCTTAGGAAGAAGCTGTGCTGTGGAGATCACCGCTGCCCGTCCGTCTGTGGTATAGACAGCCATCTGACAGTCGGTTTCCAGCGCCACAGCCGTCTTCAGCGGGCTCTTATCGGAATAAGCGCCTGTCAATCTGCGTCGATTGGTTTTTGTCTCATAGGCAGACAGAGGCACCTTAGCCGCCTTGCCGTTTTCAAAGAAGAACAGAATGAAGCCCTTATAATCGCCAGGCAGGATCACCTGTATCACATTTTCACCGGCGTCCATACCCAGCTTCTGGGGCAGATAATCACCAAGCTGAGAGGCTTTTCCGTCGTCAAAGTCGGAAAGCCTTGATTTATAGCACTGATACTGATCGGTAAACACCAAAATCTCAGCACGGTTATTAGTTTCTCTGGAAAATGCCAGGCTATCCCCTTCTTTGAATTTTTGTTCGCCAGACATACGAAGGCTCTGGGGCGTGATCTTTTTCAGGTAGCC
Organism: Oscillospiraceae bacterium; assembly: GCA_017521485.1. Classification (GTDB taxonomy): domain Bacteria; phylum Bacillota; class Clostridia; order Oscillospirales; family Oscillospiraceae; genus Faecousia. The sequence goes on from JAFXCL010000024.1 coordinate 8,970, forward strand.
TTCTTTGGATACGAACAATGTAACAGGATAATCCGGAATATCCTCAGCCTCGTCCTCTGGTTCAATCTGCTGAGAATCGTAGATAATCTCGGTTTTCCGGGGCTGACCGTACTTGTCGGAAACTGCTTTCAGCTCGGAAACGATCAGATTTTTCAGCCTTCTGGAGCTGCCCAGGGTATCTTTCAGATCTGCAATTTCCTTCTCCAGATCCGCTACATTTCGGGTCTGCTTGAGAATATATTCCTTATTGATGTTGCGAAGCTTGATCTCCGCCACATAATTTGCCTGGACTTCATCGATGCCAAAGCCGATCATCAGGTTGGGAACGACTTCGTTTTCCAGTTCGGTTTCCCGAATGATCTTAATTGCCTTATCAATGTCCAGCAAGATTCGCTCCAGGCCCTTCAGCAGGTGCAGGCGCTCTTCCTTCTTTTGAATCTGGAAGAAGATGCGGCGTTTGACACAGTCTGTTCTCCAGGCAGTCCACTCTTCCAAAATCTCGCCTACACCCATTACTCTGGGCATACCGGCAATGAGGATATTGAAATTACAGGGGAAGCTGTCCTGCAGGGGGGTCAACCGGAACAGCTTCTGCATCAGCTTTTCCGGCTCGACACCGCGTTTTACATCAATGGCTAGCTTCAGACCGTTCAGGTCCGTTTCATCACGCATATCGTTGATCTCTTTGATTTTTCCCGCCTTGATAAGCTCTGCCACCTTGTCCATAACCGCTTCGCTGGTGGTGGTATAGGGAATCTCATAGATCTCGATCACATTATCTTTTTTCTCATAGCGCCACTTCGCCCGCAGCTTAAAGCTGCCACGACCTGTGGAGTAGATCTCTCTGGTAGCAGCTTCATCAAAAAGGAGCTCTGCACCGGTGGAGAAATCCGGTCCGGGCAGGGTTTCCAGAATGTCTGCATCCGGGTCGTTCATCAGCGCAATGGCTGTATTGCACACTTCTGCTAAGTTAAAGGAGCAGATATTGCTTGCCATACCAACGGCAATACCCTGGTTGGCTGTCACCAGCACATTGGGGAATGTGGTAGGCAGCAGGCTGGGCTCTTTCATAGTGGCATCGTAGTTATCCACCATATCCACAGTGTCGGAATCAATATCACGGAACAGCTCACCGCAAATTCCGTCCAGCTTAGCTTCCGTATAACGGGCTGCTGCATACGCCATATCCCGGGAATAGACCTTACCAAAGTTACCCTTGGAGTCCACAAAGGGGTGCAAAAGCGTTTCATTACCCTTTGCAAGACGCACCATTGTCTCATAGATGGCTGCATCGCCGTGGGGGTTCAGGCGCATAGTCTGACCCACAATGTTGGCAGATTTGGTCTTTGCGCCATTCATCAAGCCCATTTTATACATGGTGTACAGCAGCTTGCGATGGGACGGCTTAAATCCGTCAATTTCCGGAATTGCCCGGGAAACAATCACTGACATTGCATAGGGCATATAGTTGATCTCAAGGGTCTCAGAGATCGCCTGCTCTGTGGTAGAACCCACAAGGCCCATAATGCCGTCAGTATTGATCTTCTTTTTATTCTGTTCCGGTTCTTTCTTCTTCCGTGCCATAAGTGACCTCTCTTAAGAAATGTCTGCCAGTTCCAAATATCTGGCACCGTTTTCCGCAATAAAATTCTTCCGCTCTGCAAGGCTATCCCCTAGCAAAACATCGAAATAGTGAGCTGTCCGCTCCGCATCCTCCGGCATCACCTTGATCAGCCGGCGGGTATCCGGATTCATCGTAGTCATCCACATCATTTCCGGATCGTTCTCACCAAGACCCTTAGAGCGCTGAATGGTAACCTTTTTGCCCTCCAGGTCTTTAAGGATCTTAGCCTTTTCCTGCTCATTATAGGCAAACCAGGTCTGATCCTTGCAGGTGATCTCAAACAAGGGAGATTCCGCAATATACACATAGCCGTCCCGGATCAGTGTGGGGCACAGGCGATACAGCATTGTCAGAATCAGGGTGCGGATCTGGAAGCCGTCCACGTCTGCGTCCGTACAGATCACAACCTTATTCCAGCGCAGGTTATCAATATCGAAGCTGGACAGCTCCTTTGCTTTTTTTCCCTGCAATTCCACACCACAACCCAGAACCTTCATCAGGTCTGTGATGATGGGAGAAGCAAAAATTTTATTATAATCCGCTTTCAGGCAGTTCAGAATCTTACCGCGAACCGGCATAATACCCTGGAATTCCGCGTCACGGCTGAGCTTGACACTGCCCAATGCAGAGTCACCCTCAACGATATACAGCTCCCGGATCGCTGTATCCTTGCTGCGGCAGTCCACAAACTTCTGCACCCGGTTGGCAATATCCACCTTGGCGCTCAGGTTCTTCTTAACACTGCTGCGGGTCTTTTCTGCTGACTCTCTTGCCCGCTTGTTAATGAGGATCTGCTCCGCAGCGCGATCCGCCTCCTGCTTATTCTCAATAAACCAAACCTGAAGCTTTTCCTTAAAGAAGGCGGTCATCGCCTCCTGTGTAAACTTGGAATTAACGGACTTCTTGGTCTGATTTTCAAAACAGCCGATGGTAGAAAAACAGTTTGTCACCAGCACAAGGCTGTCCTGCAGGTCCTGGAAAATGATCTTGTTTTCATTTTTGGTATACTTATTGTTATCCCGCAGGTACTTATCAAAGGCAGCGGTAAAACCAAGGCGCACTGCTCTATCGGGACTGCCGCCGTATTCCAGCCAAGAGGAGTTATGATAGTACTCCATATGGCTGACCTGCTTACTAAAGCAGAAGGAGGTGGTGATCTTCAACTTCATTTCCGGGCGGTTTTCTGCATCCCTGCCCCGGCGCTCTGTTTCCCAGAACACCGGCATTGTAAAGGCGTTATCTCCTACCAGCTCCTCAATATACTGCTGGATACCGTTTTGATAGCAGTATTCCTCTGTCTCAAACCGGCTGCCCACCTGATTGCGGAAACGGAAGGTAATTCCCTTATTTACAACCGCCTGACGGCGCAGCACATCCCGATAGTATTCAGCCGGGATATTGATGTCGGTAAACACATTCTTATCCGGTCGCCAATGAAACAGCGAGCCTGTCTTTTTCCGGTCTGTAGGTTCTTTTTTCAGTCCGCCCTTATTTCTGCCCTTTTCAAAGTGCAGATCATAGCGGAAGCCGTCACGGCGGATGGTGGCGTCAAAAAACTCAGAAGCGTACTGGGTAGCGCAAGAGCCAAGTCCGTTCAAGCCAAGGGAATACTCATAGTTTTCACCGTTTTCGCCGTACTTGCCACCGGCATACATTTCACAGAACACCAGCTCCCAGTTATAGCGCTTTTCTTTTTCATTATAGTCCACGGGGCAGCCCCGTCCAAAGTCCTCCACTTCCACAGAAAGGTCTTCGTAGCGGGTGACGATGATCGTATCGCCGTGACCTTCTCTTGCCTCGTCGATGGCGTTGGAAAGAATCTCAAATACTGCGTGTTTACAGCCTTCCAGATCGTCAGAGCCAAAAATAACAGCAGGGCGCTTACGAACCCGCTCTTCCCCTTTCAGCATCGAAATACTGGAGTTACCGTATTGTTCCTGTGTTGATCTTGCCATATTTTGTATACCTGCCAAAATTCATATTTTAACGATTATATTATACACATTTAGTGTGGTAAAGTCAACCAATACCACAATATATGGTAAATTTGTTTTCCTTCTTCTTTAGTTCTATTTGTCCACGGTCGGACATACTCTGTCTTAGACCGTGGCAGGAGCTTTCTTTCCTGCCGGATAAGGAGGCTGGCTATGGAAACTATTTACTCTGATATGGCTGTTCGTACCGGCGGTAATATCTATATTGGTGTTGTCGGACCGGTGCGGACCGGAAAATCCACGCTTATAAAGCGGATTATGGAAGAACTAGTCATCCCAAACATTGACGATCCCTACCGCAGGGAACGGGCAAGGGATGAGCTGCCCCAAAGCGGCTCAGGAAAGACAATTATGACAAGTGAACCGAAATTTGTACCGGAGGAAGCTGTAGAAATCTCACCGGATGGCACTGCAAAGCTTCGCGTACGGATGATCGACAGTGTAGGCTATATGGTCGACGGTGCTGTAGGCGCAGACGAAGACGGTGCGGTTCGGATGATAACAACCCCTTGGTACGACTATGAAATCCCAATGACCCAAGCCGCTGAGCTTGGTACAAAGAAAGTAATGGATGAGCATTGTTCCATTGGTTTGGTTGTAACCACCGACGGCTCTATTACAGATATTCCCCGCTCTGACTACATAGATGCAGAGCGCCGGGCGATTGAGGATATGCAAGCCACCGGAAAGCCTTTTCTGGTGATCGTCAATTCCAGATATCCTTCTTCTGAAGCTGCACAGAATGTAGCAAACAGCATTTATAAGGAATTTGGTGTGCGACCCGTAGTAGCAGACTGTCAGGCACTGTCCGGAGAGGACATCCGACGACTTCTCAAGGAAATACTGTACGCCTTTCCGATGATGGAATTGCGGGTATTTCTCCCCCGTTGGATGGACGCATTGGAAACCGACCATCCTGTAAAAGCAGCATTATATGAAGCTCTTTTACAGCGTGCAGAGGAAATCCTCACATTAGGGCAAGCAGAGCCCACCTTAGCAAAATTAAAGGAACTGGAAAATGTGCTGGATTTTTCAATTCGCTGTGTGGATCTGGCCACAGGAACTGTATCCTGTGCCTTAGGATTCCCGGAATCTCTGTTTTATGAGATCCTCAGTGAAAAAGTGGGGGTCAGTCTTCACAACGACGGAGAATTATTTGCACTGCTCACTGAGCTTTCTGCCGTAAAACAGGAATACGACCGGATCGCAGATGCCCTAGCATCTGTAAAAGCAACCGGTTACGGCATTGTGATGCCGTCGGCTGATGAAATGACTCTGCAAACCCCGGAGATCGTGCGCAAAGGCGGTGCTTACGGCGTAAAACTAAAAGCAGGTGCAACCTCCATTCATATGATGCGGGTAGATATTGATACAGAAATTTCCCCCATGGTAGGCGGTCAGGAACAGTCTCAGGAGCTGATCTCCTATCTTGCCGGAGAAGATCCGGACAGTCTGTGGGAGAGCAATATTTTCGGCAGATCTGTATACACTCTGATTCAGGAGGGTCTTACTGCAAAGCTTATCCGCACACCGGAAGATGTGCGTGAAAAATTCAGAGGAACATTGACCCGAATTGTCAACGATGGAGCAACAGGTCTTATTTGTCTGATTCTATAAAGTCTATTACAGGATCTTCTTTAGAAGATCCTGTAATTTTTTGATTTTTCTTCTTTACCAGTAGGAAATAATATGGTAAGATAAAACAATAGATTATTTCAGGAGACAAATATGAAAAAAACACAGCTTGCAAAAACAAAAATCAGCACCCCTGCCCTGGCATTTTTTATGGTCTGCGGCGGGCTTTTGCTGCTTCGTCTGATCAATTCCCTGATGTTCAGCGGCACTTATTCTATGCTTTATTCTGATTGCTACCACCAGTACTATCCGTTTTTTGTAGCCTATCGAAAAGCACTGCTGTCCGGCGATTCCTTGCTCTACAGCTGGAATGTGGGAATGGGTATGGATTACTTAGGCCTCATTTCCTATTATCTTGCCTCTCCCCTGAATTTACTGAGCATTTTCGTCCCGGAAAGATTTTTACTTGGCTATTTCTCTTTGCTGATGCCTGTAAAGCTGGGCCTGGCTGCTGCATTCTTTGCCCTTTTTCTGAAAAAAGTATTCCAAAAGGATGATTTCTCTGTAGCTGTATTTGGCTGCTTCTACGGCTTATGTGCCTGGGCTTTAGGCTATCAGTGGAACATTATGTGGCTGGATACCTTTGCTCTGCTACCTTTGGTCGTATTAGGCACAGTATCCTTGCTGAAAGACAAGAAATTTGTTCTGTATACCATCACACTGTTTTTGTCTGTTTTCTCCAATTACTATATCGGATTATTTACTTGTATTTTCGTGCTTTTGGTATTTATCTGCTACGAGATCTGCCGTTGGGGCGGTTTCAAGAAGTTTTTTACCGATCTGGCACGCATTGCTGTTTTCTCCATTCTGGCAATCGGTATGACTGCCATTTTGGAACTGCCGGCTCTTGCGGCTCTGCAGACAACCCAATCCAGTGTCAATAAATTCCCGCAAGGCTTTCGGCTGAATATTGCCGATAAGAATACCTGGCTGGGACTATTGGATGCGATGCGTCAGGTCGCCGGCAATATGAATGGCGGTCTGGAGCCCACCTTTAAGGAAGGTCTTCCCAATCTTTACTGCGGTGTCATCACCAATATTCTTGCACTTTTATTCATGACCTGTAAGCAGGTCCGTGTGCGGGATAAGATCTGCTCTGTTTTCCTGCTGCTTTTCTTCAATCTCAGCTTCATTATCCGGCAGCTTGACTATATCTGGCACGGATTCCATTTTACCAATATGATCCCCTACCGGTTCAGCTTCCTATACAGCTTCGTGCTGCTGTATATGGCATATCACGCCTGGACCTTACGGCACACATTCCGGCTGTGGCAGGTAATCGTATCCGGTGTTCTGTCCATTGGTATTTTCCTGTGCAGCGATGCACCATCCAAATTTATTGATCTTGTTTCTGGAAAGGTGACACTGCAGCCCTGGACAAGCAATAGTAATATTTACAACAATCTGGAAACCATTGCAACCCACTCCACTTTTGTTTTTTACAACATTATTTTCCTCGGACTATATTTGGCGATCTTGTTTAATACAAATACAGATGAAAACGAGACCGAAGAATTACCAGTTAAAAAGGCAACGCAGAACAAAGCAATTCCGCGAGACCGCAGAAAAACAGCAACAACGCTGCTTCTTGGTATTATGGTGATCGAGCTGACATTGAATCTTGTGAACTTCGGTGCATGGTTCCCCGGAACAAATGTTTCCAATTATCCAAAGGGCACAACCAACACCAAACGCGCCATTTCCTATATGAAGGATCGGGAAGCCGACACCCTGTTTTACCGTACAGAGACAACCCATTCCCAAACCCTTAATGACGGCGCACTTAACGGCTACAATGGCATCAGCACCTTTACAAGCTCCGCCAATGTCCGGGTCACCGAATTTATGAAGGCTTTGGGTTACGGCGCAAAGAACACTTATAATCGCTACTGTTTTGAAGAGAGCTCCCCTGTTGCCAACCTGTTTTTGAATCTGAAATATATGATTGAGCGGGATGGAAAAGTAGAAGAAAATCCCTACTTTGATGACCTGCACTATTTTGATTCTGTGCATCTTCTGGAAAACAACGCTTATCTTCCCTTAGGCTTTTTGACAAATTCTCAGATTCTCAATGTTGATTTCTCTCAAAGCGGAAACCGTTTCCAGATGCAAAATGAATTGTTCCGTTCTGCCACCGGACTTTCTGATAATGTCTGGAAGCCTGTTCCCAGCAGCAACCTGATTATTAACGGAAGCAATGTCACACTGACTGCTTCCCAGACCCAGACCGGTTATTGCTCCTACTCCTCGGGTAGTTCCAGCGGCACTGTCACTTACAGTTACACCGCAAACCGTAACGGCCTGCTGTGTGTAAATCTGGATCTGAGCAAAAAGAACAGCTCTTCTATGTACCTGAACGGTCAACAGCTTTACACAGAAACCTACAGTCTGCCGCAGATGTTGGCTGTGAGCAATGTAACTGCCGGTGATGTGGTTGAGATCAAGCTCAACTGTAAGGCAAATGAAAATGGCACTATGAACATCAGTGCTGCTATCGTAGACGAAAATGTTTTCCGCAAGGGATATGATATTCTGAACAATTCCATATTGGAATTGACGGAATTTAAAAACACCTATATAGAGGGCACAATCCAATGTGACCGGGACGGTGTGCTTTACACCTCCATCCCCCAGAATGGAAACTGGACGGCTACCGTGGACGGACAGCCTGCTGAAGCTGTAATGGTAGGCGGTGCAATGGTTGGCGTTTTGGTAACCGAAGGATATCATACCGTTGCTTTCCATTATCACAACGGTGCATTTGCCCTTGGCTGGAAAATCAGTCTTGCCTGCGCGCTGATCTTTGCTGGTCTGTACTGGGTCAGTTATCGTCCGGATTGTAAGAAAATTATGGGTAAATTCCAAAAAAAATAAGCTTATATACAGCAAAACTGCCTTCCGCTTGAGCGGAAGGCAGTTTTATATTTACGCAAGTGAAAAAAGGAGATATAAAATGCCGTAGGCTACGCAGAGCGCAGCGATTACAAGAAGCATCGGTTTGACTGTCATCTTGACGGCACTCCAATAGGTCTGCCACTGCTCCTTAAAGCTGGCTCTGTACTGACCGGATTTTCCGGACAAGCCCGGGCTTGATACACCGGACATATCCGCCAGAGATCGGCCATCGTCGATATATACGACCTTTTCCTTCTTTTTTCTGATACCCATATCCTTACTCCTGATTCAGCAGGTGGCAAGCGGCGAAGTGACCGGGCTCGCACTCTTTGTATTCCGGCGGGATATGCTTACAGATTTCCTTTGCATAGGGACAGCGGGTATGGAACCGGCAGCCCTTGGGAGGATTGGCGGGACTGGGAATATCGCCCTCCAGCTTGATCCGCTCCATCTTTGCAGTGGGGTCAGGATTGGGAACTGCAGAGAACAGCGCCTTTGTGTAGGGGTGCAAGGGATTACGGAAAATGTCGTCCTTTGTACCAAACTCCATCATTGCACCTAGGTACATAACGCCAATCTTGTCGGAAATAAACTTAACCACAGAAAGGTCGTGGGAGATAAACACATAAGCCAAATTCATCTGCCGCTGCAGGTCCTTCAGCAGGTTAATAATCTGTGCCTGAATGGACACATCCAGTGCAGAAACCGGTTCATCACAGATCACCAGCTTTGGATTGACTGCCAGCGCACGGGCAATACAGATTCTCTGGCGCTGACCGCCGGAGAACTCGTGGGGATAACGCTCGTAGTAGTAGTCACGCAGTCCGCACTTTTCCATCAGGTCCAGCACGTAGTCCTTGATCTGGCTCTTCGGAACGATCTTATGGACTTCCACCGGCTCACTGAGGATACCACCAACGGTGCTTCTGGGAGGCAAGGAGGAATAGGGATCCTGGAAGATGATCTGCATTTCCTTGCGGAAAGGACGCATCTGCTTAGAATCATAGTCGGTGATGTCCTCACCGTTAAAAATGATGCGGCCGCCGGTGGGCTGGTGCAGCTTCAAAATGGCACGGCCTGCAGTAGTCTTGCCACAGCCGGACTCGCCAACGATACCCAGGGTCTCGCCTGCATTGAGCTTAAAGGAAATGTCGTCAACTGCAACAAGCTCCTTTGTGACCTTGCCGAACATAGTCTTCTTAATGGGGAAGGTTTTACGCAAATGCCGCACTTCCAGAACGCACTGGGGGTCATAGGGTTTTGCAAAATCCTCCTCCATCTGCTGTTTTCTCTTTTCCTGATACTTTTCCTGCTCTAAAGCATCGTCATATACCACTTCGGAGCAGTCTGTGGCTTCATTATTCAAAACTTTTTCTTCAGCCATTGTCTTTCTCCTCGTTGTACAAATGACAGGCTACAAAGTGTGTGGGGCTGACCTGTACCATACCCGGATATTCACCGGAGCACTTGGCAGTACACTTTGCGCATCTTTCTTTAAAGTAGCAATGATCGGGCATATTGATAGGATTGGGAACGTTGCCGGGAATGTTATATAACTCTGTGCTGTCATCCAAGGTCATAGTAGGCTTGGACTTCTGCAAGCCGATGGTATAGGGATGTCTGGGATCTTGGAAAATCTCAAGGACTGTTCCCTTCTCAATTACCTTACCGGCATACATAACCACCACATAGTCTGCCATTTCTGCAATGACACCCAAATCGTGGGTAATCAGCAGAATCGAGCCGTCGATCTTCTTCTTGATATCCTGTAGCAGGTCAAGAATCTGCGCCTGAATGGTAACATCCAATGCAGTCGTAGGCTCGTCAGCGATAATCAAGCGGGGCTCTGCAGCCAGTGCCATTGCGATCATAACACGCTGACGCATACCGCCGGACAGCTCGTGGGGAAATGCTTTGTAAACATTTTCCGGAATGATGCCAACCAATCGGAGCATCTCCTCAGATTTGGCCTTTGCCATTTCCTTGGTTGCGCCGGGAACGTGGATCATGGTCACCTCGTCCAGCTGTTCACCGATGGTGAAAATGGGGTTCAAGGAGGTCATAGGCTCCTGGAAGATCATAGCGATCTGCTTGCCGCGGATGCGATGGATCTCATTGATGGGCATCTTGGCAATATCGTAGACCTTTTCTTCCATCTGGAACTGGCCTTCTGCGCCCTCCACAGGGACAGGCTCACCCTTTTCGTCCCGCTTATAGTCATACGCCTTGAAACGGATTGAACCCTCTGTGATCTGGCCTGTGGGGCCCTGGATCAGGCGCATAACAGACATGCTGGTAACGGACTTGCCGCAGCCGGATTCACCCACAACACCCACAACCGCGTTCTTAGGCACGTCGTAGGATACGCCATTTACTGCCTTTACCACACCCTGCTCTGTAAAGAAGAAGGTGTGCAGATCGTCAATCTCCAGCAGGTTCTCGGGATTTTTCATCTGGGTCAGGAACTCAGACTCCTCAGCCTTGCGGTTTTTATAAGCCTCCAGGCGCTTCATTTCCTTGTTGTTAGCTTTCGCAATGGCGCGGATCTCTTTGCCGGTGAGATAGCCTTTTGTATTCTTTGTTTCACTCATAGGGCTTATCTCCTTCCCTTCGGGTCGAGGGCATCACGCAGACCGTCACCCACAAAGTTGAAGCCAAGAACGGCAATGACAATGCAAATGCCGGCAGGCACCCACACGTACCAGTGGTTCTGCAGAACATCCTGATTGGTGGAAATAATATTGATCATTGTACCCCAAGCAGCATAGGGTGCTTTTACGCCCAAGTTCAAGTAGGACAGGGTTGCCTCATAGAGGATCATGCTGCCCAGGCTCAGAGTCATCTGAACGATCAGCTGGGGCATCACATTGGGGACAAGGTGCTTAAAGATCTTACGGGAGGTGGAATAACCCATTGCTTCCGCAGCAACCATATACTCCTGCTCACGCAGGGACAGGATCTGACCTCTTACCAAGCGGGCTGTGCCTGTCCAGGAAATAAAGGTCAGGTAGATCATCAGCAAATAGATGCGGTACTTCGCATCAATGTCAGAGGCATCCAGAATGGTGCTGATAATCAGCAAGATCGGCACACCGGGCAGACACATCAGCACATCGCAGATACGCATAATGATGTTGTCGATCGCACCGCCGAAATAGCCGGCAATACCGCCCAGAACCACACCTAAAATGGTAATCAGGAACACAGCAATAAAGCTGACGATCAGAGAGATCCGTCCGCCGTACATCAGGCGGACAAACACATCGTAGCCCTCATTGTCGGTGCCCAGAATGTGCTCTGAAGAGGGTGCGGACAGGAAGTTATCCTTCAGATACTTCTCCGTGGTCTGACGAACTGTGTATTCCTCTCCGTCTACGGTATAAGTAGTTACGGAGCTGGCGTATTCAGTCTTACCGCTCTCGTCCAGTTCGATCTCGCCCCACTGGGTATAGACCAGCGGACCGACAAAGCTGAACAGAAACAGGCTCACCACCATAATCAGACCGATAATACTCAGTCTGGAACGGAAAAAGCGACGGACCACCATACGGGTGGGAGACATCAGCCGAACATTTTTGTCAAGAGGCAGCTCTGCATCCACAGCTTCTTCTTTTTTCATTTCAAGCTCTTCCATACAGCGCCTCCTCACTCAAGTTTTACTCTGGGATCTACCAAGCCGTACATCAAGTCAGCCAGCAGCACACCCAGAACGCTCAGCAGTGCCAGGAACATATTGTATCCCATAATAAAGGGGATGTCACCGCGGTTCATCGCATCCAGCGCAATGTTACCGATACCGGGCAGGTCAAAGACCTGCTCGGTAATAATTGCACCGGAGAAAAGGCTGGGCAGCAGACCTGCCAGAGAGGTCACCAGGGGGATCAGGGTGTTGCGGAAGGCGTGCTTGTTGATCACAACGCTCTCCTTCAAACCCTTTGCCCGAGCAGTACGGATATAGTCCGAATTGAGGACCTCCAGCATATTGGTTCTGGTCATTCTCATTCTGGCACCGATACTCAGGATCACAATGGTCAAAATGGGAATGAACATATGGTACATCTGGTCCAGCAGAAGCTGAATTCCGTTATAGGACGCGGTAGCATTCACAAGTCCCGACGGCGGGAACCATCCCAGCTTCAGTGCCAGTACATCCTTGAGCATCTGGCCGAAAAAGAAGGACGGCAGAGAAATACCGATCATAACCAGAATGGTTACGATATAGTCCCGAAGGCTGTACTGGTGTCTTGCGGCAGTAATACCCAGAGGGATTGCGATCAAAAATTCAAAAACGGTCGCAATCAGGGACACTGCAAAGGACACACCCATATGCTCAGTTATGACCCGAGCCACAGGAATACCGTAGACAAAGCTTGTGCCCAGATCGCCCTGAGCCAGCGCACCCAGCCAGCTGAAATAGCCTTTGAGGATGCCCTTAACGCTGTTATCGCCCAGGCCGTACATTTCATACATTGCCTGCACGGTTTCTTCACTGACAGTCGCGCCGCCCTGATTGATGGCGTTGATTTTATCCTGGATAAAATCAACGGGCATCAAACGGATCAGAAAATAGATAATCAGGGAAACGCCCAGCAGGATCAAAACCGAATATGCAATTCTCTTTACGATATATTTAAACATAATCCACTCCGGGTTTAATTAGCAAATTCAATTTCCCAAATACGGTCCAGGGGGGAGGAATAAGGGTTCACATCCGCATCAATGCTGTCGGAGGAAATCACCTTGGAGTTGTATGCGTACAGAACCTCACGCTGGTAGACAGGCAGCTCGATTGCCAGATCCAGGATCAGGCCCATACAATCCTTATACATATCTGCACGGGCAGTCTGATCGTTGGTGGAACGGGCCTCGTCGATCAGGTCGCTCAGTTCGTCCAGAATGTCCATTTCCTCAGCAGAACCGCTGTTCTTAAGGTAGTTATAACCCCAAGCCAGAGTGCTGGTAGCGGAGGAATCCTTGTGGTAGACCTGATACATATCCGGATCCAGTGCGGAAGACCAGGCAGCTGCCCAAACAGCCAGAGAACCGGTGTTGATCTTAGTCAGAGCCTGAGAGTCACACACGACTTCTACTTCCCAACCCAGATCGTTGAGCATTGCGGCAGCATCACGGAACACCTTGTAAGTGGGGTGATCCTGCAGGCTGGAGCCTGCGATGGTGAAGGTAACCTTCAGCTCACTGTCGCCTGCGCTGACGCCTGCCAGCTGCATATACTTTTCGATGTTGGCAATTGCCACAGACTCGTTCCAGTTGCCCATCTGGGGATAATCATGGCCGTTATCGGTAGCGCTATCGCCCTTGGGGTATGCCCAGCTGACGGTGGACATATTCCAGTAGACCTGCTCAGCAGTACCGGTACGGTAGTAGTCCAGAGCCAGAGATGTGTTCATTGCACACATAATCGCCTTACGCAGGTTGATGTCATTGACCTTGCCGGCGTTAATGCCGATGTAGCCGTAGCCCAGCTGGTCGGTGTGCAGAAGCACAACGCCCTTACCGGACATACCTTCCAAATCTTCATAGTTCTTGGTTGTCATTGCGGGGGAAATGTAGTGCACAGTGCCGTTCTCCAGCGCAGCGATGGCGTTGTTGGAGCTAACGACCTGATAACGGATCTTCTCGATCTTAGCATTCTCCAGTTCTGCGCCAACTGTGTGGAAATTCTCGTTAGCCTTGAAGTACACAACATTGTTGGTGTAGAAGGAGCTTTCCGTAGGATCGCCGTTCTGGTTGTCAGTTGCCTTGTAAGCACCGGCACCCATGGGGATCTTAATGTTTCTGGTAGACTGGACAATGTTTGTCATAAAGCCGTAGTTGGCGTACTCAACGCCGAACTTGTTGTTTGCAATATCCACACCCACAGTGCTGCCCTCGCCGTAGTAGTGCTGGGGAGCGATGGTAATGGCAAAGTTCCAGATCGCCTTGGGGTCAACGCCATTGATGGTGATCTGCAGAACATCGTACTCATTCTCCCCTGCCACTGTGCCGTCTGCATTGTGGGAAGAAGCGATCTTATACTCTGTGCCGTTCACAGTGATAGCAGAGCCTGCCTTATCGGTGTGACCCAGAGAAACGATACCGGAGATGTTCTCAACAGCCAGAGAGCCGTCGTCAGAGACGTTCTCATGGAGGATAACTTCCTTTGCCTTTGCAGTAAACTCGGTTGCCAGAGTTGTACCGGTAGCCCAGTACTGCAGAACGATGTCCAGTTCAGTTGCGATCTTATCGTTGAAGATATAATCGATGGCAGCTTCCTTGGTCTTAATGGAGGAAGGATACTGAGGCTTCAGAGATTCCATAGTAGTACGGTCGATCTTACCGTCTGCACCCTCGGCATACTTCACTTCCACATAGCCCTCGGTGTACATAAAGCAGAAGATCTCATCCTTAAACTCCTCGTACTTATTGTAGGGAGCTTCTGTATAGGACTCCTGAGCGCTGACATAGTCGTTACCCAGCTCTTCCTTAAACAGCTTCAGGGCATACTCATAGTCTGCCAGAAGATTTTCGTTGGTGATCTCATCGGGGTTGTTGGAAATAGCATCCTTATAGCCGGAAGAAATGCTTGCAGCCTTGATAGCCTTAACCATATTGTCATAACTGACTTCGTTGGTAGAAGAAGCCTTCTTCTCAGAATTAAACAGGGCAACCAGCTCCTGAATTCTGTTCTGTGCTCTGGTGGAAGCTTGAGTTGCGATCAGCTCATTGCTGTCATCAGAGGAAGAACCTACAGTCTGGGTACGGTACTCAGGCAAACCAACGATATCGGTGGAGTACAGCGTATTGGAACCGGTGTAAACAGGGTCCAGATACACATAGTAGTTAAACAGCACGTCCTCCATAGTCAGAGGCTGACCGTCAGAGAACTGAATACCGTTCTTCAGGACAAAGGTGTATGTAGTGGTGTCGTCATCGTTTTCTTTGATGTCGTAATCCTTAACGACAACAGCATTGTTCTCACCGCAAGCAACCACAACCTCACCGTCCACATAGTCAGCACCCAGCATAGAGATCTGGGTCATACTGACAATTGTGCCATCGTTGGCAGAGGTGTAGAAGAAGGGATTGAACAAACCGTCCAGGTTCTCCGTCATAATAACGAAGGCATCTGCGTTGCCGCCGCAGCCGGAGAGCATGGAGACCATACCTACGCACATAGCAATGCACAGGATCATGGAAATGATTTTCTTGCTCATATTATCGCTCCTTTAATAAAATACTATCTTAGTCGGCAAAGGAAACGGTTACTGTTCCGTCCGTTACCGAAATGACTACCTTTTCAGGGTTATTGCCGGTTACTGCGCAGGAAATATCCGCAGTATCCACATTGGCAACGCCCATACCGCAAAGCAAGCCGATGGTGTAATCCTCTGTACCGAAGTAGCAGCCGGAATCGATCAGCAAGGTGCTTTCCAGAATGTTAACAGCCTTGAGCTGGGTTTTTTCCGCAACCGCACCTGCCAGCAGACCGTAGGATGTACCGGCAACACGGGTACCGGATTTGATGGTAAAGGTTACATTCTTAAAGGTCAAATCGGACAAAAGCGCTGTTTCGGAAAGCTGACCGAACAAGCCAGCATTAGGCTTAGAGTTGTTGGTCTGCACAAGATCGATATTGCTGAAGGTGTGTCCGTTGCCCTGGATGGTGCCGGTAAAGGTACCGTACATCATAACCGTAGGCCAGATCTTATCTGTAAAGTCAAGATCCTCGTGGATCACATAGCAGCCATTCAAGCTGGCGTTTTCCAGGAACTGATCCACATTGTAAATGTGGTACCACTCCCCTTCCGTCCAGTCAATGTACAGCTTCATAGTAGTGTTTTCCGCTGTTGCATTTTCATAATTGACAATGGCGGTATGGTTCATGGTCTCCGCATCAACGCTTTGAAGGCCCTTTGCATCCAGATAAACACCGTTATAGGTGTAATTCTCTCTTTTGGGAATATCGTTCATATCCAATCTGCCGGTTTCGTCATTCCACTGGGGCAGCTTGATATTACTCATCTGAGCGGGATTGTAGCTGGATGTGCCCAGCAATTCGCCGGTGTCCAGTACATAATATTCAATTTCAAAGATCGGGATCCAAGCCGCATACAGTGTCAGCTCCGGCTGCGCAGAAGTATAAGACTTTGCCGGGTCCACTGCCAGACGGTCTTCTTCAAAATCCCATTTTCCGGAATATGTATACCGGGGATTTCCATCGCCGTCAACACCGTTTTCCGTTCGCTGGGTGTACCAGCCCGCCAGGAAATAGCCATTGTTGACCGCTTCAAACGCATTGTTGCCTCTTGCCTGATCTTCCGGAGCAAGCAGCGCGATCTGCTTTGTGCCGTTACTGTCCGCGCTGATCTGGCCCAGATCGTAGGAGTCTACGATCACAGAGGTATTTGTGGTAAATGTACCGCCGTTTGCATCATATTTAACGCTGAGGGTATAGTTCTCTGCGTCATTTAGCTGATAAGGTGTTTCTGTTTTTCCGCAGCCTGCGGCAAAAACACCGATCAACAGAAGCATAACCGCGAACAAAATTGCTTTCTTTTTCAGATTCATAGTTTCCGCATCCTTCATCTTGGGATCCGGTCCGGGCAGAGCATTTTTGCTCTGCCCGTTTCCGGGTGTTCCTTATTCTTCAGATGTTTCTTCATCCTGAGGCTCTGCATCCTCTGCAGCTTCCTCAACAATTACTTCTTCCTGTGCCTCGTCCTGGGGTATTGCAGTTTCCTGCTCTTCTTCTGCCTGGATTTTTGCAGGAACTTTGAAGCCCAGTTTTTTCAAAACAAGGACTGCAGCAGCGCCTACAAGTGCCACGGAAGCGATCACGATCACTGCGATCCAACCGCCACCTAATCCGGACTTCTCCTCAGGCTCTGTAACCTCGGCAGGCTCTTCTGTGGGTGTCAATGCCAGAATTCTCTGCTCGGCAGAAACAAGATCGGAATAGTTCAGGACCAGTGCCTTCTGCTCGTGGGTAGCGACCTTATCATAGGCAGCACGGGCAGTTTCTACCAATGCCCTGTTCTCATAAGTAACGCCGGAAGGAATCGCCTTGATTGCAGCAATGGCTGCCAAAGTGGTCTTATCCGGAGCTCTTTCACCGTCGATCACCAGGTCAAAGTACTGGCTCAGCACATAGGAGTCATAATTCTGACCGTTGGCAGGTCTTACCATCGTCAGCTTATCTTCCACATAGCCCACATAGTCTACGAAGTTTGCACCGTAGAACACATTGGAGTACATACCGCCGGTGGCGTTCCACATAAAGTAGGGCACCATATCCATACTGTCGATCTGCACTTCGTTACCGTTGTAATCGGTGTAAGTGCCATAGTCGCCGGAACCGGGAATATGCGCCAGAGAATCATAGTAGGCAGGATCAAACTCTTCTTCCAGAATGGGAGCAATATAGCTGCCAAAGACAACTGTATGGAGCTTGTCACAGCCGTAGAACGCCTTATGACCAATGGAAGTGGTGGCATAAGGCATCGTCACCATTTCAATGTCAGTGCCGGCAAATGCCATAGAGGTGATCCGCACAGTATCCTCTGCAAGGTGGACATCAACATGGTCTGTACCAGCATAGGTAATCAGTTCCAAGCCGTTGGGCACTTTGCAGTACAGGCTGCCTTCAATCACAAGAACGGTATCGCTCACCTCATAGGTATCGCTTGCGTTCTCATAATCCACGCCGTTAAAGGTGTTGGTCTCCACAAGACGGAAGGGCTCGATCTTGCACATTGCAAAAGGATTGTCACCCAGTGTCTTCAGATTGCTGCCCAGTGTCACCTTAAAGGGTGCGGCAGTTTCTTTTACAAATGCCAGAGTGCCCACAGAAACTGCGCCGGACAGGTCTGCCTCTGAAAGTGCTGTGTAAGCAAAGGCATAGTCGCCGATCTCGGTTGCAGCAGAAAGATTTTCAACCTTTGTCAGCTGCGCATTGTAGCAGAATGCACCCTCAGAGAGCTTACTGCCATTGGGATTAAGCACCACAGTCTGAAGCTGTGCACCGTTTACAAAGGCGTACTCGCCAATGGTTTCTGCCGCAGACAGATTCACATAGGAAAGACTGCCGCTTTCGGAGAAGGCATAGTCCGCAATGGTAACTACCTTATCCAGATTGATGTCTGTCAAAGCGGTACAACCGGTAAATGCATAGGTGGGAATCTCGGTAATTCCGTCACCCAGAACCACCTGCTTCAGATTCTTACAGTAAGCAAATGCATATTCCCCAATAGATGCGGCTGCGGACAGGTCCACAGTTTCCAGCATCGGTGCGTAATAGCTGTAAATGTAATAGCCTTCACTGGATACTGCGCCATAGGCCATTTCCGTATCCATACAGACCATATATACATCGCCGGAGAATGCATAGTCACCAATGGACTGTACCTTGCTCAGATCAATGCTCTTAAGATTAACTGTGTTGTAGAATGCCATCTTCTCGATCTTGGCATTTGCGCCCAATGTCACAGACTCAAGACCTGCTGCATAGGAGAACGCATTTTCACCGATCACTGCATTGTCGCCAATGGTCAGAGAGGTCAGAGAACCGCTGAACTCATAGCAGTAGTACTCTGTATCCAGATAGGGCTTTACTACAAAGACATTATCCTTATTGGTGGTAAAGGCATACTTGCCGATCACAACATCGTTGCCAATCACCACTTCCTGAAGCTTCAGACACTCACTGAACACACCCTCGTTGATTTCCATCTTATCGGGAATGGTCACAGAAGTAATGTCTGTGAAGGAGAATGCATACTTGCCGATATAAGTATCCACAGTAAACTTGGGCAGTTCGGTAATTGCCGTTTCGAAGAATGCGTATTCACCGATGCTAGTCAGATCACCCAGTGTCACAGAAGCGATTTCCTCAGCAGAACCGAAAGCATAGTCACCAACAACAGTGACTGCGGGCAGTTCTACACTGGTGATCTCCAGATTGTGGGAGAATGCACCGTTACCGATAGCAGTTACTTCTGCACCGTCAATATCCTTTGCAGCAAATGCGCCGGTAATCGTCGGAGCTACTGCAACCAGTGTCTTGCCGTCAGCGGAGAGGATATATTTTCCTTCCCCACACCGATAAGCGGCATTGCCATTTTCTACCTTAAAGGTGGAGATCTTGGTATCCCGGAATGCAAACTCGCCGATATTATTCACATCCGGTCCGACGGTTACTTCCTTCATGCCTTCGCACTCGTAGAACATACCCTCAGGCAGAACCGCAGCATTCACATAGAAGGATTTCAGGGCATCACAACCGGTAAATGCATAAGCGCCGTACTTGACCTTCTTAGCTGTGATGGTCACTGTCTCCAGCTTTTCACAACCGGCGAAAGCGTACTGTCCGATGGACAGCAGGCTGTCGCTTGTGACAACCTCTTTCAGGTTCTTATTGCCTGCAAAGGCATAGTCAGAAACAATGCAGACAGCAGACAGATCCACAGTATCCTTCAGATCACACTGCTCGAATGCGCTCTGGTTGATGATCTGCAGGTTATTCTCACCACTGAAGGTGATCTTCTGCAAGGAAGTACAACCGTAGAATGCGCCGTATTCAATTGCCTGCAGTGTGGACGGAAGAACGATCTCCTCCAGTGCTGTCAGGTTTGCAAAGGCATAGGCGCCGATCTTTTCCACGCCCTCAGGAATAACAACCTTGGTAATGGTGGATTCACCGATGTACCACTGCTTGGTGGTCTCTCTGTCATCGAACGCAAGCTCCTCTTCTGTCTTCGGCACATAGTCGAAGTTGGAGAAAGCGAAGTTGCCGATCTCTCTTAGGGACAGGTCATCGGGGATGGTAACCACACCGCCGTTACCATAATAGTGGGTCAAAGATCCGCCGGTAGACACATAGGGATCTTTTACTTCCACCGATACGGACTCGGAGTAGAAGGTGCTCTTTCCATCCATCATAACCTTTACGGTTACAGATGCATAGCCTTCGGAAACTGCCGTAACGATGCCGTTGTTATCTACTTTCACAACATTTTCATTACTGGTTTCAAAGGAAACCGTAGTGTCATTGGGGAAATATGCTGCCAGATCGTAGTTGAGCAGGACAGATTCAGAGGGGTACATAGACAGATCGTACTTACCCTCAAAGAACCGAATATCACCGGTGTCGCCCAGCAGCTTATCCTCACTTGCCAGCATAAAGTAGGCCTTCTGGGTAGTATAGCCGGTCAGCCGGAACACGTCTGCAACAGGCTTATCGTAGCGACGGTAGCCCTCATCGTCCTTACCGAGCACATTGACATTGAAGGTCAGGCTCTTGTTGGTCTTAGGATCACGGACTTTAACAACCGCAGCGCCGTCAGAAACAGCAACCAGCTTGTTGTTTACCACACGGACAACACTGGTTCTGGAAGATGTGAACTCCAGCAGCTCGCTCCAACCGGACTCAGGATAAACCAGCGGCTCCAAAGAATAGACCTCATTGACGCTCATTGTCAGGCCTTCCTCCAGACCGTCCACGAAGAAGTCCGCATAGTCAGCGGGCAGACCGATCTCATAGGTAGCGTAGTTGAGTGCATAGTCGTAGACTGTCACCACAAAGCTATTGTCGTTATATGCGTTCTCTTTGATGTTATAGATGTAGTCTGTCAGTTCGAAGGTCACATAGGTAGTGCTGTTCTCCTGAGAATAAACAGGAGTCATATACTGCTCAAATGCCTTCATTTCCTGCATAGGATTGCCGTTCTCATCTTCGCCCATAACCACAACACCAAGCTGTGCAGACATTGCATAGTGGTTATCGTAGATGGCAGCCTTTGCATACAGGCGGTTCTTCTTCAGGGTCTTATCATACTCATAATAGTACTCAACATCTGTCACAGTGGGCGCTTCAATATCCACAGTCAGCGGGAAAGTATAAGTATTCTTCTCGTTGGTGGTCTCACCGCCGTCACCGTAATCCAGCCAGCCGGTAATGGTAACAGTCAGCTTACTGTTATTTGCCAGATTGTAGTCCATGGTGTCGAACTCGATGTCCACATTGGCAGGATAGATAGAGCCGCCGTCGCCATAGGACTTGCGTACATCCACATCCTCTGTCTCATAGACTACTTCGCCGGTGGTGTCGTCGGTAATCACAATATCCACCTTAGCTGCGTTTCTGAGCATACCTGTCCACATAAAGCGCAGGGAGTGGACCGTACCCTCCTGATTGGACAGGGCAATATAATCCTTTGTTGCAGAGATCACCATATCCTCGGGATCCTGCAGGAAGTAGTAAGAACCCAGATAGCTCACATAGTCCTGCTCCATGCCGCCCACCAGACGGGTAGCATAGGCATCTGCCTTCAGCTTATCTTCCTCATTCAGGCCCATATCCAGCTCATCGGCGTTGGTTTCGTAGTAGGTCAGGTCGAACAGAGGTGCCTGTGTCCAGTCACCGTAGAAGGCAAGATAAGGAACATTCAGGTCAATATCTGTACCCTTTGTGGCAGTCAGGGTCACAAAGCCCTCCACATACATACCGTTTGCAAAGGAGCTGTCCAGATATGCCTTATTCTCGTCGGTAAGCGTAACGGTAACCGTTACATCCATGCTGCTGCCTGCCTTCACAGTCAGCTTGTTTTTCTTCAGAGAGCCGCCCTCTGACTCTTCTGCAGAAATAGAAACATCTGCTCCTTCCAGAATGTAAGCTTCCTCTGTAACCGTGGTCTTACCGGAATTCGTCTTTGTTTCGCTGACGCCTTCAGTCATCACATAAGCACCAATATCATAGGAAAGGTTTTTCTTTCCAAAGTTGGTGACAGTGAACTTCATTTCATACACGCCGGTCTTGTCCGGATCGCCACCCAGCTCCAGCTTGGGTGCATCCATCTCATTACCGTCTTTGTCGTAAGTGGTAATATATGCAGTGGTATTCAGGCAGGAAGCAAGATTTGCAAGACCTGCGCCCTGCTTTCTGATAGAATAGGGCTTTCCGTTGGTGTTCAGAATGATATCCGCAGAGGACATCATCAGCTTGTTCACCATCTTATTGACTGCAACATTGTCGTTTGCAATCTCCGGGAAATTCTCCACCACATACTGCCGCAGCAGCAGCACTACACCTGCCAGGTTGGGGCAAGCCATAGAGGTGCCGGACAGATAATCGTATCCGCCGCCGGTAACGGAAGAGTAAATGTTTCCGCCGTGGGCAGTGATCTCAGGCTTGATCTTCAGATCCGGAGTGGGGCCCCAGGAGGAGAAGTCAGAAATGAACGGACCGGAGGTCTGGCTCTTCTTGATGGTCAGCTTGCCGCCGTTCTTCTCTGCCAGGAATTCGCCGTCATTCTGAGAAATGGAGCAGACTGCCAGCTTGGCATCGCCCACATTCATTTTCACATCACCGGATACATTATTGTAAATAATAATACCGGCCGCGCCCTGAGTCTGGGCGATCATTGCTTTTTCTTCGAAGGTGTTGTCGCCACGGCGAACCAGCGCGATCTTGCCGTTTACATCCAGACCTGTGTAGTCAGCAGTTCTGCCCACGCCGGGGATCACAACATATTCGTAGGTTTTAGAATCTTCCTCGCCCAACAGTGTGTCGAAGAAGCTCAGCTCCTTGGCTGCATTGTTATTCGCTTCATCAAAATAGATAATTGTGCCGTCATAGATCAGATAAGGCGTTTTCTTACCGCTGATGGATGCAACGGAAATAGTTCCGGGGTATGTACCGGGAGAACCGACCGTACCGGTATCGGGGTTGGAGGTCAGACCCAGGTTACCGTTTGCTTCAGAACCGTAGGCGGAGGAATAGCTGTTGGATGCCGCAACGATCAGGCTGATACCAGCATTACGGATCTTCTCGTAAACGCCATAAACCAGTTCCTCGTCAGACTCACGACTAAAGCCGCAAGCAGTACCCAAGGACATATTGATGGCATCCACACCCAGAATAACACAGTCCTCCAGCGCGTCCAGGATCCAGGATGCCATAGCCGTGTCCACCACATCGGAGAACACCTTCATGGCAACCACCTGTGCATTGGGTGCAACACCGGTAATCACATCGTCCTTACCCACAATAACACCGGAAACGTGTGTGCCGTGGTTGTTGTGGGTGGAGTATGCATCGGAGTCGCCGTCAGCATAGTCAAATGCGAAAGGCACTTTCTTATTGACATACACATCGTCAACTGTAACACCTGCAAGAGCATTTGCCTTTGTATCGCCAACAACCTTAGCCACATCCTCATAGGTCAGGCCCAGATTGTCGGAAGTGAAATTGTCCACAGAGAAAGCAGTGTGATTGGTATCAAGACCTGTATCCAGAACCGCAACCACCATACCGCTTCCGTCGTAGCCGGAGTCACCGCTGTTAAAAATACCGGTATCAAAAACATTAACGGTATTCTCCACCAGCTCTGTTTCAGCCACATTATACACTTCGCCAATGATAGCATTCTCGCCCTTGTTCAGCGCCTTGCAGGTGGCAGCATAGTCCCCTGCCTTCACAAGGATCTCAAAGCCACTGAGAATGGTGGAGTAGTCCTTGCCGGTTTTATAGGCAACACCCTTCTCATCCAGCGCAGACAGGATCTCTGCCTTCCGATCCGCGATCTGTGCTTCAATCTTCTCAGCATCCTGGCTGTAGAGAGCATAGTCTGTAAAGCTTTCAGACTTGTCAGTATTCTCATAAGCGGACATAATATCAGGCATATCCAGAGAAATGATTACAGAGATCTCCTGATCGTCTTTCATTCCCTCCGGAAGCTGATAGACAACATTGCTGTCTAAATAGTCCTTATAATTTACATCCAACAACTGGTTTAGCGTTTCAATATAGGACGCCTGATAGTTGGTTGCCTGAGCCTGAGGCACATAGAGCGCACAGACTAAGATCACCGCTGCCAGGGCAAACACCAAAGCCGATCGGGTGAAGGTAATCCATCTTGTTTTTCTCATAGAGTAATCGCCTTTCATCTGAAAAAATTCGCACAATTATATGCATACATAGTCCAGAATATAATACTGTATTTCACATTAAAAAGCAAGGATTTTTCGCTGAAACTGGGCGAATATGAGCAAATAAGTACAAATTTAAGAAAACATCCACCAGTGGCGGACATGGTGTAAATATTCGGCCGAAAAACGGTTCAGAGCACCGATTACAGCATTTACTTTCCTCCCCTGCTATGCTATACTGTATAAGAAAATTACCCCTTTGGAGGAGAAAATATGACAAATAACAAACGGGTGCGCCTGATTTACGGCATCATCCTAAGTCTTTCGCTGATCTTTGCGGGGATCTGCCTGATCGGTGCTTGCATCTGCATCTATCAATCCGGTGACCGGCCATTTTCCCGGGAGTCGGTTGCGCTGTACTTCTCCCAGATTGCTGTGCCGGTGTATGTAGCCCTGGCGCTGATAGTAGGCGGCTTTATTCTGAGCTTTGCGCTGCCGAAAGAAAAGACAAAGAAAAAGGCAGCTAAGGACTATGCTGCAATTTTGCGTAAGCTCTGGGAAAAGCGGGATATTTCCTTCTGCGGTCCGACACTGCTGCAGGATATTTTGAAGCAGCAAAAGCGCCGCAAGCTTCATACATATATTAGTATTGTACTTCTTGTCCTGGGTAGCATTGCTTTCCTTGTATATGCAGTAAACCCCGGTAACTTCCCTTCCGAAGACATTACCGGCTCTATGGCGCGAGGCAGCCTGGTTATGCTCGCCTGCCTGATCGTTCCTTTTGGCTATTGTGTGTTTTCCGCTTATTTTACACGGGCAAGCATCAAAAAGGAAATCGAGCTGGTAAAGGGCATAGCTCCCAGCCGGGAAGCAACTGCTGCTCCGGAAAGCAAAAGCCCGGTCAATGTTCTGCGCTGGACTTTTCTCGGCTTGGCAATTCTGCTGATTGTTTACGGCTATTTTGCCGGCGGCACAGCGGATGTGCTGACAAAAGCTGTTAACATCTGCACCGAGTGCGTGGGATTGGGGTGATATAGAATGAAAGAGAGATTAAAAAGACTGATCCCCAGTAAGCGGAAAATTATGCAGCTTTACTTTGCGGTGCTGTTCAATGCCAACTTAAAAGGCTTCATCACCGGCAACATTTATCAGGGCAACTCAAAAATTATGTGTGCCCCCGGTATCAACTGCTATTCCTGCCCCGGTGCGATCGCTGCCTGTCCGTTAGGTTCGCTGCAAGGCTCGTTCAGTGCGGACCACTCTACGATCTATTATGTAGGCGGTATCCTGCTGCTGTATGCGCTGATGTTCGGCAGAATGATCTGCGGCTGGCTGTGTCCCTTTGGATTGGTGCAGGAGCTGATGTATAAGATCAAAACCCCAAAAATGAAAAAGAGCCCGGTTACCCGCGCCCTTTCTTACTTAAAATATGCGATCCTAGTGTTCTTTGTGCTGATCGTTCCCATTATGTACGCATTCCGGGATACGCCTCTGCCTACCTTCTGCAAGTACATCTGCCCCGCTGGTACGCTGGAGGGCGGTATCGGACTGCTGAGCAACAAAGTCAACGCCAGCTACTTCTCCATGCTCGGACCTCTGTTCACATGGAAATTCCTGCTGATGGTAAGTATTCTGGTGGGATGCGTGTTCATCTTCCGGCTGTTCTGCCGCTTCCTCTGCCCCCTTGGTGCGCTGTACGGCCTGTTTAATAAGATGTCCTTCTTCGGTGTCAAGGTGGTGCAAAGCAAGTGTACCGACTGCGGCTTGTGTGTAAATCACTGCAAGGTTGACATTAAGCACGTGGGCGATCAGGAATGTATTAGCTGCGGTTCTTGTGTGGATGTTTGCCCCACAAAGGCAATTCAGTGGAAAGGTCCGAAGATCAAGCTAAAGACCAATGAAGTTGGCCCTGATAAGCTCAAGCGCCGTAAGACCATTTCCCGGGTAATATCTGCAGTTCTGCTGCTGGGTATTCTGGGCGGTACGATCGCCTACTATTGGATGCAGCCGGATCAGACAAATCCCAATCCCGGCGTGATCACCGCAGACCGGGGCAATCAGGTTGGCGACCTGTGTTACAATACAGATCTTCCCATCGTGACCGCAAATGGCGTTTCTGAGGAAACACTGGATCCCACCGCAACCGGCACTGTGACGGTCATTAACTTCTGGGGCACATGGTGTACCCCCTGTGTGGCTGAGCTCCCCTACTTCGAACAAATCGCAAATGAATATGGCGAGGATGTGACAGTGATCGCTGTCCACTCCGCCCTGTCTTGCGAGACAGCGCCGGATTATATCGGGCAGTATTATCCCAACTCTAACCTGATCTTCTCTCAGGACAGCGGTGAAGGCTTCAACGGCGATTATTACACCGCCCTTGGCGGCAGAGGCACTTACCCCTATACCGTCGTCCTGGACGAAACCGGCGTCATCACAGAAGTCTTCGTCTCCTCCCTTACCTACGACGACCTGAAAACGGCAGTCGACGATGCTATGTAAACACATGTCATTGCGAAACCAGTGCGCACACTGGTTGTGGCAATCTCAACACATGACTTGTCATTGCTAGGAGCGGATGCGACGTGGCAATCTCCTGTTATATTGCGGGCGGATAATATCCGCCCCTACTAAAAATATACGAGGTGTTCTTTATGCAAAAGAGTATCTTCCCTGATAAATATAGAATTCTCAGTGGCAGTATGCTGAAGCTGATCGCTATGATTTCTATGCTGATCGACCATACAGCGTTTATCCTTGCCCCGGTGCTTCCTTATATGGTTACTCCCCTTCTTACCTTTGCCGGCAGAGAAATCACCCTCTACTGGATCATGCGCAAGATCGGCAGAATTGCTTTCCCCATTTTCTGTTTCCTGATCACCGAGGGTTATACCCACACAAGAAATAAGTTTAAATACGGCTTGAACTTGCTGATCTTTGCGATTATTTCGGAAATACCATTTAACCTAGTGTTTAATAGATTCTTTATATTTAAATATCAAAATGTTTTCTTTACTCTGTTTTTGGGTCTGTTGCTGATCTACATTCTTGAAAGCGTTTCTAATCAGTTCAAGAAAGCAATCCTGATGGGTATTGTTGTTGTAATATCAATGTATATAAACTGTGACTACGGCTTCAAGGGTGTATTGCTGATCCTGCTTATTTATTTGCTCAAGAATAATCCCGTACCACAAGCAATTCTCTCATATCCACTCCTATCCGGCGGTCTCGCTGCGCTGACTGCTTTCCTCCCAATTAATCTTTATAGTGGCAAACGTGGCTTTATAAAATCAAATACCCTAAAATACGGATTCTACCTATTCTATCCAATTCATATTGTGATTCTGGTTATTATTAAAACTATACTGAAATAACTTTATCTCAAGTATTGACCTCTTTGTATAACCATAAAAATAGATATAAATTTACCCCGACTGGTGCATTCGTCCAGTCGGGGTAATTATTATAATTAATTACTACCGATAACTTCTTCTAGATCAATCGGCGTTGAACCATCAATTTCAATCAAATTATTGTTATATTCCTCTTTAGCAGTATTATACCATACAAAAAATGCATCTATAGATTCAAAACTATTAATAAACGCCAACTGCTCATCTGCCGACATTGCGTTATAGACTACATATGTCATCTTGTCTGCTGGCGGCACACTAACATTAGGAACAGTAGTTTCAGTTGTTTCGTTATTTGTTGTATCTTCCGTAGGATTCTTTTGCTGTTCTACATAATCCTCATAATGCTGAACGATCTCATCATACCACTCAAAAAATTCATCTGTTGTTTCAAATGTATTCATAACAGCTTGTTGCTGTTCTGCAGTCATTTTATTGAACTCCGGAAGCGTCAAAGTATCAACATTAGGGAGTGTATCTTCTGTTTCTTCACCAAAGAATGTATCATTAGTAGGCGCCTGTGTTGCATTTGTAGTTTCCGGTTCTGTATCGGTGTTACTATCACCACAGCCTACAAAGGTTGAAAAAATCAGTACTGCAATCATTAAAAATAACAGAAAATTTCTTTTCATAATTGTAACCTCAAGTAAGATTTATAGTAGTCATTCTTGAATAAAAAATTTGTCTTCAAACCACTTGCCTGGATTTCCCTCAATGTATTTCCATACCTCTCGGTAATCACTATCGTTGCGGATCACATGGTCGTAAAACCCCTTTTGCCAAACAGAAAATCCTGCCTGACTGGACACAGCACCCTTCGTCAGCCGGATCACCGTAGATATTGTAGGGGCGATCATTGGTCGCCCGTCCTGATCCGTATTGATTTGCAGCAGCAAATGAATGTGATTGGGCATAATAACATAATGATCCACAGTTATTGCCGGATAATGCATTGGTATTTCTACAATGCTGTTTTTAACGATTATGCCAATATCTGTCAGTGGTATATTTTCCGGGCGATCAATGATCGCCCCTACATTTTTCCAAAATAGATTCTTCCGTCCTAATGTGCAGACTGTTATGAAATACGCATTGGGAGCGCTGTAATCATAGTCTGTCAGCCGGTTTTCTTTTCGTTTCGGTAATACCATAACAATTCATTAGCGGCGTGTAGGGGCGATCATTGATCGCCCGAAATTAGACGGATAACGGGTGTAGGGACGCGATGGTTGATGTGGGTTTGCGGGCGTTCGGTGAACGCCCCTACAAGGGTATCGTAAGCGTGTGTAGGGGCGATCATTGATCGCCAGAACAATTATGCTAAGAAATCGTGCTCTTTTAAGCTCTTAACAAACTCGGAAATAAACTTCTTTACTTCCTCCTGGTCTACATTTTCAAAATTAGCAACCACTGCCTGCAGCAGACCTTCTTCTGTCTTTTCCTCCTGCAGCTGTTCCCACAGGAATTTCGCAGAATCATTCAATGTGATCATCACAGACAGGTCTAAATCATCACCGGTAGGCAATACAACATTTTCTCCTGCAACCGTACTAATAATATATCCTTCTTTAATTTTCATAATTTAATCTCCTTGGTAAATTTTTGACCGGACATTGCTTCATATGAAACGATTGCCGCTTCGGGATCCATGTTGCATTTCAACTTCCAAACAGGAACTCGCGTCATCAATTCATTTAGCAGGTTTAGAAGCTTAACACGATATTCAGACTTTCTGGGACGATTTACCTGTTTCATAATTGCTTGAATTGCATTAGCACCGCAAAACCGTTCAATTTCATTGTTTTCACCGCGTTCTAAACAAGCAATTCCAGCAACAGGGATCCGGGTATTCACACTAATATCATTCTTTCCGCTCCAGGGCGTACCGTAGGCATACCAAACACCATCAACTAATCTAAGTGCTGGCTTATCATCATTCAAGATATAAGCGCGATCACCAAACATATTTAACCACAGATTTGTATGGGTAGATTTACCTGTACCAGAATCAGCAGTGAACAAATAAGCTTTTCCATCTACAACGATGCAAGATGAATGAAGCATCATCCCTTGATGATTTAATAGATTTTTGTAAAAAAGCATACCTGATATCATGTATTCACGAAGATCGTGGGAAACTTCTTTAAAGTAATCATCAACAGGAATCATACCTAAATTTTCAACCGTGCTGGAATCTATTGCAAAATCTTCTATATCAAAGGGTTCACATAAGTATGGTCTTGCTTGCAATTCTGTTCTGCCGAATGTTTTCATTCGCACCTTTAAATCAGCTATAATATAAAAGTTTTCCATACAGTCCTCACATCGTAATTATATAAAATTATATATATAATACCACATTTCACAGTAATATGCAACATAATTTATCTAGCAAAATTCATATAATGACTAGACCCTTCTTATGCAGCCAAAAAAATCGTGCCGATGTTACTCGGCACGATCTTTTAAGCATTATTCGTCTGCTTCAGGACCCTGGAAGCTACCAACAGGTTCCATAGTAATGTGCTCGGAAACGATGGTATAGGCCTTAATCTCGGGCTTATTGAACATAAACTCAACTCCCTCCTATTTAAATTAGATAAACAGAAATTTATCTCAATAAGTATAAGTCTCGCCAACAACTACAGTGCCAGTATCAGTCACCAGCTTAGTAGTCAATTTCAAATCCTGATAATTGTTGCAATTATCAATAGGACAAGCAAGGATAGAACCAGAAGCGAGAGCTTTAGCAAGTTCCTCAGAACAAGAATATGTCATAGACTGATACATATCACCATAAGCAGTAGGTGCTGTCCAAGTTGCTTCAACAATGAAAGACACACCGTGAGCGGACGCGCCGTCAGCAGCAATAGGAGTTTTAGCAACACCAGGGAGGTTGAAGTAGAATGTGATACTTGCTGTACCAGCTTCTTTATCTGCAGTAAAGCCAAAATCGCCCTCAGCCGCACTATCATACAACTGGGTATGGGTAAACACATAGTAATCACCCATCTTCAATGTAATCAAATGATAATCAACGCCATTAGATGCTGTTTGAGTATATATTGTATCGTTGGAAATGCTAATCTTACTAGAATCTACATACAATTTAGCATAATCCTTGGAAGAAGAAAGACGACTACCAGTAACAACACTATCAGTAAGACCAATCACATATGCTGCCTTCAGATCAAATGCAACAAGATCAAGAGTAACTCCACCCTTAATAGTCAAGATAGCATCAGCGTTATTCAGGTCATCGGCAATCATAGTGACAGTTTCACCGGACTTTGCTGCGTTCAGAGCATCCTCGACGGTTGCGTAAGGAGTATCGCCGATCTTAGCAACAGGATCTGCAACAGGCTCAACACCAACAGCAGTCAGGGTGTAGACGCCGTCGCCAGCGACCCACTCGTAGTCAACGCCATCAATGTTGATCAGCTCAGCAGCCATCATGTTGGTGGTGTTAATGGTTGCACCGGCAGCGCCAACAACGAAGTTGCCGTTCAGTGCAGCAATGTAGGGAGTGCTCAGGTTGTTGCCATTCAGGTTCAGAGTTACGCCTGCGAACAGGGTGATACCGGTTTCAGATGTAGCATCAGCAACCAGGACGATCTCGTCGCCGTTCACAGCAGCCTCAACAGCCTCGTCGATGGAATAGTACTCAGCTTCATCGATGGTTGCAATGGGAGTCATGTAGTTCAGGGTAGCAGTAGTACCAGCTTCCATTTCAATCATGACAGGCTCGCCTGCCATAACAGTCATGGGGGACCACCAAGCACTGCAATCGAGCTTACCGTCCTTTTCAGCGGTGTAGGTGTAGAACACAGTAGAATCAGTCTCATTTATATGAGAAGTTACACCTTCCAGCACGGAACCCCATTCATAGGGGAAGTTGTAAGAACCGTCAGCCTCGATCTCATCAATTCTGCTGAATGTATAGGTGTTTGCACCAAGCTCAGAGTCGTAGCTATAAGCAATAATGGTAACGGACTCGCCGGGGGACATCTTATATACGATACCGCCCTGGTACTCGAAAACGCCCATCCAAATGTACTGGAGGTTTGCAAAACCGCCGTTGTCAGCCTTCACGAACAGGTAGTAGGATTCCTCGGAATTATTGGTATAGGTAAACTCCTGATTGTACTCACCGGAGAATGTCTCAGGGTGTGTATAAGGAAGGGACTCGATCACGATGGGGCCAGCGGGCTCCTCAGGATCGGAAGGATCGGAAGGATCGGTGGGCTCGGAAGGCTCGGAAGGCTCAGTGGGCTCCTCCACGGAGAACTCAACCTTAACAGTAACAGTACCTGCAGGCAGCTCCCAAGCAGAAGGATCATATGTAGCAGCCATAATACGAATATCGTCGCCCTCGGAAACTGCAATGACCTGAGGATTCACAACAGGATCACTATCAGACCATTGGGTATCGCCCATGCCGCCAACTTCAACAGACTTGTTGTCAACCTGATACATCCAGCCCAGATCGCCAGCATCAACACTTACAGAGATATAGCCGTCGCCCTCGGCAATATACTTGTACCAGTAAGCTGTGCCAGCAGCAGCAATCGTAGCGGTATATTCGGTGCCAGAAACGATTACTTCGGGATTTTCCTCGGTGCCAAGGGGGACTTCTACTTCGACCATAGTGAAGGTGTAGGTCTGATCCTGCTCAGTCTTGTTGGTCAGCTTGATCTCAACAGCGTTCATACCTTCAGCGATTTCCAGGTCAACAGTGTTAGTCAGAACAGGATTGCCGTCCTCACCGTTGATGCTGCCCAGAACATCTTCGCCCATTACGATCTTAACGCCTTCGCCAGATACATTAACGGTCTCGCCGCCGAACCACTGCAGTTTGCAGAAAACAGTCTCGCCAGCGGGAACAGTAACAGTATCGATTGCCTCAACACCCATCTCCGGAGCCACATTGGGGTTAGCAATCACATAAGGATTGGACTGACTGCCTTCCAGACCAACTAAGTTGATGGTAGCGGTGCCCTTCCAGTCAACATCGCTGGTATACAGAGAAATCTCGTAAGCCTCACCAGCAACAACAGAATAGCCTTCAAAGCCCTCTGCTGTGATATTGACGCCTTCTACTTCAGCAAAAACAGTAACACCAGAGTAGTCTTCACCTTCTTCACCTTCTGCAACTTCTTCTACATAAGGTGTGAAGTTGATGCCCATCACGGTGCCGCTTTCTTCGGCAATCCAAAGAAGCTCTTCAATAATAAAATTATTTTCTTCGAGCAGTGCATAATTGCCGCCGTCGATGAAGTCGGTGCCACCAACATTCCATTCGGGAGCAGCAAAAGCACTAAAGGGGATCATGCAAAGGACCATTGCAAGAACAATGATCAGAGATAATGCTCTTTTCATTCGTTTTTTCCTCCTGATTTATAATTCGGCCTTGCGGCCTATAAAAACCCAAGATGGTCTGCAAGACTTCCGGCAAGTGCAGGATGAGGGCTCACCACCGCCTTTTTAGGGGTGGAGAGAAGGTACTGACCGTGGGCGGCGGTAAGTACAAAATTTCCCGCTATGCGGCGGGAGCAAGCCCCCGCCCTGCACTTCCCATCCGTTCCTTAGAACATCGGGAGTTTTCCGTTTGTTAGGCAATCGCCTGAAGGGTGATGATTGCTTCGGTAGAACCGTCCGGGAAGAAGAACCGCTCTTCTTCGGTGGTATAGCCATAACCCTGAGGCATAGCCATCAGCTTGATCTCATAATCTGCATCGGGCATATCATAATAGGAAGCAATGCCGTTTGCATCTGTCTGAGCAGGTGTGCAGGTATCCAGGCAGATCTGGACAAATACACCGGCAATGGGGTTGCCGCCCTCGTCAACAACCTTGACGGTGTGGGAGGGAGTGGCAGCTTCGGTGGCTTCCGTTGTATCCGCAGGCAGGGTGGTTGCCGCAGTGGATGCAGTGGAAGGCTGGGTGTTATCTGCATTGCCGCCGCAGGCGCACAGGCCAATCATCAGGCAAAGAGCCAGCAGAAATGCGGCAAAACGTTTGGTGTTCATAAGGGGTCGTCTCCTTTCAGGGTGCTAATCTACGGCCCATTAAAAGGGTATAGTTACACTGCTATCAATGATCACTAACATTCTAGCACTACTTTTCAAATTTTGCAAGTACTAATTTGGAAAAAGTTTGGATTTTTTTCACGAATTTCTAAAATTGGCTCTTGGGAGTGTTGGAAAATTTTAGTAATATGTGACAAGAATTGAAAATAGTGTGCAACTTAACGGCTTTTGGGAGGGTTTATTTAGGAACCCCGGCTCTTTGGACGGTCCTCTGGAGATTGCCACGGGCGCATTGCGCCCTCGCAATGACGCTGAAGGCAGGAATGGTTCTAGCAGGACGGCAATGCCCATCCCAAAAACAAATGTAGGGAACGGTGGTCGTTCCCTACATTATATATTATTTTACATAGTCCATACAGATCCAGCCGGAGGAAATCCGACCCCAGGTCGTACCGCCCGCAGATTTGGTTTCCAGAATTTCAACCTTACTGCCGTTATACAGGTAGGAAACGATCTTATTGGATGTGCCTGCGTCGCTACGGACACACAGGCAGCTTGCAGTAACTGTCTTTATAACAGCGTTTGCAGAGCCGCTATTGCTACTGCCGCCAGCAACCACCACATAATCCATGCTGATCCAGCCGTTTGCGATCTTGCCCCAAAGGGTAGCGCCCACGGTCTTGGTTTCTGTAATCGTTACAGTATTGCCGTTATACAGATAGCCGCACACAGCATAAGATGTGCCGGGACCACTACGGACACGGAGGCAATCGCCAACCTTGACCGTTCCGGTCTGGTTCGTGGGGGTGTTAGGTGTCTGGTCTGCGCTGCCGTTGCTGTCCAGCTTCACATAATCCATGCTGATCCAGCCATCAGCGATCTTGCCCCAAGTGGTGCTGCCCTCTGTTTTGGTTTCGGTGATCTGCACCTTTGTACCTTTGTAAATGTAACGCACAACAGAGTGACCAATGCCAGGACCACTGCGGACACGCAAGCCGCCAACTGCGGTGATCGTGCCGGTGACTGTGTTTGTTGCGGGGGGTGCGCTGGGGGTGCTAGGTTCGGAAGGCGTTGTGGGCGTGCTGGGTGTTTGCTCACCAGCAGAATCCAGAACCACATATTTCATACTGACCCAACCGTCGGAGATCTTGCCCCAAGTCATGGAGCCAACTGTTTTCTGCTCAAGGATCTGCACCTTGCTTCCGTTGGCTGCATAGCGGATCGCACTGTATCCTGTGCCAGGGCCGGTGCGGACGCACAGTCCACCGTTTGCTTTAACAGTGCCGGTCACCACAGCAGGCGCTGCAGGTTCCTGAGGCGTTGTCTCCTGAGGAGGTGTTTCGGGCTGCGGCTGGCTGGGGGTATCCTTAACGGAATCGTAATTGGTGTACTTCAGGCAGACCCAGCCGCCGTCGTACTTGCCCCAAGTATAGCCGCTGCCGGTGGCTACGGCTGTAATTGTAAACTGTCTGCCCGCATTGGCAGTGCCAACGATGGTGTAGTTCGTGCCGGGGCCCTTGCGCAGGTTCACATCGTTATGGGTAACGGTAATTGTGACATTAACGGTCTGCTCGTTGCTTTCCGGAGCCTGACCGGCTTCGTTCACCCACTGGGCATACAGGGTAGCACCCTTTACGCTTCTATCCAGGACTGTAACCTGTGTGCCACCGGAGGGCTGTGTAAACCAACCCTTGAAGGTATAGCCGGCATAGGTGGGTGTGGAGAACGGTGCTGCGGTGAGGTTTGAATCGTAGCCCTGACTTCTGGGGCTGACAGAACCGCCGTTTGCATCATAGTATACGTAGCAGTAATTGTCCGGAGGTGTCTGGGAATATACATTATTTAAGTACATATTCGCCTCGGACAAGCGGCGTCTGAGCAGGAAGTCCTGCACCTGACCGCCGGCAATGCACCAAAGAGCAAAAGCGCGGATCAGATTGTTTCCGGTCGCACCCTTGGCAATGGCATTATACAAGGTGCCGGTGGAATCAAAGCTCCAGCCTGTTCCGCAGTTATAGGAGAACAGCACAAGTGCATCAAACTGATTCTGGGACAGGTTCAGGGAGTTCTTTACCATATAGTTTACAACATCTCTGTAAACGCCCTGCAAGTGATTGCGCAGAAGAACTTCTGCATCTCTATCAGTAATGCCATGCTCGTCATAATAGGCTTTCATATCATCGGGACATTTTGTGCCGTAGCCAACAGTCCACTGAGAATAGTCCCAATAGGGTCTTTCGCTGAAGCCTTCTTCCTTCTTCAAAACAGCAATGCATGCATCGCTGGCTTTATAACCATTATAGCCCGGGTCCTCAATGGGAGGCAGCTCCTCCGGTGTTGTGGTCGCCGGCACAGTAGTTTCCGGTACGGTGGTTTCCGTTGCAGTTGTTTCCTGGGTTTCTACGGTCTCCCCTTCTGCCGACGCAAACGGCAGGATGCTGATCATCATAACCGCAGCCAGAAGAACACTGATCAGTCTCTTCGCCATATATGCATACTCCTTTCAAGTCAATTCATAGTCATTATAGCAGAGGATTTTCCCCATTGCAACCCTTTTCCAGAAAAAATTACAGGTTTGTTACTATTTTATGTGACCAATTTTTTCCATAAGTGTCGGCTTTTGGGGAATATTGCATTATATTCAAAACTTTTACCACGTAAAAGTTGACATAACGCGTTTCCTGCCTTTGGTAATTGCTTTTTTCACACCGTTATGGTAGAATGAGCGCAGAATCTTTAAGGAGGTGCGGCTATGGAAAAGAAAAAGGCACTGATCGCCATGAGCGGCGGTGTGGACAGCTCGGTTGCAGCCCATCTGATGTGCCGCACCGGCTTTGACTGTGTGGGCGCTACTATGCGCCTGTTTAAAAAATCACCGGAAGATGCAAATGATGCTCAGGCGGTAGCAACAAAACTGGGTCTTCCCTTTTATGTTTTCGATATGCAGGCAGCCTTCCGGGAAAAGGTTATGGACAAGTTTGTTCGGTGCTATGAGTGCGGTCTGACACCCAACCCCTGCATTGACTGCAACCGCTATTTAAAATTTCAGGAGCTGCTGGATCAGGCAAAGCTTATAGAATGTGACTGCATTGCTACGGGACATTATGCTTCTATCCGTTATGACAGCGATACCGGACGATACCTATTATATAAAGCAGCCGACAAAAGCAAGGATCAGAGCTATTTTCTTTATGCCCTGACTCAGGAACAGCTCGCCCACATCCACTTCCCTCTCGGCGACCTGACAAAAGAGCAGGTGCGGAGAATCGCGGAGGAACAGGGCTTTGTAAATGCCCGCAAGCGGGACAGTCAGGATATCTGCTTTGTGCCGAACGGGGATTATTTCTCATTCCTAAAGGCGTACACCGGTAAGGAATATGCTGCAGGCGATTTTCTGGATCTAAAGGGCAATGTGATCGGACGGCACAACGGCGCAGCTGCATACACCAGAGGTCAGCGAAAAGGTCTTGGACTTGCAATGGGTGAACCGGTGTATGTGTGCGGCAAGGATATGGAGAAAAACACGGTTACAGTTGGCAGCAACGATGCACTGTTTAGTAGTAAGCTCCGGGCAAATGACTGGAATTTCTTCCCCTTCCAGACACTGACAGAGCCCATGCGGGTTCTGGCAAAGGCCCGCTCCCGGATGGCAGAGCAGCCGGCAACCGTTTATCCGGAGGAAAACAGATTTGTCCGGGTGGAGTTTGATGAACCCCAGCGGGCAATCACCACCGGTCAAGCGGTGGTGTTATACGACGGCGATCAGGTGATCGGCGGCGGTACGATTACGGAAGTATTATAAAAAGTGTGCGTTTCAGTTAACGCACACTTTTTTATTTCATTGTAACGCCGGGAAAGTATTCTTCCGCAAAGTCTACCTTATCTACCTGAAAGGACTTTCCGTTCAGGTATGCGAGGATGCCAGCGTCAGTTGTGAACCGGAAGGTCAGCTTGTAGGAATACAGTGCCTGATAATTCCGGTCTGATTTTCTATTGAGCTTACCGTATTTGCCATCACCCAGAAGCGGGTGTCCTGCGTGAGCAAACTGAGCGCGGATCTGGTGGGTTCTGCCGGTAATGAGATCACATTCCACCAGAGATAGCCCGTTTTTTGAAGAGAGGGTCACATAATTGGTCTGGCAGGTTTTTGCGCCCGGCTGAGGTTTGTCTGTAACAAACACCCGATTCTTTTTCGCGTCTTTAAACAGGTAGCCTTTCAGACTGCCGGATGCCGGCTTTGGCGTTCCCTCAACAATTGCAAGGTAGCGCTTTTCCAGTTCCCGATCTTTGATCTTTTGGTTGAGAATCCGGAGGGCTTCTGCATTCTTTGCAGCGATTACGATGCCGCCGGTATTGCGGTCGATCCGGTTGCAGAGCGCGGGGGCAAATGAATTCTCCCCCCTTGGTCTCCATTGGCGTTTCTGGTAAAGATATGCCTGAATATGATCGATCAGGGTTCTTCCGTACTCTGCGCCGTCGTGGGGATGGACTGCCATACCCGGGCGCTTGTCTGCCAGAAGGATGTTATCATCCTCATATACGATATTTAATTTAGGGGTTGCGACAGTCAGGTAGGCATTATCCTCCCGTGGTGCTTCAAAAAACTCATCGTTGATATAAAGCTGGAGCACATCCCCTGCCTGCAGGCGGGTATCCCGCTCTGCTCTGCTGCCGTTAAGTTTGATCCGCTTGATACGGATATATTTCTGTGCCAGGGATGCGGGCAAAAGCGGAACAGCTTTACTTAAAAAACGGTCCAGCCGCTGACCTGCGTCGTTGGCACCTATTGAAAATTCCTTCATAACTTCTGCTGCTCAACCTTCTGCTGATAATGGCGGTCGATCTGCTCAGTAAATTCCTGTGCGGGGTTATAACCCATTTTCCGCTGGCGGTTATTCATAGCTGCCACTTCCAAAATCACCGCCAGATTTCGTCCGGGGGTAATGGGGATGGTATACATAGGCACTTTTACGCCCAAGATCTCGGTGTGCTGGTCCTCAAGTCCAATCCGGTCATAGACCTTCTGGGTATTCCAAGGAACGATATTAACCACCAGATCGATCTCATTTTCTGTGCGGATAGAACCCATACCGAACAGCTTTGCCACATTTACAATACCAATGCCACGCAGTTCCACATAATTACGCACCAACTCCGGCGCTGTTCCCACAAGGGAACTGCCGGAAATTTTACGGATCTCCACTGCATCGTCGGCAATCAGGCGGTGACCGCGCTTAAGCAGCTCAACAGCTGCTTCACTTTTGCCCATACCGCTCTCGCCTATGATCAGCAGTCCCTCGCCATAGACCTCCATCAGGACACCGTGCTGAGTGATCCGAGGAGCAAGGGCGCCTTTCAGGTAAGTAATGATCGCAGAAACCATAGAGGAGGTAGCATCCTGGCTTTTCAGCAGGGTCACATCGTGCTTTTTTGCCATTTCCACGCACTGGGGATCAGGGGTCCTATTTCGGGAAATCAGTAAAGCAGGGATTTTATAGGACAGCAGGCGGTCAAAGGTGATTGCCCGCTCCGCAGGGGTCAGCTTCTGCAGGTAGCTGCTCTCCACATTGCCCATCACCTGAAGACGCATGGGCTCAAAATGGTCGAAGTAGCCTGCCAGCTGCAGGCCGGGACGGCCCACATCTTCAACGGTGATCTGAATAGACTCAAAATCCGTTGATGCATATACTACTTCTAGGTTAAATTCTTTTACAAGGGTCGTCAGCGGAACACTATACATATCAAACACAATATCCACCTCTTTCTGCCCTCTATTATAGCTTTAACTCCCTTGAATATCAATAATATTTTGAAAAAGAAAAAATTTTTGCAAAAAACACTTGCATTTTGGATAAAACTCTGCTATCATATCTAAGCGCCTGTTTGGGGCGTGATTTTAGTGAGCCATCATAGCGGATAGGAGGTGCAGTGAATGGCAAAGTGTGATTATTGCGGTAAGGGCGTTACCTTTGGTATTAAGGTTTCCCACTCCCACAGACGTTCCAACCGGACCTGGAAGCCCAATGTAAAGCGGGTCAAGGCCATTGTGAACGGTACTCCGTGCCATGTGTACGCTTGTACCAGATGCCTCCGTTCCAACAAGGTTGAGCG
>JAFXCL010000025.1 GCA_017521485.1 Oscillospiraceae bacterium
GTGCACATAATGCCGGACTCGATGGGAGCCAGGTCATTCAGAGCCTTAGCCATGGGAGCCAGGCAGTTGGTGGTGCAGGAAGCAGCGGAGATGATGTGGTCTTCCTTGGTCAGAGTCTCGTGGTTAACGTTGTAAACGATGGTGGGCAGGTCGTTGCCGGCGGGAGCGGAGATAACGACCTTCTTTGCGCCAGCGGTGATATGAGCGGCAGCCTTGTCCTTGGAAGTGTAGAAACCGGTGCACTCCAGAACTACGTCAACACCGATCTCGCCCCAGGGCAGCTCAGCAGCGTTAGCCTTAGCGTAGATGGTGATCTTCTTGCCATCGACGATGATGTGGTCCTCGCCAGCCTCAACAACATGACCCTGAGCAGCGTAATTGCCCTGAGTGGAGTCGTACTTGAGCAGGTGAGCCAGCATCTTGGGAGAGGTCAGGTCGTTGATAGCGACAACTTCGTAACCCTCAGCGCCGAACATCTGACGGAAAGCCAGACGGCCGATACGGCCAAAACCATTGATTGCAACTTTGACAGACATATTGATTTCCTCCATTTAATAACTTGCTGCGATGCAGCATACTTAAAAAATCTTAGGGATGTTATAACCCTACACGATGTCATTATACTATAACAAAATTTGGTTGTAAAGTAGAGAATTTGCAAAAATCAACATTTTTTTACCGATTAAAATTGGTCCAGATAACCAAAAAAGATCTGTTTATTTATATGCATCCGCGAAAAATTTGTGTAGCTGCTGCCGTGTGGCAGAAAGGCTGCCCTGGAAGGAGCCGGGCTTGCCGCCGCCCCGGCCGTTGAAGGCTTTCGTCAGGGCAGTGCCCAGTTCCTTCACATCTGCGTCTTTGCAGATCAGGCACATAGCATATCCCAGTTCATCCGTTCCGGAAAAAACCGCGGCAGTTCCGCCGCAGACAGCGGCGATGGCGTCCGCCAGCTCCCGCACACCGGAAGATGTGAGATCCTCTGCAAAATGGAGAATATTTCCCTGATTTTTATAGTTTTCTGCAATGGCAGAAAATAGCTTTTTCTCAAAAGTTGCACACCGGATTTTTTCGGATGCTAACTGCTGGGCTGTTTTCCGGACGGCTTCGGCGGTCTCCGGCATTTTGGCGGAGAGAAGTTGGGCGATCTGACGGTTCTGATCGAAGATCCGGCACAGATAGTCATACGCCCGCTTGCCGCACACCATTTCCAGCCGCACACCCTGGTGGAATTTTACACAGGAGAGAATTTTGATAAGGCCTATCTGTCCGGTGGTTGCAGTATGCACACCGCAGCAGGCGCAGCTATCATAGCCGGGGATCTCCACGATCCGCACCGGCCAGGGGAGGGCTTTTTTCGTGCGGTATTCCACCTTGGGAAGTGCCTCCGGAGAGGGAACAAAGCAGTGGATCGGTACATTTTCCCAGACCGCCCGGTTGGCTTGCGCCTCCAATTCCTCTAGGGCGTTTGCCGGGATCGGACCGTCAAAATCTACCTCCATAACCTCTTTTCCCACATGGAAGCCCACATTATGATAACCGAATTTTTTGTGCACAAGCCCGGAGAGAATGTGCTCGCCTGCGTGCTGCTGCATCAGGTCAAACCGGCGCTCCCAGTCAATGATGCCCGTGACAGTGCTGCCCACTGCCAGGGGCTTGTCGCACAGGTGCGCGATCTGTTCCCCGGTTTCCTGCACATCCAGCACATTGGCATCCCCTAATTTACCCAGATCGCAGGCCTGACCGCCGCCCTCCGGATAAAAGGCTGTGGCATCGAGGTTAACATAATATCCTTTCTCGCAAGGATTGCAGGCTACCACTGTGGCGGTAAATTCCCGCAATAAACTGTCTTCGTAATATAATTTTCTAACTTCCATACAATTCTCCCCAAGCGTATTGTAGGGCGAGGGCTTGCTCCCGCCATACAATTTTGCATCATTATATCACACCCTATCGTATCCTGTCGAGCGGTTTTTAAGGGGCTTTTCCGGTTTCGTGCTTTTTCTGTGGCAGCTGGGATTACAATGAAAAACACAACGCACAAAGGAGGACAGGCCTATGCAATGTCAAAGGCTGAAAACCTATATGGAGACCGGACGGGTGGTGTTTTTGCCGGCACGGTCTATCCGGGCAAATCCGGCGCAGCCCCGGAAAATATTCCGGGAGGAGGCGCTAAAGGAGCTGGCAGAGAGTATCCGTCAGCATGGCATCCTGCAGCCGATCTCCGTGCGCCGGGTAGGCACAGCCTATGAGCTGATCGCCGGGGAGCGGCGGCTGCGGGCGGGGATTTTGGCAGGTCTGTCGGAGATCCCCTGTATTATTATGAATATGGATGACCGGGAGTCGGGAATGACAGCGCTGGTGGAAAACCTCCAGCGGCAGGATCTGGATTTTATCGAGGAGGCAAAGGGGATCAGCTACCTTTTGGAGCAGTGGTCTATGAGTCAGGAGCAGGCGGCAAGGCTTTTGGGGAAAAGCCAGAGTGCCATTGCAAACAAGCTGCGGCTGCTGCGCCACAGCACCCAGGTGCTAAACGCTATCCGCCAAGCAGAGCTGACGGAGCGCCACGCCCGGGCGCTTTTGAAGCTACCTACCGAAGCACAGAAAATGCAGGTCATCGCCCTTGTGGAGAAGTTAGGGATGAGCGTTGCCCGGACGGAAAAATACATAGAGGAGCTTTTGGAGCAACCCCAGGAAAAAAAGCCAAAAGTGAATGTGGGTGCGTTTCTCAACAACCTCAATCAGACCCTGGCGCGCATCCAGCTTTCCGGAATCCAAGCCGTGTCCGAGCGCACCGAAACCGACCGGCAGATCGTGCTGACGATCACCATACCGAAGTAATTGAAAATTGAAAGTTGAAAATTGAAAATTAATAACAAGGTATGATAGCTATTCGTAGGGGCGGATGCCCACATCCGCCCGTATTAAAATCCGTCTGCAGCGCGGACACATTCATTTTGCATTATGCATTTTGCACTTTGCATTATTTAAGGGAACGGCGTTGCCGTTCCCTTAACTGTTGGCTGGAACTGGTTGCAAAATGCGCAAAACGGTGTATAATAAAGGCATACCTTGCACAAGCTGTGCAGAAGGAGGCTACTATGAAAAAAGGAATGATCATTGCAATCGTTGTAGGACTGGTTGTGATACTGGGCATTGGGCTGATATCGGCAAACAACAAGCTGGTTTCAATGGAGACCGAAGTAGACGCAGCCTTTGCCAATATTGATACCAATCTCCAGCGCCGGGCAGACCTGATCCCCAATTTGGTGAATACTGTCAAGGGCTACGCCGCCCACGAGCAGGAGGCGATCGACAGTGTAACAAAGGCTCGGGAAAAACTGGCCGGGGCAGCCACGGTGGAGGATATGGCGGAAGCAGACAGCCAACTGACTGCTGCGCTGAACAATTTGCTGGTGGTGGTGGAAAACTACCCGGATCTGAAGGCGTCTGCCAATTTCACTCAGCTTGCCGATGAGCTGGCGGGCACAGAAAACCGGATCGCAGTGGCAAGAAGAGATTATAACGATGCGGTGCAAAGCTACAACACTGCCATCCGTAAGTTCCCCACAAGTATCATCGCAAACTTATTCGGCTTTGGGCAGAAGGATTATTTCCAGGCATCGGAAGGCGCGCAGGATGTGCCTGAGATAACCTTCTAAAAGCCTATGAAAAAGAGAAAAATTCCCGCACTTTTGGTGGCGATCTGTTGCTTTGCAGCATTGTTGCAGCCGGTTTCGGCAGCGGTGGTATCGCCGGGGCCGTCGTTTTATGTTTATGACGGCGCACAGGTGCTGACCGAGGAAACCGAGGCGTATATCATAAAGACCGGTCAGGAGCTGCAAAGCAAGACCGGCGCCCAGATCGTAGTGGTAACGATCCCCTCTCTGGAGGGGCAGGTCCTGGAGGAGTATGCTACAGAGCTGTTTCGCCAGTGGGGGATCGGAGATGCAGAAAAAAATAACGGCATTTTGCTTCTTTGCGCGGTGGAGGACCGGCAGTTCCGCGTGGAGGTGGGCTACGGTCTGGAGGGAGACCTTCCGGATGGCAAGACCGGCAGGATGCAGGATGCGTATATCATCCCCTTGCTCAAAGAGAACCAGTTTGACGCAGGCATCAGAAACGGCTACAGCGCCTTCTTGCAGGAGGTAGCTGCAATCTATGGCGTGAGCGTTACCGGTAAGGCGGCAGTAGCCTATGAAGAAGGGGAAGCAAATCCTGCCATTATGTACTGTATGGTGATCGGTGTGGTTTTAAGCTCCATTACCAGTGCAGTATTTTTGAAAAAGAAAAAACCGAAAAGGACAGCAGCCTTTTGGGCGATCCAGGGCGCACAGCTTGTGGTAATGGCGCTGATACTCCAAAGCCTGATAGCCGCGATTTGGATTGCGGGCGTTTCCCTGTTTGTCAGCGTGGGATTACGCTCCGGCGGCTGGCGATTGCGCACATTCCATACCGGCAGAGGCTTCGGTGACGGTGGATTTGGCGGAGGCTTCAGCGGTGGAGGCTTCGGTGGCGGATTTAGCGGCGGTGGCGGTCGCTCCGGCGGCGGTGGCAGCAGCCGCGGTTTTTAAGATGTTATACTAGAAAGATAGCGGGTGTCTCATTTTTTGAGACACCCGCTATTATACATATCCTAGACTCCCGCCGCTTACCGAAATTATCCAAGCAGCACATCGGTAACCAGCATCACACAAAAGCCAACCAAAAGGGCATAGGTTGCGCCCCGCTGGCTTCCGTGGGCGTGGGTCTCGGGGATCATTTCGTCGCTGATTACATAGAGCATCGTGCCGCCTGCAAAGGCGAGGGCAAAGGGCAGCACCGCCTCAGAAATGCTCACCGCAAAATAGCCAAGGAGCGTACCCAGCACCTCCACAAGTCCGGTGGCGGCTGCGATCAGAAAGGTCCGCCTTGGCGACATTCCGGCTGCCAGCATTGGCCCGATGATCACCATACCTTCCGGGATGTTCTGCAATGCGATACCGCCGGCAAC
Source organism: Oscillospiraceae bacterium (assembly GCA_017521485.1). Taxonomy (GTDB): domain Bacteria; phylum Bacillota; class Clostridia; order Oscillospirales; family Oscillospiraceae; genus Faecousia. The sequence goes on from JAFXCL010000025.1 coordinate 4,991, forward strand.
AGCCAGCGCCTCACCGGTGTTTCCCGAGCCGAAGCCCACGCCGGCGGCAATGCCCTCCGGCAGGTTGTGGATGGCAATGGCAGTGACGAACAAAAGGATTTTGTTCAGCTTCATAGTGCCCTCCGGGTGGTTTTCCTGATCCACGCCGCTCAGCTTGTGCAAATGGGGAACAAGCTTATCAAACAGATTCAGGCAAACCGCACCGCAGAAAATACCGGCAATGGCATATAAAAGACCGAATCTTCCGCCGTATTCCACCGATGGCAGGATCAGACCCATTACTGCCGCCGCCAGCATAACACCGGCAGCAAAGGACAGGACGATATCACTGAATCTGTGGGAAATGTTCTTAAAAAGAAAGCCTAAAACTGTGCCAAGCACAGTTGCGCCGCCCACACCCAGGGCAGTCAAAAGAACAAGCTGCATAGAACCCTCCTTTTTAAAAATGCAAAGTGCAAAATGAATGTGTCCGTAAATGCGTATATCTATCGTACCTGCACCATAATTGTCAATTGTCAATTGTCCATTGTCAACTCACTTAGTGTGCCGAGGAAAGCGGGCGCAGGGCGCTGTACTCCTCGAAACGGGTATCATAGAGGGTGGTGACAAACACCAGCTGGATCAGAGGGTCTGCCACACCGGAAGAGAGCACCGCGGCAGAAATACCGGAGGGCTCAACATTTTGCAGATACAGCCGGCAGCGACCCTCCGGGAGGGTAAAGCCGCCGCCCATAAAGGAAACGGTAAAAGAGCCGGTGGCGCAGGCGGTGACAATGGTATTTGCGGCAGTGGTCAGTGCCTGTGCCCTGTCGCCGTCGAAGTAGATATTGCTGCTCTCCGGAATGGTAAAGTCGCAAAGGAGCACTTCGTGGAAGCCCAGGTCTTTCAGCTCGTTGACCGTCTGGGTCAGGTAGTTGAGCGTACCGCTGGAGGCAGGATTGAGCCAGTAACAGCCCAGATCGTCCATCCAAAGATAGCCACGGCTGGAGTGGTGGATGCCGTCAACGGTGTGGTGCAGTCCGTACTCCCGGTCCCGCAGTGCGGGCACACAGGCGATGGTGTACATTCCGCTTTTTTTCAGCCAGCCGATCAGCTCATCCATAGCCGCGATATCCACACTGCTGCTGCGGGTGGCGCTGACGGCGGAGGAATAGTAAAAGCCTCCCCGGATGTTTTTCACATTCACCATAATTGCCGTTCCCGCGGGCAGTGCCTGAATATCCGCTTTGACCTGTGCAATATTCTCTGCCAGGGCGGTATCCTCCACGTAATAGCCGATCAGAGGACCAAGCTCTGTGGTTTGCAGGGCGGCGGTGTCTTCATAATTGACAACGATGGTTTCCTCCGGCTCAGGGGGTACTGCCAGCTGACCGGATGGCATATCTTCAGACAGGGAAAAATCCAGCTTTGCGCCCTCCTGGGTGTAGACCACATAGCGGCTCAGCCAGAAAACCCAGCCTGCCCACGCCAATGCGCCCAGCAGCACCAGCACCAGCAGTATAACAGCCAAACGACCCAGCGCCAGCCGGGTGCGGTAGGGTATGTTCATTATGCACTCCTTCCGGCGCAGATACAGCGCCATTCTTCTTTCTGAAAAATTTCATTTGCCTGCAGGCCTGCCTGCTTTAAGGCAGAAAGCACATCGGGAAGTCTTTTGTCCAGAATACCGGACAGGATCAGCCGGCTTTTGCCGTCCAAAAGCTTGGGCAGCACCGGGGCAAGGCCGATAATCACATCTGCCACGATGTTCACAAGCACCACATCATAGCGGTTTTCCATCAGCGTTTCCATCAGATGTTTGTCCGCAGTCACATTGCCGGTCAGCGCCGTAAATTCCGGACTGCCAAAGCCGTTGTAGGCGGCGTTTTCCCGGGCGATGTCCTCAGCCTTGGGATCGATGTCCACACCCACGGCAGATTTTGCCCCCAGACGCAGGGCGGCAATGGACAAAATACCGCTGCCACTGCCTAAGTCCAGGCAGCTTGCGCCGGGAAACACAGCCGCTTCCATTGCCTTCAGCACCATCTGTGTGGAGGGGTGTGCGCCAGTGCCAAAGGTCAGACCCGGGTCTAAGATCACCGGCAGGCGACCCTCGGTGTCCGTGTCTGCCAGCCAGTAAGGCAGAACCACCAGACGGTTTCCCACCGGCTGGGGAGGGTAATTATTCTTCCAGCTATCCTCCCAGTTGGTTTCGGCAAGGGGAGAAACGGTCATATTGAGAGAACCCAGACGGTCACCGGATCTGGCTTTTAAGTCCTCCAAAAGGGTCTGGAGGCGGGAAAGACCGGCAACATCGTCCTTTTCTAAATACAGCTTAATATGGGAAAGGCCCTGAAGCTGGGCTTGGAGCGTCTCATCAATATAATCCCAGTAAGCCCGGTTTTCATCCAAAAAGCTTTCAAATTCTGCCTGATCTTCCATCACCAGGTCGGCAAAGCCCCCGGCAGTCAGGGCGGCAGCAACCTCCTCAATTCCTCCGGAGGCAGTCTGGATGGTAATTTCTAGCCACATAATATACTCCTTGTGTGTTTGTATATATTTTATCGCAAAGTGCCCCTAAAGGCAACCACTTCATGAAAATTTTCAATGAACACTTCCTATTTTGGGAAAACTGATATATAATAAGAAAAATGATGTTCAATTAGGAGCGTGTATGATTCAAACCATTGAATTGTTTCCCGGTATCATTCTGCGGTGCTGCCGGTCTGACCGATTTAAGCAGGGCTGCCTGAGTGTGCAGTTTCTGCGGAAAATGTGCCGGGAGGAAGCGGCAATCAATGCCCTGATCCCCGCACTGCTGCTGCGGGGCACAAAAAGCTGTCCGGACCTGCGGGCAATCACCCTCCGCCTGGACGATCTGTACGGCGCGGCTGTGGGAACGCAGGTGCGCCGGGTGGGGGATTACCAGACCACCGGTCTGTATTGCGGCTTTATGGAGGATGCCTATGCGCTTCCCGGGGATCAGGTCTTAGAGCCTATGGTTGCATTTCTGGGAGAGCTTCTTTTTTGCCCGGTGCTGGAAAATGGGATATTCCGGGCGGATTTTGTGGAAAGCGAAAAGCGCAACTTAAGCCTTGCCATTGAAGCCCAGCGCAACGATAAGCGGGTGTACGCCGCAGGCCGGCTGCTGGAAAAAATGTGCAGTGCAGACAGCTTCGGCATCCCCCGCCTTGGAACACGGGAAGAAGAGGAGAAGATCACACCCCAAAGGGCGTACGACCATTACCGCAAGGTGCTGCGGGAAAGCCCTGTGGAGATTTTCTATGTGGGCGCGGCACAGCCGGAACAGGTTGCAGCGCTGATAAAGCCTCTGTTTGCCCGGCTGGATAGAAGTTATGTAAACCTACCGCCCCAGACCGGATTTTCAGATCCCCCCGGCGGAAGCCATTGTGAAGAAATGGATGTGGCTCAGGGCAGACTCGGAATGGGCTTTGTCACCGATATTACCCTGCGTGATCACCGGTTCGCGGCAATGCAGGTTGCAAATGTGCTATTCGGCGGCGGTATGACCAGCAAGCTGTTTATGCAGATCCGGGAAGAGCAGTCACTTTGCTATGACATCGGCTCCGGCTATCAGGGCAGCAAGGGCATTGTGACCGTGACGGCTGGCATCGATTTTGACAAGGAAGCGGCAGTCAAGGCGCAGGTCCTGGAGCTTTTGCGCCAGTGTGCTGCGGGAGAATTTACAGAAGAAGAGCTCATCTCTGCCAAGCAGGCGCTGATCAGTCAGCTGCAGGGCATCCACGATTCTGCCGGCGCTATTGAAAATTATTATGTGTCCGGTGTGCTCAGCGGAATGGACAAGACCCCGGAAGAATATATCCGGGCGGTGGAGAAAGTGACTGCCGAAGCGGCAGCACAGGCTGCCGGCACACTGCAGCTGCACACCCAGTACTTTTTGAAGGGGGTGCGGTAATGGAGGTTCGCAATTATCCGGAACTGAAAGAGACGGTCCTGTGGGAGGTGCTCCCCAACGGGCTGACCGTTGCCATCGTGCCCCGTCCGGGCTTTACCCGGAAGCTGTGTTATTTTGCCACGGATTTCGGTTCGATCCACACAGCGTTTTCCGTTGACGGAAAGGCTTATACCGTCCCCGAGGGCATAGCCCACTATTTGGAGCATAAGCTATTTGATATGCCCGGGCGGGATGTGTCCGCGGAATTTGCCGCTATGGGCGCGTCGGTCAACGCCTTTACCAGCTACGATATGACCGCCTACCATTTTACCTGCACAGAGCATTTTGAAGATGCCCTCCGTCTTTTGCTGGAATTTGTGTCCACGCCCTATTTTACCCCGGAGTCGGTACAAAAGGAGCAGGGGATCATCGGTCAGGAGATCGGTATGAACGAGGATGCACCGGAAACGCAGATCTTCGAGCTTTTAATGCAGGCAATGTACCGGGACCATCCGGTGAAAGAGCCCATTTTGGGCACGGTGGAAAGCATTTCTGAAATCACGCCGGAAACACTTAATCTGTGCCACCGGGCATTTTACCGGCCGGATAATATGCTTTTGTGCGTGGTGGGTGATGTGGATGCCCAGCAGGTGAAAAAAATCGCCTTGCAGGTCATCCCCGATGCCCCCGAGGAAACAGTGACCTCCACCCGGGTGTGGCAGGAGGAACTTATAGTTCCGAAAAGCTTTACAAGCCGGGAAATGGAAGTGGCAATGCCCATGTTCCAGCTTGGCTTTAAGTGCCAGCCTCTTGATCGGGGGGAGGCGGCAGTCCGCCGGGAGATCGTTGGAGAGCTGGCGGCGGAGGCTCTGTTTGGAGAAGCCTCACGTTTGTATCTGAACCTTTACGAAAAAGGCCTGATCGACGCCTCCTTCGGCGGCGGCTTTGAGACGGTGGAGGGTATGGCGATGCTCACCGCCTCCGGTGACAGCGACTGCCCGGAAAAAGTGCAAGATGCCATTTTGCAGGAGGTTTCCCGACTGACCCAGCAGGGCATCGGGGAAGAAAATCTTCTGCGGATGAAGCGCAGTGCCTTGGGCAGAAGGATCCGGGGTCTGGACAGCTTTGATTCCGTATGCTTCCGGATCTGTGCCTATTATTTCTCCGGCTTTGACTATTTCCGCTTCCCGGCACTGTACCGGGATGTAACAGAGCAGGAAATTCTGGATTTCTTGAAAGAAACCGTACGAACCGACCGGATGAGCCTGTCGGTCATTTACCCCAAAAAGGAGGAAGAATAATGAAATATTCCACCATTTCCTTTCCGGGCTTGGGTATCCAGTGGAATCCGGGCAGAGGGATCCAGATCGGTTCGTTTACCATCTATTACTATGCCCTTATTATCGCCCTTGGGGTGATGCTGGCAGTTATGTATGCGCTGAAAAGATGTAAGCAGTTCGGACTGAAACAGGATGATATCCTGGACGGCGTTCTGTGGATCTTGCCGGTGGCGGTCATTTGCGCCCGGGCGTATTACTGCATCTTCTCTTGGGACAGCTATAAAAACGACCTGCTTTCCCTGTTTAATATCCGCAAGGGCGGTCTGGCAATTTACGGCGGCGTGATCGGCGCGGCATTGTGTGTGATCGTCCACTGCAGGATCAAGAAGATCAGCCTGCTTGCCACCTTGGATATGGTGGCGCTGGGCTTTCTCATCGGTCAGGCACTGGGCCGCTGGGGCAATTTCTTTAACCGGGAGGCCTTCGGCGCAGCAACAGAATCCTTTTTGCGGATGGGTCTGTTGAACACCACCACCGGTGAATTTGAATATTACCACCCCACATTTTTATATGAATCATTGTGGAATGCCGCGGGCTTTGTGCTGCTGCACCTTTTGTCCAAAAGGCGCAGGTACGACGGTCAGATCGCTTTAGGGTATGTTGCCTGGTATGGCTTGGGACGCACCTTTATTGAGGGATTGCGGATGGACAGCCTGTACTGGGGCGCTTTCCGGGTCAGCCAGCTTCTGGCGGCAGTGAGCTGCTTTATAGCAGCGGTGATTTTGATCGTACTGGCATTTCGCCCCCACGATGAAAAAAAGCTGTTTGTAAACAAACTTGCAATACAGGAAACTGAGGAAAAAGAGGTAGAAGACAATGCATAAAAAGGAATTGCAGTGGCAGGCAACCTGATCGTGGATACCCTGTATCCGGTCATGGGCTTTGCCAAACCCGGCGAGCTGAGTAATATTTGCGGCGATCTGGATATTGCCACCGGCGGCGCGGTGTGCAATAACATTATGGATCTGGCAGCCCTTGATCCCCAGCTGCCCCTTGTGGCACTGGGCAGGATCGGTGATGACGAAAATGGCCGCTATGTGCAGCAGCAGCTGGGAAAGTTTCCCAATATCGATCAGCAGCACTTAAAAATCGGCGGCACAACCGCCTTTTCTCTGGTGCTGGCAGATGAGATCACCAAGCAGCGGACATTTTATACGTGCTCCGGTGCCAATGCCCAGTTTTGCCAGGAGGATATTCCTTGGGAGGAGCTGGATGTGGATATGCTCCACATCGGCTATATCCTGCTGCTGGAAAAGCTGGACGAAGAGGATGCAGAGTTTGGCACAAAAATGGCAAGGCTGTTACATAAAGCCCAGAGCCGGGGCATCAAGACATCCATCGATGTAGTCAGCGAGACCGGTGAGCGCTTCCGCAAGCTGGTTTGCCCTGCACTGAAGTACACCGATTACTGCGTCATCAACGAGGTGGAGGCAAGCGCCACCACCGGCATCCAGCTGCGCACCCAGGACGGCAAGCTGCGCAAAGAAAATTTCCCCGCAGCACTGCATAAGCTCAAGGAAATGGGCGTGTCCACTTGGGCGGTTATCCACTGCCCCGAGGTGGGTATGGGTCTGGACGAGAACAATAACTTAGTGGAAGTTCCCAGTCTGAAGCTGCCTGCCGGCTGGATCGCCGGAACTGTGGGCGCAGGCGATGCTTTCTGCTCCGGTGTGACCTATGCCGCATGGAAGGGCGACGACCTGAAGTCTGCCATCGAACTGGGTACAGCAAGCGCCGCTTGCTCCCTGTCCAAGCCCGGTTCTACCGAGGGCATGCGCTCCGAGAAGGAGACCAGAGCGCTGTACGCAAAAATGCGGTGATTTTCCGTATAACAATGTAGGGGACGCCGCCTCGGCGTCCCGCAGAAATTGAAAAAAGCACTTGCTTCCGCAAGTGCTTTTTTCTGGTGACCCGTAGGAAATCGTTTGCATTTTCTTCCGCATACTTGCGGAAGAAAATGAAGGTTCGCCTCGGTCAAGCCCTCGGCGGCAGCGCTCGTCCGCGCTGCATTTACATTATTCGATTCCCTTCGGGTGCAAAAAAGAAAGACACGCAAAAGCGTGTCTTTCTTTTTTGGTGACCCGTACGGGAATCGAACCCATGTTACCGCCGTGAAAGGGCGGTGTCTTAACCGCTTGACCAACGGGCCTGGTAGCGGCGACCTGATTCGAACAGGTGACATACCGGGTATGAACCGGGTACTCTACCAGCTGAGTTACGCCGCCA
>JAFXCL010000026.1 GCA_017521485.1 Oscillospiraceae bacterium
AAATATTGTGGCCACGCTTCAGCAGTAGTTCATCTGCCTGCAGAATGTTGACAGCGTAAGGTGGAGTTTTTTCCACAACAATAAACACAAAAAGAGGGGTTTGTTTGATGTGCTTAGATACGCCTTCTGAGTACATTGCTGACTGGAAGTCATAACCATATTTGATGGCATCCCGAATAAAAGCATCCGTGCTGGCATCTGTGGTAGACTTCACATCTACAATAATTGGCTGGCTATACGAAGTGTTCAAACAGTCTGTGCGGCACTTACATTCTTCTCCGGTTAATTCATCCACCCAGAAGAACGGGGTCTCTCTGCGACCGTTCAGAAGTTTCTGGGCAAAAGGAACAGCAGCAAGCGATTCGCACATTGCTTTTGCCTGCTCGTGCATCTCTGCAGGGATAACGGTTTTGCCTTCTGCCTGCTCCAGGAATTCTGCCCAAAGCTGTTTGCCTTCTCTGGTTCGCCGGTCTACATCAGGCATCACGACGAATTCAAGATCAAAGGTGTCAGGCTCTAAAGCCATCTTGTGGAACACCTGACCAAATAGCAGAGCCGGGGTAGGTTCTTCCGGGTTCTCTTTAAAATACTTAAATTTTTCCGGACTATCGTGGATCCGCCACAGTTCTGATCTGCTGATTGCTGGGTGGCTACGGTATTCACTCTCCGTCATAGGGATTTTCCTCCGATTCCTCAAGGTAATCGTCTGCGGTAGTCTTGCGAATATCGAACGCATCTGCAAGAACGTCAATATCATAATCTTCTAAAATGCGTTTCTTCAGACAGTCTCCACAGACGGTATCACCATCGCTGATGTAGATTTTTTCATCACCGTATAGCTCCTTCTCACAGTCTGCACACTGGACACTCTTATACTCTCTGGGGCATCCTGTGAGCAAGGTCCTGGCAATGTCGGGATGATCAGGAATCTTCATTTACTTCCTCCGTGTCTTCCAACAACCGGAAAGACAAGTGGTATTTGCTCCCATCTGTGGTTATTCCGTCAATAGTGACTAGACCAGAAGAAGAATATAAAGAAGCTTCTGACACCGAACCAATGTGTGCAACAGCCTCTGCAAGTTTTGCTAAAACTTTAATCATTTGACATCCTCCTAAATCTTTGATATATTAGGAGCGTGGGAACACTCCTGCGTGCTGTCTTCCGGTCTCGACCACCGGAGGGCGGCTTTTTTATTTCTTTTCATTTACTGATCTCCCATAGACGACCCGCGTTAAAAAAGCCAACGCATACCGCAATCAACACCAGGATCACAAAGAACAAGTCGCTGATAAAGCCGATATATTCCAGCCCCCAGAATGCCAGCAGCACCGCTGCAACAATTGCCAGTAGCAGGCAAAGTTTCTTTAATGCTTCCTTACGCCGGACAACCTTCTGTGCAGCTGCTCTCTGATTAAGTTTTTCATAGTCGCTCATAGTTTTTTACCTCCAATAGCTTGTGCGAGTTGATACGCACGGTCGATTTCTTTTTGTGAATAACCGATCGCTTTCAGAAGAATAAGCGGATCGGGGCAGAGAATGTCCTTCAGCTGGGACAGATCTGCAATATCCATCCTGCCAACATCCTCAAATTTCCGGTACATAGTCCGGGGATCTTTGCCGGCGCGAAGTGCTAATTCCTTCTTACTGCCAATGCCGAGATCCAACATACAGTGTTCCAATTCCTTTATGAATGCTTTCTTTGCTTCCTCTGTAGCATATCCTCTCGGTCTTGACACATAATCACTTCCTTTCTGTCCGCTTTATAGGACTGCATTCACATTATTCTGTAGTTGTCTCAGGGATATTGAGGATCTCCCGGATCGCTTTGACAATCCTAGGTGCTGCGCGTTGTCCGGTGAGTATCTTATACATGTAGCCATTATCACAATTAAGCCCTGTATTTTTGGTGATTTCTTCCTCAAGCTGTCTCTGCGACATACCACGTCGCAACAATTCAGTTTTTACGCGCAAACCGAATGCTGTGAATTTGCAAGAATTCACAAAAAAGTACCTCCTTTGCAAAATATTTGTTGACAAGTACGCAAAGGAGTACTATTATAAAAGTACCACCAATTACAGATAGCACTCGAATAGGTACTTGCCACACTTGCATTATAGTACCTGTTTGAGTACCTGTCAAGCACAAAAATACTCTTTTAAGTATTTTGTTGATTTCTAACAAATTGTGAGGTACTCATATGGGAACTTTGTATGAAAACATTATTAATCTTTGTCAGGAAAACGGAATTAAAGGCGGAAAGATGTGCACTGACTTAGGTATCAGCAAAGGTCTTCTTACTGATTTGAAGATGGGCCGTAGAACAGGTGTTTCAGCGGTTACAGCTCAAAAAATCGCAGGATACTTTAATGTTTCTGTGGCATATCTGCTTGGCGAAGAAAACAAAAATGCGCCCACCGCATCTGGTGAGCGCGACATTCTCAACGAAATCGACATTGCCTTCTATGGCGACTATAAAGAACTGTCAGAAGATGACAAGGAAACACTTAGGACTATGGCTCGCGTTATGAAAGAACGGCGAGCAAAGGAAAATCAGGAGAAATAGCCGTGTTTGAGCTTTCGCATTTTTACGACTACTGCCAACAGAATAATATAGATATTATCCCATTCACTGAAATGCCGGCAGAGGGAATAACAATGCGGATTAGCGAAGACTATGCTATCTTTTTGGACTTCACAAAAATTAAGTCTACCCGGCTGTTGAAGGGGATCTGCTGCCACGAGCTAGGGCACGCCAGCACCGGAGCCTTGCACCAAGTATGTAGTCCATACGAAACCATAGAACGTTCTGAGCACCGAGCTAACCGCTGGGTGGCTGAGCATTTCTTAACGGTAGATGCCTTCCGTGAGGCTTTTGCTGCCGGTTATACAGAGCTTTGGCAATTGTCCGAATACTTTGACTTACCAGAAAAAGACGTAAAAAACGCCCAGTCCTATTGGACAGAGCACAGGGGCATAGATTTTAATTCATAAACCTCCGGCCGTGCCGGACACATACCATGCGAAAGAAGGAATTTATATGTATTGTAGTAATTGTGGCAAGGAGCTTTCAGACGGAGCTCGGTTTTGCAGTGACTGCGGAACTAAAACCGCAGACAATATTACCGTCGAGGCAACACCTATTCAAGTAGTTCTGCCGGAGCAATCAAAGAGCAACAGACCTTGTCCCCGGTGCAAGAGCACAAATGTCCAGTTTCAAACTGTTACAGAATCCAGAAAGACAGGATGCTTTAAGGTATTCCTTTATATTTTCCTTGCTGTATCCGTAATTGGTTGGCTTGTTTTGATTCCTTTGATGCTTCGAAGGAAAACCAACACAGTGACCTATGGTGTATGCCAAAGTTGCGGTAATCGTTGGCGTGTATAATATTGTAATTCTCCGGCATTGCCGGATATATTGAAAAGAGGTAATAAACTATGTTTAAAAAAATTACATCCATCATTCTTGCCCTTACCCTGATCCTGTCCTTTGTGGGATGTGCACAGAGCAATACTGAATCTACGGTTAATCCCTCCAGTAGTTCCAGTCAACCCACCTCTATCCCCGAAACAACAGCTACTGAAGATCCTGCGGTAGATTATAACGTAGATACCGACGAAAAACTTCTTACTGTTGATGTTACTCTTCCCGCAAGTTTCTTCGAGGGAGAGGATATGGCTACATTTGACACTGACGCATATGTGAAGGAAAACGGCTTTAATTCTGCAAAGTTAAATGAAGATGGGTCTATGACCGTTACTATGACTAAGAGCAAGCATCGGGAGCTTCTCAAAGAAATATCCACATCTCTTGATGAAAACTTTGCCGAGTTAATTGAAGGAGAGGACACTCCTTACATTAAGGATATTACCCACAATGAAGATTTCACTGTTGTCACTATGAAGGTCGATCGTGCTGCCTATGAGAATGCCTTTGATATGACACCCTTTGCTATCGCTATGAGTGCAGCTATGTATCAAATGTTCATTGAAATGGAAACCCACGTAGAAATTAGCATTGTGGATGTCGCTACCGGTGAAACCATCAAGACAACCACTTACCCCGATGCATTGGAAGGCTAAGGCCTCTCACATTTCTATGAATACTCTATATGAACACATTTCTACTCTTTGCACCCAGCAAGGTATCACGCCCGGCAAGCTCTGCACCGATCTAGGTCTGAGCCGCGGTCTAATCACAGACTTAAAGATGGGCCGCAAGAAAGATCTCTACGCCACAACAGCCTATAAGATTGCTAAGTACTTTGGTGTGTCCGTAGGATACCTGCTAGGCCTAGAAGAAAAATAAAAACCGCCCCGGTGCTGGAACACCAGAGCGGCAATATAGAACACCACCCACCCATCACGATAGGGGCAGTCTACCTATTTATGGTAACATACTTGCCCCGGAAAGGCAAGAAAAATATGAAGCAGAAGAAAGGCGTCAAAATCCCTACTGCGCGACAGCTCCCGTCAGGCAACTGGTTTGTCCAGCTTCGGATAAATGGCGAGAGTATACCTATCACCGAGCCAACCGAAAGAGAGGCTATAGCTAAAGCTATGGCCATTAAGGATGGTATCATCAAACACAAGAGAATTGCCAATGCCGACAGATCTCTCACAGAAGCCATTGACCTGTGGATTGCAGACAATGAACACCGGCTCTCCCCCGCAACTGTACGCGGTTATGTTTCTTGCCAAAAGAATGGCTTTCCTAAGCTTATGCGTATGGCCTGTGGTAAAATCACAGAGAAGGTGGCTGCTGCAGCTATCAACGAAGAGTGCAAGCACTACTCCGCAAAGACAGTGGTAAACCGTTGGGGCTTTATCGGTCAGGTGCTGGAATGGGCAACCGGTGAAAGGATCTCTCCAATGCTTCCGCAGGTAGTAACAAAAATGCCAGAATTTCTGGATCAAGAGGAATTGGATACCTTTCTGGACTACATTGAAGGGAAGCCAGTGGAGATCACTGCATTACTGGCTATATCTTCCTTGCGCAGATCTGAGATCGCCGCTCTGGACTGGGATAACGGTGACATAGATCTAAAATACGGGTGGATTCACGTCCGGGGAGCAGTAGTTCCAGATAAGGATCACAAGATGGTCAAGAAGGACGAAAACAAAAACGAGACCAGCCGTAGAGATGTTCCAATTATAGATCCGCTACACCGTGCTCTGTCAGCCGTAGAGCATAAGACAGGACGGGTTGTTCCGCAGCACCCAGCCACGATGTTATCCAGAATAAACGCCGCTTGTAGAGGCGCTGGAGTGCCCGAGGTAGGTTGTCACGGATTACGGCATTCCTTTGCTTCCCTCTGCCAGATCCTGAAAATGCCGCCTATAGCCATAATGGAGATAGGTGGATGGAAGGACCGAGCCACAATGGACAAAATATACACCCACGTTTCAAAACGAACAAAAGAGAAATATGCCAACCAATTTACAGAGCACTTCAAGAATAGAAAAAGTAATTAAAATAGTAATGACTTCCCTTCCTTGGTCCGCTAGATCTGAGGAGGGGAATTTCATTAGCAATTTCATTAGCAAAATGAGCGAAAAACTATGTATTTTCAATGGTTTTTTATGCTTTTCCATTGTCAAAAAATGCACCTGCAAACAAGGCGTTATTGTGTGTAAAGTTCGGAAAACTGCCTAAAAACAGGGTAAAAGCAATAAAAACACCACCCAAAATGGGTGGTGTCAGTGGCGGAGTGAGAGGGATTTGAACCCTCGCGCGCTGTTTAGACGCCTACTCCCTTAGCAGGGGAGCCCCTTCGGCCTCTTGGGTATCACTCCGAATCAACAATCGTTTATTTAATTGTTGCCAAAGTATTCTAGCACAGAGCTTTCCTTTTGTCAAGATAAAAAGCCGGGATAAATCGCTTTTCCTGTGGAAAACTTTCATTGAGGTGATGGATTGTGGCAAAAAAAGGTATGGCAAGACCGGACTGGACAAAATTGTCTCCACGCAACGAGGTTTCTCCGGTGCCTGAAATTCAGGGGAAAGCCAAACACGGAAAAAAGAAAGCTCCCCCTATTATTGCCGGCACAGAAGGGGCACATTTGAAGGTCTGGCACGAAAAACCCATTCCGGAAGATGCCTATGGGCCGATCGACACAGATCTTGCCCGGGACAATCTGCAAAACGACATTCCTTTTGCGGATCTGCAGGATCTGTAAACCTCGCCCCCACCGAACTTCTCGGTGGGGGTTCTTATTTAATCCTCCTGACAATAAGATGTTACATAGCTTGCACAATATAATCCATTCGAGGTGGTACTATGGAACATACAATCAACACGATCACCCTGCGGGGAAGCTTACTGGAAATGCCCGCTTTTTCCCACGAAAACCACGGACGGCGGTACTGGCGCTTTCTTTTGGAAGTTCCCCGCCTTTCCGGGGCTGTGGACCGTCTTCCCGTAATTGCGGAAGAGTCCCTTGTGATGGGGATCGATCCCAGCGGCGGCCAAATGCTTACCGTCACCGGACAGGTCCGCTCTCACAATCTGCGCAGTGACGGTGTGCGGCATCTGCTGATTTTTGTATTTGCCGCATCCATTCTTGCGGAGGACGGCGAACCGGTTAACGATGTGGTTTTGGAAGGTCCTCTTTGCAAGATGCCCACATACCGGCGGACGCCGTTGGGTCGAGAGATCTGCGATGCAATGCTCGCCGTTCCCCGGGCATTTCGGAAAGCAGATTATCTCCCCTGTATTCTCTGGGGGCGGACTGCACAGGAAATCTCCGCCTGTCAGGTTCGGGACCGTATCCGCATTTTCGGCAGGCTGCAAAGCCGCATATACACCAAGATGACCGACGACGGGCCTGAGGAACGAACTGCCTATGAAATTTCCGCCCTCAGTGCGGAAATCTTAGAATCAGATGAATTGAACCAGGACTAGATTCAGCATAATACAAAGCAATATTCCAACGGCGGTCGGCAGCAAAAATGCCGCCGCTGTTTTCTTTGCAGAACCGGTTTCCCGGTAAACCGTCATCAGGGTAGTGGCACAGGGCCAATGGAACAAGGTAAATACCATCGTACACACTGCCATTTGCCAAGTCATCCCCCCGGACAGAAGTATTTCACCGCTCAACTCCCCGGTTGCCTGCAGACTGCCTGCACCGGTTATCACCATTAAAGCTATGGGGATCACAAGTTCATTTGCCGGCAAGGACAAAACAAATGCCAGAAGAAGAACCCCGTTCATTCCCATCAAGTGCCCTAACGGCTCTAAAAAATCCGCAAGGCTCGACAGCAGGCCGGTACTGGACAATATCCAAAGCACAGCGCCTGCCGGTGCTGCTACCCGCAAGGCTCTGCCTCCTAACAACAAGGTCCGGTCCAGCAATGCCTGCTTCAGAATTTTCCCAAGCCGGGGACGGCGGAAGGGCGGTATTTCCATCAGGAATGTGCTGGATTTGGACCGAAGGACGGTCTTACTCAGCACCCCGGAGGCTGTTACCGCACCCGCCGCCCCCAAGGCCACGCAGGCCGCTACCACCAACGCTGCTCCCGCCTCCGGGAAAAACAGCGTTCCCAACAATATCAGTGTGGGAAAGCGCCCGTTACAGGGCACCATTGCGTTGGTGAGGATCGCCGCCAGACGTTCTCTGGGAGACGCAATGATCCGGCATCCCATAACTCCTACCGCATTGCAGCCAAGTCCCATACAAAGGGTCAGTGCCTGCTTGCCACAGCCGCCGCAGCGCGCCATACAGGGGTCTAAGAGAAATGCCATTCTGGGAAGATAGCCAATATCCTCCAGCAGGGTAAACAAAGGGAAAAAGATAGCCATTGGGGGCAGCATCACCGCGATCACCCGGGTAGCTGTGGCATATATGCCGTCCAGCAAAATCCCCCGCAGCCACCAGGGGGCATCCCACATCAGGCGATACAGTATGCCGTACCCCCAGCCAAACGCATTTTCTAACAGCTGGGAGGGATAATTCGCCCCCCAGACGGTCAGCCAGATAATAAGAAGCAAAAGCAAAAACATCAGCGGTACACCAAAGCGGCGGCTGACCAGCAGTCGGTCTACCCGCGTCCGGTAATCCTGTGTTTTTTTCTGTTTTACGCATTGTCTGGTAATTTCTTCTGCCGCTGCCACCGGATCATCCCACTGCCGCTGCAGCTGCTGGGGCATCTGGGCTGTTTCTTGGATCTGGTACAGAAGCTGGGAAAGGCCTTCCTTCTTCCCCGCCGCTGTGAGCACCACCGGCACATTCAGTTTTTGCGATAGGCTTTCGGAATCTACGGTGATCCCCCGCTTTTCTGCTTCGTCCATCAGGTTGACGCACACCACAGCGCGTCCAGTCAGGGGAAGAATCTTCAATGCAAGGATCAAACTGCGCTCCAGTGCGCTGCCGTCACATACCACCACAGTACAGTCTGCCTGACCGCTTTTAATGTACTCCCCTGCAATTTGTTCATCTTCTGTTTTTCCGTCCAGAGAATAAGTACCGGGCAGGTCGATTAGGGTATAGGCGGTTTCCCCGCTATATGCCGTTCCTTGGGCAATTCCCACTGTCTTTCCAGGCCAGTTTCCTGTGTGCTGATTTAGTCCTGTCAGAGCATTGAACAAGGTACTTTTCCCCACATTGGGGTTTCCTGCCAGTGCCACTGTAAGCTTCCGTTCGTCTCTTTCTCTCATAAGCACTGCACCCGGATCTTTTTCATATCCCCTGTTCGCAGGGCGATCACCGTTCCTCGCAGCTCCAGTGCTGTCACCTGACCGCCGGGACTGCGATAGCGGCAGCAAACCCGGGTGCCCGGCACCAGTCCAAAATCAGACAGCCGGGATTTTAACTCCGTGCTGACATCGATCCCAGTCACAACAGCCCGCATACCGAGCCGCAGACGATCCAGTGTTGTCTGCATTCCTATCTCCTCCAATCCTTACGCCATCCTATCCACTAAGCCAGGTTTATGTGCAAAATTTTCTCCTTTTCTTTTGACTGCTTCTGTGTTAAAATGGCGAAAAAGGGAGGAGGTTTATATGAAAGAGAAAGTTTGGTCGATTATTGACGCGCTGAAAAAGCGCTATCCCCACGCCCCCTGTGCCCTCCATTCCACAAAAGATTATGAGCTGATGATTGCTGTGCGCTTATCTGCCCAATGCACCGATGCCCGGGTCAATCTGGTAACGCCGGCGCTGTTTGATGCCTATCCTACCTTGGAGGCTATGGCAAATGCCAACATCGCTGATGTGGAAAAATATATCCATTCCTGCGGCTTTTACCGGCAGAAAGCCAGCGATATTGTCCTTGCCTGTCGGATGCTGCTGCAGCAGTATAACGGAAAAGTTCCTGACAAAATGGAGGAGCTTCTGAAGCTGCCCGGCGTGGGAAGAAAGACCGCCAACCTGCTTTTAGGCGACCTTTACGGAGTTCCCGGCAGTGTGGTCTGCGATACCCACTGTATCCGGATCTGCGGCCGTCTGGGGCTTTCCAAAGGGAAAGAGCCGGAAAAGGTGGAGCGCCAACTGCGAAAGATCCTACCACCGGAGGAAAGCAGCGACTTCTGTCACCGCATCGTTTGGTTTGGACGGGAGGTCTGCACTGCCCGCAACCCGAAGTGTGAGCACTGTGAGTTATCTGTTTACTGTAATGAATGGAATATAAAATGAACATAATCCCCCTTTGTCCGCATAGGCTGTGGACAAGGGGGGATCTTTTTGCCAAGGAAAATGCCTATCTTTTACAGTGCCTTGATGCTCACCGGTGTAAATCTGCTGCTGCGGCTGGTCTCCACTTCCTTTCAGGTCTACATATCCGGTCGGATCGGTGCGGCGGGGGTAGGTCTTTTACAGCTTGTGCTGTCGGTAGGAATGTTGGCCCTTACTGCCGGTATGGCAGGGGTACGCACCGCCACCATGTACTTAACTGCCGAAGAATTGGGTCACAAGCGGCCGCAAAATGTAGGCTGGGTCCTCTCCGGATGCTTTTTATACAGCATTTTATGCAGCGGTTTGATCGCGATGGGTCTTTATTTTTTTGCCCCTGTTTTAGCATCCCAATGGATTGGGGATATCCAGACTGTGGGTGCTATCCGCACCCTTTCTGCTTTTCTGCCGATCACCTGTCTGTGTGGCTGTATGACCGGGTATTTTACCGCTGCAAACCGGATCGGTACACTGGCTGCGGTGGAAGTGGCAGAACAGCTGCTATCCATGGCTGTAACTATGGCAGCGCTCAGCTTTTGGGCAGGAACAGATGCCGGGAGAGCCTGTCAAGCGGTGGTTTTGGGAAGCGGTGTGGGTGCTTGTCTGACCCTTATCTGTCTTATGCTTCTTCGCATCCGGGAACGGGCGGACACCGGACCGCGCATCCGGATTTCCCACCGACTTCTGGAAACCGCTGTTCCTTTGGCGCTGGCTGATGATCTGAAGGCGGGCATCTCCTCCACGGAGAATTTAATGGTCCCCAAGCGTCTTTCCCTGTATCCCGGTGTCCAAAACCCGCTGGCAGCCTTCGGAACGATATGCGGTATGGTGTTTCCGGTGATGATGTTTCCTGCAGCGATTCTGTTCGGACTGGCGGAATTACTGATTCCGGAGCTTGCCCGATGTGCTGCCGCAGGCAGTCAGCGACGGATCGGGTATCTGGTGCGCAGAAGTCTGCGGGTTGCCATGCTTTACGGGTTTCTATGCAGCGGGATTCTGTTTCTGATCGCAGATAAGCTATGTGCAGCACTCTATGACAATCAGGAGGCAGGCACATATCTCCAGCTTTATGCTCTGCTGATTCCTATGCTCTACTGTGACTGCATCACCGACGCAATGACAAAAGGCTTGGGTCAACAAAAGATTTGTGTGCGCTATAACATTCTGACTTCCTCTATGGATGTGGCTTTTTTATATCTCCTGCTGCCCCGCTACGGAATGAATGGCTACTTTTTCAGCTTCCTGGTTACCCATTTGCTGAATTTCATTTTAAGCCTTCGCCTGCTTTTCAAAATTTCCGGCACAAGGATCTCTCCAACTGTACCTGTTTTCGCCTTTGCTGCTGCCGGAGCAGCTGTCTGGGCAGCTTCCTTTTTATCTGCCACAGCA
The DNA here is from genome assembly GCA_017521485.1 of Oscillospiraceae bacterium. Lineage (GTDB taxonomy): Bacteria > Bacillota > Clostridia > Oscillospirales > Oscillospiraceae > Faecousia. The sequence goes on from JAFXCL010000026.1 coordinate 11,057, forward strand.
GGCAGGTGCATTGGCTTTGTGCTGATTTTCGGATGTCTTTTAATATTATTAAAGGTCCTCCACAAGGAGGACCTGCAATGGCTCAAAGGACTATTTCGTATATAATTGACAGTTACCGGCGGGGGCAAGCCCCCGCCCTACAATTTTACAGTTGTTTTAATATCTCTTTGATAAATTCCCAGGTGCGGGCAGTGGATGGAATGCTCAGCTTTTCCCGGCTGGTGTGGATATCCTTCATATCCGGTCCGATGGACACACAGTCTAAGCCCGGTAGTTTTTCGCTTAAAAGGCCGCACTCCAGACCGGCGTGGATCGCCACTACCTGTGCTTCCTTGCCAAACATATCCTGATACACCCGGACCATAGTATCCCGAAGATGGGAGTCTTTCTTAAACTCCCAGGCAGGGTAATCTCCCATCTGGGTGTAAGTGCCGTCATAGAAAGCAGCCAGTTCATTGAGCTTTTCCAGTAGGTCTTTTTTCTCCTGATTTACACTGCTGCGGACCGCAAAGGTCAGGCGCAATTCCTCATCCAGAGACGCTATGCCCAGATTCAGGCTGGTCTGTACCAGACCGTCAATATCCTTGCTCCAAGCCTGCACGCCGTTGGGGGCAGCATTGAGTAGCGCGATCACCTTGGAAGAACATTCCGTCGTCAGTGCATTGCCACCCAGTGCGTCCACATCGTCTCCCCGGACGACGGCTTCCGGCTCGTCGTACTGCTCCCGGATTTCCTTTTGCAGCTGCTCCGCCACACCGTTGATCCGATCAATATACATACCCAATGCAACCATCGTCACCTGACAGGACCGGGGAATGGCGTTATCCTTTGCACCGCCGGAAAGCTGGGTGATGCACACCGGCATCAGCTTCTGGATGCGGCTTAAAAACTGGCCCATCACCTTATTGGCGTTTGCCCGTTTCTTGTGAATCTCCACGCCGGAGTGACCGCCTTGCAAGCCCTCCACAGTCAGGCGCACGCAAGGACCGTATACAGGCCGGCGCTGAACCGGCAGATGAATGGTTGCCTTTGCGCCGCCGGCGCAGGAAACGGTAAACACGCCCTCGTCCTCGGAGTCGATGTTCAGCATCGTTCTGCCTTTGAGCATAGAAAGGTCAATGCCGGCTGCACCGAACATACCGGTTTCTTCATCCACAGTTACCACCATTTCAATGGGTGGATGGGGAATGGTCTTATCTGCCAGCAATGCCAGTCCGTAAGCGACCGCAATGCCGTTATCCGCGCCAAGGGTAGTACCTTTGGCAAAAACATATTCCCCGTCGTGGGTAATATCCAAGCCCTGTGTTTGCATATCGATGGGGCAATCGTCATCCTTTTCACAAACCATATCCATATGGCCCTGAATAATCACAGGCGGATGATCTTCATAGCCGCAAGTACCCTCCCCAAAGAGGATCACATTGTTCAGGTCATCCTGAATATAGGAAATGCCCTGCGCCTTTGCAAAGGACACCAGATAATCGCTGATTGCCTTTGTGTTTCCGCTGCCATGGGGGATGGAACAAAGCTTTTCAAAATATGAGAACACACTTGCAGGTTCTAACCCTGCCAGTCTAACTGCATTCATAGTTATACTCCTTGCTTCTTTAATAGCTTGATTTTATCACAGAGACAGAAAAAAGTCCATATTCACAAATAAAATTGCCACAGAGGAAACTCTGTGGCAAAATTTATTTGAAATTATCAGGGAATCAGGCTCAGGCCCAAGGTCAGCAGGATCCAAACCAGTGCGATCCACTTGGTAGCAGATGCCAGGGTCTTATCCAGACCGCTGCCGGTCTTGTTCATATAGGAATCGCTGTTGCCGGAAATTGCACCGGACAGGCCAGCCTCCTTGCCGGACTGCATCAGGACAACCAAAATCAGCGCAACACTGGCGATCACTTCCAGAACAGTTACCACGATCTTCAAAACATCCATATTCGTAACCTCCCTCCGCTAAACCGCTTGATACCGAATGTGCGGTAAGCGGATGCAAATACATTTTTCAATAAGCCAGTACAGTATAACACAGGCATTTGAAAATTGCAAGACTTTTATCGATATTTTTTTACTTTTTATTTCGTGACCCAAGTGCCGGTAGCCGCACAGGTCAGGTAGGCATTGATAAAGGGATCCAGTGCGCCGTCCATAACCGCATTTACATTGGAGGTTTCGCAGCCGGTGCGGGTGTCCTTAACCAGTGTATAGGGCATAAACACATAGTTACGGATCTGGCTGCCCCACTCGATCTTCTTCTGCACACCCTTAATATCGGAGATCTTATCCAGATGCTCCCGCTCCTTGATTTCAACAAGCTTGCTGCGCAGCATTCTCAGACAGTTTTCCTTATTCTGGAACTGACTGCGCTCGGTCTGGCAGGCAACCACGATGCCGGTAGCCTTGTGGATCAGACGGACTGCGGAAGAGGTCTTATTGATGTGCTGGCCGCCTGCACCGGAGGAACGGAACACCTGCATTTCGTAGTCCTCCGCCTTGATCTCCACATCGTTGCTGTCATCCTGAATATCGGGAATGACCTCGATTGCTGCAAAGGAAGTCTGCCGGCGGGCATTGGCATCAAAAGGAGAAACACGGACCAGACGGTGAACGCCGTTCTCGCCCTTGAGGAAGCCGTAGGCATTTTCACCCTCAATGAGAATATCCGCAGACTTCAGTCCCGCTTCATCGCCCTCCTGATAGTCCATAATTTTATAGGTATAGCCGTGTGCTTCTGCCCAGCGGGTGTACATCCGGTAGAGCATCTGGCACCAGTCCTGTGCCTCTGTGCCGCCTGCGCCGGCCTGGAAGGACACCATTGCGTTATTGGCATCATACGTGCCGGTAAGGAGTGTTTCCAGACGGCAGCGCTCCATATCCTCGCTGAGCTTCTGGAAGCCTTCCTGCAGCTCCGGCAGCATAGAATCATCATCTTCCTCCGCTGCCATTTCACAAATCGTCATCAGGTCGTCCCAGGAGGATACCATCTGCTTATACTTTTCGATCTTACTTTCGGTGATCTTTGCCTTTACCACGATCTGCTGGCTCTTTTCAGGGTTGTCCCAAAATCCGGGAGCCTCCTGCATTGCCTGCAGCCGCTCCAGCTCATTTTTCAGTCCCTCCAAATTCAAGGAGTCTGCCAGACCATCCAAAGTAGGCTTGACTTCATTTAGCTTTTGCTTATAAGAATCAAACTCGATATTCATAAAACTTACACTCATTTCTTTGGAATTTGCACACTTATGCTTATTATACTAAAATTCTCCTTTTCTGTAAAGGGAAAAATCTTCACCGGATAAATCTAAATCTATGGCTAAGCAAATCAAAAGGGCGTGTTTCGGCAAAGCAACACTTCGTAAGGAAGTATTGCTCCAAAACACGCCCTTATTATTATCGCTCACTGGGTCTGCCACTGTCCTCATCGAAAAGCAGCTCCTCAATGCTGGTATGGGGATCATTCCAATGTCTCATCACTTTTCCTCCTTCCGATTTTGCGCTCCTAACAGTATATGCCAGAAGAAGTAAAAAATGAAGCGGAAAAAGTTGGCAAAAGGGCGCGTTGCAAAGAAATGCAATGCGCCCTTTTCTATATTTAAAACTGCATTTCCTGTATAGCGCGGATCCGGAGCATTTCCTGACGGATCACTGCGCCTGTAAACACAATTAGCGCATAGGCAAAGATCCAAAGGGCATTGATACCTGCTGCCACGCCTTCCATAATGGGAATTGCCTGCAAAAGCGCCTCATTGCCCATAATTGCGCCCGGTGCAGCAAGGCAGGCTACTTCTAAAACACAAAGCACAGAAGCAGCCAAAAGCACCCGTCCGCTCTCCCGGGTGATACCTGCCCAGAACAGACCCAAAGAGCCGAAGAAAGGCACGCAGGTAAGGACCTGCCACAGGCTGTTGCGAACGCGCCAGGATCTACTTTCCATCTGGGGATATTCTGCAACATCCTCTTCCCACTGGGCTGCTGATACATCCAGATAATCTTCAAAGAAGTAACCGAACAGCAACGGGTGTACACAGATACTGCAATAGGCAATTACCAATCCTGCTGCGGCCAGTACACCGCTTGTTACCTGCTCAAGCATTGTCAGATAAAAGTACAGACCCATAACCACCAGTGTGGAAATAACACCGAACCACTTCAATATGGGCTTATTGAGTTTTGCGCCAATGTGGAAAGTTGCAAAGCCGCCCATCAGGGGGATGCAATCCCAGAAGCACCAGTACAGGTTGCGGCGGCGGAAAGGCTCTTGCTTCACCAGCTCCAACCGTTTCTCGTCCTCTGCTACCCACTGGGCATACTGCTGATACTGTTGTCTGCAGTTGAAGGTATGGATCGTACACAGAACCCAGACAATTGCGTGGGAGACCAATCCATACAACAAAACAGGCCACACCAGACCCAAGGCAGATACCACAAAAGTAACCAGACTGGATATTCCATAAAAAATACCCAATTTGGTATAGCCGTCATTTTTCGCCCGCTTACCCATATACAGGGATGCACTGAAAAAGAACACAGGTATCAGCAACAGAAACATGCAACGGTCATATTTCTTTTGGGAGGTTTTTTTGGTATTGGTTTGCATTTGGCTATTCCCTCATTTGTTTTTATTTTTCTCTATTATACAGAGGTTTTCCCTTATCTGCAAGTACAAAATAAACAAGTCCACCGGCGTGCACGCCGGTGGACTTACTTTTAATCCAAGTTTTCACTTTGCTCCAGATAGGCGCTTTCCATAGGGCTTTCCATATCCGCTTCCTTCTGGTAGCGGCCAACCACTGCCGCTGCCAACTCTACCGGCAACAGAGTTCCTGCACCGGCGACACAGCCGCCGGGACATGCCATACCTTCCAGTAGATAGCCATTATACTTGCCTGCCTTTGCCAAGGTCATCAGCTTGCGGCAATCCCGCAGACCCTCTGCCCTTGCGGTCTGCACCTGGGCATCGGGATTGTTTTCTTTCACTAAGTTTGCCACTGCACCGGCAACACCGCCGGACACTGCAAAGCCACGGCCAGCAGCAGAGCCCTCATTCAGATCGTACATAGGCTCGATGGTCTCAAAATCGATCTCTTTCGCCTCGAACATACCCTGCAATTCCTCGAAGGTCAGCACGAAATCCACATCGGAGCGGATATCTGCCCGAATAGCTTCCAGCTTTTTCGCTGCACAAGGACCTACGAAAACCACTTTACAGCCGGGGTATTTTTTCTTCATCAGCCGGGCAGTAAAGACCATCGGTGTCAGGGTCATAGAAATATTTTGGGCTTCTCCGGGGAATAATTTATAAATCATAGAATGCCATGCTGGGCAGCAGGAGGTTGCCATATAATTCTGCTGGGCGGGAACTTTCTCCAAAAAGTCCTTTGCCTCCTCGATGGTACAGATGTCTGCGCCCACTGCCACTTCCACGATCCGGGCAAAGCCCAGCTTTTTCATTGCGGCAATAAACTTGCCGGGGGTGGAGTGCTTGCCGAACTGGCCGATAAATGCCGGTGCCACGATAGCAATGACCTTATCACCCTGCAAAATAGACTGGATTACCTGATAGATCTGACCCTTATCTGCAATGGCACCAAAGGGACAGCTCACAAGGCACTGACCGCAGGCTACGCACTTATCCTGATTGATGACTGCTCTGCCATACTCATCCTGCACGATCGCATCCATACCGCAAGCCACCTGACAGGGTCGCTCTAAATGGATAATTGAGTGGTAGGGGCATGCCTTTGCACACTTGCCGCATTTAATGCACTTCTCCGGATCGATGTGGCTCTTACCGTTTACAAAGGAAATGGCATCCTTGGGACAAACCTTCTGGCAGGATGCCGCCAGACAGTTCTGGCAGCTTTCTGTGACCCGATACTGATTGGTGGGGCAGGCGTGGCAGGCATAAGGGATAATGTTGATAAGCGGGGGTTCATAGTACTGCTCGGCAATGGCGGCCTGATCCATACCCTCAGTCATCAGATGACGGGTCTGGATAGGGCGCAAATTCAGGCCCATTGCAAGACGCACCCGCTCGCTGGCAATGGCGCGCTCCAGAAATACCGATTCCCGGTGCAGCGGACGGTCACCGGGGACAATGATGTACGGCAGCTCGTCCACCTTGTCATAGCCCTTGCCGGCGTATGCCATACGGGCAACCTCAGTAAATACCTTTTTGCGAATATCTGTAATCAGGGAAGGAATTCCTCTCATTATCTTACCTCCTGCATTTTGAGAAAAACAAAATATATCAGTGTATATTATAACATCCATCCGGGAATAGTCAAGGGAAGGAATCTTCCAGTCTTATAATCGATGAATCTTTTTTTGAATAAACGAAAAAAGTTGTTGCAAAAGATAAGTGACCGTGCTATAATACTCCGTGTGTCCGGCGCCCGGCGCCGCTAAGATTGGGATGTCGCCAAGCGGTAAGGCACCAGACTTTGACTCTGGCATTCGTAGGTTCAAATCCTGCCATCCCAGCCACACGACTCGCTAGCTCAGTTGGCAGAGCAATTGCCTTTTAAGCAATGGGTCTGGAGTTCGAATCTCCAGCGAGTCACCAAAAGAAAAACCACCCTTCGGGGTGGTTTTTCTTTTGGTATGAAGATGGAGATTCGAATAATGTAAATGCAACGCGGGTGAGCGTTGCCGCCGCCAGCTAGATGGCGGCGAACCTTAATTTTCTTCCACAGCTGTGGGAGAAAATGCAAACGAATCTCCAGCGAGTCATTTTCCCATATTACGGAGATCGCCACGCCCCATTGGGGCGTGGCAATGACACGAAAATAGGATGCATTTCAATAAAAAGCAAAGGGACAATGTCCAAATGTCACTAAGCTAACGAAAATTGTCATTCCGAGATCAGTTCGCAAACTGGTCGTGGGAATCTCCGGAGTATCGGCTTGGGAGATTGCCACACCAGTGACATCGGTCACTGGTTCGCAATGACACTAACTTAGTGACATTGGGCAATACCCTCCCCTACTTGTGTTAGATTGCCTTTGCGTTTGCCAGCAGGTATTTTTCTGCTTCTGGATTCCACAGACCGTTGTTTGCCTTGCACAGCCGGTCCAGCTCTGCGAACAGAGGATCGGTCTTGCCCAGCTCTTCAAAATCGGAGATCGCTGCCAGAGGCAGGTCGATCTGGGTGTAGATCAGCTTCTTGCCGCCGGGGATCTTGGGCAGATTCAAGGTTGTGTCGATCACTGCATTCAGGCCGCCAATGTGGGTAACCAGTGCAGAGGGGTTGAGCTTACCTGCGTTCATCATTGCGATAGCTTCCTGCATATCGTTGGTGTTGCCGCCGGAAGTACCAACCACATGGGTGTACAGATAGTGGACATTGTACCAGTTGAAGGGTGCTTTGAACTGGGAGTCGGTAGGACCGGCAAAGAAGTTCAGGCAGCCGTCAAAGCCCAGAATATCGTCTGCCTGCTCGATCACAGGCTTGACCGGTGCAAAACAGACTACATCGTCATAGCCGGTGCCGCCGGTAAGAGAGCGCAGGTACTCGGTGGCATTTTCCATACGGGTGTTTACATAGTGCAGCTCGATGCCGTTTTTCTTTGCTTCCTCAACCGTATAGATAGAAGCAGCCCGCTCCAGTCTTGCCTCGTCAATGTCGGTAACCACCAGCAAAGAGGGCTTCCGGTCGCAGTGGATGGCATAGTCGATAGCAGCCAGACCCATAGGACCGACGGATGCCAGCAGTGCCATCTTGCCACCTTCCTTAATGCCCATTTCGTGGACATAGGAGCCAGCCTTGGTGTGGTACATTGCGTGGAATGTACCGATAACACAGCTCAAAGGCTCAGCCAGAGAGCCATAATAGTATGTATCGGACTCATAGGGCAGCAGGCAGTTTTCCAGCAATGTTTCGATAGGTACATTGCCATACTGGGCGTTACCGCCGCAGTAGCTGTAGGAATAGCCGGGTGCCATCTGACTACCCTTGTGGAAATGGGCAGGCTGGATCACAAACTTGTCGCCCACTTTATACTTATGCTTCCAGTTTTCGCCCACTTCTACGATATCACCGCAGAACTCGTGACCGACGATAGTGGGGTTTTCTGCGCAGTTATCAGGCACGCGCTTATGGTCGCCGCCCTCAACTGCTGCCTTATAGCTGGACATACACAGGCTGTCGGACACCACACGGATACGCACATCATCCGGTCCAACCTCGGGCAGAGTCACCTCGTCCAGACGCAGGTCCATTTTGCCGTGAATTCTTACTGCTTTCATTTTCATTTCGTTTCCCTCCATTAATTCTTTTCGTGTTCAATAAGCTTCCAAGTAGCTTCAATCAGGTTGGCAAACACCGGGTTTTCCATTGCCTTGATCACAAAGCTCTGCCGGGGGGAGTTGATATCCTCACCGGAAATCTGGAACATTCCGTACTGTTCACACAGACTTCTAAGCCGATTTAACTGCTTTTGCGTATTACGGGTAGGCATATAGGTTACTGCCTTTACACCCTCTTCCCTTAGACATTCAAAGACATCCTCTAAATAATCGTCTTCAAATTTCTGGGCTTTCTTATCGCCGGTGACACTGTCCTCCACATCGCCCAAATAAGCATAGCAAAGATAGGCATCCACCTTTTTGCACAGAGCCACCACATCCCCCAGCTTCGGACACTCCTCGGTTGCATCGATAAAGATCTTGGGAACAAAGGCACTTTTCAGAATTCCCAGCAGGTCGTAAGCATAGAAAGGATATTCTGTATCCAGCATCTGCTTTTCCTGTTTTTCTGAAAGGCTCAGACCCAATTGCTGCAGTTTCTGCACCATCGGTGCACCCTTTCCTGCCAGTGCTATCAGCTTTTGAGCAAGGGCGTACATCAGATGCCGCTCTGTCACGCCGCCCTCTTCGTGTGCCATCGACAGGGAAAGCACATCGATCTCATAGTCAAGGTTTGCTTCCGGAATCAGTGTATTGATTTTTTCAATCATTTGTCTGTTCCGGGTATGGCGGGCAGCACGGTAGGGGCGGAAAAATTCCGTGAGGGTGCCGATCTGATCGTGGGGCACAGACTGGATCGTCATATAGCTGACGCCCACCTGATCCGGATTGTTGGTCCGTCTGCCCTGAAGCCGTGTTCCATCCATTGACACACGGCACTCCATACCGATGGTTACAGGCATCCCCACAAGGTCTGCTGCCTCCAGAAATTCCTCCGCACCGGAAATGGAATCATGGTCAATAATGCCAGCGGTACACAACCCCTCCATTCTTGCTGCATAAACTGCCGCTGTGGGAGAGTAGGGGGAGAAGGAATAGGTGGTATGGATATGATTATTGATATATTCCGGAACCTCCGGAGGAAACACCGTGTCCGGCAGAATGGCTTTAAGATTTGCAAGCCGTTCCTCCTTGGTCGGTGCGTTCAGCTTGTTAAGAATTTTAATATCGATCATAGCCGCTCCCAATCAGTTCAGCATAACCTGTCCACCGGTGACAGGGATCGCCTGACCGGTCTCATACTTCTGCTCCACGCAGTACATAACCGCACGGGCAACATCGATGGGCAAACAGCCTCGGTTCATCGGCACTTTTGCCTCGTAGAACCGACGCACATCCTCCACAGTCTTTGCGCCGGGAACTTTACCCGCCTGCAGGTACTGGACAAACAGTCCCCGCTCCGGGTCGCTCCACAGAGGACCGTCTAAGTAGTTACCGGGGCAAATAGCATTGACTTTCACATTGTAAGCGGTCATTTCCAGTGCAAAGCTTTGCACCAGACCGATCGCACCGAATTTAGAGCCTGCGTAAGCAAAGTTCTTGTTGGAGCCTTCCAAGCCGGACTTGGAGGACATAGCAATAATGTCATACATTGCATCCGGATCTGCTTCGTGCTGTGCCTGCATGATCATTGCCGCGTACTTGCAGCACAGGAACAAGCCGGTGTAGTTGATAGCGGTAACGAATTCAAAATCCTTCCTTTCAAACTCTGCCAAAGGTCCGGAACGGACAACGCCGGCATTTGCAACAAGAATATCCAATCCGCCGAACTTCTCAACGGTCTCAGCCACCATATTTGCAACACTTTCCTCATCGGACACATTCACTGCCACTGCGCAGGCGCGCTCACCCATTTCCTGTGCCACCTGCTGGGCGAGGGGCAGGTTCATATCTGCCACAATGATGGTTGCACCCTCTTTATAGAGTTCTTCTGCAATTCCCTTACCGAAGCCCTGTGCCGCACCGGTGACGATGGTGATCTTACCGGCAAGGCGGCCGTTTCCGGCAGGTCGGTTATGTACATTTTCCTTGGCGATCTGCGCCCATTTTGACATATTAACGCTCATTACATTCTCTCCTTTATTTTATCAGCTTCAACAGTTTCCCATATGCTTCATCCCAATTATCTGTATGGTTGGGATGCCACACTTCAACAGATTCCGAATTGCGGACCACTTGACGCAGCTCCTCCAGATTGGTAATGTCACCCATTGCCATTGCCTGGGTCAAAAGGTTACCCAGCGCCGCGCCTTCCACAGGTCCTGTGATCACATCCCGGTCCATAGCATCGGCAGCCATTTGGTTTAAAAGACGGTTTTGACAGCCGCCACCTACGATATTCAGTGAGTCGATCCGCTGACCTTTCATGGTTTCCAAGTTTTCCAAAACATTGCGGTACTTCAGTGCCAGGGATTCATAGAAGCAGCGAGCCACCTGACCCACGGTTTCCGGCTCAGGCTGACCGGTCTTTTTGCAGTACTCCCGGATCTTGTTTTCCATATTGCCGCCGGCGTAAAATTCCGGACTGTCCGTATCGATAATGGATCGGAACGGGGCAGCTTGGGATGCCTCCCGGACGATATCGTCCCAGCTGAGGTCCTTGCCCTGCTTTTTCCAATCCCGACGGCACTCCTGAATGATCCACATACCAACGATGTTTCTTAAGGGGCGGAAGCCACCCTGAATGGTTCCCTCGTTGGAGAAGCCTGCCTCCGCTGCCTCCTGGGTCAGCACAGGCGTATCTGTTTCCACACCCACCAGCGACCAAGTACCGGAGGAGCAGAATGCAAAGCTGCCGGTTCCGGGAATCGCCGCCACGGAAGATGCGGTATCGTGACTGCCCACTGCCACAAAGGCAGCAGGATTGATTCCAAGCTCTTCACAGATCTCCTGCCGCAGGTAACCGCGGACCGTTCCGGTTTTATCGATCTTGGTGAAAATATGCTCCGGCAGTCCAAGCTGACGAATCGTCTCCCAGTCCCAATCCTTTTTTACAGGATCGTAAAGCTGTGTGGTAGTAGCAATGGTATACTCCGTACCCTTTGCACCGGTCAGGAAATAGCCCAGCAGGTCCGGCGTCAGAAGCATGGTGTCCGCAATTTCCAGAGCAGAGTCTCCCTCCCGCTTTCTCCGGTAGAGCTGATAGAGGGTATTAAAGGTCAGACCGGTGTCAATACCGCTGCGGGTATACAGCACATCTGCAGGGATCTGGGCTTTGACAGCATCCACATCTTCCTGCGTGCCCAGCCGGTAGGACCGGGGCACACCTGCCAGATGTCCGTTCTTGTCCAGCAGACCGTAGTCTACGCCCCAAGTATCAATGCCAAAGGCAGTCAGTTCTCCGTAACCGCCCTGGCGGAACGCAAGCAGGCCTTGCTTGAGCTGATCGAATAAGTAAGGTGTATCCCAGTAGAACACGCCGTTCATTTCAATATAGTGATTTTCAAACCGATGCAATTCCTCCATAATCATCCGTTTGCCGTCAAACCGACCCAGAATTGCTCTGCCGTTACTTGCACCTAAATCAAAGGCCAAAAAATTCTTATATTTGGACACAAAGCTTCCTCCTTATTGGTATTTTAACGGTTTTCCCTTGCGGAGCATTTGTCTACATCCTGGGGATGTAGGGATTGTCCATTCCTCGCCCGCGGGCGATCAACATTCTCCTCCACATATTCTACCGTAGATTTTGCGCTTTTGTAACACGCTTTTTTGTTAGCTGTTTTCCAGAATGTACTGCACCAGCTCACTGTTGTCGCCGATCATACCGTGGGGATGGTGACCTCTGAATTTGACAGGAACCACTTTCATCAGGCCAGAACCCTCCAGTGCCTGCTCCATCAGTAAACCATGTTCACTGTATACAACCGTAGAATCCTGTTCGCCCCAAACCATAAGGACTGGGATCTTATGGTTCAAAATCGTATCCACCGCATTAATAGGATGCTCGTCAAAATTCATCAGTTGATAGCGTTTCATGCCGGGATACACTTCCAGAAATTCCTTTTCCCATACCTGCTCCCGATAAGCATCTCCCATCTTACCGGGGAAAGCACAATAATTGAGAACCGGCGCATCTAAGTAAACGCAGCTGACCAGCTCCGGATAGTAGTAAGTAAAACGCATTGCCCGGGCGCCGCCAAAGCTCATGCCAACCAAAACACATTTTCCATTCAGACCGTACTCATGGAACACATGCCGGATAAAACGCGCCTGGCGGTCACACTCAACCTTAGAGGGAACTCTGGATGCTTTGTCCAGATAGGCAAGGTGATAGCCATTTTTCAGTAAATTGATCTCAATGTCAGGAAAAGCGCCCCAGTAAAGGGTCTTGAACACCAGCTTCCCCACTTCTGTACCCGGTTCCGGGGACACAACAAAGGCTTTATAGCCCTCAAATTCAAATTCTTCACATGCAAAGCCATTCCATAAAGTCTGCATATTCCTTCTCCCCTCTTTGCATTTCTTATTCTAGAAAATTATATCATAGAGTGTTTTTATTTTCAACATATTTCCTTTAAGCCGGCAACATTGGATTTGACCATATCTCCGTAATCATCCCCACCAGCACCGCCTCTTCCGGCGCAAAATAGTCCTCACTATTACTGCTATAGCCAGCAGCTTTCCACGCCCGGTCAAAGGAAATTTCAGGGATGTTACTTAAATAGACAAATACAGAAATTCCTGCTGCATTGGGCATTCTCCCGGTAATCTCCAAGCAATACTGATAGTTCCGTCCATATCCACTCTTCACTGTGCTCTTTTTCAGATGCAATGTGTATAGCTTTCACTCCTTTTTATTTAGCATATCACAAAAAGAAAATAACCGCAACCCTACACAAAGGTTGCGGTTATTCTTTGGCGGAAGCGGTGGGATTCGAACCCACGTGCCGGCTCATCACCGACAAAACGATTTCGAGTCGTTCTCGTTACGACCACTTCGATACGCTTCCGTATTAGATGAAGACCGGGCTATTATATCAGTTTCAATGGGAAAAATCAAGCATTTTACCGGTTCTCCGGGGGCTTTTTTGCCAGCTTCAGCACTTCGTCCATACCGGCAACCATTCTCTCATAATTCTCCCGTTTATGGGGGAGGAGGCAATTGGTGCAGTCCTTGATTCCTTCCTCCGTATAGGTAAAATTTCCGCCGCAGCGATCCCCCAATGCATACAAGGGGCAATAGCAAAACAGGCAGCTGAAGCTTTCTTGATCCGCTCCCAGATGGCAAGGGAAATATTCACATTCTCTGTTTTGAAAAAAATCGTAATTTGCCATTTGCTGCTCCTTTGCTTTTTTAAGGAAAATATGCTAAAATAAATCAGCAGACCGTCCAGGGGTAACAAGTGGGCGGCTCTAAGATAAATTCCATAGGTTCACCTGAATAAGGATGGGAAAACGCCAGCCGGTAAGACCACAGGGCAATTTCGCAGTCATCTTCCAAAAGGCTATATTTCCGGTCGCCTACCAAAGGCATCCCTCTGCCAGAAAACTGGGCGCGGATCTGGTGGGTTCTTCCAGTCTGGAGCTGAATGCGTACCCGGCTTAAATTCTCGGCTGACTTGAGTGTCTGATAGTGAAGAACGGCCTGTTGTACATCCTTACCGGATTCTGTGACAATATAGGTTTTTCGCTCCTGCTTGTTGCGCAGCAGGAGGTCTACCATTGTTCCTTTTTCTTCCGGTATTCCGTGAACTACCGCCAGATATTCTTTCTGGAATTCCCCTGCCCGGATCTGCCGTGACAGTTCGGACGCAGCTTTTGCAGAGCGAGCAAGAACCATCAGTCCGGAAACCACCCGATCAAGGCGATGGACTGTGCGCACATTGGCATTGGGATCGCCCAGTGCCTGACGCACCATCTCCGGTACACCGCCGGGCTCGTCGGTGGAAAGCACTCTGGGCGGCTTTACGCAGACAATAATATCACGGTCCTGATAAAGAATCTCCATTATGCTCTCCTCCCATTTTTTCTTATCCTATCAAATTTTTCAGCTCTTTGCAAGTGAAAGGAGTTAAAGTATGAAAATCGTACATTTAGAAGGTAATGCCGTCAATCCAGGAGATCTCTCCTGGGATGTGCTGGACCAGTTTGGGGATGTGACTGTTTATGAACGGACTGCACCGGAAGACGCCGTGGCGCGGATCGGTGATGCTGAGGTGGTCCTCATTAACAAGACGCCCATCACTGCCCAGCTTCTGGATCAATGCCCCAATCTGCGCCTTATCTGTGTGCAGGCAACCGGCTACAATGTGGTGGATTGTGACGCTGCAAGGGAGCGGGGCGTGTTGGTGTGTAATGTACCTGCCTACGGAACAAATGCAGTGGCGCAGTTTACTTTCTCTTTGCTGTTGGAGCTGTGTAATCAGGTAGGACATCACGACCGTATGGTGCACGCAGGCAAATGGTGTCAGTGCCCCAGCTTCTGTTTCTGGGATACACCCCAAATGGAGCTGGCTGGTAAGACAATTGGTATTATCGGCTTTGGCAAAATTGGCAGAGCCGTTGGAAAGATCGCAAAGGCCTTTGGAACGAAGGTATTGGCATATAACCGCAGCCGTTGCCCGGAGGGAGAAACGATCGGACAGTATGTGGATTTGGACACTCTGCTGGAAAACAGTGATATTGTTTCTCTCCACTGTCCCCTAACAGCAGAAACCAAGGGTTTAATCAATGCACAGACACTTGCTAAAATGAAAGTCGGTGCAATTTTGCTGAACACTGCAAGAGGACCTCTGCTCAATGAGCAGGATGTGGCTGATGCTCTATCCAGCGGAAAACTCCGTGGTGCTGCGGTGGATGTGGTGAGCAGCGAGCCTATGCTGCCTGACAATCCCCTGCTGACCGCTCCAAACTGCATCATTACTCCCCATATGGCGTGGACCCCGGTGGAAAGTCGCCAACGGATTATTGACTGCACGGTAAATAGCATTCAAGGCTATTTAAACGGAAAACCTGTGAATACGGTAAACTAAGAAAAGCCCCAACCGCACGGTTGGGGCTTCTTGCAAATTTTTCCGATCAAATAAGCAGCAAATCTACTATAGCACCGTATGAAGAAGTACCCTCTCTGAAATCAACATCGATCCGATACAACCGACCGTATTGACCGTCGGGAGCCTTGACCCACTCCGTTTTCTGAATTGTATATCCTGTCATAGTATCCAAATGTCCGTAAATTTGCTGGATCTTTGCTTTAATGGCAGATGTCGCCCGTTCTTCATCGATCGTCAGCTTTTTCACTTTTTTAAACGTGCCTGCCATCGCTACATCGCAGTTTGAAACGACACCGTTTTTCACAAAAATTCGTATGTGATCCGTCGTCTCGTAACCGCTCACCGCTCGATAATAGGTGTATGCAAACGCTGTATTATCGTAAAAGCTTTCTACCTTAACTTTGTAATCCTTCAAAGAAATGTAATTCTTTGCAACTGTATCCGCAATTTTTCTGCTCTCAGCTTCCTCCGTCAGAGTGCCCTGTTCCGTCATATTATAAAAGGAAATGTATGTCATCTCTCCTGTCAGAGAATTGATACGGAAATCAACACTTGTTCCATCTTCCATTTCCGCCTTATAGCAATGACTGACGAATGGATTTGGCATCCATATAAAAGACCCATCATAGCTGCCGGTGTATGTTTCACCGTTAAATTCAACAGTAGCTTCTGCAGGTGCAGATGCATCCTCATGGGGATTTTGTTTTTCGTAACTCCACCCAGGAACCTCACAGCTGCGCTGTCCGCCTATGACATCCGTCACAGTGGCAAGATCTAACACTGTGTATGATAATTCCACCTCTGTGCAACCGCTGAGTATCGTAAGTACTATTGCTGTTACGATCAGTAATGCAGTTATTCTCAATTTCTTCATAAGTACGCACCTTCCTTCCTTTCAATACATCTTGTTGTCCGTGTTGTTGCTATATTACCAGGTTAAGTGTATTCTTTATATTTCAATATTATCATGGTAAAACAAATATCACAATATAGCAATTTTCACAAACATTTCCGTTGTGATATAACGAGCCTGCTTTGTCAGGCGATGTTTCTGCAGAGCACCGCAACCGGGGAGCGATGGGAGCGCTGCCTGTGGCAGATGAAGCGAGGGTGCAGCGTGGGCAGCGGTCTGCAAGAAACGAGCCTGCTTCGTCAGGCGATGTTTCTGCAGGGCACCGCAACCGGAAACAGGTGGACCCACCACACCTGCAAATTAAAAAACCTCACTACCGAAGTAGTGAGGTCAATATGTTGGCATTACCTATCTTCCCGGGCAGTCGCCCGCCAAGTATTGTCGGCGCAAATGTGCTTAACTTCTGTGTTCGGGATGGGAACAGGTGGACCCACATTGCAATCAATACCAACTTATTTACTTTTGGTGACCCGTACCGGATTCGAACCGATGTTAACGGCGTGAGAGGCCGCTGTCTTAACCACTTGACCAACGGGCCATGGTGCACCTTCAGGGACTCG
>JAFXCL010000027.1 GCA_017521485.1 Oscillospiraceae bacterium
ATCGTTGTCTTCATGAACAAGGCTGACCTGGTTGACGACGAAGAGCTGCTGGAGCTGGTTGAGATGGAGATCCGTGAGACTCTGTCCGAGTACGAGTTCCCCGGCGACGACACCCCCATCATCAAGGGTTCCGCTCTGAACGCTCTGATCTCCGAGTCCAACGATCCCAACGCTCCCGAGTATGCTTGCATCAAGGAGCTGATGGACAATGTTGACTCCTATATCCCCACTCCCGACCGTAAGGCAGACCTGCCCTTCCTGATGCCCGTTGAGGACGTGTTCACCATCTCCGGCCGTGGTACTGTTGCTACCGGTCGTGTTGAGCGTGGCCAGATCAACAAGAACGACAAGATCGAGATCGTCGGTCTGCAGGAAGAGAAGAAGGAAACTGTTGTTACCGACATCGAAATGTTCCACAAGCTGCTCGACTACGCAGAAGCTGGTGATAACATCGGTGCTCTGCTGCGTGGCATTGACAAGAAGGAGATCGAGAGAGGCCAGGTTCTCTGCAAGCCCGGCTCCATCAACCCCCTGACTAAGTTCGTTGGCCAGGTTTACGTCCTGTCCAAGGAAGAAGGCGGCCGTCATACTCCTTTCTTCAACAACTATCGTCCTCAGTTCTACTTCCGTACCACTGACGTTACCGGTATCATCTCCCTGCCCGAGGGCGTTGAGATGTGCATGCCCGGCGACAACATTGATATGAACGTTGAGCTGATCACCCCCATCGCTATCGAGAAGGGCCTGCGTTTCGCTATCCGTGAGGGTGGCCGTACCGTTGGTTCCGGCGTTGTTACCGAGATCTTCGAGTAATTCATAGCGATCAACAAATGATTAGAAAGCACCCAGTCTTCGGACTGGGTGCTTCTTTGCATAAAAGAATACAAAAAGGAACCTCCGCAAAATCGGAGGTTCCTTTTTGTATGCGACACAGGTCTATAAGCCGGGTTCTGTCTTGACAGCCATCTATCTAGTCCTGCGATCGCTCGCAGGATCAAGCCGCCTCCTCGAAGCGGTCGGGCAAACCTATTGCTTCTCCACGGCGTTGCTCCGGATAGAGTTTACAGCACCCAAATGTTCCCATTGGGCGAGTGCGCTCTTACCGCACTTTTTCACTCTTGCCGCCTAAGTCAGGCGGCGACATCTCTCTGTTGCACTTGTCCTGGGGTCACCCCCGGCAGGCATTACCTGTTATCCTTGCCCTGTGGAGCCCGGACTTTCCTCACCTGCAGCCTTTCGGCTTGCAGCCGCGGCTGTCCAACCTGGTCGCTTCCATATTGTAACCTACAAAATGGGGATTGTCAAATATCTTGCAAAATCATCTTAGAGAGGGTATACTATAGCTATCAATTGTCAATTGTCAATTGTCAATTGTCAATTATATTTCATCGCGAGGTGTTTATAATGACAACAGTATTTGATAATTATTTTCATTCCCTAAAAGGAAAGAAGATAGCAGTATTGGGCTTAGGTGTCAGTAACCGCCCCTTGGTTCGCCTGCTTTTAGAGTATGGCTGCACCGTCATCGCCTGTGATAAAACACCCAGAGAAAAGCTGGATGCAGAAGTTCTGGAGCTGGAAAAGCTCGGCTGTACATTGCAGCTAGGGGATACTTATCTGGACGGTTTGACTGCGGATCTGGTATTCCGCACCCCCGGTATGCATCCTGCCAACCCGGCACTGGAAGCTTTGCGGACTGCCGGCGCACAAATCACCAGCGAAATGGATGTGTTTTTCCGCCTTTGCCCCTGTACCGTTCTGGCAGTAACCGGCTCTGACGGCAAAACCACAACCACAACCCTGATCTCCGAAATGCTCAAAGCATCGGGAAAAACAGTCTGGCTGGGCGGTAATATCGGCACACCCCTGCTGCCCCTGTGCCGGGAAATGAAGGAAACGGATTTTGCAGTGGTGGAGCTTAGCTCCTTCCAGCTGATGGATATGACCCGCAGCCCGCAGGTGGCTGTGGTTACCAACCTTGCCCCCAATCATCTGGATGTCCATAAGGATATGGATGAGTATGTGCAGGCAAAGAAGAACCTGTTTGCTTTTCAGGATAGCACCTGCAAGCTGGTCCTGAACGCCGACAATGCCATTACCGACACATTTATCGGCAACGGAACAACGAAAAAGTTCTCCCGTCAGGGTGTTTCCGATGTGTTTGTGCGGGATGGGGTGATTATCCGTGGAGCTACACCGGTTTTGAACACAGCAGATATTCTGATCCCCGGTGTCCATAATATTGAAAATTATATGGCAGCGATTTTGGCGGTAGAGGGTCTTGTTGAGGATGAAACCATCCGTCAGGTGGCAAAGAACTTCGGCGGCGTGGAGCATCGGATCGAGCTGGTGCGCATCAAAGACGGTGTGCGGTTCTATAACGATTCCATCGCGTCTTCTCCCAGCCGCACCATTGCCGGACTGGACAGCTTCCCGGAAAAGGTCCTGCTGATTGCCGGCGGCTACGATAAGCACATTCCCTTTGATGTGCTTGGGCCTTATGTCTGCCGCAGTGTCAAAAAGCTTTTCCTCAATGGCGCAACGGCAGAAAAGATTCGCCTGGCAGTGGAAAGCTGCCCGGATTATCAGCCGGGACATCCGGAAATCGTAGATTGCGGTGATTTTTCCTCCGCAGTGCAGGCTGCAGCCAAGGCAGCCAAGGCAGGGGATGTGGTGCTGATGAGCCCCGCCTGTGCAGCTTTTGACCAGTTTAAGAATTTTATGGAACGGGGAGCATACTACAAAAAGCTTGTTAAGGAGCTGTAAGTGATGAAAATAAAGGATTTAAGCCGTGTTGCCAGAAAAGTAATCCCGCTGAAATATTGCGGTGCAGTGATCGTGGCAGCGGGTACAGCATCCCGGATGGGCGGCATTGACAAGGTAATGGCGCAACTAAAGGGTGAGGCAATGATCGTGCATACAACACGGGCTTTTCAAGAATCTGACGTGATCCGGGAGATCGTGATCGTTACCAGACCGGATCTGCAACAGGAAATCACAGACCTTTGCCGCGGCTTTGACAAAGTCAAAGCAGTCGTAGCCGGCGGCAGCACCCGCCCGGAGTCTGTAGAAAATGGTCTGAGCGCACTGTCGGACAATGTAAAGCTAGCTGCCATTCAGGACGGCGCAAGACCCCTTGTCTCCTGGCAGGTGATCGACCGGACGGTACGGGCAGCCAATACCTATGGTGCAGCTGCTCCGGCTGTACCGGTGAAGGATACGGTCAAGGTAGTTCGGGGCGGCGTGGTTGCCGCTACACCGGACAGAAGCCGCCTGCAGGCAGTCCAGACCCCTCAGGTTTTTGACTATGATCTGCTCCGGGGCGCACTGAAAAAGGCGAAAAAGGAGAACGCAGAGATCACTGACGACTGCTCCGCCGCAGAGCGGATGGGCATGACCGTAAAAATCGTGGAGGGTGACGAGCGGAATATCAAGGTTACCACTCCTATGGACCTGAAAATTGCAGAGATACTGATGGAGGAAATGCTGTGAGGATCGGACACGGATACGATGTACACCGCTTAACAGAAGGTCGGGATCTGATCTTGGGCGGCGTGAAAATACCTTATGAATTGGGCCTTTTAGGTCATTCCGATGCAGATGTGCTGCTCCACGCAGTGATGGATGCCCTGTTAGGTGCAGCTGCTCTGCGGGATATCGGCTATCATTTCCCAGACACAGACCCGGCGTATAAAGGGGCAGACTCCCGGATGCTTCTGCGGGAAGTTTCTAAAAAGCTGGCAAATGCGGGCTATCGGGTTGGGAATATCGATGTGACAATGATCGCCCAAAAACCGAAATTAAAGGAATTTATTCCACAGATGGAAAGAAACATTGCCCAGGATCTGGGCATTGAAGCAAGTCAGGTGAATATAAAAGCCACCACCGAAGAGCATCTTGGCTTTACCGGCGACGGCAGCGGTATGTCCTGCCACGCCGTTTGCCTTTTACTATAAATGCACATTTTCGACCTCCTGGGCATAGGGTATCCCAGGAGGTTTTTGTTATGAAACATTGTATGATCACCTTCCGATCGGTAACGCCCGCCCAAAGGGGGGAGGGGCTGCTGCGGCGTGCAGGTTTGGAATGTAATATACACCGCACCCCCAGGTGGATGGAAGAACAGGGCTGCGGCTACTGCCTGCGTGTCCGCTGTCAGGATGTAATGCCTGCGCTGGAGCTTCTCCGGGCGCAGGATGTATCCTTCCGCAAGGTTTATCTGCGCCGTGAAAACGGAAAACTGGAGGAAGTGGCATTATGATCTATCTGGACAGCGGCGCCACCTCTTTTTATAAGCCCCCGGGCGTAGAGCAGGCAGTCCGGTGTGCCTTGGAAACCTGTGCAAATCCGGGAAGGGGCGGGCATGCGGCAGCAATGCGGGCAGCCCAAACAGTGCTGCGCTGCCGGGAGACGGCAGGGAAAATGTTTGACTGCCCAACGGAGCAGGTGGTATTCACATCCAATTGTACCCACAGCCTGAATATAGCCATCGGCACATTGGTAAAGCCGGGGAGCCGGGTGGTAATTTCCGGATTTGAGCATAATGCGGTCACCCGCCCCTTGCACGCCCTTGGAGCGCAAGTGACAGTGGCAGGACGCACCCTTTTCAATTGGGATAACACACTGGAAGAATTTGAGCAGGCGCTAAAAAAAGGTGCTACAGCCGCTGTCTTTACCCATTGCTCCAATGTGTTTGGCTATATTCTGCCGGTAGCGGAAATGGCGGCGCTGTGCCGGCAGTACCAAGTGCCGTTTATTGTGGATGCGGCACAGTCAGCCGGAACACTGCCTGTGAGCCTAAAAAAATGGGGTGCGGACTTTATCGCAATGCCAGGTCACAAAGGATTATTAGGCCCGCAGGGAACAGGGCTGCTGCTGTGCGGATGTGCGCCAAAGCCCCTTCTGCTGGGCGGTACAGGCAGCGATTCTGTCAATCAGGAAATGCCTGATTTCCTGCCGGACCGGTTGGAGGCCGGCACACTGAATGTACCGGGCGTTGCCGGCTTGGGCGCAGGGCTTTCCTATCTTCAAAAGGTGGGTATCGACCGGGTTCACAAGCGGGAATGTGCCCAGGCAAAGCGCTGCGCAGAGGGATTGCAAAAATTGGGAATGCAGGTCTTTACCGGAGAACACCAAAGCGGAACGGTTTCCTTCGTCCCAGAGGGAGATTGCGAGGAGCTGGCGCA
Source organism: Oscillospiraceae bacterium (assembly GCA_017521485.1). Taxonomy (GTDB): domain Bacteria; phylum Bacillota; class Clostridia; order Oscillospirales; family Oscillospiraceae; genus Faecousia. The sequence continues at coordinate 5,187 of JAFXCL010000027.1, forward strand.
AAAGCTTGCCGATAGAAAGATCGCTGTTCGGGCGGGGCTTCACTGTGCGCCTTTGGCGCACGAAAGTGCCGGAACACTGAAAACCGGAACGGTTCGTATCAGCTACGGTTACGACGCCGCGCCCTGGCAGACAGGGGAGCTGATTTCGGCACTGGAAAGATGTAAATTTTTTTGATTTCCTATTGCTATCGGACGCCAAATTCGCTATAATAGAATAGATAATAGGCTTAATATGCCACGGGTGTGAATACACCGGCTTATAGATATATTTTTGCATGGAAAATGCAGGAAAGAAGGAACGGTATGGAATACTTGCAGACGATCGGGCAGCAAATTGGAAGCATGCGATTTACAGACTTTTTAGATATTTTTATTGTGGCATTTCTGATCTACAAGCTAATGCCCCTGCTGCGCTCTACCGGCACAGTAAGAATCGGCGGCGTGGTGCTGACGGTGATCGTGATTGCAGGTTTGACAGAGCTTTTCGATCTGCACGCCCTCAGCTTTATCCTAAACCAGCTGCTGGCAGTCGGTCTGATTGCTGTGGTGATTTTGTTCCAGCCGGAGCTGCGCCGTATGATCGATCACCTGAGCGGTATGAAGCTCAAGCGCTTTTTGGGTGTCCACAAGCCGGAACAGGAAATGGAGCCGGTGATCGCCCAGACGGTGCAGGCATGCGAGGCAATGAGCCGGGAGCGGGTGGGCGCACTGATCGTGTTTGCAAGAGACACCCGGCTGGATGAGTACCTGAAGTCCGGCACGGTGATCGACGGCAAGGTTTCCGAGCAGCTGATCCGCAATGTGTTCTTCCCGAAGGCTGCCCTCCACGACGGTGCGATGATCATCCGGGAGGGTCGGGTAATGGCAGCAGCCTGTGTGCTGCCGCTGTCTGATACCAGCCGGCTTAGCGCCGATCTTGGCACACGCCATCGGGCAGCGGTGGGAATGAGTGAAGTTTCCGATGCAGTGGTGGTGGTAGTCTCTGAGGAGACCGGCGCAGTTTCCGTGGCGGTGGGCGGTATGCTCAAGCGTCATTTAGCGCCCCAGACACTGGAGCGGCTTCTAATTAACGAGCTGTGTCCCGACACCACCCCCAAGGAAGACAATTTGGTGGTAAAGCTCCGTCAGAAGCTCCAAAAAAAGGAGAAGGGAGACACATCCGATGAAAAATAAGATTTTGTCCATTGTCCTTTCAGCAGTCGTTGCCTTCGGATTGTGGCTGTATGTTGTTACAGTGGTAAGCCCCGGCTCGGAATCGACCTATTATAACGTTCCTGTGGTTTTGCAGAATGAAAATGTTCTGCAAGAGCGGGGTCTGATGATCACATCGGACCTGCCCACGGTCAATCTGGATCTGTCCGGAAACCGTACAGACCTGAACAAACTGGATTCCAACAATATCAATATTCTTGTAAATGTGGCAACCATCGAATCAGCCGGCACCCACCAGATGACCTATACCGTTTCTTATCCCGGTACTGTTAACGGCAATGATATCACCCGCACAGGTCAAAGCACCAACATCATCCCTCTGACCGTGGAAAAACGGATCACCAAAAATGTGGATGTGGTGGCTGAGTATATCGGCTCTGTGCCGGAAGGCTTTATTGCAGATAAGGAAAATGCTGTACTGGATTATCAGACAGTGGAGGTTTCCGGACCTGAAAGTGTTATCGAAAAGATTGCACAGGCGCGGATTCAAGTGGACCTGACAGACAAGAATGTTACCGTTGCCGGCCAGTATATTTACGATCTGTGCGACGCCCAGGGCAATCCTGTGGATGTTCAGCGGGTAACCACCAATGTGGAGGCGGTTAACCTGACTGTGAAGGTCAAGCGGGTGAAGGAGCTTACACTGGCAGTGGAAACTGCCTATGGCGGAGGTGCAACCGAAAACAACAGCACCGTAACCATCAGTCATAAATCCATCTATGTTTCCGGCAGCGATGCCCTTCTGGAGGATCTGGATGTTCTGGAATTGGGAACAGTTAACCTGGGAGAAATTCTGGAAGACACTACTTTGACTTTCCCCATAACCCTTCCTGAGGGCGTAACCAACGAGTCCGGTATCACAGAAGTAACGGTAGAGGTGAAATTTGCTGACCTGAAGGTCAAGACCCTCAATATTTCCAACATTCAGGCGCTGCACATTCCGGAGGGTATGGAAGTGGATATGATCACCCAGACGCTGGAGATCACAGTCCGCGGTCCCTCTTTGCTGATCGATGCCATAACAGAAGACGATATAACTGTCACAGTGGACTTTACCAATGCCCAGACAGGCACTGCAACTATGCGTGCTCAGGTGGAATTTGGCAGCAACTTTAGCGATGCCGGAACAGTCGGCAGCTATGTAGTCTCTGCAACCCTGAAAGACCGGGAGGCATAAATGGAACAGCTGGTTCGTGTCCAGAAACGTAACGATGACGGAACGGCGCAAGTGGTTCACCTGCGGCAAAGCGCCTGCTCCGGAGACTGTCACAAATGCTCCGGCTGCGGTGCAGCCCAGGAAACACTGGTTTTGACTGCCAAAAATCCAATCGGTGCCAAGCCGGGAGATCTGGTAGTGATTCAGTCCGGTTCAGGACCGGTTCTGGCAGCAGCGGCGGTGCTGTACATAGTTCCGCTTATTCTGTTTTTTCTTGGCTATGCCTTGGGTGCTGCTTTGTGGCAGCGGGGCGGCCTTGTGGGATGTGTTGCCTTTTTGCTGGGCGTGGGGATTGCAGCGGTCTATGACCGATATACGGCAAAGCATAAAAAAACGATGTACACCATCACAGGTTTTGGGAAACAAGCCTGAAAACCTGAGAAAAAGGGGATAATGACCTTGATAAAGAGTATGACCGGCTATGGCCGGGCCGTGGAAACGGTAAACGGAAGAGAATTTACAGTAGAAGTGCGCTCGGTGAACAACCGGTATCTGGACTGTTCTGTGCGCCTGCCCCGTATAGTGTCCTTTGGTGAGGATGCTGTGAAGCAGGCAGTAAAAGCATCTATTTCCAGAGGAAAGGTGGATGTATACATCAGTCTGCACACCGAGGGCGGTGAAGAGGTTCAGATCACCCTGAACAAGAATGTGCTGGAGGGATACCTGAAGGCAATGGGTCAGATGGTGTCTGAGTATGGCGTTGAGAATGACATCAGCGCCTCTGCACTGTCCCGCTTGCCGGAAGTGTTTGCGGTTGATAAGCCCAAGGTGGATGAGGAAGCACTCCTTCAGGATCTGATGGGCATTGTCCACAAGGCACTGGAAGGCTATGATGCAATGCGCTGCACAGAAGGACAGGCACTGGACCGGGATCTGCGCAGCCGCGGTCAAACCATTTTGGAATTGGTGGCGCAGGTGGAGCAGGGAAATGCCCAGACCGTCACGGACTACCGTGCCCGTCTGGAGGCAAAGCTCCGGGAGGTGCTGGAAAATACAGCCATTGACGAAAGCCGCATCCTGACAGAGGCTGCAATTTTTGCAGATAAAGTAGCAGTGGACGAGGAAACGGTACGCCTGCGCAGCCACCTGCAGCAGATGAACACTATGCTCGACGGCGGTGGCGCAGTTGGCAGAAAGCTGGACTTCCTGCTTCAGGAAATGAACAGGGAGGCAAATACCATCGGCTCCAAGTGTACCGATGTGAAGCTTGCACGGATCGTTGTGGATATTAAAGCGGAGTTGGAGAAGATCCGCGAGCAGACCCAGAACATTGAGTAAGAGGTAAATATGAAACTGATCAATATCGGCTTTGGCAGTGTGATCGCTGCCGGTCGGATTCTGGCGATCGTAGAACCGGATTCCGCACCTATCAAGCGCATCGTGCAGGAGGCAAAGGAGCGGGGAATGTTGGTGGATGCATCCTACGGACGGAAGACCCAATCTGTGATCCTAATGGATACCGACCATGTGATCCTCTCTGCGCTGACACCGGATGCCCTGACTGCCCGCTGGAACGAGAAACAGGAGGAACAGCCGTGAAAAAGGGAAAACTGATCGTAATGAGCGGCTGCTCCGGCGTGGGCAAAAGCACTGTGCTTGGCGAGGTTATGCGCCGCCGGGATGACCTGCGGTTTTCTGTGTCCGCAACTACCCGCGCCCCCAGACCGGGAGAGGTAGACGGAGAAAGCTACTATTTTGTCACCAAAGAAACCTTTTTGAATATGATCGAAAAAGGGGAATTCTTGGAATATGACGCCCATATGGACAACTACTACGGCACACCCAAGGGTCAGCTGGAGGAAAAGCTGAAAACCGGTAGTGTGATTTTGGATATTGAGCCCAACGGCGCATTTGCGGTCCGGAAAGCTTGGCCCGAAGCGGTTTTGATCTTTATTGCACCACCTTCTATGGAGGAGCTGGAGCGCCGCCTGCGCAGCCGGGGAGACACTTCCCCGGAGCAGATCGAGACCCGTTTGGCAAGAGCAAAATGGGAAATGGAACAAGGTGCTAAGTACGACTATGTTGTTGTCAACGAGCAGGTGGATGCCTGCGCCGATGAAATATTAAAAATTATTGCCCAAGTGGCAGATTAAAATTGGAGGATTTTATTATGCTTTACCCCCCCGTAGCAGATTTGCTGAAGAATGTGGACAGCCGTTATTTGCTTGTCAATGTGGTTGCCCGTCGCGCCAGAGAGATTGCTTCCGAGGCAGATGAAAAGCAGGAAGAGCTGACAGAAAAGCCCGTCACCCTGGCAATCTGGGAAGTGGCAGACGGCAAGCTGTGCGCCAGCCTGAAGGAAGAGTATAAGAACTAAGAAAAACACAAAAAAAGGGAGGGGGGGCTTTTATGATCGCTAAAATCGCGGTTGCGGCAGCAAATTTTGCCATAGACAAGCCTTACTCCTACCAGATACCCCAGTCAATGACCCTCAAACCCGGTATGCGGGTAATGGTCCCCTTCGGCAGAAGCAATCGCAAATGCGAAGGCATTGTGCTGACCGTAGAAGATGCTGCACCGGATAAGCTGAAATTTGTGGAGCGGAGTCTGGACGATACCCCTGTGCTGTCGGATACCATGCTTTATCTGGCAGCTTTTATGCGGGAGCGGTACTTCTGTACCTTTTTCGATGCCGTTCGGGTAATGCTTCCTGCAGGTCTTTGGTTTCAGACAAAGGAAACTTATGCCCTGACCGAGGACCGGGCCTGGCAGCAGGCTGTGATCCGTCAAAAGGATGCCCTTGCGGTGCTGCACCATTTGGAAAACTGTGGCGGACAGGCAGAGGGTACTGCATTGCGCAGCCTGATTTCCGACGAAGAAGCCCTTGATAAGGCGCTGGGTTACCTCCTTCGCAAAAAGTGGATCACTGCACAGCGGGATTTTCTCCGCAGAACATCTGATAAAACAGAGAAGATCGCAACCTTAGCGGTTTCCAGCGAGGAGGCTATGGCATTTGCATCCAGCCGCCCCAGGTCCGCAGCCACCCAAAAGGCCGTTTTGGAGCTGCTGTGCGCGGTTGGCAGTGCAGCAGTCAAGGAGATCTGTTACTATACCGGTGCAAAGACCGGTACAGTCAAACGCCTTGCCGAATTGGGATACCTGACCCTTTCTGAGAAAGAATTGCTTCGGTGCAGCCAGATCAAGCCTGCCCAATTGGACGGTCCTTTGGAATTAAATCCGGAGCAGGAACAGGCACTTCATAGCCTGGCACAGCAGATGCAGGAGCCTGCCCCGGGAGCAGCACTTTTGTACGGCATTACCGGCTCGGGCAAAACTGCGGTTTATATTAAGCTGATCCAGAACTGTCTGGATATGGGCAAGCAGGCAATGCTCCTGGTGCCGGAAATCGTGCTCACGCCCCAGCTTTTGGGATTGCTGGCAGCTTATTTCGGTCAGCAGGTGGCAGTGCTTCACAGCAGCCTCTCCGCAGGGGAGCGCTACGACCAGTGGAAGCGTGTCCGAAGCGGCGATGCCAAGGTGTTCGTGGGAACACGGTCTGCAGTTTTTGCACCCTGCCCCAATCCGGGACTGATCATTCTGGATGAGGAGCAGGAACATTCCTACAAATCGGAAAACACCCCCCGGTATCACGCCAGAGAGGTGGCGCTTTTCCGGGGAAACCGGGAAAAAGCACTGGTGCTTCTCGGTTCAGCCACACCCACCGTGGAAACCATGTACCACGCAAAAAAGGGCGATTACCGCCTGTATACCCTGACCCAGCGGTATAACGGTAAGACATTGCCGGATGTCCGGATCGTGGATATGCGGGAAGAGCTGAAGCTGGGAAATGACCTTTCCCTAAGCCAAAGCCTTCAAAATTCCATCCGGGATACAGCGGACGCGGGGCAACAGACCATTCTGTTTCTCAACCGCAGAGGCAATAGCCGGGCGATGGTGTGTGTGGACTGCCGTAAGTCACCGGAATGTCCCCGTTGCAGCACCCGCCTTACTTACCACAGCGCCAATGAGCGGCTGATGTGCCATTATTGCGGCCATTCCCAGCCTGCGGTAAATCGGTGCGATCATTGCGGCGGTCCGATGAAACGGATCGGCGTGGGTACGCAAAAGGTCCAGCAGGAGCTGCAAAAGCTGTTTTCTGACCTGAAGGTGGACCGGATGGATACGGACACCGTCAGTGCGGCAAACACCCATGAAAACATACTGGACCATTTCAAAAATGAAAATATTCCCATCCTCATCGGTACACAAATGGTGGCAAAGGGATTGAATCTTCCCAATGTGACACTGGTTGGTGTACTGGATGCGGATCTGGGTTTATATACCGATAGCTACCGGTCAGCGGAAAACACCTTTAATATGCTGACACAAGTAGTTGGCAGAGCCGGTCGGGGAGATGCCCCGGGCAGTGCTTTGATCCAGACATTGCTTCCGGAGCATAAGGTGATCACCTTAGCTGCTGAGCAGAATTATGAAGGGTTTTACGATCTGGAGATCGGACTTCGCCGGGTGCAGAAATGCCCGCCCTTCGGCGATCTGACAACGGTTACCTTCACCGGTCAGGACGAGGCGAGGGTTTTGCGGGGTGCGGTAAAATTCCGGGACAGTCTTGCTTATTGCCTGAAAATGCCGGAATATACAGCGGAGGAATGTACAGCACTGGGACCTGCGCCCTGTGTTGTGCCCAAGATCAATTATAACTACCGCTATCGGCTGAGCCTGCGGTGCAAAATGACAAAAAATCTGCGCCGGCTTTTGGCACACTTGCTGCGGCAGTTTTCTGCGGATAAAGAAAACCGTGGCGTATCAGCCTATATTGATGTAAATGCATACGACTAATCAGAGCTGCTCAGACTAAAGGAGAAAAAGAATGGGACTTCGGAAGATTTTAACAGATAAAGACCCGGCTTTGCATAAGACCTGCAAAACCGTGGTAAATTTTGATGAGAGACTCCATAAGCTTCTGGATGATATGAAAGAGACGCTGATTGAATCCGGCGGCGTGGGTCTGGCAGCACCTCAGGTGGGCATTTTGCGCCGAGTGGTGCTGGTGGATAACGGCGAGGAGATTCTGGAGCTTGTGAACCCCACACTGGTGGAAACAGAGGGCGAGCAGGAAGGTCCTGAGGGCTGCCTGAGCATCCCCGGACTGTACGGCCTTGTGAAGCGGCCCTATTATGCAAAGGTCCGTGCCCAGGACCGGAACGGCAACTGGTATGAAGCCGAGGGCGAGGAATTGACCGCCAGATGCTTCTGCCACGAGCTAGATCACTTAGACGGCATTGTCTATACAGAAGTGATGGAGCGGCTGCTCACAGAAGAAGAATTGATGATGGACGAGGAGTAATCAGCCGTGCGTGTAGTATTTATGGGAACGCCGGATATTGCGGCGACCTGTTTGAAGAATATTCTGGCAAATGACACTCAGGTTGTGGCGGTCTATACCCAGCCGGACAGGCCTAAGGGCAGAGGAATGAAAATGGTGTATTCTCCGGTCAAGGAGATTGCACTGGAGAATAACATTCCGGTGTTCCAGCCTTTAAACTTCCGTGAGGAAGAAACGGTACAGCAGCTCAAAGCCCTGCAGCCGGATGTGATCGCAGTGGTTGCCTATGGCAGAATTCTCCCCCGTTCGGTGCTGGACATTCCACCCAAGGGATGTATCAATGTGCATACAAGTCTACTGCCCCAATACCGGGGCTCTGCACCCTATCAGTGGGCGGTGCTGGACGGCTTGGAGGAAACCGGTGTCAGCGTCATGTATCTGTCTGAGGGCATGGACGAGGGGGATGTGATTGATTGTAAGAAAACCCCCATCGGACCGGATGAAACTGCCGGCGAGCTGTTAGACCGGTTGGCAGAGCTGGGAGCAGATCTGCTGTGGGAAACCTTGGAGAAAATGTCTGAAGGCCCTGTAAATGCTGTACCCCAGGACAGTGCAAAGGCAACCTATGCCCCTATGCTGGATAAGTCTATGTGCCCCATCGACTGGAATGTGCGCGCACAGGAGGTCCACAACAAGGTTCGGGGACTGAACCCCTGGCCCATTGCCACGACTCAAATTCAGGGCAACCGCTTTAAGGTATACACCACAGCGGTGATTCCCTGTGACCATAAGAAAGCACCCGGTACGGTCCTGGGGCTGACAAAGACCGGTTTGCAGATCGCCTGTGCCAAAGATGCCATTGAGATCCGCATTTTGCAGGCTGAGGGCGGCAAACGGATGGCTGCGCCTGACTACTTCCGGGGTCACCCGTTGGAGATCTGAATATGGGAGCAAGAGAAACGGCGCTCAATGTGCTGATCGCCTGCCGAAAGGCAGGAGGCTGGTCCAACGGCGTTCTCAAGGAATATACGCTCCGTGATCGGCTGGATCGCCGGGAGGCGGCGTTGGCAGCGCGGCTGTGCTACGGTGTGCTGCAAAACCGGTTGAAGCTGGATTTTTACCTGAAGCAGCTGCTCACCGGCAGCCTGAAAGGTTTGCACCCGGCAGTGCGGGACATTCTCCATTTAGGCTTGTATCAGCTGTACGAAATGGATAAGATCCCCCAGTCTGCGGCGGTCAATGAAGCTGTGGAACTGGCGAAAAAATATTGCCGCAAGCAGAAAAATGCCCCGCCCCTTGTAAATGGCGTTCTGCGAAATGCCGCGCGTACAGAATTAAAAGAACCCCAGTCGCTGGAAGAGAAGTACAGCCACCCGCAAAAGCTTCTGTCGTTGCTTTCCAGTTATGTAGGCGAGAACCGGCTGGAGGGTATGCTGAAGGCCAATAACGGTATTCCCCCAATGGTAGTGCAGGTCAACACCCTGAAAATCACCGGGGATGCACTTGTAAGCCGATTGGAGCAGGAGGGTGTTACCGCCCAAAGCCATAGCTGGATGGAAGACTGCCTGATCCTGTCCGGTACAGGCAACCTAGAGCAGCTGAAGTCCTTTCAGGAGGGCCTGTTTTATGTGCAGGATGCGGCGGCAAAGCTGAGCGTCCTGTGCGCCCAGCTACCGAAAGACCGGGATATTCAAGTGCTGGACTGCTGTGCAGCACCCGGCGGAAAGACCTTTGCAGCAGCCATTGGGATGAACGGCAGAGGAAAGCTTTTCTCCTGTGATATCCACAGCCATAAAACGGCGCTGATCGAAAATGGCGCAAAGCGATTAGGACTGCATAATGTTGAGGTTTCCTGTCAGGATGCCTCCAAAGAAGTACCCGAGTGGATCGGAAAAATGGATGCGGTGATTGCCGATGTGCCTTGCTCCGGCTATGGAATTATCCGTAAAAAGCCGGATATCCGCTATAAAGACCCGGACTCTATGCAGGACCTACCTGCATTGCAGCTGGCGATCCTATGCAATCAGGCAAACTATGTAAAACCCGGCGGTGTTCTGATATATTCCACCTGCACACTGGTGCGCAAAGAAAATGAGGGTGTGGTGGAAAAATTCCTGAAAACCCACCCGGATTTTACCTTAGAACCCCTGCCACTACCGGCAGCATTCCCGAAAAATGAGAGTGGTATGCTGGCGCTTGTGCCGGGAGAATACGACACAGACGGATTTTTTATCACCCGTTTGCGGAGAAAGTAATAATGAACCATATTAAATCAATGACGATCCCGGAGCTGGGTGCAGTTCTGAAAGAACTGGGACAGCCGGCATTTCGGGCAAAGCAGCTGTATACCTGGCTGCACCGGGGCGTGCGCAGCTACGAGGAAATGACCGACCTGCCCAAGAATCTGCGGAGCATATTATCTGAGCGCTATCCCATTTGCCCGCCGGAGGTGGTACGCAAGCAGGAAAGCAAGCTGGACGGTACGATCAAGTACCTTTGGCGGCTTTCTGACGGCAACTGTGTGGAAACCGTACTTATGCGCTATCATTACGGAAATTCCGTGTGCATCTCCACCGAAGTGGGCTGCCGGATGGGCTGTGCCTTTTGCGCCTCCACCTTAGGCGGTCTGGTGCGGAAGCTGGAGCCTTACGAAATGCTGGATCAGGTGCTTTTTACCCAGGTGGATTCCGGTCTTTCCATTGGGCATATCGTGCTGATGGGCATCGGTGAACCCCTGGATAACTTCGATAATGTGATGCGCTTTCTGGAGCTGGTGAACAGTGCGGAGGGAATGAATATCTCTATGCGCCATATCAGCCTGTCTACCTGCGGCTTAGTGCCAATGATCGACCGGCTGGCGGAAGAGAAATTGCAGATCACCCTGTCTGTATCTCTCCATGCACCCAGTGACGAGATCCGCAACACCATTATGCCGGTGAACAAGGCATACCCCACACAGGAGCTGTTGGCTGCCTGCCGCCGGTATTATGAAAAGACAAACCGCCGCATATCCTTTGAATATGCTATGATCGACGGGGTCAACGATACGGAAGAAGCGGCAAAGCTTTTGATCCGCCGACTCAAAGGACTGCCTGCCCATGTGAATCTGATCCCTTTAAACCACGTGGAAGAAAGTCCTCTGAAACCCAGCAAGAAACAGGCGGTAGCAAAATTTCAGAAGTTACTGGAGGATGCGGGAATTCCCGCAACGGTCCGCAGAACCTTAGGTGGCGATATTGATGCCTCTTGCGGACAGCTTCGCAGAAATTATACAAAGCAACAGGCACGGTGAATCAATCGCTTGCCTTGCAAACGATTGATTCGTCGATATAAATCCCTTGGGGGGATTTTCGATATTCGCCCCTGGCGAACGATATGTGCTGACGCACTCGATATGCGCTGCAGCGCAAGTGGGGATTTGTATCGAACTCGTTGCCGTGAGGCAACATATCGAATGGCGTAGCCATATATCGCTTTTGCGAAGCAAAAATATCGAGTTTTGCAATGCAAAACATATCGACAGAAGGAGTCTTCAGAAATGGAAAAGAATCAGCTAAGAGAAGACTGTATCAATTTTGCAATCACTGTTTCTAATATCTGCGATGACGTAAAGGGTTGCTCGGTATTTGCAAATCAACTTATTCGAGCAGCCTCTTCCATAGGTGCGAATGTTCACGAGGCAAGATATGCCCAAAGTCGTAACGATTTTATCAGTAAATTAGAGATTGCCTTAAAGGAAAGTTCCGAAGCAGACTATTGGCTAGAATTGCTCTATCGGAAAGGGAAAATCACCAACGAAAATTATAAATCCCTACGAAATGCTTGTGGATCCATTCGTCGGAGATTGATTTCCTCGATCACTACTGCGAAAAACAACAAGGAGTAAAATGATGGACATTTTAATGTTCCCAAGAAAAAAATGGAGACACTGGCTTGGGAAACAGTACTACATTCGAAAGGAGTGAAGTCCTATGCAATTCTGGGCTTTAACAGACCCGGGCTGTGTTCGCACCCAAAATCAGGATGCCTACCACATTGAGCAACTGGATAAGAACACCCTCCTGTGCGCCGTTTGTGACGGTATGGGCGGTGCAAAGTCCGGCAATGTGGCAAGCTCCCTTGCAGTGGATGTTTTCAGTCAGGAGGTCAAGCGATCCTGGAAATCGGATATGGACGACCAGCAGGTTGAGCAGATGCTGCAAAGCGCAGTCAAGCTGGCGAATTTCACAGTCTACGATCAGGCACAGCAATTTGCGGAGTTTGCCGGTATGGGTACAACACTGGTTGCTGTGATGATCCGGGGTAAGCGCATTACGGTGGTCAATGTGGGCGACAGCCGCTGTTACAGTGTGAATAAAAAGGGTATCCGCCAGATCACTCAGGACCACTCCTTGGTGCAAATGATGATCGCCAAGGGAGAACTAAGCCCGGAACAGGCAAAGAACTATCCGGGAAAGAACCTGATTACCCGCGCTATCGGTACAGAACCGGTGGTTGTGTGCGACTTTTTCCACCTGAAGGCGGAAAAAGGGGACTGCCTGCTCCTTTGCAGTGACGGTCTTTCCAACTTGATCGACGATCAGGAAATGTTGTTTGAGGTGGCGCACGGCGCAGAAAAACAGCAGTGCTGTCAGCGGCTGCTGGATATTGCAAAACACCGTGGTGCACCGGACAATGTAACCAGCGTACTGGTCGTTGTCTGATCTTAGGGAAAGGAGCTTTACAATGGATAAATACATAGGCAGAATGCTGGATAACCGCTATGAAATCCTTGAGGTTATCGGAAGCGGCGGAATGGCTGTTGTTTATAAAGCCCGCTGTCACCGGTTAAACCGGCTGGTAGCCATTAAAATTTTGAAGGATGACAATCTGGAGGATGAGGATTTTCGCCGTCGTTTCCACGCGGAAAGTCAGACAGTTGCAACCCTCAGCCACCCCAATATTGTTTCCGTTTTCGATGTGTCTACCTCCATTATGGCAGACTACATCGTTATGGAGCTGATCGAGGGAATCTCCCTAAAGCAGTATATGGAGAAAAAGGGTACGCTCAACTGGAAGGAGACCCTCCACTTTGCGATCCAGATCGCAAAGGCTCTGGAGCACGCCCACAGCCGTGGCATTGTCCACAGAGATATTAAGCCCCATAATGTGATGGTGCTGAAAAACGGCTCTGTGAAGGTGACAGACTTTGGCATTGCCCGGATGATGTCCAAGGGAAACACCCTGACAAAAGAGGCACTTGGCTCTGTGCACTATATCTCTCCGGAGCAGGCAAAGGGCGGACGGGTGGACAGCCGCTCGGATATCTATTCCCTGGGCGTTGTGATGTATGAGATGATGACAGGCCGTCCTCCCTATGACGGAGATTCCCCTGTTGCTGTGGCGATCAAGCACATCAACGGCGGTGCGGTGATGCCCTCTTTGCTCAATCCCAATATTCCCGGCGGCCTTGAGCAGATCATTATGAAAGCAATGACCCACGAGATCGAGGACCGCTATGTCAGCGCAACGAAAATGCTCGCGGATATGGATGAGTTCCGTAAGGATCCTACTATCCTGTTTGACTACAATGCACCCCCGCTGGATGCAGTAACCCGCCTGGCTCGGCCTTCCGTTGAACCCCAGACCACCGCACAGCGGGTAGAAGAGGCTGCAAGCGGTCAGAAACGCCGCCCTGTGCCGCCTCCGGAACGGAGAACGCCCCCACCTTCTCCCCGAAAACGGCAGGAGGAAGAAAAGAATAACCGCACAGCCACCATCGCAATTATCGCCTGTTCACTGGCGGCGGTTATGGCAATCGTGATCTTCCTTGTGATGCTGCTCGGTGGCATCGGCAACCGGGAGACCCTGGTGGAAGTTCCTAATTTGCTGGGACTGGAGTTCGAAAAACTTCCGGAATATGAGGATTTCGATATCATATTTGAAGAGGAACACGATGAGAGCCATCCGGAAGGCATCATTTTCGAACAGACGCCGAAGGCTGGTGAAAAAGTAAATCCCGGAAAGATCTTTGTAACTGTCAGTAAGGGACCGGTTCCGGAGGTTATTAAAATGACGGAGCTTAAGAACCTGCCCCAGGTACAGGCAGAAAAGATACTGACAGACCTTGCTCTCAATCTGGACATCCGGATCGAGGAAGAGTTCAGCGAGACTGTGACAAAGGGCAATGTGACCCGCACTGATCCGGAGCAGGGTGCAGAGCTGTCTGCCGGTCAAAAGATAACCTTGTGGATCAGTGCCGGTGAGGAGATCAAGACCGGCGCAATGCCCGGTCTGGAGGGCGCAACCCTGGAGGAAGCAAAAACCATTTTGGAAAAGCAGAAGCTGAAGCTGGAAATCAAAGTGGAGGAGCTTCACGATTCCCTGGTGGAGGCAGGGGTTGTGATTAAAACTGAGCCTCAAAAGGGTGAACCCCTGGAAACCGGCAAAGAGGTTACCCTCTATGTGAGCAAAGGTCCCCAGCTTACCAAAATGCCCAATGTGGTGGGTATGAACATCGATACAGCCATTACTGTCCTGAAAGCCGCAGGCTTCCAGACACCGGATATTGAACTGGTAGAAAGTGATAAAGATCCCAATACCGTCATTAGCCAGTCTGCGGAGAAAAATACGGAGATTGACATCACTACCCAGATTGTCCTGCAGGTGTCCAAGACCCCTGAGGAGGAAACGCCTACTGCTGTAACAAAGGATGTGGTTATCCAGCTGGGAAGCAGTGCAGCTGAGGCGGACTGCAAGGTAACCGTAGCCAGAGACGGTCAGGTGGTATACACCGGCACTGTGCAGAAGGGAACAGAATCGATTACCCTGAAGGACCAGACCGGTCTGGGCAATGTTTATTATGAGGTCGTGATCAACGATCAGGACGGATGGATAGAGAAGGTGTCCTTTTAATGCCAATGGCACAAAAGCAAACCGGGCGCATTTTGCGCTCACTAAGTGGATTTTATGAGGTCCAGACCCCGGAGGGTATGATTACCTGCCGGGGGCGCGGACACTTGCGTAAGGGTACGGAAATTCCCCTTACCGGCGATATGGTGGAGATCACTGTGGAGCGGGGGAAGGGGATGGTTGAGCGCATTCTGCCACGGAAGAACCGGTTTATCCGCCCTGCGGTGGCAAATGTGGATGCGCTGGTGATCTTTGCAGCCAATACCAATCCGGTCACAGAGCCTTTTCTCATTGACCGGGTGGCGGCAATTGCTTCCGGTCAGGAGGTGCCGGTATATATCTGCGTGAATAAATGCGATCTTGATCCGGCAACAGACCTTTTGCGGATCTACCGCAATGCGGGCTTCTATGTGATTCGCGCCAGCGCCGAAACCGGCGAGGGCGTGGAGGAGCTGCGATCCTTGCTTACAGGAAAGCTTACAGCCTTTACCGGCAATACCGGTGTGGGCAAAAGCAGTATGCTCAACCGGCTTTGTCCCCAGCTGGGACTTGCCACCGGTGAGGTTTCCGAAAAGCTGGGTCGTGGCCGCCATACCACCCGGCATGTAGAATTGTACCAATTGGCTGATGATACCTTTGTGGCGGATACACCGGGCTTTGCATCCTTTGATACAGAGCAGATGGATGTGCTGCTGAAAGAAAACCTCCAATACGCATTTCCGGACTTTGAAAATTATCTGGGAAAATGCCAGTTCCACGACTGCTCCCACCGGGCAGAACCGGGCTGTGCAGTCCGTGCTGCCGCAGAGGAAGGGGCAATTGAAAAGACCCGCTACGACAGCTATCTTCGTCTCTACGAAAAATCCAGCCAGATCAAGCTCTGGGAACTGAAATAATAGTAGCTCCGGAAAGCATTTGCTTTCCGGAGCTAATTTTATAATGGGGATTATTACAGATGCAGCACCCGATCCTTGATCTCCTGTGTACGGCCCTGATTCCAGAATTGAGAACCAATATAACCGCAGGTGCGGCGGGCAACATTCATTTTGCTCTGATCGGTGTTGCCGCACTGGGGGCAGACCCAAATCAGCTTGCCGTCATCTTCCTGAATTTCGATCTCACCGTCGAAACCGCATTCCTGACAGTAGTCGCTCTTGGTGTTCAGCTCTGCATACATAATATTGTCGTAAATAAACTTCATTACTTCCAGAACCGCATCAATGTTCTGCTGCATATTGGGAACTTCCACATAGCTGATCGCACCGCCGGGGGAGAGCTGCTGGAAGTCTGCTTCAAACTTCAGCTTGGTAAAGGCGTCGATCTCTTCAGTCACATGAACATGATAGGAGTTTGTGATATAACTCTTGTCCGTAATGCCGGGGATCATACCGAAACGGTTTTGCAGACACTTGGCAAATTTATACGTAGTAGACTCCAGGGGCGTGCCGTACAGAGAGAAGTGGATGTTGTGCTTTGCTTTCCAGTTTGCACAGGCATCATTCATATGCTGCATAACTTGCAGTGCAAAGGGTTTAGCCTCTGCATCGGTGTGGCTGCGACCTGTCATATACTTAACGCACTCATAAAGACCCGCATATCCCAAAGAAATGGTAGAGTAACCGCCAAAGAGCAGCTTGTCGATAGGCTCACCCTTAGGAAGTCTTGCCAGTGCGCCATACTGCCACAAAATGGGTGCGGCATCGGAAAGCGTACCCTTCAGCCGCTCGTGACGGCACAGCAGTGCCTGATAGCACAGCTCCAGACGCTCGTCGAAGATCTCCCAGAACTTGTCCATATCCTTGCCGGAGGACAGCGCCACATCCACAAGGTTAATGGTGACAACGCCCTGATTGAACCGGCCGTAATACTTCGGCTTGCCGTTTTCGTCCACATAAGGGGTCAGGAAAGAGCGGCAGCCCATACAGGTGTAGCAGTGGCCTTCTCCGTTGGAGTCGACTTTCAGCTCCAGCATTTTCTTTTCGCTGATATAGTCGGGAACCATCCGCTTGGCGGTACACTGAGCAGCCAAACGGGTCAGATACCAATAAGGAGAATCCTCGGTGATGTTGTCCTCTTCCAGCACATAAATCAGCTTGGGGAAGGCAGGGGTGATCCACACGCCCTTTTCGTTCTTAACGCCCTGATAGCGCTGACGGAGCATTTCCTCAATGATCAGAGCCAGATCCTTCTTTTCCTGTTCATTTCTTGCCTCGTTCAGGTACATAAACACGGTAATGAAAGGTGCTTGACCGTTGGTTGTCATCAGGGTAACCACCTGATACTGAATGGTCTGCACACCGCGGCTGATCTCATCTTTCAGGCGCTCTTCCACCACCTTGGAAATTGCTTCCTCGCTAGGATCAATACCCAAAAGCTTCATTTCCTCCTTAACCGCCTTGCGGATGCGCTCCCGGCTGATCTGCACAAAGGGGGCAAGGTGGGTCAGACTGATGGACTGACCGCCGTACTGGTTGGAAGCCACCTGGGCGATGATCTGGGTTGCAATGTTGCAGGCAGTAGAGAAGGAGTGGGGCTTTTCGATCAGTGTGCCGGAAATGACTGTGCCATTTTGCAGCATATCCTCCAGATTCACAAGGTCACAGTTGTGCATATGCTGGGCATAATAGTCAGAGTCGTGGAAGTGGATGATACCCGCATTGTGGGCATCCACGATCTCCTTGGGCAGCAAAATGCGGTTTGTGATGTCCTTACTCACTTCACCTGCTATATAGTCACGCTGAACTGCGTTGATGGTGGGGTTTTTGTTGGCGTTTTCCTGCTTGACCTCTTCGTTGTTGCATTCGATCAGGCTGAGGATGCGGTCGTCTGTGGTGTTGGACTGACGAAGCAGGCTGCGGGTGTAGCGATAGGTGATGTAAGTCTTGGCAACTTCGAAAGCACCGTGTGCCATAATGGACTTTTCCACTAAGTCCTGAATTTCCTCCACAGAGGGGCTGCGGCCCATTTCCTCGCAGCTGATCTGCACGCTTTCGGAGATCCGCTTGATCTGCAGGGGCGTCATCCGTACACTTTCTTCTACGGCGTTATTGGCTTTGGTGATGGCAGTTTCGATCTTAGCGATGTCGAAAATTACTTCTGCACCGTTTCTTTTGATAATCTTCATTATAAAAACTCCTTTTGGAAAATACCGTGTGGCACTTATTATACTACATATTGTGGTTTTTGCAATAGGTAAAACACAAAATAACGGAAAAATTTTAAGAAATCAGGCAGTTTGCACACCCAATTGCCGGGGTGCATAAACTGTCCTATAAGCGTATTGCTTATTCCCAAAATCCTATCGGGAGGTATTAAAATGTCTGAGTGTTGTCAGGGAAGTGTTAGCTGCAGCTGCGAAGATCTGCAGGAAGCACTGTCCATTCACACCCGTAAAATCACAGATAGCTGCCGGGACAAGGATTGCATTGAGGATCTGCGTGTCTATTTGACCGCCGGCTCTCAGGCACTTCTTGAGAAAAGCTCCGGTGCAAAGGTCCGCTGTGCGGAGCTGATGTATACCTATGTAGATGTGGATCCTGTGGCGTTTGACCGCAATCATTACTGCATTGACGCAACCTTCTATTACCGCATTATTGCCGATGCGGTGATCGGTTGTTCCCGACCTGCTACTTTATATGGTGTGGCGGTGTTCTCCAAGCGGGCAGTTTTGTGCGGCGAGGAGAGCAGAGCCCATATCTTCACCAGCGATACAAGACTTGGCTGTCCGGACGGACCTACCCGCGTTAGCGCAAATCTGCCCACAGCTGTTGTAGAGGTGCTCGATCCTATGGTCCTCAGCTCCAAGGTGCGGGAGCATTGCAATTGCCACTGCAAAGAGGGGGCAGTGGTACAGATCCCAGCGGAGATCTGCAAGCTGTTTGATGAAAATCTGGATCTGGGGAATGAGGGCAGAGGCCTGTTTGTGACCTTGGGCCAGTTCTCAGTCATCCGTCTGGAGCGAGATGCACAGCTTGTGGTTCCGGTGCTGGATTACAGCATCCCCACTAAGGAGTGCTGTGACGCACCCGGCTGTGCGGAAGATCCCTGTGAGGTGTTCTCCCGAATTCCTTTCCCGGTGAAGCAGTTTGCCCCCAGAGGGTGCGACTGTCCCCAGGAAAAAGAGTGCGACAATAACTAACAAAAACCGCCGGAGGGATTTTGAAGTGACCCCAAAAAGTTAGACAAATATTTTAACTCAAATTGTTTAAGCTGCCGAAAGGGCTTGCTGTCTGTGTAATGCAGGTGGCAAGCCCTTTAGTCTTGCCTTGATACGTCTGTTATTGTAGTAATCGATG
>JAFXCL010000028.1 GCA_017521485.1 Oscillospiraceae bacterium
GGTGCTGTGAACATCGTTCCCAACTCCACCGGTGCTGCTAAGGCTATCGGCCTGGTTATCCCCGAGCTGAACGGCAAGCTGATCGGCGCTGCACAGCGTATCCCCACTCCCACCGGTTCTACCACCATCCTCAACGCAGTTTGCGCTAAGGCTGTGACCGTGGAAGAAATCAACGCTGCTATGAAGGCTGCTGCTACTGAGTCCTACGGCTACAACGAGGACGAGATCGTTTCCTCCGATGTGATCGGTATGCGTTACGGCTCCCTGTTCGATGCTACTCAGACCATGGTCTGCAAGCTGCCCGACGGCAAGGTTCAGGTTCAGGTCGTTTCCTGGTACGACAACGAGAACTCCTATGTTTCTCAGATGGTCCGCACCATTAAGTACTTCGCTGAGCTGGCTTAATTGAACATATCAAAATCCCCGACCGATTGGTCGGGGATTTTTATGTCTTAAACTTGTTAAAAAATTCGTACAGGGGGATCAGGTCGGTTAAAAACTTACTGACCCGGTCTTTTAGCTCCGGCCCGAAGATTTCCGGTGAAATCTCCTCGTGGACCGTGCAGGCAATATAGCTCTTCCAGGCGAAATAGGGTTCCAGTGCTTTTTCCGGTGCTTCCTTGGGTCGTTTATAGGTTTCCGCTGTAATGGGTACGCCGGTCTTCTTTTCTGTTTCCCGGATCAGTTTCAGAAAGCTTTTGGGATCGGCGGCAATATCCTTGCGAATTGCCTCCATTGTGGACGGACGGGGGCGCAGTAAAATAAAGCCGTAGCTGATCCCCTCCGGGCGGATCTCAAAATACAGGCAGGGATTTTCTGCCCACCACTGCACATCCTGCCGGATGCAGATCCAAAGGCTTTCCTTATAGGGCAGAGGGTGGTGTTTCCGGGCATCCCGGTAGATACGGCTGACCTTCAGCAGATCTCCCGTTTTATCCAGAAAGGGCAAAAACAGCTCCTTGCCCAGCGCCTTTGTGGGCTCGTACAGGTATTTTACATAGTCCGGCTTATGGGCCATAAACCAGTCCCGATTGTTATTCATCCGGATGCCCCACAGAAAATCAATGGTCTCCGGGCTGTAGCCTTCAAACATTTTTCATCGCTCCTTTTCTCTATTTTACCTTTTTTTCACGCTGTCTGCAAGCCAAATTTCAGTTTGACAAACAGTTCTCTGAAAATAAGGTGCTATCTACCTGGGCACTTTCGTCCGAACGCGGGTGGGGTACATAGGGGAGGGGGATTTTATGTGCGGGAGCACATGGATCCCCCTCCCCTATGTCGCGTTCTTTGGGTACTTTCTTGGCGAAACAAGAAAGTACCGCCCCCGGCAGGGACCGGAAGCATCGATCAGGAGATTGTGAAACCAGTGCGCACACTGGTTTCGCAATGACACGGTTATCGATAGACTGCAGTTCTAACCAGCTAATGGTCAAACCGAAATTTGATGTGCCGCGGGGCATCTTGACTTTTCCCATTGCTGGGGTATAATTATTCTAGATAATTGAAAGCGAGGGAAGCTTTAATGTTTTATCGTATAGAGGTTGCTGGCCTGGAGCGGGATCTTCCCATTTGCCGGGTAACTGACGAATTGTACATTGCCGGTTTTGTGATCTTCGGCGATCAGGAGCTGACGGTTGCCTGCGCCCGGGAGCTTTTGAAAAAAGCACCGGAATATGACTACATCATCACCGCCGAGGCAAAGGGTATTCCCCTCGCCCACGAAATGGCACGCCAGACCGGCGCAAAGAAGTATTTCCTCGCCCGGAAAGGCCCGAAGCTGTATATGACCGGCGTATTTGAGTGTGCTGTCCGTTCTATTACCACTGCCAAGGAGCAAAAGCTCTATCTGGACACCGCGGATGCTAAGCTTATGCAAGGCAAGCGCATTCTGATCGTGGACGATGTGATCTCCACCGGTGAAAGCCTTTCCGCGCTGGAAGCGCTGGTGGAAAAGGCAGGGGGTATCATTGCCGGCAGAATGGCTATCTTAGCCGAGGGTGATGCACAGGACAGGGAAGACCTGATCTATCTTCAGAAGCTCCCCCTGTTCCATCCCGACGGCACAGTTATGGAATAATGGATATGATTACTGACAATACTTACGCTATTATTGATCTTGACAAGATCCGCGCCAATTTTCAGGCGATCCGGGAGAAAGCCGGTGTGCCGGTTATGGCGGTGGTGAAGGCAGATGCCTACGGCCACGGCGCAATTCCCGTTTCCCGGTTGCTGGAAGAAATGTGCGCCTTTTTCGGTGTCTCCTCCATGCAGGAGGCATTGGAGCTTCGCCGGGCAGGTCTGCAAAAGCCCATTTTGATCTTAGGGCACACACCTTCTGATGCCTTTGCTGATGCGATCACACAGGGCATCCGCCCCACGATTTTCCGCTATGAGGATGCAAAAATTCTTTCTCAGGAAGCCATTCGGCTGGGTGTGGATGCGCCCTTCCACTTTGCTGTGGATACAGGCATGCACCGGATCGGTTTTCCCGCAACGGAAGGATCTGCTACCATCTGCGCCCGGATCGCAAAGCTGCCCGGTCTGATCCCAGAGGGTCTTTTCAGCCACTTTGCCACCTCCGACTGCGCAGATCTAACATCTGCAAAAAAACAGGCAGAGCAGTTCGATCGCTTTGACCGGATGCTTCAGGAAAACGGCGTGAATGTAACCATCCGCCACCTGGACAATTCCGCCGGTGTGATGAATTTTGAAAACCACTACGATATGGTCCGGGCAGGGATCGTGATCTACGGTCTGTACCCCAGTGACGAAGTAGCTCAGGAGCTTCTAAAATTGCAGCCGGCGCTCAGCTGGCACAGCCGAATCACCCATATCAAAACACTGGATGCCGGCTGTCCCATCAGCTACGGCGGCACTTATGTGACGGAAAAACCCACAATTGTGGCGACTATCCCCGTAGGCTATGCCGACGGCTACCGCCGAAACCTGAGCAACCGCTTTTATGTGCTGATCCGTGGCAAGAAAGCACCGATCTTAGGCCGGGTGTGTATGGACCAGATGATGGTGGATGTGACGGACATCCCCGGCATTCAAGCAGGGGACGATGTGGTGCTGGTAGGAAAAAGCGGCGATGCACAGATCACTGTGGAAGAGATCGCGGAAGCAGGCGATTCCTTCAACTATGAATTTGTGTGCAATATCAGCCGCCGGGTCCCCCGGGTGTATTACCGGGACGGAAAACCGGTCCAAACAGTGCATTATTTGCTGGATAAATAAATTTAGAGCGTGTTGCAATGCAACACGCTCTTTTTCTAGTTTTGTATTCGGTTTTCCATGTGTCCGGAGCGGATCACCGGAGGCTTGGGATCTGTCATCTCCCAGGGAATGGGTTTTTTCTGCTCTTTTTCTTCCTTTTCCACTGCATTTCCTCCCTCTGAAAGGTAATGCTAGTATCTGCAGCAACAGAAAAAATATCCCCGATACGAAACGAATTGAAGATTGAAAATTTCGGTATCTTCTCGTCGTTATATTGCGTTGCAATTCGATATTTTTTCCTGACGGCAAAATCGATATATGCCTACGGCATTCGATATGATATAAATCCCCTCTCGCCCCGCAGGGTATATCGAGTGTTTACACATATCGAGCGCCTTAAGCGCATATCGAAAATCCCAAAGGGATTTATATCGAGAGGGCGGCATTTGCCGCCCTTACAGCAGGTCCTGCATATTATAAAGGCCGGGCTTCTTGCCGATCAGAAAAGCTGCGGCATCGATAGCACCGTCGGCAAACATGCCCCGGTCGTGTGCCTCGTGGCGCAGGGTCAGGGTCTGGGAGGGGGTTGCAATATGCACCTCGTGGATGCCCACCACATTGCCCATCCGCAGGGATGCAATGCCGATCTCCTTCTTTTCCCGCTTGCCCTCGCCGGCTCTGCCGCAGTGGGCTTCTGCTTCCGGGCGCACCTCCTTGACTGCTTCAAAGAGCATCCGGGCGGTTCCGCTGGGGGCGTCCACTTTCCGGGTGTGATGCACCTCCACGATCTCAATATCTGCATCCGGGAAATTCTGGGCAGCCTGCTTTGCCAGACGGCACAGCACCGCAATACCCAGGCTCATATTGCCGGAATAGAACACAGGAACCGTCCTGGCGGCATCCTCGATCATTGCCTTTTCTTCCGGTGTATGGCCGGTGGTGCACATCACCAGGGCGCAGCCGGTCTTTTTTGCATATTCGGTCACTGCTTGTGCGGCACTGTGGTGGGAAAAGTCGATCACCACATTGGCATCCACTGCGCCCATTTCTTCGAAGGTCTTGGGAACGCCATTTTCGCCGTCGGCACTGACCAGTCCCGTTGCCCGGTCGCCCAGACGCTGCAAAAGCAGCTGACCCATTGCGCCATTTGCACCGCATACGATAGCCTTTAATTCACACATATCGCTTACCTCTTTCTCTCGGTTTTCCCCATTTTACCATATCTTTCCCCAAAAGGAAATAGGAAAAACAAATAAAATGTAGAGGAGGGGCAGTGCCCCGCCCCTACATAATTAAAAATGCCGCTGCAAAGCTTTGCAGCGGCATTTGAAGTTTGCTTACAGATACTTCTTGATCGCCTCAGATGCGCCGGCGGGATCGTCGGACACAGTGATGGTGATGTTCATATTATTGTCTGCGGCGAACTTATCGCACCACAGGATGAAGTCCTCACCGGCGGCACGGTCGTTGCCGATGGTCTTGTACAGGTTGTCGATATACACATTGGTAATATCGAAGTTGCCTGCGTGCAGACCGCTGAGCAGACCCTTGAGCATATCCAGGCTATTGATTCCGTATTCCTTGGAGTCCACCAGACGGACACGGTAGTTAATATCATAAGTAAGCTTTTTGCCGTACTCGATGCAGACCACATCGCCCTGAGCGCTGGCAACTGCATTGTTGATGGCGTCGATCATCTTCTTGGTCTTGCCGGAGCCCTTCAGGCCCATAATAACTTGAATCATCGGAAATTCCTCCTTTGCTGTGCAGCTTTTATACTGTATCACCATTTTACCAGTTAAGTGGTTTTTTTGCAACACCTAATTAGAAATTTTGGTAAAATATTTTTATTGTTCATAGCCAGGCTTGCCCAGAAGCTGGAACATATTCCGCTTATAGAATTCCACACCGGGCTGATTGAAGGGATTGACCCCCAGCATATAGGCAGAAACGCCGCAGGCAAGCTCGAAGAAATAGAAGATCTCGCCCAGCTTTTCGTTGTTGAGCTGTCCCATATCCATTGTGATCACCGGAACGCCGCCGTCCACATGGGCTGCCAGTGTGCCAAGGAATGCCTTTTCGTCCACGAAGTCCAGGGTTTTGCCCTCCAGATAGTTCAGACCATCCAGATTCTTATAGTCACCGCCGATGGTTGCCGTCTGTGCGGGGGCATCGAACCGGACCATGGTTTCAAAGAGGTTGCGCTCGCCCTGCTGGATCATCTGGCCCAGAGAGTGGAGGTCGGCAGTAAATTCTGCGGTTGCGGGGAAAATGCCCTTGCCGTCCTTGCCCTCGCTTTCGCCGAAGAGCTGCTGCCACCAGCCGCCCATCATCTTAAAGCCCGGCTCAAAGGACTCTAGGATTTCGATCGCTTTGCCGTTCCGGTACAGCAAATTCCGGATGGCTGCATAGAGCCAAACAGGATTTTCAAAGGAGCGGATATCATAGTCCTTCTTTGCCTGTGCTGCGCCGCGCATCACTTCCATGGGATCGATGCCAGCCACTGCCATAGGCAGCAGGCCCACAGCGGTAAGTACACTGTAGCGACCGCCCACATTGGGGGGGATCACAAAGGTCTCCCAGCCCTCCTCGGATGCCATCTGGCGCAGTGCGCCCTTGCAGGGGTCAGTAATGGCATAGGTGCGCTTCTTTGCTCCCTCTGTGCCGTACTTCCGCTCCAGCATCCAGCGCAGGGCACGGGTTGCGATGGCAGGCTCGGTGGTGGTGCCGGATTTGGAGATAATGGCAATGGAGAAATCCTTGCCGTCCAGCAGGCGCTGCAGCTCGTTCCACGCCCGGGTGGACAGACCGTTGCCTGCAAAATAAATCTGGGGGTTGCCCTTGCCCTTGCCGATATTGTGGTTGCAGCCCTGCATCAGCTCAATGGCTGCCCGGGGGCCAAGATAGCTGCCGCCAATGCCAATGACAATAAACACATCGGAAGACTCCCGGATGCGGTCAGCGGCGGCACGGATTCTACGGATCTCATCCGTTTCCTCTTCCACAGGCAGGTCCAGCCAGCCTAAAAAGTCGTTGCCTTCGCCACTTCCCTCGGCCAGGGTCTTGTGGGCAGCAAACACTTCCTTTTCCACCGCCAGAAGGTCCGGCAGAGAAAGCTGACCCCAAACATTAGAAACATCCACTTTAATCATATGTAATATCCATCCTTTCAGAATATTTTTCTGATGCTTCTATGTTACCGCAAAACTGCCACAAACGCAAGCCCCAGGCGGAAAGTTTGTGAAAATTGCAAAAAGTAGCAAAATCCACTTTCCTTTTCCGCCAAGAGGCGATATAATGAAAAGTAAGATTGCCACAGACTTTCCATAGAATTGGGAGGAAACAGCTATGAAATACGGCTTCGGTGTGGATTTAGGCGGCACGACTGTGAAGCTTGCTTATTTTGATACAGAGGGCACACTCCTTGACAAGTGGGAGATCCCCACGGTTACCGAAAGGGGTGGCGAGCAGATCCTGCCGGATATTGCCCGGTCTATTGAAAACTATCTGTCTGCCCACCGAATTGCAAAAGAAGACATCCTCGGCATCGGCATCGGCGTTCCCGGACCTGTGGACCGGAAAGGCAACGTTAACCGCTGTGTCAATTTGGGCTGGGGCATATTCAATGTGGAAAATGCCCTAAGCAAACTGACCGGCTTCCCTGTAAAGGCCGGCAACGATGCCAATGTTGCCGCCTTGGGTGAGTGCTGGAAGGGCAGCGGGCAGGGCTATACGGATATGATTATGGTGACCCTTGGCACAGGGGTTGGCGGTGGTATTATCATCGGCGGCAATATTGTCTGCGGTGCAAGGGGCTCTGCCGGTGAGATCGGCAATATGATCATCAACCGGGAGGAAACACAAGTACATACCTCCGGAAACCGGGGCTGTGTGGAGCAGTACTGCTCTGCCACCGGTGTGGTCCGGCTGGCAAAGCGCTATCTTGCTGCTTCCGATACGCCCTCTGCACTGCGGCAGCAGGATACCATCACCTGCAAAGCTGTGTTTGATGCCGCCGCTGCCGGTGACGGTGCAGCCAATGCCATTTTAGAGCAATTTTATGCCCTGCTGGGCGAGTTTCTCGCCAACATCTGCACCGCTTTCGATCCGGAAGCCGTGATCATCGGCGGCGGCGTGAGCAAAGCGGGATGCGTGATGATCGACGGTTTTTATCCTCACTTCCTAAAGCACGTTTTTCACGCGTCTAAGGATGTGAGCTTTAAGCTCGCCGCACTGGGTAACGACGCCGGTGCTTACGGCGCATTCTATCTGGCTGTGCAAGCCTTTTGCTAATACATAAAAGAGAGGTTCTAGCTATGAACGAACAAGCAATCGCACCTGCTACCCCATTAAAATCCAACCGCCGGTGGCTTAAGACCGTTCTTTTGAACATCGTCACCCTTGGTATCTACGGCCTGGTGCTGTACACCAAGATCTCCCGGGATATTAACCGCATCGCCAGCCATCACGACGGCAAAAAGACCATGCACTACTGCCTGATGCTTTTTGTGTTCACCCCCCTGACACTGGGCATTGCCGCCATCGTGTGGACCCACCGGATCTCCGCCCGGATCGGTCGGGAGTTAAAGCGCCGGGAGCTGCCCTACCGTTTTGGGGCAAAGTCCTTCTGGGGCTGGAAGGTTTTGGGCGTGCTGCTTGTGGGCATTGGTCCGCTGGTGTACCTGCACAAGCTGTGCAAGTCTATGAACCTGCTGAGCATCCATTACAACATTAACGGATAAGAAAAGGACCTGCCAAGGCAGGTCTTTTTTAATGTATAAGGATTGTCAATTGTCAATTTTTGTCCCGGGTGAGGTATACATTCAGTGCGCCGCCGTAGAACAGGATGCTCACACAGCAGTAAAGCCACAGCATACTCAACGCAACGGCATAAATAGAGCCGTAAATATTAGCATAGCCGGAGAAATTTTCCACATATCTGGAATACAGGTCGGACAAGATCAGCCAGCCGATGGAAGAAAACACCGCCCCGGGGAAGCTGTCTGCAAGCTTATTGCGGTTGTTGGGCAATACCATATACATTGCGGTAAATACTGCCGTCTGCAAGATCAGCAGCAGGAAAAACCGCCGGTTGAGGATGCCCGCAAAAAACGCCCAGCTATCCGGAACAAGCTGCAAAAGGGTCGTTCCGAACACATGCAGTGCCAGTGTCAGCAGCAGAACGATCAGAAAAGCAAAGGTGTACCCCACACTCACCACCCGGGTATAAAACCAGCCCCGGTTTTCTGCAACGCCGTAAACGGAGTTCAGTCCGTTGCGCAGACCGTAGATCCCCCGGCTGGAGGACCACAACGCCATCAGGGCAGACAGAGAAAGGAGTGTGCCGGAGGTGCTTTGGTAGGCATTGAATATCTGCTTTTTCACAAAGGGAAGCAGTGCCGACGGAACGATGCCCTCCAAAAGCTCTGCGAGGGTATCCACAGAAATACCTGTGTACCGCAGGATGCTCACCAGCAGCAAAAGCATAGGAAAAGCAGACAGGGTAATAAAGAAGCTGGCATGGGAGGCATACACCGGGATATGCAATGTTTGTATATATGTCGCCGCCGCCCGGATCTTTTTTATGATCTTGTTCTTCATCTATGCGCCCCCCCTTCTAATGAAAAATATAAAAAATATGTGCGCTTGACGTAATTGAAAATTATGGTGCAGGTACGAAAGATATATAATGAATTGCCCTTGGGGCATGATTTGACTATGTCATGATTTGCCTGACGGCATAAATTGCGCCAAGGGGCGCATTTTAACGGGGCAATTCAAATCATGGAGCAAAGGGAGAAATCATGTCACAAGGTGACATTTCATGATGCGTAGCATCAAATCATTCATTTTGCATTTTGCATTATGCATTAATAGAGAAAAGACCCGCCACCGCGGGTCTTTTTCTTTATTCTGCGGAAATTAAATAGTAGTATACAGGCTGGCCGCCGGACAGGAGATTCACATCTGCATCAGGGCAGATCTGGGTAAACAGGTCTGCTGCCACTTGGGCATCTGCTTCATCGATGTCCTCACCGTAATAAATGGTAATAAACTCCTTGCCATCCTCCCGGACCTTCTCAGCCAGAGCTTTGAGCAATTCGGTAATATCCTGACTTGTGCCGAACAGGGCGCTGCCGTAGATCGCCAGATAGTCACCCTCGTGGATGTCATAGCCGTCGAAATCGGAGTTCCGGGCGGCATAGGTGATCTGCATAGTATCCACCGTGTCCAGAGACTCGGTCATGGCTGCCACATTTTCCTCCACACTTCCGTCAGGGTTAAAGTTGAGCATTGCGGTAACGCCCTGGGGAACGGTCTTAGAGGGGATGACCACCACATTCTTGGGGGTCAGAGCATCCACCTGCTGGGCTGCCATAATAATATTCTTGTTGTTGGGCAGAACATACACCGTTTCTGCAGGAACCTTGTTCACCGCCTCCAGAATGTCCTGGGTGCTGGGGTTCATGGTCTGACCGCCGGAGATGATGCCGTCCACGCCCAGATTGGAGAAAACCTCTGCAAGGCCGTCACCGGCACACACAGAAACCACACCGCTTGCCTTTTCCGGCTCTGCGATCTTGGGCTGGGCTGCCTGCTCCTGCTCACCCATCACCTTTTCGGTGTGCTGCAGGCGCATATTTTCGATCTTGACGGTCACGAAAGAACCGTAGTCCATTGCCTCGTGGAGTGCCTTGCCGGGATCGTTGGTATGCACATGGACCTTGATGATCTCATCGTCATCCACCAGCACCAGGCTGTCGCCCAGGCTGGAGAGAAACTCTCTGAGCTTTTCCGGATCCAGCTTATTTTCACGGGAGATGATAAACTCGGTGCAGTAGGTAAAGGTAATGTCCTCGGTGTCAAAGTCGGCAAAATCTGCCTGCTCCTTTACCTGCTCGCCGCCACCTGTAGGAGCAACGATGTCTTCCCCCCGCACTGCGCAGAGCATTGCCTCCAGCGCCACAAGCCAGCCTTTGCCGCCGGCATCCACAACGCCAGCCTTTTTGAGCACCGGGTTCTGGTTGACGGTGTTGGCAAGTGCCACCTTTGCCTCTGCAATGGCAGCCTCGTGGACAAATTCAAATTCGTTTTTCTCCCGGGCGGCTTTTTTCGCCTTTGCCGCTGCCAGACGGGCAACGGTGAGGATCGTGCCCTCTGCGGGCTTCATAACTGCCTTATAAGCAGCGTCCACGCCCTCCTGCAGGGCAGCTGCCCACAGCACGCCGTCGCAGATCTCCTGGCCCTTGAGCTTCTTGGAAATACCCCGCAGCAGCAAGGAAAGGATCACGCCGGAGTTACCTCTTGCGCCCCGGAGGGTGGCAGAAGCGGTGGCTGCGGATGCCTTTTCCAGTGAGGGATCTTCCAATTTCCGCAGGTCGTTGGCTGCGGCGTTGATGGTCATGGACATATTGGTGCCGGTATCGCCGTCGGGAACCGGGAACACATTGAGCTCATTGAGCTTTTGTTTGTTGATTTCAATGGAAGCCGCTGCGCTGATGATCAGCCTGGAAAAATCGGCTCCGTTAATTGTCTGAACCAATTGTATACCCTCCGTTTATCCGATCTTCATGGAATCGATAAAGACATTGACTGCCTTTACCGGTGTTCCTGTGGTCTGGGTGACCACATAGCGCACCTCAGAAATAATGGAGTTGGCAACCGCATTGAGGTTCACGCCGTTATCCACCACAATATGCAGGTCAATAGAAATCGAGCCGTCCTCGTGACATTCCACACGGACACCCTTACCCATGGACTCCTTACGCAGCAGGTGATACACGCCGTCGGTGACGGAGCGGGCAGCCATGCCCTTCACGCCAAAGCAATTGGATGCCGCAGTACCGGCAATATCTACATAAACATTTGTGCTGACATTTACGCTTCCGTTATCTGTTTCGTGACGAATCATAATGTTGTACCTCCTAAATTTTTCAGACTAAGCTGTCTTCCCAACAATCGGGGGCTGTCAGACCCATCATTTTCACCACGGTGGGAGCAACATTGGCAAGACCGTAGCTGCCCTCCTTGATGGTCCAGGTCTTGTGGGTATCGTAGATGATAAAGGGAACGGGGTTTAAGGAGTGGGCAGTTCTGACGGAGACCTTGCCCTTCTTGCTTTCTGTCATCTGGTCTGCGTTGCCGTGGTCGGCGGTGATGAGCACGGTGTAGCCGTACTTGTCGGCAGCCTCCAAAATATCTTTCAGACCGTTATCCACACATTCCATTGCGTACACAACTGCATCCATTGCGCCGGTGTGGCCCACCATATCGCCGTTGGGGTAGTTGCAGCGCAGGAACTGGAATTTGCCGGATGCCATTGCCGCCACCATTTTCTCGGTGATTTCCTTAGACTTCATAGCCGGTGCCTGCTCGAAGGGGATCACATCGGAGGGGATCTCCTCGTAGACTTCTAAGTCCTCATCCACCTTGCCGGAGCGGTTGCCGTTCCAGAAATAGGTCACATGGCCGTACTTCTGGGTCTCGGACAGGGCATATTCGGTAATGCCTGCCTGGCACAGCACCTCAGTGAGGGTGTTGGTGATCACAGGAGGCTTGACCAGATAGTTCTCCGGGATATTCAAATCACCGTCATACTGGAGCATGCCGGCAAATTTCACGCCGGTGTAGTCGCCCCGGTCGAACTTGTCAAAATCCTTGCGGTCGAAGGCCAAAGAAATTTCCTGTGCCCGGTCGCCCCGGAAGTTAAAGAGAATCACGCTGTCGCCGTTTGCGATCTTGGCAACGGGCTCACCGTTTCTTGCCACTACAAAAGCAGGCAGGTCCTGATCGATACAGCCGGTTTCTGCCCGATAGGTCTCAATCGCCTCCTTGGCAGATGCAAACTGCCGGCCCTGACCCTGTACATGGGTGCGCCAGCCCTGCTCTACCATGCCCCAGTTGGCTTCGTACCGGTCCATAGTCACCTGCATACGGCCGCCGCCGGAGGCGATTGCATAATCACAGCCGTCGGTGTTCAGTTCAGACAGAACATTCTCCAGCTGACCTACATATTCCAGTGCGGAGGTGGCAGGCACATCACGGCCGTCCAACAGGATGTGGCAATATGCCTTCTTCACACCGGCATTTTTTGCTTCCTTTAAAAGAGCGATCAGGTGATGGATGTTGGAGTGGACATTGCCGTCGGACAGAAGTCCGATGAAGTGCATTGCCTTTCCTGCCTTGGCATTTTCCACCAAGTCGATCCAAGTGTCGGATGCAAACAGCGCACCATTTTCAATGGACTCCCCAACCAGCTTTGCACCCTGAGAATAGACCTGACCGCAGCCGAGAGCATTGTGGCCCACCTCGGAGTTGCCCATATCCTCATCGGAGGGCAGACCGACGGCTGTGCCGTGTGCCTTCAGGTAAGTATGGGGGCAGGTGCTCAAAAGACGGTCCAAGGTGGGCGTCTTGGCAACGACCACAGCATCGCCACTGCCGCCGTCACCCTTGCCCACGCCGTCCATAATCACAAGAACGATCGGTTTTTCCATAATGAAACCTCCAAATATCTATATGTACATAATATCTGCATTTTATCAGTCATACTATTTTACATCATTTTTTGCAAACTTACAACCCATTTTTGAAATTTTTTGTAACCAATTTATGCAATTGACAAGGATTCGCCCAGTCAGAGGCTTGTAAAAATCCAAATTTTCCGTACGAAATATAATTGTTGCAGACTTGACGACCGACTGGAAATGTGATAGCATAAGTAGGCGTATTCGCCGCTGTGGTGGAATAGGTAGACACAAGGGACTTAAAATCCCTCGGAGTAAAATCCGTACCGGTTCGATTCCGGTCAGCGGCACCAGAAAAAGCACGCTTCGGCGTGCTTTTTCAGCTAAGTTTGCCCATTGCGTGCAAGGGAAGTTTTCTCCGCTGGTGCTTTCAGGCAAACTGAATTTCACTAACTTTCAATTATAAAATATTGTATTTCTTTTTGCTTCGTGTTATATTTTAAAGTTAGAAAAGATTATTAACCGAAAGGGATGCTATTATGGCAGTACAGGAAAACATTCGCAATATCGCCATCATCGCTCACGTGGACCACGGCAAGACCACACTGGTGGACGAAATGCTCAAGCAGGGCGGTATTTACCGGGAAAATCAGGAAGTTGTGGAGCGGGTTATGGACTCCGGCGATCTGGAGCGGGAGCGTGGTATTACCATCCTTGCCAAAAACACCGCTGTGCAATATAAGGATTATAAGATCAACATTGTGGATACCCCCGGTCACGCCGACTTCGGCGGCGAGGTGGAGCGCATCCTGAAAATGGTAAACGGCGTTATTTTGCTGGTAGACGCCGCGGAAGGTCCTATGCCCCAGACCCGGTTTGTGCTGGGTAAAGCGCTGGAACTGGGTCACAAGGTCATTGTGGCGGTCAACAAGGTGGACAAGCCCGATGCCCGTGTCCACGTGGTGGTGGACGAGGTTCTGGAACTACTTCTGGAGCTGGATGCTACTGACGATCAGTTCAATTCCCCCACGGTGTTCTGCTCCGGCCGTCAGGGTGTTGCCTCTTACTCTCCCGACGAAATGGGAGAGGATCTGATCCCCCTGTTTGACACCATTGTGGACTATATCCCCGCACCCACCGGTGACAAGGATGCCCCCCTGCAGCTGCTGGTATCCTCTATTGATTATAATGAATATGTGGGCAGGATCGCTGTGGGCCGCGTGGAGCGGGGCACGATCAAGGTCAATCAGGAGGTCACCATTTGCGACTTCCACGATCCCGATCTGAAAGCCAAGGGCAAGGTAGTTGCCCTGTATGAGTATAGCGGTCTGGGCAAGACCCCCATCCAGGAAGCCTCTGCCGGCGAGATCGTAGCACTTAGCGGTATGTCGGACATCACCATCGGCAGAACCCTGTGCGCACCGGATGCCATCGAGCCGCTTCCCTTTGTGAAGATCTCCGATCCCACCATTGAAATGACCTTCGCTGTCAACGATTCTCCCTTTGCAGGCAAGGAGGGTAAATTCGTCACCTCCAGAAACCTCCGTGACCGGCTGGAAAAGGAGCTTTTAAAGGATGTTTCCCTCCATGTGACCGAGGAGGGTACAGATTCCTTTAATGTGGCAGGCAGAGGCGAGATGCACCTGTCTATCTTAATGGAGACCATGCGCCGGGAGGGCTATGAGTTCTCCGTGTCCACCCCCAGAGTGCTCACCAAAGAGATAGACGGTAAGCTCTGCGAGCCCATCGAGCGGATGGTTGCAGATGTTCCCGAGGAATGTATGGGCGCAGTGATCGAAAAAATGGGCCGCCGGAAGGCTGACCTTTTGAGTATGACCCCCATGGGCAACCGCTATCGCTTAGAGTTCTTAGTGCCATCCCGTGGCCTCTTTGGCTACCGCAGTGAATTCCTCACCGACACCCGGGGCGAGGGCATTATGTCCTCGGTGCTGGAAAGCTATGCCCCTATGAAGGGCGAGATCGAGCGCCGGCTCACCGGCTCTCTCATTGCCCACGAAAGCGGCGAGGCAGTGGCTTACGGTCTGGGCGCAGCTCAGGAGCGTGGCGCCCTGTTTATCGGCGCAGGCACTCCGGTGTATGCCGGTATGGTGGTTGGCATTTGCAGCCGCAACGAGGATATGACCGTCAATGTGTGTAAGCGCAAGCAGCTTACCAATATGCGCGCCTCCGGCTCTGACGATGCTATCCGGCTCATCACCCCCAAGGTGCTGAGTCTGGAGCAGTGTCTGGAATTTTTGGCAGACGATGAGCTTCTGGAATGCACGCCCAAGAGCCTGCGCATCCGCAAGCGGATTCTGGATCATTCCATCCGTATGCGGGAGCTGATGAAGCGCAGAAATCAGGAATAACAATTTGTAGGGGAGGGGCAATGCCCCTCCCGCTTTTGTATTACGCCCGGGTTGTCGGGCGGGGCAATGCCCCGCCCCTACATATAGAAACTGGGCAATTCCAAAAAAAGTTGTTGACCTGAATGGATTTTTCGGTTATAATGCTTTAGCGTGACTATTTATAGTCACTAACTATGTGTTGCTGCGGCCAATCAGGCTGTCGAGCATAAGTGATTTTGACAGGAGGTGTACTAGATTATGAAGCGTACCTATCAGCCTAGCAAGCGTCATCGTTCCAAGGTTCACGGTTTCCGTCAGAGAATGGCAACTTCCAACGGCCGCAAGGTTCTTGCCCGCCGCCGTGCCAAGGGCCGTAAGGTCCTGTCTGCCTGAGCGTAATATCAGGAAAGCTGAATCACAGCATCGATCGCTCAGAGCGAAACGGGAGTACATGCGGGGCGAAGTGTTTTTCGCCCCGCCCCCTTTTTATTTGGGACAAACTCATAAAATAAATTATCATCCTGCGGCGGATCTTTTTCCCCAGATCTGCGCCGGGTCAGCTTTGAAATACACAAAGTATGTCTGCAGCTGCCCCGTCTTATTCTGTGAAAAAATCTCTCGCCGAATGACGATAATTAATTTTCCTCGGTTGTCCTGTTTTTCTCGTGTATTCTATTTTGTTTTGAGTGTCTT
Organism: Oscillospiraceae bacterium; assembly: GCA_017521485.1. Taxonomy (GTDB): domain Bacteria; phylum Bacillota; class Clostridia; order Oscillospirales; family Oscillospiraceae; genus Faecousia. The sequence continues at coordinate 15,725 of JAFXCL010000028.1, forward strand.
TGTTTCGGAGAGATTTTTATGAAATTTTCCAGCGCGTTAAAGCTCAACCATATTTTCCGGCGGCTTTATGCCACCTCCGGCTTTGCCAACAGCCATTTGGTCCTCTATGCCAAAAAAAACCGCACCGAATGTAATCGGGTGGGTATCACCGTTGGTAAAAAGCTGGGCCACGCTGTGGTCCGCAACCGGGTGCGCCGCCGTCTGCGGGAGGTTTACCGGCTCAACGAGTCTAAATTCGCTCCCGGATGGGATCTTGTGGTGGTTGCCAGAAGCCGGTGCATCCGTGCCCGGTTTTGTGAGCTTGAAAACGCATACCTTTCTTTAGCTGAAAAAGCGGGGATTTTGATCCCGGAGGAGCTATGAAAAAAATTCTTCTTGCCCTCATCCGCTTTTACCGTCGTGCCATCTCTCCCTATCGACCCGCAAGCTGTCGATTTAGCCCCACCTGTTCCGCTTACGCATACGAAGCCATCTGTAAATATGGGGCTGCAAAGGGCGGCTGGCTTGCCGTAAAACGGCTCTGCCGCTGTCATCCTTTCTACAAGGGTGACTATTACGACCCCGTACCTTAGGAGGAATACGAATGATTCTTGCATTCAGTCTTTCGGACATCGTCCGTGTGCCCTTTGGCTACCTGATGTCCCTGCTGTACCAGTTTACCACCAACTATGGCTTAGCGCTGATCCTTTTTGGTATTCTGGTGAAGCTGATCTTGCTGCCTGCCACTGCAAAGGGCAAGCGCAGTACTATGAAAATGTCCCGGCTCAGCCCCCGTCTGAACGCCATTAAGGAAAAGTACCCCGACGATCAGACCAAGCAAAGCCAGGCAATTCAGGCCCTTTACAAAGAAGAGGGCGTATCCATGACCGGCGGCTGCCTTTGGAGCTTTGTGCCGCTGCTGCTGATGTTCCCCCTGTACCGGGTGGTCCAGCAGCCCATTGTTTATATGCTCCACGAGGGCGCTGACATCGCTGCACAGATCGTAGCTGTGGTCAAAGAGGGCGCAGGTCAGTACTTTACCGACAATCCCTATTACGATCAGATGATCGCCGCACCCCTGATCCCCCAGTTTGCGGACAAGCTCAAGGACATCGTGTCCAATCCTGCCACCCTGGAGGGTATCAACTTCTCCTTCCTGGGCATCGACCTGGCACAGACCCCCACCTTTAACATCACAAAGTGGGATTCCTATAGCTGGGCAAACATCGGCGCATTTTTGCTGCCGGTTCTCTCTGCCGGCACCCAGATGGCAAGTATGTTCATCTCTCAGAAAATGAACAACTCCCTTGTCACTGACGAGCGGGGACTGGAGGACAAGGAGACCGCAAAGAATTCTCAGGCAAATCAGCAGGGCAAGATGATGATGTGGACGATGCCCCTGATGTCCTTGTGGATCGGCTTTACTTTCCCGGCAGCACTGTGTCTGTACTGGATCGTGCAGGGCGTTGTGTCCACTGTGATCGATGTGATCCTGACAAAGAAGTACCGCGCCATCTATGATGCTGAGGATGCTGAGCGTCTGCAAAAGGCACTGGCAGCAGACGCTGCCGCTGCTGAAAAGGAGCGCATCCGGGCAGAAAAGCGGGCAGCCAATCCCGACGGTATCACCGAAAACACCAGCAAAAAGAAGCTCCAGCAGGCGAAGCAGCGGGAGCAGGAGGCAGCCAAGCGGGAAGCCGCAAAGGAATATGCCGCCAAAAAAGGAATTTTGATAGAAGAAGAAAAAGCTGCGCCTGACGCCCTGTCCGGTGATCCCAGCCGTCCCTTCTGCAAGGGCCGTGCCTACGATCCGAACCGCTATGCGTCCGGCAAGACGGAGGAATAATCAATGGAAAAGACCATTATCACCACGGGCAAGACCATCGATCTGGCCATCGAGGCTGCCCTGACCCAGCTGGGTCTGGACCGGGACAGTGTTTCCGTTCAGGTCATTAACCAGGCCAAGTCCGGTTTTCTGGGCATTGGCGCACAGCCTGCCAAGGTTGAAGTGACCTACGAAGCACCCGATCCCAAGCCCAAGAGTGCTCTGGGCTCTGCTTCCCGCTCCAAGCCCAAGGCTGTAAAGAAGCCGGAAGCGCCCAAGGCAGAAGCTCCCAAGGCGGAGGTAAAGGCAGAAAAGCCCGCCCCCAAGAAAGCCCCCAAGGCCGAAAAGCCTGCTATGCCCAAGGTTGCGCGGAACTATGTCCCCGCCGCACCCGGCTCTGTGGAGGAGAAGATCGAGACCTTTATCAAGGGTCTGCTGGAGCATATGGGCTCCCAGGCTGTTCCCCAGGCATACAAAGAGGACGACAACACCTACTGCGTTGAGCTGGTGGGCGAAAACCTTGGCTACCTGATCGGCCGCCGGGGCGATACCCTGGACGCCATTCAGCATCTGGCAAACTACTCCGTCAACCGGGGTATTGAGGGCCATGTGCGGATCAATGTGGATGCCGAAGCTTACCGCTGCAAGCGGGAGGACTCCCTGCGCCGCTATGCCCAGAAGAAGGCACAGCAGGTGCTCAAGGCACACCGCCGCACCACTTTAGAGCCCATGAACGCCTACGAGCGTCATGTGATCCACTCTGCCCTGCAGGACACCGACCGAATCACCACCTATTCCGTTGGCACTGAGCCCAACCGCCGGGTGGTTATCGAGTACGTAAGATAATAAAAAAGAACCTCCCGGTGGGAGGTTCTTTTTTATTATCTGACAAAAGACATGCTCAGTGTGGTGCTCCAGTCCGCGCCGGGGGCGATGGTCGCTGCGTGGGGTTTTTCTTCCCACTTGTAGCTGCCGTTTGTGGGAGTAGCCAGACTGTGCCAAGGCTCGATGCACACAAAGGGAGGCAGCATGTCCGGTTTTGCCCAAAGCACCACATAGGGGAATCCGCGGACACCCAGAACCACACCTCGGCTCGTACCCTTTTCAAACAGACCTACCGTACGGGACTGCAGACCGGTCATCACATAGCTGCCGATAGAGAAGGTGTTCTCGTCAATATCCATACCCCGGATATTTGTTCCCATACAGAAGGTCTTGTCCGGTGTTACCAGACCGCCCTCAAAGACCCGGCAAAGGGGCGTTTCCAGACTGTCGAAGCGGATCTCATAGTCCCGTGCCGTGTGGGCACCATCAAAAGGGATGGCAAAGGCAGGATGGTAACCGATGCCAAAGGAAAAATCTTCGTTGTCGGTGTTTTCCACCGTCAAGGTGTGATGCAGTGTGTCGCCTTCCAATGTGAAGGTGGTCACCAGCCGGAAGGCATAGGGCCACAGCTTCCGGGTCTGCTCATTGTCCGTCAGCTCCAGCACCACACTGGTTTCATCACAGCTGACGAATTTGTGTTCGATATTCCGGTAGAAGCCGTGACCGTTACAGTTTTCAAACACCTGTCCCCGGATCTCCAGGCGTTGATCCTTTACATTACTGCAGTATGGGAACAGAATGGGGGTGTGAAAACCCCAAACCTCCGGGTCGGCGCACCAGATATGCTCCACACCGTCCGCTTTTCGCACTACGCTTTTTGCCTGTGCGCCCCGGGTGGTGACGGTTACCTTCAGAATATCATTTTCCAGAGTAAATTCCATTGTTTTCTCTCCTTAAACAGTAGGGCGCAGGCTTTCTCCCGCCCTACCTTTACACCAATGCTTTCACAGCAAAGTAGCCCAGCACCAGCACGCCCAGAACGATCCGGTAAACACCAAATACCGAGAAGCTGTGCTTGCGCACATACTCCATCAGGCCCTTGATCACCAGCAGGCTCACCACAAAGGATACGACACACCCAACGATCAGTACGCCCACCTCTGTGCCGGTAGCGCCAGAGCCGGAGAGCAGGAATTTGAGAAGCTTCAGGGCGCTGGCGCCCAGCATGGTGGGAATTGCCAGGAAGAAGGAGAACTCCGCGCCTGCACTGCGACCCACGCCCAGCAAAATTGCGCCCAGAATAGTAGAGCCGGAGCGAGAAGTGCCGGGGATCAGGCTCAAACACTGGAAGCAGCCGATGAGCAATGCTGTCCGGTAGTCGATCTCATATACGCTTCCCACCTTCAGCGCCTTGCCTTCGTTGCGCTTTTCCACAAACAAAAATGCTACACCGTACAAGATCAGGGTAATGGCAACCACCACATAGTTATAAAGGTTCGCATCCATCCAGTCGTCCAGCAGCAGACCGATCAGTGCCGAGGGGAGCACCGCCACCACCACCTTAAACCAAAGCTGCCAGGTGTCGTTTTTCTGTGCCTTGGTCTTTTTCGGAGAAAAGGGGTTGAGCTTATGGAAGAACAGCACGATTACAGCGGCGATCGCGCCCAGCTGGATCACCACCTCGAACATCTCCATAAATGCCTCGGTCACATTGAGCTTTATAAACTCGTCCAGCAAAATGATATGCCCCGTGGAAGAAACAGGCAACCATTCTGTAATGCCCTCCACGATGCCAAACAGCACCGCCTTCAAAAACTCTATGATCATAAAAACACGCTCCTTAATTCAATTTTCAACTTTCAATTTTCAACTCCTATCATACCTCTGTCAGGGTTAATTTTCAAGTGAAAGTTCGTGTCATGGAAATTTCCGGGAACTTTTTAACAAAAAGTTCACCCCAAACCGCTTTTTTGTACTATAATAAAAGAAAACCATCTTTAGGAGGAAATCCCTATGGCTATCTCTGTTTTGGTCGTGGAAGACGATAAGAACATCCGGGATCTTCTGCAAATGTATCTGGAAAAAGAGGGCTATGCGGTCACCACCGCAGGTGACGGCGGGGAGGCAATGACCAAATTCCGTGCCATCCGTCCGGACCTTGTTTTGCTGGATGTGATGATGCCGGTGATGGACGGCTGGACAGTTTGCAAGACCATCCGCTCAGAAAGCCAGACCCCGGTGATCATGCTCACCGCAAAAAGCCAGACAGACGACAAGGTAACAGGTCTCAAATCCGGTGCTGACGACTATATCACCAAGCCCTTTGAGATGCGGGAGGTGCTGGCACGGATCGAGGCAGTCCTGCGCCGCAGCAGCAATGCCGCCCCGGAAGCTCCTGCCCGCCGGCTGGTCTTTGACAAGCTGGTGATCGATATGGACGCCTTTGAGCTGACCATCGACGGCAAAAAAACCGATGCACCCCCCAAGGAAATGGAGCTGCTTTACTACCTTGCCGCCTCTCCCAATCGGGTCTACACCCGCAATCAGCTACTTGACGATGTGTGGGGCTTTGACTACTTCGGCGACTCCCGGACGGTGGATGTGCACGTTAAGCGCCTGCGGGAAAAGCTGGAGGGTGTTTCCGAAAAATGGAGCCTGAAAACCGTGTGGGGTGTGGGCTACAAATTCGAGGTGCTGTAAATGAAATCTGCCTTCAGCCGCACATTTTACCCCGCTGCCATTATTCTGATGGCGGCACTGCTGCTGGTGGGTGCATCCTTTCAGGTGCTGATCAAGGACTACCTGTCCGCAAAAGAGCTGTCGGATATGCAATCGGACGGTGCAGCCATCGGCAACCTTGCCGCCGCTTACGGCGCAGCAGGCAGCCTGACTGACCGGGATTTTCTCATTCATCTTTCCTTAGCCGGGAATGTATCCGGAGGGGATGTGGTGATCTGCGATCCCAGCGGGCGGCTGCTGCTTTGCTCTGACGCCCCCCTGGGCTGTACCCATCAGGGCATGGTGATCAGCCAGTCTTATCTGGGAAATGTCCTGTCCCAGGGCAGTGTTTCCAGCACCGGCGTGATCGAGGGCTTGTATGCCGAGCCCCGGTTCGTGGTGTCCCAGACCTTTTCCGACACCTCCGGCCGCACAATGGGCATTGTGATTTTATCCAAGCCTGTTTCCCAGACTGTCACAGTGCTGCGGAAGATGTCCAGCATTTACCTGTATGTCGCCCTTTTAGCGGTGCTTTTGAGTATTGTGCTAATGACCGTTCTGGTACGCAGGCACAGCGCCCCCCTGCGGGATATGGCGCGGGTGGCAAGCGATTTCGGCCACGGCAAGCTCCATTCCAGAACCCAGATCGACCCCCGCTCCTCGGTGGAAATGCAGGAGCTGGCACTGGCATTTAACAATATGGCAGCCTCCCTGCAAAAAAGCGAGTATCAGCGGCAGGAGTTTGTGGCAAATGTGTCCCACGAATTAAAAACCCCTATGACTACCATTTCCGGCTTTGTGGACGGAATGCTGGACGGCACGATCCCGCCGGAAAAGCACCCCCACTATATGCGCCTGGTGTCGGACGAAACAAAGCGTCTGAGCCGCCTGGTGCGCAGTATGCTGGATGTTTCCCAGCTGCAGGAGCAGGGCGGTATCCCCGAAGAGAAAAAGCTCCGGTTCGATATGGCAGAGTGTGCCGGGCAGGTGCTCATCACCTTTGAGCAGAAAATCACCGAAAAAGCGCTGGATGTGCTCGTTGTGTTTCCGGAGCACCCGGTGTATACCTTTGCCAATCCCGACTACATTACCCAGGTTGTCTACAATCTGGTGGACAACGCCGTAAAATTCTGTCCTGCGGGGGGTAAACTGGTTCTTGCCATCCGGGAGGGCACGAATAAGCTTTATGTTTCTGTGAGCAACGAGGGGCAGACCATTCCCCCGGAGGAGCTTGCGCTGGTGTTCGACCGGTTTCACAAGCTGGACAAAAGCCGCTCTGAAAACCGGGAGGGCTGGGGACTGGGGCTGTATATTGTGAAAACTATCATCTGCAGCCACGGGGAGGATATCTCCGTCACCAGCAAGGACGGCAAAACGGAATTTACCTTCACCCTACCGCTGGTCAATTGACAATGGACAATGGACAATTGTATTAAGGAGCTTTTATGAATCCAAATCAAGAACCTAACTTTGCCCAGGACACCTATCAGACCGGCTCTACCCAACCCCCAAAAAGTCACGGGGGGCTGATTGCCTTTCTGCTGGTGCTGGTGATCTTCCTGTGCGGCGTTTCCACCGCACTGGGTCTGATGAATATCCGGCTGCTGGACTCTCTGAACCAGTCGGAAAAGGAAACCGCACCGGTGGCCTTCTCCGGTACAGGCCCGGAAGAAAATGCCGATGCAACCTCCTTCCGGCTGGGCTTTTCCGGTCAGGAGATCCCGGAGTTCTGGTGCGTGTATCAGGAGCTTCCCCATGGGATCTATATTACCGATGTGGAAGAAAGCTCTGATGCGGCGTGCAAGGGCGTTCTGCCCGGGGATATTCTTTTGCAGGTAAACGGGGAAGCAATCACCAGCACAGCCCAGCTGACCTCTCTTCTAAAAGAGAAAAGCACACCAGTGCAGGCAGTCTTCTACCGCAGCGGCGAAAAACTTGAGCTAACTTTGTCAATTGACCATTAATAATTGTCAATTTTCAACTGTCAATTGTCAAATAATATAAAGGGGTATTTTTATGACACAGCCCTACCGGCAAGTATTTACAATTTCCGATATTCACCTAGACTGCTTCGGCAGGGTCAAGCCCTCTGTGCTTTTGTACTTTGCACAGGAGGTGGCAGGCGCACACGCCGCGGCTCTGGGAACAGACTGGGAAACACTGCAGGAAAAAAATCTGTTCTGGGCGATCATCCGCCAGCACATTCAGGTGACCCGGCTACCGGTTTCCGGGGAGACCGTCACCCTGGAGACCTGGCCTATGCCCACCACGCGGGTTGCCTACCCCAGAGCCACTGTGGGCTATGACGCAGATGGCAATGTGCTTTTCCGCACCGTAGCCGTGTGGGTGCTGATGAACACCCAGACCCGGAACATGGTGCTGCCGGGAAAAAGCGGTGTTACGGTGGAGGGCATCCTCCGGGGCAACGAGCTGGCACTGCCCGGCTCTCTTTCCCCGGCAAAGGCGGAGAAAACCCAGCGCCGCACTGTAGGCTACGCAGAGCTGGACCGGAATCTGCACATGAACAACACCCGATACCTAGACTGGACAGACAGCCTGCTAAGCAGCCGCTTTCATAAGGAGCATCCGGTGCGGGCAATTACCGTCTGCTACCTCTCAGAAGCCCGGGAGGGGCAGGAAATCACCCTCCGCTGGGAGATGACCGATGAAGATATGCTTTTGGTGGATGCCTGCCGGGAAAAGGCAGATTTGTCCGGCTCGCAAGAACGGGTGTTCGCCGCCCAAATACAGTATTAACCGGCAAAATTATTGGAAAATTTTGGTTGTTCTGTAAACCAAAACGGTTTTCCACAGGATTATGTAAAACACCTCAAAATACCCCTCAAAACCCATTGAAGCCTTGGCTGTCAGGGGTTTTTCCCCTTTTCACTGTGGAAAACCCTGTGGATAATGTGGATAACCCACCTGCTTGTCTTCCCGGATTTTTCCCACATTTTGAAATTTATGTAAACTGGATTTCCGTAAGCACTTTATTGAAAGCTGTTGAGGAGAGGCACTTCCTCTCCCGGTGATTTTGTCCCTGAAAATTTTAATGAAGTCACGCTATGCGCGATGAAGTCCGTGCTCTGCACGGATGAAGTCTGCTGCGCAGGCGAAGTAAAGTCCACCCATTCGGTGTTCACACCGGACTTCACCCCCGAAGGGGACTTCATTATCGAAGATGACTTCATCCACCCGACAGGGTGGACTTCATTAATCCAAAAAACAAAAAGTGCGTTGCAACAAAAGTTGCAACGCACAATTTATTGTTTTTTGGATTACAGCTTCGGGCCAGCCTCGACCAGAGCCTTGCCCTCGTCGTTGCCGGTGTACTTATTGAAGTTCTTAATGAAGCGGGCTGCCAGGTCCTTTGCCTTCTCGTCCCAAACACCTGCATCTGCGTAGGTGTCGCGGGGATCCAGGATCGCAGGATCCACGCCGGGAAGGTTGGTGGGAACCTCGAAGTCGAAGTAGGGGATCTTCTTGGTGTCTGCCTTCAGGATAGAGCCGTCCAGGATCGCGTCGATGATGCCGCGGGTATCCTTAATGGAGATACGCTTGCCGGTGCCATTCCAGCCGGTGTTGACCAGGTAAGCCTTTGCGCCGGACTTCTCCATCTTCTTAACCAGCTCTTCGCCGTACTTGGTGGGGTGTAGCTCCAGGAAAGCAGCGCCGAAGCAAGCGGAGAAGGTGGGAGTGGGCTCAGTGATGCCACGCTCGGTGCCAGCCAGCTTGGAGGTGAAGCCACTGAGGAAGTAGTACTTGGTCTGCTCGGGGGTCAGGATGGAAACGGGAGGCAGAACGCCGAATGCGTCAGCAGACAGGAAGATGACATTCTTTGCATCAGGACCTGCGGACACAGGGCGAACGATCTTCTCGATGTGGTCGATGGGGTAGGAAACGCGGGTGTTCTCGGTGACGGAGCCGTCTGCGAAGTCACACTTGCCATTTGCGTCAACAGTGACATTCTCCAGCAGCGCGTTTCTCTTGATTGCGTTGTAGATATCAGGCTCAGACTCGGGATCCAGGTTGATGACCTTAGCATAGCAGCCGCCCTCGAAGTTAAAGACGCCGTTGTCGTCCCAGCCGTGCTCGTCGTCGCCGATCAGCAGACGCTTGGGGTCGGTGGACAGGGTGGTCTTACCGGTGCCGGACAGACCGAAGAACAAAGCGGTGTTCTCGCCGTTCATATCGGTGTTAGCGGAGCAGTGCATGGAAGCCATGCCGTTTAAGGGCAGGTAGTAGTTCATCATAGAGAACATACCCTTCTTCATCTCGCCGCCGTACCAGGTGTTCAGGATGACCTGCTCACGGGAGGTCAGGTTAAACAGAACTGCAGTCTCGGAGTTGAGGCCCAGCTCCTTATAGTTCTCCACCTTAGCCTTGGAAGCATTGTAGATGACGAAGTTAGGCTCGAAGTTCTCCAGCTCTTCGGCAGTGGGGGTGATGAACATATTCTTAACAAAGTGTGCCTGCCATGCCACTTCTACGATGAAGCGGATCGCCATACGGGAATCGGGGTTGGTGCCGCAGAACAGGTCCATTACGTACAGCTTCTTATTGCTAAGCTGCTTCAGAGCCAGCTCCTTGCAGGTGTTCCAAGCTTCCACGGATGCGGGCTTGTTGTCGTTTGCGAACTCGTCGGAGGTCCACCACACGGTGTCCTTGGAGGTGTCGTCCATCACGATGAACTTATCCTTGGGGGAACGGCCGGTGTAGATACCGGTCATAACATTCACTGCGCCCAGCTCGGTAACCTGGCCCTTATCGAAGCCTTCCAGAGTGGGGTCAGTCTCGGCTGCAAACAGCTCCTCGTAGGAGGGGTTGTAGACGATCTCGGTTGTACCGGTAATGCCATACTTTGTCAGATCAAGCTTTGCCATTTTTATACCTCTTTCATTTCAATGTAACGCCGCATTCCGAAGCGCCTGTCGCTTCTTCCATTTGGCATCCTATATTTTGCAATGTTATCATACTATAAGAAATGGAAAAAATCAATAAATATTGTGTGAAAATATATATTTTCTTTTTATCTTTTTCATTTTTCCATACGGCTGGGATCTGCCCCCGCCACACCCTGTAGCGAAATCGGCGAAATTTATAAATACATAGTCGAATTTAAAAGGAAATATTTGTTTACTTTTCTTTATTTATATGGTAATATTGTATTTGGTGAAGATTAGGGTTTTGTGACCCTTTCCGGTATCCATATATATTATTTTTCCTGATGGAGGTCTTATAAATGGCACAAAAAGTTCAGTTTGTGGAGACCGTTCTGCGTGACGCGAACCAGTCTCTGATCGCAACCCGCCTGCCCTTCGAGAAGTTCGAGCCTATGCTCGAGACCATCGACAAGGCCGGCTTCTACGCTGCAGAATGCTGGGGCGGCGCTACCTTTGACGTCTGCCTGCGCTACCTGCACGAAGATCCCTGGGAGCGTCTGCGGAAGATCCGCGCAAAGATGCCTAACACCAAGCTGCAGATGCTGCTGCGTGGCCAGAATGTTCTGGGCTACTCCCACTACCCCGATGATTTCGTGAAGCTATTCGTTACCAAGGCTGTGGAAAACGGCATCGATGTGATCCGTATTTTCGACGCCCTGAACGATGTGAAGAACCTGAAGGTGGCTATGGAGGCTACTGTCAATGCCGGTGCAATCGCTTCCGGTACTCTGTCCTACACCACCTCTCCTGTCCACACCCACGCAAAGTATGTGGAAATGGTGAAAGAGCTGCAAGCGATGGGCGCTTCCACCATCTGCATTAAGGATATGGCAGGTATTATGGGTCCCCAGGAGGCTTATGACCTGGTGTCCGCCATTAAGGACGCTGTGGATATGCCCATCGACCTGCACACCCACTCCACCACCGGTCTGGCATTCATGACCTACCTGAAGGCTGTGGAAGCCGGCTGTGACATTATCGACACTGCCATCTCCCCCTTCTCCGGCGGCACTTCCCAGCCTGCAACCGAGACTTTGGCTTACGCACTGCGTCAGCTGGGTTACCAGGTAGACCTGAGAGACGACTGCCTGACCGATATGGCAGACTACTTCAAGGGCGTTCGGGACGAGTTTGTTGCCGACGGCACATTGATGCCCAAGGCGATGGCAACCGACACCCAGTGCCTGACCTATCAGGTTCCCGGCGGTATGCTTAGTAACCTGATGAGCCAGCTGAAGCAAATGAATGCGCTTGACCGCTTTGAGGAAGCTCTGGCTGAGACTCCCAAGGTCCGTGCTGACCTGGGCTATCCTCCGCTGGTCACCCCCACAAGCCAGATGGTCGGCGTGCAGGCTGTCCGGAACGTGCTGGACGGTGAGCGCTACAAGACCGTTTCCAAGGAAATTAAGGCATATTGCCGTGGCGAATACGGCACCACCCCCGCTCCCATCGATGAAGCTATTCAGAAGCAGATCCTGGGCGATGAGAAGGTGATCGAGGGCCGCTTTGCCGACTCTCTGGAGCCCATCGTAGAGCCCACCCGCAAGAAGCTGGAGGGCATTGCCAAGTCCGACGAGGATGTGCTGTCCTACATTGCATTCCCCAACCTGGCTGAGAATTACTTCGAAGAGCGCAAGGCTAAGGAAGAAAATGTGGTTACCTACACCATCGTAGAGGCATAAGGAGATCACTATGGAAAATATTAGCATTATGGATGCGCTGGTGACTGCCCTTACCGGTTACGGTGTGGTTTTCCTTGGGATCATTCTGTTGATGATCGTGGTTATGATTATGGGCAGCATCTTCAGCGCCAAGGAAAAGAAAGCCGCTGCCGCACCTGCGCCCACACCTGTGGAAGTGCCTAAGGCCACTGCCCCCGGCACTGCCGGCGAATTGAAGCTCCACGACGTAGAACCCAAGACCGCAGCTATGCTCATGGCGATCGTTGCCGACAAGCTGGGCAAGCCCTTAAACGAGCTGCGCTTTATTTCCATTAAGGAGGATAAGTAAGATGAAATATAAGGTAACTTTAAATGGCCGCACCTACGAGGTTGAGGTTGAGGCCGGTCAGGCTATGCTCCTTGATGAGTACGAAGCCATTGCTCCCGCACCTGTTGCTGCTCCCGTGGCAGCGCCTGCTGCCACACCCGCTGCTGCTCCTGCTGCTGCTCCCGTAGCTGTTGGCGCAGGCGACGCCGTTTCCGCTCCCATGCCCGGCACCATCCTGAAGGTCAATGTGGCAGCCGGTCAGGCTGTTAAGGAGGGCGAGGTGCTGGTAGTGCTGGAGGCTATGAAGATGGAAAACGAGATCATGGCTCCCAAGGCAGGCACGGTTTCTCAGGTTCTGGTGAGTAAGGGTTCTTCCGTGGACACCGGCGCGCCTCTGGTCGTGATTGGCTAAGGAGGTAACAAATGAATGTTGGTGAAATTCTGCTGAATCTCTGGAACAGCAGCGGTTTTGCCCAGATGTCCTCCGGCTTTATGGCCGGCGGCTGGCAAAATCTTGTGATGATCATCATTGCCTGCGTTCTGCTGTATTTGGCAATTGTTAAACAATTTGAGCCTCTGTTGCTGGTTGGCATCGCCTTTGGCTGTCTGCTGACCAACCTGCCTGGTGCCGGTCTGTACCATCAGGAGCTGTGGACCAAATTTATGGCCCATGAGATCGGTTACGGCACGATCCTTCAGGAGGGCGGTCTGCTGGATATTTTCTATATTGGTGTTAAGACCTCCCTTTACCCCTGCCTGATCTTTATGGGCGTGGGTGCAATGACCGACTTTGGTCCTCTGCTTTCTAATCCAAAGAGCCTGCTGCTGGGTGCAGCTGCCCAGCTGGGCGTGTTCGTTGCTTTCTTCGCCGCCCGTGCCTCCGGTGCCTTTGATGCGCTGGAAGCTGCCTCTATCGGCATTATCGGCGGTGCGGACGGCCCTACCGCCATCTTCCTGACAAGCAAGCTTGCACCCCATCTGCTGGGTGCGATCGCTGTGGCAGCTTACTCCTATATGGCGCTGATCCCCCTGATCCAGCCGCCCTTTATGAAGCTGCTGACCACCCCCGAGCAGCGGAAGATCAAAATGGTCCAGACCAGAAATGTGTCTAAGACCGAGAAGATCATCTTCCCCATCGTTGTCACCATTTTCGTGGCAATGCTGCTGCCGGACACCGCGCCTCTGATCGGCTGCCTGATGCTGGGTAACCTGTTTAAGGAGACCGGCGTCACCGACCGTCTTTCCGACACTGTCCAGAATGCCCTGATGAACATTGTCACCATTTTGCTTTCCACCGCTGTGGGCGCAACAATGGTTGGCTCCAACTTCCTGACCGGTCAGACCCTGCTGATCGTTGTGCTGGGTGTTTGTGCCTTCATTCTGTCCACCTGTGGCGGTCTGCTGGGCGGTCTGGTAATGTGCTGGCTGACCAAGGGCAAGGTCAATCCTCTGATCGGCTCTGCGGGCGTTTCTGCTGTTCCCATGGCAGCCCGTGTTGCCAATAAGGAAGGCCAGAAGGCAAACCCCTCCAACTTCCTTCTGATGCACGCTATGGGCCCCAATGTGGCCGGCGTCATCGGCTCTGCCATCGCCGCAGGCTTCCTGCTGAGCGTATTTGGTTAATAAAAACAAATCCCCCACCTGCCCGGTGGGGGATTTTATTTTTGCAACGGGCGATTCGTGAAGCGCCCCTACAATAATCATTTCATTCTCTTTTCCAGTGTAGCTGTAGACAGGGTGGATTCATATACCCGCATCATACCGTATTCCATGGTCACAATAAAGGATTTGGGCAGATCGTCGCAGGGTACGATCGCGCCCTCTTTTTGCGCCATTTCCAAAAAGCGCCGGGTGCGTACGGATGTGGAGGTGTTATCCATATCGAAAATCCCGATCACAGCACTCTCCCGCACTGCCATATCATTACCGATAGAAATATACATTTTCCCACACCTCCGGTTATAATCGTTCCAGATTGCCACGCCCCGTTGGGGCTCGCAATGACACGATAATTTGATAGCCATTTGCGTAAAGGGAAGGTCTTTCAAAATATGATAGACCTTCCCTTACATTAATACATTTTACTCTGGGCAACTGCCAGTTCGTCACAGCGGTTATTTTTGGGATTGTCCGCGTGGCCCTTGACCCAATGATAATGAAGCTGGTGCTTCATTGTCAGGTCTAAAAGGATCTCCCACAGGTCCGGGTTCAGGGCAGGCTTTTTATCGGACTTGATCCAACCCTTTTTCCGCCAGCCCCACGCCCATCCTTTTTCCAGCGCGTCGATCACATATTTGCTGTCACTGTACAGCTCCACGATACACGGCTCTTTCAGGGCTTTTAAGCCCTCGATCACGGCGGTCAGCTCCATCCGGTTGTTGGTGGTGCTTTTTTCGCCGCCGGACAGCTCCTTTTCCACGCCATTAAAGGAGAGGATCGCACCCCAGCCGCCAGGGCCGGGGTTGCCGGAGCAAGCACCGTCGGTATATAAGGTTACAGTTTTCACTGTGCTTCCTGCTCCTCTTCTGCCTCTGCTTCCACCCGCTCGATGGACACGATCTGGTTGCCCTCCTCGATACGCATGACGATAACGCCCTGCACATCCCGCTTATACACATTGATACTGGAGGCAGGCACACGGATGATCACACCGCCGCTTTCAATGAGCATTACATCGTCTGTTTCCTTCACCACACGGCAACCGGCTACATTACCGGTCTTTTCGGTGATGTTATAGTTCTTCAGACCCTTGCCGCCACGACCCTGGGCGATCTTTTCGCCATTCGGGCCGGTACGCAGGTACTCATAAAGCTCGGTGCGCTTGCCGTAGCCCTTTTCGGTGACAGTCAGCAGTGTCGTGCCCTCTTCTGCCTTCTCCGCGCCGATCACATAGTCCTCACCGGTTAACATAATTCCGCGGACACCGGCGGCATCTCTGCCCATAGGACGCACATCCTTTTCATTGAAGCAGATCGCCATACCCTGAGCGGTGGCAAGAATAATGTTATCGTCGCCGTTTGTGCGCATTACATTAATCAGCTGATCGCCCTCGTCCAGGGTGATTGCCCGGATACCTGTTCTTCTTCTGGTGTTGAGCGCCACAAAGGGAATCCGCTTGACAGTGCCCTTCCGGGTAACCATCATCAGGTATTCATCCTCGTGGAACTCTCTCGTCACCACCATAGCGGTCACATGCTCACCGGGCTCCAGGGGCAGCACATTTACCATGGCTGTGCCACGGGCAGTTCTGCCGGCTTCCGGAATTTGGTAGCCCTTCCGCTGGTGGACACGGCCCATATCCGTAAACAGCAGGATATAATCGTGGGTGGATGCCACATTCAGGCTCTTGACGAAATCCTCTTCCTTCAAATTCTGGGCGTTGACGCCTCTGCCGCCCCGGCTCTGGGTCCGGTAGGTGTCCACAGGCATCCGCTTGATGTAACCCTGATTGGAAATGGTAAATGCGCAGGTTTCTTCCTCGATTAGATCCTCGATATCGATCTCGTCCTCCACATCCTGAATCTCGGTTTTCCGCTCGTCGCCGAACTTATCCCGGATTTCAATTAGTTCCTCCCGCAGCACAGAGAGCAGCTTTGCCGGGTCTTCCAGCAGGGAGATGAAGTAGGCGATCCGCTCCTGCAGCTCGTCAAATTCCCCTTGCAGCTTTTCCCGATCCAGACCCTGCAGTGCCTTCAGGCGCATATCCAAAATTGCCTGTGCTTGCACATCGCTAAGACCGAATCGCTCCATGAGCTTTTCCTTCGCATCGTCATAGGCAGAGCGGATAATGCGGATGACCTCGTCAATATTATCCTGTGCGATCAGCAGGCCCTCCAGCAAATGGGCGCGCTCCCGGGCTTTGCGCAGATCATACTCCGTACGGCGGGTGAGCACCTCTGTCTGGAACTGAAGATACTCGTCAATGATCTGCCGCAAGGACAAAATCTTCGGCTGCTTCTGATCATCCACCAGAGCAAGGAGAATGATACCAAAGCTACTTTGCAGCTCGGTCTGCTTAAAGAGGTTATTGAGCACAACCTGGGGGTTTGCGTCCTTTTTCAGCTCGATAACGATACGCATACCGTTTCGGTCCGTCTCGTCACGCAGGTCGGAAATGCCCTCTAACCGCTTATCCTTGACCTGCTCGGCAATTTTCTTAATCAGCTGGCGCTTATTAACCTGATAGGGCAGCTCGGAAACAATGATCCGCACCCGGTCGTTGCCGAATTCCTCAAATTCCGTTCTTGCCCGCACAACTACCTTGCCACGGCCTGTCGCATAGGCGGCACGGATGCCGGAGCGGCCCATAATGATACCGCCGGTGGGGAAGTCCGGTCCGGAAATATGTTCTAACAGATCCGGCAGCGTTGCCTCCGAATCGTCCAGCACGCAGATACAGGCGTTAATGACCTCGGAGAGGTTATGGGGGGGGATATTAGTCGCCATACCAACGGCAATACCGGAAGAGCCGTTTACCAGCAAATTGGGGAAACGGCTGGGAAGAACCCGGGGTTCTTTCCGGCTCTCGTCGAAGTTGGGATCCCAGTTGACAGTCTCCTTGTCAATATCCCGGAGCATCTGGTTAGATAGCTTAGAAAGTCTGGCTTCTGTGTAACGGTAGGCAGCTGCCGGGTCGCCGTCCACAGAACCGAAGTTACCGTGGCCGTCCACCAGCATATAGCGCATAGAGAAATCCTGCGCCAGACGCACCATTGCATCGTAAACAGAGGAGTCTCCGTGGGGGTGGTATTTACCCAGCACATCACCGACACAGGTGGCAGACTTCTTAAAAGGCTTATCGGAAGTCAGACCGCTTTCGTACATGGTGTAGAGAATACGGCGGTGGACCGGCTTCAAGCCGTCACGGACATCCGGCAGGGCTCTGCCAACGATGACACTCATGGCGTATTCAATATAGGACTTTTCCATTTCGTCCACCAGATGGCTCTCTACGATACACTGATCGGGGAACAGAATATCCTCCGGCTTATAATTACGGTTATGCTTTGCCAATTTGTGTCACCTCCTTAGATATCGATGTTAATGGCGTATTTTGCGTTGCGTTCGATCCATTCCTTACGGGGCTCCACCTGCTCGCCCATCAGGACGGTAAAGATCTCGTCTGCCCGGCGGGCATCGTCCAGGGTGATCCGGCGCAGGGTGCGTTTTTCCGGGTCCATAGTGGTTTCCCAAAGTTCGTCCTTGTTCATTTCACCCAAGCCCTTAAACCGGCTGATTTCCACCTTTGCACCGCTTTCCCCACGAAGTTCTGCGGAAACGCGATCTCTTTCCTCATCGGAGTAAGCCACCCGCTCGGTCTTGCCTCTTTTGAGCTTATACAGCGGGGGAACGGCAGAGTAAACAAAGCCGTTTTCGATGAGCGGACGCATATAGCGGAAGAAGAAGGTCAAAAGCAATGTGCGGATATGGGCACCGTCCACGTCCGCATCGGACATAATGATGACCTTGTGGTAGCGCAATCTTTCAATATTGAAGTCCTCGCCGATGCCGCCGCCCAAGGCAACGATCAGGGGATTTAGCTTGTCGTTACCGTAGATCCGGTCCACACGGGCTTTTTCCACGTTGAGCATCTTACCCCACATAGCCAATATTGCCTGGAAACGGGAGTCTCTGCCCTGGATGGCAGAGCCGGCTGCGGAGTCACCCTCCACGATGTAAATTTCGCACAGGGCGGGGTCTTTTTCGTTGCAGTCCTGCAGCTTATCAGGCATAGAAGTAGACTCCAGGCCTGTACCCCGGCGGATGTTCTCTCTTGCCTTCCGGGCGGCTTCTCTTGCCCGGTTTGCCATCATTGCTTTTTCCAGAATGATCTTGGCGGTGGCAGGATGCTCCTCAAAATAGGTGGCAAGCTGATCGTTTACGATCTGATCCACCATAGTCCGGATGTAGGCGTTGCCCAGCTTTGCCTTGGTCTGACCCTCGAACTGGGCATCGGTGAGCTTGACGGAAATAATGGCAGTGATGCCCTCCCGGCAGTCCTCGCCGGAGACCTTATCGTCGCCCTTGATAATGCCGTTCTTTGTGCCGTAGTTATTGAGCACTCTCGTCAGTGCCGTCTTAAAGCCGGTCTCGTGCATACCGCCCTCGGGGGTGCGCACATCGTTGGCAAAGGACTGGAGCGACTCACTGTAGCCGTCGTTATACTGGATGGCGATTTCCGCGGAGGCATCGCCCTTAGAGCCGGACATATAGATAATGTCAGAATGGATGGTAGTTTTGTGCCGGTTGGTCCAGGCGGCAAATTCCCGGATACCGCCCTCGTAGCACATGGTTTCGGTGACAGACTCATCCTCCCGGGCGTCGGTAATGGTGATGGACAGACCTGCATTCAGGAAAGCCTCCTCACGCATACGCTCGTGGAGAATTTCGTAGCTGTAAACAAGCTCGTCGAACATTTCCGGATCGGGCTGGAAGGTGACCTCTGTTCCGGTTTTGTCGGTTTTGCCTACAATTTTCATTTCCTGGGTGATCTGACCCCGGGCAAATTTCATTTCGTAGATATTTCCGTTTTTGTAGACGCGAGCTGTGAGCCACTCAGACAGGGCATTCACAACAGAAGCGCCCACGCCATGCAGACCGCCGGAAACCTTGTAACCGCCGCCGCCAAACTTACCGCCTGCGTGAAGCACAGTGAAAACGACCTCCAGTGCCGGCTTGCCGGTCTGGGGCTGGATGTCCACGGGAATACCACGGCCGTCATCGGTGACGGTTATGGAGTTGCCGGGATTGATGGTGACCGTAATATGCTTACAGTAGCCTGCCAGCGCCTCGTCAATGGAGTTATCCACGATCTCATACACCAGATGGTGCAGACCGGAGGAGGATGTAGAGCCGATATACATACCGGGGCGCTTGCGCACAGCCTCCAGGCCTTCCAGCACCTGAATCTGCGAACCGCCGTATTCCTGTGTTACTTTCGTTTCTTCAGACATAAATCATACTCCTGTCTTTCAGCTTTTGGGTTTATTTCTTTATTTCAATGGTCTTACCCAATTTTGTAAATCTGCCCGGTTCGCAGCAGGTGATAAAGACCTGCCCATCGGTGATTTGGTTGAGCACAAAATCCTGCCGACCCGGGTCTAATTCCGACAGCACATCGTCCAGTAGCAGCACCGGAATCTCTCCCGACTCCTTTTTCATCAGCTCCCGCTGGGCAAGCTTCAGGCTGATGGCGGCAGTGCGGGTCTGTCCCTGAGAGCCAAAGGCTTTTACGGACATACCGGAAAGGGTCACATCAAAGTCATCCTTATGCGGTCCGGTGAGGCTTTGTCTGGACTCCAGCTCTGCCCGGTAGTGGCTCTGCAAATGTGCTAATAATTGTTCATTTATTGTCGAAACCGGGGCAAAGGGGTCGGTGACGGTGGAGACCGTCTTATACTCTAAACAAAAATCCTCTTTTCCCCCGGAAAAATGCTTGTGAAACTGGGCGGCTTCTCTGCCTAGACCCTCATAAAACCGCGCCCGGTAGGAGATTAGCAGTGCCCCCACCTGACACAGCCGGGCATTATACTCCGGCAGAATGTCCAGAAGCTGCGGGTTTTCGTGCCGGTCCTTTAAAATCCGGTTTTTCTGCTCCAAAATACGGTTGTACTCCGTCAGAGCCGCTTCATAGTTAGGTCTTAGTTGACATAACGCGGTATCTCCCAGCCGGCGGCGGTTTGATGCACCGGTTTTGAGTACCATCAGATCCTCCGGACAAAACAGCACAGTCTGCAAAACGCCAGCAATATCCGCCGCGGTTTTCTTCTTGACACCATTGCGGTAAAGCTGTTTCGGGCGGGCGGCAGGGAACAAAATCCACCGCAGAGTCTGATTTCTCTCCTGGGAGAAGATTTCTCCCTCTATTTCCCCAAAATCAGCCCCCAGCTTTACAAGCTCTGCGCTTTTCTGGGTGCGAAACGCCTTTCCCGAGCCGAGATAAGCGATGGCTTCCAGCAAATTGGTTTTTCCCTGGGCGTTATCGCCCACGATCAGGTTCACACCCGCATCAAATTCCAGAGAAAGTTCGTCGTAGCTGCGGAAATTCCGCAAAGAAATATTATTGAGGTTCATGGATACAAATTAAATATTCCGCTCCCTGATAGGACACGGTATCCCCGGGATAAAGCTTCTTGCCCCGCATGGTGCAGACTTCACCGTTGACGGACACAAGACCGTCTTGAATATCCGCCTTTGCCATACCGCCGGACTCTACTGCGTTGGCAAATTTCAGTGCCGCTTCCAGCTTGATAAATTCTGTACCGATCACAACAGGGATGCGGTCTGCTTTTCGTTTGACTGTTACCTTCATTGTAAATATTCCTTCTTACTTTCCTTGTTAATTGACAATAAAATCATTTATAAATACGGATATCTTATTAAGTGCGTCATCCTGAGCGAACATAGTGAGTCGAAGGATCTTCGCACCGATTTTACTATACAATTAAACAAAATGCGTAGATTCTTCGATGCGCTTCGCTTACTCAGAATGACGCAGTTTGATGGCTGATAATATCTACCGTACCTGCGGGATAATTGATAATTGTCCATTGTCAATTATCAATTCTTAATTCTCACAGGCAATACCATATAGGCAAAATCCTGCTTTTCGTCCACGGGGGTCAGCACAATGGGGCTCAGGCCATTTGTCAGCTCCAACACCACTTCCTCACTGGGAACGGCACGGAGGGCATCGGCAAGATACCGGACATTAAAGCCGATCTCCAGATCCTTGCCATCACCGGCAAGACTGCACCGGTCCTCGGCGGCGCCGATGGTGGTGTTGGTTTTCAGCAGCAGAACCTGATTGGAGAACACGCACCGCACCGGGCTTTTATATTTTTCGGAAACGATCAGACCAACACGCTCAATGGAGGAAGAAAGGTCATACACATTTGCCACCAGCTTCACAGGGCAATTGGTAGGCACAACCTTTCTCCAATCCAAAAATTCACCCTCCAGCAGACGGCAGATCACGGTTGCATCTCCGATCTGGTACAAAATGTGCTTTGCGCCCATGGTGAAAGCCACATTCTCGTCGCTGTCGGACAAAATCTTTTCCACTTCCTTTAAGCCCTGTGCAGGCACAACGAAAGAAAGGGTAAGGCCTGTCTCATCCTCGGTATGAAAGGTACGGCGGGCAAGGCGGAAGCCGTCCACCGCAATGGCAGAAACAGTAGTATTTTCCACCTCGAACTTAATACCGGTGTGAATGGGTCTGCCCTGATTTTCGGAAACGGCAAAAATCGTTCCGTTGATCAGCTCCTTGAGGGCAGTCTGGGGGATCCGCACACTTCTGCCGCTTCCAACCTCCGGCAGCTCCGGATAGTCCTCTGCCGGCTCAGCGGAAATGGTGAAGGAGGCGTAGCCGGAACGGATGGAGACCTTATAATTTTCATCCACTACCACAGTTACAGGACCCTCCGGCAGACGGCGGATAATATCGCCAAACAGCTTAGCCGGAATCACACATTCGCCGGCTTCTGTTACCTCTGCCTCGATTTCATAAATAATTGCAGTTTCCATATTATAGCCGGTCAGGCTCAGACCACTGCCTGCTCTGCACAAAATACCCTCAATGGCAGAAAGACTGCTCTTCTGGGCAACAGTTCTGCCGGTGATATTCAGACCGGTTACAAGCATATTTTTTTCACAGGTAAAGCGCATAGGAAAAACCTCTTTTCTGAAATATAAAAATATATATATTAAAAAATAGATATTTAAGGTAGTAGTAACAGTAGTAGTAGAAAGTTATGTGGAAAAGTGCCTTTTGCCTAAGAGCCCCAAGGACTTTTTCTCCACAGACCAATTGTGGAAAAGAAAGAGTTTTTAACAGGCCCTGTGGACAGAAAAAAGGAAAGAGAGTTTTCCACAAAAAGTTTTCCACATTCCACAACCCCTTGTGGAAGAAAATCAGAGGCTGGAATTGATATTTGCCTTAATATCCCGGATCAGGTTTTTCATTTCCTCGTTTCCGGCTTTTAAGGTGCTTTCTACTTTATTGATCGAGTAGAGAACAGTGGAATGGTCTTTATTTAGTTCCTTACCGATATCCGGCAGGCTCAGGTTCGTCATGGTGCGGATCAGATACATTGCCACCTGGCGGGCCTCGGCAGTTCCCTTATTTTTCAGCGTACCCCGCAGGATGGTTTCATCGATGGAGTAGTACTTACACACCTGACTGATGATCAGCGCCGGAGTGGGCAGGGCACTGCCCTCGCTTTTAAACATATCCGCAATGGCGCGGGTCACATTTTCCAGGGTCAGCTCCATACCGTTCAAGTCCACATAGGCACGGAGCTTTTTCACAGTGCCTTCGATCTGCCGGACATTGTTGGTAACATTGTTGGCAATGTAGTTACAGACCTCGTCTCCCAGCTCCAGGGCAAGGGAGGTGGCTTTATTTTTGATGATCGCCATTCTGGTCTCGTAATCCGGCGGCTGGATATCTGCCACCAGACCCCACTCAAAGCGGGTGCGCAGGCGGTCTTCCAGTGTGGGCATATCGCTGGGCTTCCGGTCGGAGGTCATCACGATCTGCTTGTGCTCCTCGTAGAGCTTATTGAAGGTGTGGAAGAATTCCTCCTGGGTGGAATCCTTGCCGGCAATAAACTGAATGTCATCAATGAGAAACAGGTCTGCTTCCCGGTATTTATTCCGAAATTCTATGTTTTTACCGCTTTTAATTGCGTCGATCAGCTCGTTGGTAAATTCGTCACCCTTGATGTAGACCACCTTTGCCTCCGGATTTTTCTTCCGGATGCCGTTGGCAATGGCATACAGCAGGTGGGTCTTGCCAACACCGGGAGGGCCGTAAATAAACAGAGGATTGTAGACCTGACCGGGATTGTTGGTAACGCCAATCGCCGCGCCATGGGCAAAGCGGTTGGAGGGGCCCACCACAAAGCTGTCGAAGGAGAACTGGGGATTAAAATCCATAGAAGTGAGATTTTTTCCCCGGGAGCGGTAGGTATCCAGCTCCTGCTGACTATAAACCGTCAGCTTTGCCTCAGAATCGAAGATCTCCTTCAAGGCATCTTCAATGGGGTCTTTATAGCGCTTGATGATATTTTCCCGGCGGAAGTCCGAGGGGGAATAAATAATCAGGGCTTCTTCATTTAGTTCCACCACTTCCGCATCGTCAAAACTGGCGGAGATGGTAATGGGGTCCAGGCGTTCCTCCAGATAGTTGAGGATCTTTGCCCAGACATAAGCAGAAGAGTACATAGTTATGTTCCTTTCGCGTAAAAAATTAAGACAGAAGGCAGTTTTACACAGCCTTGTGGATACTATTTCTTCACGGTACATTTTACCACCTTTCTTTGAAAAAAACAAGGTTTTTTTCCACAGATACAATATAAATAAAGAATTAAATGCAAAATGCAAAACGCAGAGTGCAAAATGGTAGTTGAAAATTTATAAAAAACCCGCTATGATGGAAGAAAAACGGGAAAGGGCGAGGGGAAATGTACTTACAGGAAGCACGGGAAGAGTATTTGCAGGCACTGAAAAAAGGTCAGCGGGAGCACAAAGCCCTGATCGCCGAGGGAAAAGACCCCTATCCTGCGGTGCTGGAAAACCTGCCGGACTACCGGGGAGACGAAAATACCGCAAGCATCGGCACGATGGAAATTCCTATTGAACGGATCGTAGGAATGAGTACCGCTGGCAGAGTGACCGCTTTTAGTGCCGGTTTTATGCCCCTGCTGCCCCCAGAAACGGAGTTTGGGTTAAAATGGATCAATCTGTGCGCCGCCCATCTTGGAAGCGGCATACGAGAGCCTGTGGTCTGCTACGAGTATTTGGGCAACTTCTATATTCAAGAGGGCAATAAGCGGGTCAGTGTGCTGCGCCACTTCGGTGCGGCGCGCGTGCCTGCAACGGTGATCCGGGTGCTGCCTGCGCCCTCACAGCTGCCCAGGATCCAGGCGTACTATGAATTTATGGAATTTTTCCGGGAAACCGGGCTTTATGACATCCAGTTTACAAACCCCGGGGAGTACGCCCAGCTGCGCGCCCTTTTGGGGAAAGCACCGGGGGAAAAGTGGTCGGAATTGGAAAGCCGTACTTTTTCTTCCTACTTTCAATATTTCCGGGATGCCTTTTTTGCAATGAAGGACTCTTTCGGCGCGCTCCAGCCGGAGGAGGCACTGCTTTTATGGCTGCAGGTCTATTCCTATCCGGAGCTGACAAGTATGTCCGACACCCAGCTTAAGCAGACCCTTGCCTCCTTACGGGAGGACCTTTTGACAATGGCACAGGAAAAGCCGGTGGAGGTGCGCACCGAGCCGGTGGAAATAGAGCAAAAGGGTAATATTATCAGCCGGTTTTTAACCTCCACACCGGATAAAGTGCAGGTTGCCTTTGTGCACCCGCTGGATGCAAAAGTAAGCGGCTGGATCGCCGGTCACGAAGCTGGCAGAGAGCACTTGGAGCAGGCGCTGGGTAATAGCGTCACCGTAAAGAGCTACTTCCACGCAGACACCCCGGAGCAGGCAGAGGCACTTTTGGAGCAGGCGGTAGCAGAGGGCGCACAGGTGGTATTTACCACCACGCCCCCCTTGAGCACGCCTACCTTCCGGATGGCGGTAAAATACCCAAAGGTCCAGTTTCTCAACTGCTCGGTGGATGCCCCCTATTCCAGCATCCGCACCTATTACGGCAGAATTTATGAGGCAAAATTCATTACCGGTGCCATCGCCGGCGCAATGGCAAGCGACGACCGGATCGGCTACATCGGCTCAAACCCCATTTTCGGTGTGCCTGCTTCCATCAATGCCTTTGCCCTGGGCGCACAGATGACAAATCCCCGGGCGAAGATCAGCCTGCGCTGGTCCTGTCTGCCCGGCTCGCCCCAGGAGGCGTTCCAAAAGGCGGGTATCCGGGTATTTTCCAACCGGGATGTGCCCACCCAAGAGCCGAAATACTTAAACTTCTGCTCCTACGGTACATATCAGCTAAACGACCAGGATGAATTGGAGCCTTTGGCATCCCCGGTGTGGGTGTGGGGCGAATTTTACGAAAAGGTGATCCGCTCCATACTGGCAGGCACTTGGGAGAAGGATAAGCACTCTCCCAGAGCGCTCAATTATTGGTGGGGAATGGACAGCGGCGTGATCGATGTGGAGCTGGCAAAGAACCTGCCGGAGGGCGTTACAGAGTTGGCACAGCTTTTGCGGCAGGCACTGAGAAACGGCACATTAGATCCCTTCCGACGCCGGATCATAGCACAAGACGGGACGGTAAAAAACGACGGCAGTCATACCTTTACCCCCTGGGAGCTTCTGCACATGGATTGGCTGTGTGAAAATGTGGAGGGCAGTATTCCGGAATACGAAAATATTGAACCCTTTGCCCAGCCCATCGTCCGGGCGCTGGGCATCCACAGAGATAAAATACCTGCAGAAATGGAGGAGACAAAATGAAGATTTTGGCTGTTTCCGATGAGCCCAGTCCCGCCCTGTGGGATTACTATAAAGAGGGCTGTCTGAAGGACTATGACCTGATCCTCTCCTGTGGTGACCTGAAAGGGGAATATCTGTCTTTTCTGGTGACCATGGCACGGTGTCCGGTATTTTATGTCCACGGCAATCACGACACCTCCTACGACAGAAAGCCTCCCCTGGGCTGCGACTGTATCGAGGACAAGCTGGTGGAAGTAAACGGTGTGAAGATCCTCGGATTGGGAGGAAGCCGGAAATACGGCGGGGGAAAGCACCAGTATTCGGAAAAGGAAATGCAAAAAAGGATCCGCCGTCTGCGCTTTGCCCTGTGGCGTGCCGGAGGGGTAGATATCGTGGTGACCCACGCTCCTGTTGCGGGAGTTGGTGACGGAGAGGACATTGCCCATAAGGGGTTTGAGGCATTCCGGGAGCTGCTGGACAAATATCACCCCCAATATCTGCTCCACGGCCATATGCACCTTTGCTACGGGCAGGATAAAACCAGGCAAAGACAGTACGGTCAAACCACGGTGATCAATGCCGACGGGAAAATTGTACTGGATGTGGAAGATAAAATTTTCCCGAAAAATTCCCACCTTATGATCCGCTGGCATAACGGCGCACCCAAATTACCCGATTAAAAAAGCGCGGTGAAAACCGCGCTTTTTATAATTGAAAATTGAAAATTATTGTATTTCCTCCGGAAATGATTAAAAATAATCTTTCGGTTTCCAGCTAATTAAAAGGCAACAGCTATCCCTTATTTGATACCCTTCTACAAACGCATAAAGGCTCGTTTGCACCTTCGTCCGAACGCGGGTGGGGTACATAGGGGAGGGGGATTTTATGTGCGGGAGCACATGGATCCCCCTCCCCTATGTCGCATTCTTTGGGTACTTTCTTGGCGAAACAAGAAAGTACCGCCCCCGGCAGGGACTGCACCTTTAATTTGGAGATTGCCACGTCGCTTCGCTCCTCGCAATGACGTGGAGGTATGATAGCCAACACATTCATTTTGCTTTAAAAAAACGCACTGGCTTAGTCAGTGCGTTTTTTGGATACATATTACACCATTGCGGCGGTGATGATCGCCATCTTGTAGACCTCGTCGGCGTTGCAGCCGCGGCTAAGGTCGTTGATGGGAGCAGCCAGACCCTGCAGGATCGGGCCGTAAGCCTCGAAGCCGCCCAGACGCTGAGCGATCTTGTAGCCGATGTTGCCCGCCTCGATGGTGGGGAAGATAAAGGTGTTGGCATAGCCTGCCACGGGAGAGCCGGGGAACTTCAGCTGACCGACTTCGGGAGCAACTGCTGCGTCAAACTGCATTTCTCCGTCGATCATCAGGTCGGGAGCCATTTCCTTGGCTACCTTAGTAGCCTCGTTACTAAGCTTCACAGTGCCGCCCTTGCCGGAGCCGTTGGTGGAGAAGCTGAGCATTGCCACCTTGGGATCGATGCCGAAAACCTTAGCGGTGTTGGCAGTTTCAATTGCCACCTCGGCAAGCTTCTGGGCAGCGGTCAGGGTAACATTGCCGTCCTTGTCCACGGAGTCCTCGTAGCTGAGGTTAATGGCGCAGTCGCCCATAGCCAGCTTCTCTTCGCCGCGGACCATAATGAAGCAGGAGGACACCAGGTGTGCGCCCTTCTTGGTCTTCACCAGCTGCAGGGCAGGACGGACGGTATCGGCGGTGGAGTAGGTAGCGCCGCCCAGCAGGGAGTCGGCATAGCCCATCTTTACCAGCATGGTGCCAAAGTAGTTACCCTTACTAAGGGCAGCCTTGCAGTCATCATTGGACATCTTGCCCTTGCGCAGCTCTACCATCTTCTCAACCATAGCATCCATGCCGGCATAGGTAGCGGGGTCGATGATCTCCACGCCATCGATGTTAAAGCCGCCCTTTGCGGCGTTTGCCTTCACTTCCTCTACATTGCCGATGAGAATAGGGGTCAGGAAGCCGCCCTCGTTTAAGCGGGCAGCAGCCTCCAGAATTCTGGCATCGTGACCCTCGGTAAAGACGATCTTCCGGGGGTTCTGTCTCAAAGTTTCAATCATAGCATTGAACATAAGTAATTCCTCCAATATTGGGTCCTTGCCCATAATTTTACAGTTAAATTATACATCACAAATTCCCACTTCGCAACCGCTTTTTTTAATAGTTGACAGGTAAGGTGTGCGCGTTGCGCACGGATTTTAATTGATTTACAAAGGAATTACCATAATTTTCAATTGACCTTTATGAAAATTTTTGTTATTTTAGAAATAAGAAAGGAGGCTGTTTCAAATGAATATAGAAGCGATGGTCTGGCTGGGGCTGGCAATTATATTTTTGATCATTGAGGCAAACACTGTAGCTATGGTGTCTGCGTGGTTTTGCGTAGGCGCGCTGGCGGCAATGGCGGCAGCCCTTTTAGGTGGGCAGCTTTGGCTGCAGATCACAATTTTTGTTGTGGCTTCTGCCCTTTCTCTGGCGGCGTTCCGTCCGCTGGTGAAGAAGCATTTTAATGCAAAGGTGCAAAAAACAAACCTGGATGCGGTGATCGGAACAGTGGGAACGGTCATTGAACCCATCGACAACATAGCAGCCACCGGCCGGGTAAAGCTGGGCGGTATGGAATGGTCCGCAAGAAGCACCTCGGGCGAACCCGTCCCGGAAGGAGCAGTGGTGAAGGTGGATCGGATCGAGGGCGTAAAGGTGTTCGTTACCCCCGCAGAAGAAACTGTAAATGTAAAATAAGGAGGAAATATTATGATCCCTGCATTGATTATTGTGGCAATTATTTTCATTCTGATTATTAAGAATATTTTCGTGGTTCAGCAGTCCCGGGCCTATGTGGTGGAGCGGCTGGGCGCATTTAATAAGGTCCAGACTGTGGGTCTGCATATTAAAGTGCCGTTTATTGACCGGATCGCCCGCCGGGTGAGCCTGAAGGAGCAGGTGCTGGACTATCCCCCCCAGCCGGTGATCACCAAGGACAATGTTACCATGCAGATCGACACCGTTGTGTATTTCCAAATCACAGACCCCAAGCTGTATACCTACGGCGTGGAGCAGCCTATGGCGGCTATGGAGACACTGACCGCAACCACCCTGCGTAACATCATCGGCGATCTGGAGCTGGATCAGACCCTCACCTCCCGTGATATTATCAACACCAAAATGCGCGCCATTTTGGACGAGGCCACCGACCCCTGGGGCATTAAGGTCAACCGTGTGGAGCTGAAGAACATTCTGCCGCCTCAGGACATCCAGAGCTCTATGGAAAAGCAGATGAAGGCAGAGCGCGACCGCCGTCAGGCAATTTTGCAGGCAGAGGGCCAGAAAAAGTCCGCCATTCTGATCGCCGAGGGTGAGCGGGAGTCTGCAATACTCCGTGCCGACGCGGAAAAGCAGGCAGCGATCTTAAAAGCAGAGGCAGAAAAGCAGGCCGCTATTTTGAAGGCAGACGGCGAAGCCGAGGCCATTTTGAAGGTGCAGAAGGCACTGGCAGACTCCCTGGGTATGCTCAATGAAAAAGCACCCAACGAGCAGGTGATTAAGCTCAAGAGCATTCAGGCAATGGAAAAGGTAGCTGACGGACAGGCAACCAAGATCATCATTCCCTCCGAAATGCAGGGTCTTGTGGGTCTTGCCAGCGGCATCGCCGAGACCGTAAAGGACAAATAAAATGGCAAAAGCGGACAACAGGTTTGAGAAGATATATTCCCAGGGCGGCTTTACCCGGACAATGGAGATCTGGGTGGATAAGAAAACCGGTGTGAATTATCTTTGCACGACATCCGGCTACAGCGGCGGTATGACACCCCTGTTAAACCGGGACGGCACACCGGTGGTGACGCCGGTAGGCGCTACCTATAAAGAGGAATAAGAAAAAAGCACCCGTAACGGGTGCTTTTTTAATGGCAGGGCGATTTGCGAATCGTCCATACGATAATTGTCAACGAAAAAAGAGTGTTGCTTTGGCAACACTCTTTTTATCTTGATTATTCAGCAACATAGGGCAGCAGAGCAATCTGACGGGCGCGCTTGATGGCGGTGGTCAGGTCTCTCTGGTGTGCTGCGCAGGTGCCGGTTGTACGGCGGGGCAGGATCTTGCCACGCTCGGACAGGAAACGGCGAAGCTTTGCAGTGTCCTTGTAGTCGATAGCGGTAACCTTGTCCACGCAGAAAGCGCATACCTTCTTGCGCTTGCGGGGACGAACACGCTGTTCGTTAGCCATGGTATTTACCTCCTATTAAAGTAGAAAAGTTCAATTTAGAACGGAAGTTGTGCATCGTCATCGTCCAGCATCGCAAAATCGGATGCGGGAGCAGGTGTGGGGGCAGCATAGCCGCCGAATGCGGGGGCTGCAGGTGCTGCGTAAGCAGAGCCTGTACTGTCGCCGTCGCGCTTGCTGTCGCCAAAGTAGACATTATCTGCCACCACTTCAGCGGAGCGGCGCTTGTTGCCGTCCTTGTCGGTCCAGTTGCGGATTTGCAGCCGTCCGGACACCACAGCCATACGGCCCTTGGTGAAGTACTTGGACACAAACTCGCCAGTCTGCCGCCAGGCAACACAATCGATGAAATCCGTTTCCTTTTCGCCGGCTTCATTCTTGCCGAAGTCACGATCGACTGCTAAGGCAAAAGAAGCAACGGCAACCCCACTGGCCGTGCGGCGCAGCTCGGGGTCACGGGTCAGACGACCCATAATGACAATGTGGTTAAGCATAAGTCAGTTTCCTCCTTAAGCTTCCACTGCGGTGGTCAGGCAGCGCAGGACGCCTTCGGTGATTTTCATCACACGCTCCAGCTCTGCAGGGAATTCGGGCTTAGTCTCCATGTTCATCAGAACATAGTAGCCCTCGTTCAGGTCGTTGATGGGGTATGCCAGACGGCGGTTGCCCCACAGATCGATGTTGCAGAGAGTACCCTCCGCTTCCACCATTGCCTTGAACTTTTCCACAAGTGCGTTGATGCCCTCCTCGCCCTGTGCGGGATCGATGATGTAGAGCACCTCGTACTTTCCGGTGATCTTAGCCATGTTGTTTGCACCTCCTTTTGGACTTTTGGCCCCCTCGCCGAGGGAGCAAGGATATACCTGCACACGCAGGCTAGCATATTATATAGGACATGCCCCCAAATGTCAAGAAAAATTTGCATATCCTGTTTTTTCCGGGGCAAACTGGAAATAAGAGGTGGGGAAAATGTTTACATCCTATTGGCGCACACTGCTCATTTATTTGGTGCTGATCGTGGTGATCCGGCTGATGGGCAAGCGGCAGATCGGGCAGATGGAGCCGTCGGAATTTGTGGTGACCATGTTTGTGGCAAACCTGGCATCGATTTTAATGGAGGATGTGGACCTGCCGTTATATGCAGGCCTGATCCCCATCGGCACGGTTCTGGGGCTGGAGCTGGTACTGGCGGGGCTTTCTATGCGGAGTATTAAGATCCGCAAGCTCCTGTGCGGCAAACCGGTGATCCTGATCGAAAACGGCAAGATCATTCAGGGAAACCTTCGCAAGACCCGGGTGACGCTCGATGAGCTGACCGGCCATTTAAGAGAAAAGGACGTACTGGACCTTAGCAGTGTCCAGTACGCCATTTTGGAAACGAACGGAAATCTCTCTGTGTTTCCCTTTCCCAAGGACCGTCCCGCCAGCGCCAAAGAGGCGGGGATCCAGGCAAAGCCCCAATATTTTCCCATTACCATTATTTCCGACGGCAAGCTGATGCCGGAAAATCTGTCCGTTGCGGGGAAAGACCGGAAATGGGTAGACAAGGTCCTGCAGGAGAAAGACGCCCGGCTGGAGGATACCTGGCTTTTGACTGTGGATGGGAGCGACCACATCCTGTTTTACCGGAGGGATGGATAATGGGCAAACGCTTTTGGCTGGGCGTGGGGATTTTGGTATTCTTTCTCATATTAGGAATTGGGGAAAAGCTGTTGTTTTGATCGCTGTAGGGGCAGTCGCCCACGACTGCCCGTCGCCACAGGCGCAAAAGTACATTGACGGGACGTGGAGGGCAATGTCCCCTACGAACAACTATCCAGTTCCGTGGGCAAGGTCGGCAATTGCCTGTGCCAGAATTTCCGCGGATAAAAGTGCCTCCTGCCGGGTATTGCCCGCAGCGCCCATTTCCACCAGCACCATACCGGGGGTCAGGTCCTGATTGAACCGGGAGGACCGGAGGCTGATAGGACGGCAGATCCCCGGCTGGTTTTTCTCCAGCTGGACCTGCAGCTTTACCCCCAGGGAGAAATTCTCCTGCCAGTTGGGATGGTTCAGGCCACCATAATTGCTGCCGATCACCAGCATCATTTTTGCCGCCGCCCCACCATCTGTGGAAACCGTATGCCCCACCTGATTTCCGGAACTGTCCGTAATGGCATCCCGATGCAGATCTATCACCAGCTGGATGGAAGGATACTGGGCAAGATACTGACAAACGGTTTCCCTTGCCAGAGAGTAAGAACCATTATAGGAGGGATAATCGTGGAGGGTGCGGTCGTGGAGAACAGGTATGCCCTTCTGGGACAGCATTTCTGCCAGCCGGTCGCCCACGGATACCACATTATACCCCTCGTCTAAGGTGCGGTAGGCAGAGGATTCTGCGTACCCCTCATTGTTTACATAACTTTCTGTTCCGTGGGTGTGGAGGATGAGCACCGTAGGCTCGTCCCCGGTCAGCTCCCAGGAAAGGGGCGTAAAAAGTGCCCCGGCGGGATCGATGTCATACCCGGTGGCGTTGCGCACCTCTGCCAGCGCTGCGTCGGACTGGGCAAAGACAGCGGGAGGGGGCAATTCCACTGGGTTTTCCGCCAAAACAGCCAGTGTTTCTGCCGGCTGGGTTTCGGTAGGTACAGAGGCTTCCGGAGGTGGAACGGTCTCCTCCGGCGGCGGGGTGGGGAGGGTTCTGCCGGTTTCCAGAAATAATATGATTTTCGTTACGGTCTGCTGGCTCAGCGCCTGTGCAGCGGTTTCCATAACACCGCCGCCTAACAACCGGAAAAAAAGTGCGCAGGAGATCACCGCCGCACCGATTTGTAAGACCCTCCGGTTTGTATCCATAAAATCCTCCTTTGTATTAATTGACAATTAAGAAAGGGCGTGCCGTCAGGCACACCCTTTCTCTATCTACCATATTTAAGTTGGTTTTTTCCATTTGGGGCGGGAACGAAGTGTTGCCCGCAGGTTTTCAAAAAATTCCGTTAGGAGTTTACTGCATTCCTCTTCCCGAACACCTTTCACCACTTGGGGGTGGTGGTTAAAGTCCATGGAAAACAGGTCGCAAACGGAGCCGCAAGCTCCGCATTTATCATCCGATGCCCCAAAGACCACCTTGGGGAGGCGGGCATTGATAATTGCACCGGCGCACATAGGGCAAGGTTCTAAGGTCACGTACAAGGTGCACTCCCACAGCCGCCAGCCGCCTAAGTTTTTGCAAGCGTCTGCAATTGCCTCGATCTCTGCGTGGCCTAAGGCGGTTTTCGCCGTCTCCCGGCGGTTTCTGCCTCTGCCCACAATTTCCCCATTTCGCACGATCACACAGCCAACAGGCACTTCTCCCTCTGCCGCCGCTTCCTTTGCCAGCGCCAGCGCCGCATCCATAAACGAAGTATCTTCCACAGCCAGTCCCTCCTTTTTGTCAATCATAACCGAAAGGGAGGGTTGCCGTCAAGATAGTTTTACCACAGCTGTGCCACGAATAAAACAGAAAGGTGTTGCCCTACATTTTATTTAATGTTATAATGAAAAAAATCTGATTTTTCGAGGAAATGCTATGAAGACCCTTTTGCATATTTGCTGTGCGCCCTGTGCCAACCAGTGCATCGAGGTTTTGCGGGGGGATCATTTTGAGGTGACCGGCTTCTGGTTTAACCCCAACATCCACCCCTTTACGGAATATAGATCCCGGCGCAACTGTCTGCGCGACTATGCCCAGACCATCAATTTACCTCTGATCGAGCAAAATGACTACGCCCTGCGCCCCTTTGTGCGGGCGGTTAGTGAGGATATTGAAAACCGCTGTGTCAAGTGCTACGAAATGCGGCTTTTTGAGACTGCCCGGCAGGCGGCCGAGGGGGGCTTTGACAGCTTCACATCCAGCCTGTTCATCAGCCCCTATCAGAACCACGAGCTGATGCGGGAAACTGCCGAAAGAGCGGCGGCACAGTACGGTGTGGAATTTTTGTATCGGGATTTTCGCCCCTATTTTAAGCCCGGTCAGGAAAAAGCCAGAGAGCTGGGCTTTTATATGCAGAAGTACTGCGGCTGTGTGTTTTCCGAGGAAGAAAGGTACTTGAAAAAAAGTAAGATCATCCCCTAGGAGGAAGTATGGAATTAAATTTGATTGCCCCCTGTTTATTTGGCTTGGAGGGCATTGCCGGTGACGAGCTGCGCCGGCTGGGCATGGAAAATGTCCGGGTGGAGGACCGACGGGTCCTTTTTACCGGTGACGAAGTATCCCTGGCAAAGGCAAATGTGTGCCTGCGTACCGGCGAGCGGATCATGGTGGTGCTGGCGCAGTTTGAAGCCAGAAGCTTTGAAGAGCTGTTTCAGGGTGTTTATCATACCCCCTTGGAGCAGTTTATTCCCGCAGACGGACAGTTCCCGGTGAAAGGTCACTGCTTAAATAGCCAGCTGATGAGCACCTCCGACTGTCAGGCAATTATCAAAAAAGCCGCCTCCCGGCGGCTGGGTGAAAAATACGGAATTTCCTGGCTGCCGGAGACCGGCGTGAAATTCCAGATGCATTTTACCATTTTAAACGATAAAGTGACCCTGTCACTGGACACCTCCGGTCCGGGTCTGCACAAGCGAGGCTACCGTGCCGTGGGCAACGATGCCCCCTTGCACGAAACACTGGCTGCCGGTATGATCCAGCTGACCCGCTTCCGGGGCAGGGAATATTTCTGGGATCCCTTCTGCGGCTCGGGCACCATCCCCATTGAGGCGGCGCTGATCGCCAAAAACCGCGCCCCGGGTCTCCAGCGCCATTTTGCCGCCGAGGAATTTCCCTGGATGCCCAAAGAAGCTTGGAAGCAGGTAAAAGAGGAAGCCAAGGACAAGGAATTTAACGGACAGTACCGGATCATGGGCTCGGACAGCGACCCGGCTTGCGTTTCTTTGTCCTTTGCCAACGCCCGCAAGGCAGGGGTGGCGGACTGCGTCACCTTCAAGGACGGAGATGCCACCAAAATGAGCCTGCCGGCGCAGAGCGGCATTATCGTGTGCAATCCCCCCTACGGCGAGCGGATGCTGGAGCAGCAGAGTGCCCAGCGGCTGTACAGCGCTCTGGGTCGCCACCTGAAATTCGCCAACGACTGGAAAAAATTCGTCATCACCTCTGAGCCTGAATTTGAGCATTATTTCGGAAAGCGGGCAGACAAAAAACGGAAATTCTACAACGGAAAGATCAAATGCGACTATTATATGTTTACAGATAACAGCAGAAAGAAGAAATAGAGAATGAAGCATCTGTTTATCATCAATCCCGCAGCGGGCAGCCGCGACCGGACAGAAGAATACAGAAAGAAAATCGAAGCAGTCTGCGGTAGTCTTGACTACCGGATCGAAGTCTCCCAAGCCCCCGGCCAGTGCAGAGATCTGGCAAAAGCGGCGGCGCAGACCGGCGAAGAATACCGCATTTATGCCTGCGGCGGTGACGGAACCCTCAACGAAGTGGCATCCGGCGCAGCAGGCTACGAAAATGTGGCGGTGACCGCCTTTGCCGGCGGCAGCGGAAATGACTTCATCCGGATGTTCGACCGGCCAGAGGTGTTTTCCGACCTCCGACAGCTTCTGGACGCAAAGGAAGATACCTTCGACCTGATCCGCTGCAATGATGATTACAGCTTAAACATTTGCTCCGTAGGCTTGGACGCCCGGATCGGAACGGATGTCTCCCGGTATAAGCGCCTGCCGCTGCTTCACGGCTTCCGGGCATACGCCGCATCCACGGTGGTCAATGTGATCAAGGGTATTTCTGAGCACTATGTGATCGAGGTGAACGGCCAGGTCATTGACGGCGACAAGACAATGATCTGCGCCTGCAACGGTAGATTTTACGGCGGCGGCTTCAATCCTGTGCCCGATGCAGACCCCTCTGACGGACTGATGGATGTGCTGGTGGTAGAGAAGGTTTCCCGGCTGCAAGTGCCGGGGGTAGTGGGCAAGTACAAGGCAGGACGGTATAAAGAGCTTCCCCATTTGGTCCGCCATTACCGGACGGATCGTCTGAAGGTGATCTGCGACAAGCCCACCCCGGTGAATCTGGACGGCGAGCTGCGTACGTATCAGGAAGTAGAATTTTCCATTGCCCCGGAAAAAATCCGGTTTTTCTACCCAAAGACCCTTACTTGGCAAAATAAAGTCCCGGCAACTGTTTAATTGAAAATTATCTGCGCAGCAGATACCTGCATTTTGCACTTAAAAGGGCGTCCTTTCGGACGCCCCTTTTTTACTGCTTAGCAGCAGCCGCAGTTGTTGTCACAGCCGCAGCCGTTGCCGCTGCCCAGGAAAGTGTTGCCACCGCCGCAGTTGCACAGGATGAGGATCAGAACGATGATCCAGCAGAAGTTACCGCCACAGAAACCGTTATTGTTGCACATAATAAATACCTCCGAGATTTTTTCAGCGGATTGCGCCGCTCATTCCAAGATATTCCACGGATGCAAAAAGGTGCAAAAAAGCCTTCCCCCAGGGGAAGGCAAAAGGGCGTGGATTGCTCCACGCCCTTGTATCCTATAAAATTTAGTTCCACAAACCGGTGGCGGGATATTTGCCTGCGTCGGTCAGCGCCTGGAGCGCAGCTACGACCATAGGTTTGTCGGCGGCATAGGTCACGCCGTACCACTTGTCCGCAGAGCGGAGCACCTTAACGGTTGCCTTGCCGGCATGGAGCATACCCGCAACGGTGGTGGGCAGCAGGTATTCTGCTTTTTGGGGGTTGGCGGGAACTTTTTCATTCAAAAATTCCGGCAGACCAGCCTGAAGTGCATCCAGGAAATCGGGGGTGAAGCCCCACATATTCATAGACACCGGGGTGTCCGCAGAAACGTCTACCCAGGTAGCGCCGTCATCTTCTGTATAGTGGATGCCGCCTTCGTACTTTTCAATCTTGGTCTGCTCTTCAATGGCAGTCAGATAGCCGTTTGCATCGGTGGTGCAAATGCCTCTTGCCACGCTGCCGTGGTCGGTGACGGTGTTGCCCAGCTGATAGCCCACCATACAGTAGGGGCTTACATCCCCTGCCTTGGCATTGCACAGGAAGTCATAAATGACCTTGAAGGCATCCTTGCCGTAGTAATCGTCGGCGTTGATGACTGCAAAGGGTGCGCCGTCGATCTCATTTTTTGCGCAAAGCACGGCGTGGCTAGTGCCCCAGGGCTTTGTGCGGTCGGCAGGGATCACGAAGTCTGC
The DNA here is from genome assembly GCA_017521485.1 of Oscillospiraceae bacterium. Taxonomy (GTDB): domain Bacteria; phylum Bacillota; class Clostridia; order Oscillospirales; family Oscillospiraceae; genus Faecousia. The sequence goes on from JAFXCL010000028.1 coordinate 52,852, forward strand.
GGGGATCTTTGTCAGCTCCTGATAAGCATAGCGGATCTCCATAGGACACTTTTTCAGGCGCTCGCCTACAGTCTCCATAAAGTCCTTGCGGATGGCTTCCTTAATAATAATGACCGCAGTTTCAAAGCCAGCCTCATGGGCATCGAACAGGGAGAAGTCCAAAATGGCTTCGCCGCAGCTGCCCACAGGATCGATCTGCTTCAGACCGCCGTAGCGGCTGCCCATACCTGCTGCCATAACAACCAGAACCGGTTTCTTTTGCATAATTATGTACCTCCAGAGTAGTAAGGATATTTACATTATAACACACTGGAAGAAAAAGGCAAGTGCCCTCATTATTTTTCGTTCGTTCGGATAAAAACAAAGGTGATTTTTAACATCCGGTTGACATTTCCTTGCTGCCGTGATAATATTTTTCTGTTAAATATATCCTATAAGGGAGTAGCGAGCGCAAATATGCGTAGCTTGTCAACATTCCGGTCGTAAGACCTGGCTGGCTTTCAATCGCGAGACTTATGTATTTTTGTGCATAAATCCCTGAGGAAGCTTCCGCTCGGCTTTATGCCAAGCGGTTTTTTTGTTGGCATACTATAATTAAAAGGAGTTTTTGTTATGATCCAAGCATTCTTTTCCTGGTATAATGGCCTGACCGATTCCCTCATCGGCTCACTTGCGCTGTTTGCAGTGGGCCTGGTGCTGCTGATCAAGGGCGGCGACTGGTTCGTCGACAGCGCAACGGGCATTGCCAAGCGCTTCCGTGTTCCGGAGATTATTATCGGTGCAACCGTAGTTTCCATCGGCACGACCTTGCCGGAGGTTATGGTGTCTGCCACAGCGGCAATGAACCAGAACGGCGCCATCGCTTACGGCAACGCCATCGGCTCGATCATCTGCAACACTGCGTTGATCTCCGCCCTGACCATTGCCATCCGTCCTGCCCCTGTGAACCGGAAAGCGATTGTAATGCCGGTGATCTTCTTCTTTGTATCTGCTGCTATCTATCTGATTGCTGCCTACGGTTTCGGTTCTTTTGACCGCTGGCTGGGCATTGTGATGCTGCTGGTCTTTGCGGTGTATATGACCATAACCATCCGTCAGGGCTTTAAGAACCCGGTTTCTGCCGATGCACACGAGGAAGAAGAGGAAGAAAAGCAAGGCTCTTTGCTGGCAGAGGTTCTGCTGCTGATCGTCAGCGCCGGTCTCATCGCTGTGGGCGCGGATATGCTGGAGGGCTCTTCTGTTTCCCTTGCTACCATGGCAGGCATCCCCACAGAGGTTGTGGGTGTTACCATTGTGGCTCTGTGCACCAGCCTGCCGGAGCTGGTAACGGCGATCACCGCACTGGCAAAGGGACACGGCGCACTGTCTCTGGGCAACATCATCGGTGCGAATATCTTCAATCTGGTGCTGGTGAGCGGTGTGGCAGTTACCCTTTCTCCCTTTACCGTTCCCGAGGGAAGCACCATTTTCGGTCAGAACACCTCTCTGGTAATGGAGATCCCTGTGATGATCGGTGTTATGGCACTGATGACACTGCCGGCAGTGTTCAAAAAGAAGCTGTTCCGCTGGCAGGGTCTTGCACTGCTGGGCATTTATGTGGCATTTGTGGTGCTGCAGGTGCTGATCGCATTGCACAAAATCTAAATAAAGAGAACGCACAGCTTCGGCTGTGCGTTCTTTTTTTAATGCAGGCGGATTTTAATTGTAGGGGCGGGGCACTGTGAACTTTTTGCAAAAATGACGGTTTTTTCTTGCGCTTTGTTCCCGGGGTGCTATAATAATAGCAGGAATTGTAAAAAGAGGGTGATCCCAGTGAAAAAAATGTTATTTGTGATGAATCCCAATGCAGGTACGCGGAAGGCAAAGCGCTATCTGGCAGATATTCTTGGGGTGTTCAACCGGGCGGATTATCAGGTGGAAGTGTATATGACCGCCTGTCAGGGCGACGGGGAAGCGGCAGTTATCCGGCGGGCAAAGGATCAGGATCTGATCGTTTGCTGCGGCGGTGACGGAACATTCAATGAAACCGTATCCGGCTTGATGAAAACCGGTCTGGATATTCCTGTGGGTTATATTCCAGCCGGCTCTACCAATGATTTTGCAAAGGCACTGGGGCTGAGCCAAAAAATAGTGGACGCTGCAAAGCAGATCGTAAACGGCGAAGGGGTGAAGGTGGATTTGGGCCGGTTCGGTAGCCGGTATTTTACCTATGTGGCCTCCTTTGGGGTGTTCACCCGCACAAGCTATGCCACGCCCCAGAATGTGAAAAACGCCCTGGGTCACACCGCCTATTTGCTGGAGGGCATTTCGGAGCTGTCCCAGATCCGGAAAGTGCCCATAAAAATGGAGATCGACGGGGAGGTCGTAGAGGACAATTTCCTGTTCGGTGCGATCTGCAACTCTACCAGCATCGGCGGAATTTTGACCTTAGATCCCAAGCAGGTGGATTTAACCGACGGAAAATTTGAAGTCCTGCTGGTGCGCGCCCCCCGGGATCTTTCCGAGATCGGCGAATGTATTCAGGCAGTGCAGAAGCAGGTGTATAACTGCAAAATGATCACCTTCCGCAGTGCGTCAATCGTGAAGATCACTGCTCCGGAGAGTATGTCCTGGACGCTGGACGGGGAGCGGGCAGAGGGACAGGATCTTATAGAAGTGGAAAATCTGCACCACGCCATAAAAATTATGAAATGAGGAGAAAGAATGCTCCATACGACCCTTTGTTATATCCTCCGGGGAGACCAGGTGCTGATGCTCCACCGGACGAAGAAAGAAAATGACATCAATAAAGACAAATGGATCGGCATTGGCGGAAAGTTTCAGGAGGGGGAATCTCCCGATGCCTGCCTTCTTCGGGAGGCAAAAGAAGAAACCGGACTGACATTGACCCGCTGGCAGTGCCGGGGCATCGTCACATTCCTGTCCGATCAGGCGCAGGGGGAGTATATGTACCTGTTTACTGCCGATGATTACGAAGGGGAACTGAAGGAATGTGATGAGGGAGAGCTCCGGTGGATCAGCCGGGATTTTCTCGACGAGCTTCCCAAGTGGGAGGGCGATCAGATATTTTTGGAGCTGCTGTGGGAAAATGCCCCCTTCTTCTTGCTGACCCTCCGCTACACCGGGGATAAATTACAGGAAGCGATCTTAAACGGAGAGAGGATCAGATAAATGGAAATCTGTGATATTTTAGCAAAATGCGACCATACCCTGCTGAGCACCACCGCCACCTGGGAACAGATCAAAAAGCTTTGCGACGAGGGCATGGAATTTGGTACGGCTTCGGTGTGCATTCCGGCTAGTTATGTAAACCGGGCGAAAGAATATGTGGGGGAAAGGTTAGCAATCTGTACGGTGATCGGCTTTCCCAACGGCTACGACACCACTCAGGCGAAATGCTTTATGGCATCCGACGCGGTAGACAAGGGCGCAGACGAAATCGATATGGTGATCAATCTGGGCTGGGTCAAGGACGGTGCGTTTGACAAAGTTCTGCAGGAGATCAGGGCAGTGAAAGAAGCCTGCAAGGGAAGGCTTTTGAAGGTCATCATCGAAACCTGCCAGCTTACGAAAGAAGAAAAGATCGAAATGTGCCGGGTGGTTACCCAGTCCGGCGCGGACTATATTAAAACCTCCACCGGCTTTTCCACCGGCGGCGCAACGGCTGAGGACGTTGCCCTGTTTACAGAGCATGTGGGGGAAAATGTGAAGATCAAAGCCGCCGGCGGCATTGCTAGCCTTGCAGACGCGGAGGAATTTATCCGCCTGGGCGCGGACAGATTAGGCACTTCAAGAATTGTAAAAATTGCCAAAGGCAAAGTTTAATTAAAAATTGACAATTGTCCATTATCAATTGTCAATTGCAGATGCGAAGGAGGATGCATTATGTTAACTACTCCCACCCCCCATATCAGCGCAAAGCCCGGTGATTTCGGCAAGACAGTGCTCATGCCCGGTGACCCCTTGCGCTCCAAATTCATTGCAGAAAACTTTCTGGAAAACCCGGTGCTGGTGAACAATGTCCGGGGCGTTCAGGGCTACACCGGCTATTATAAAGGGGTGAAGGTGTCGGTAATGGCGTCCGGTATGGGTATGCCTGCCATCGGCATCTACTCCCACGAGCTTTATAACGCCTACGGTGTGGAAAACATCATCCGGGTAGGCTCGGCGGGCGCCATTCAGGAGCATATCAACCTCTACGATCTGGTGATCGGTCAGGGCGCTTGCACCGACTCGAATTTTGCTTCCCAGTTCCACCTGCCCGGCACCTTTGCCCCCATTGCGTCCTTTGAGCTTTTGTCTGCGGCGGTAGAGGCGGCAAAGGCAAACGGTGCAATTTACCATGTGGGCAATATCAATTCCTCCGATGTGTTCTACGGCGATCACACGGGTGTGCCGGAGGGGCTGGACAGTGTGTATGCCCTGAAGAAAATGGGCGTGCTGGCACTGGAAATGGAGGCGGCGGCGCTGTATATGAACGCCGCCCGCTATGGCAAACGGGCACTGTGTATCTGCACCGTTTCCGACCATATCCTCACCGGTCAGGAGACCACTTCCGAAGAACGGCAAACCGCCTTTACCACCATGATGAAGGTGGCATTAGATGTTGCAGTGGCAATGGAAAATTGAAAACGAATAGGGACGATGTGGGCATCGTCCCCTACACGCACCATCGATAGATATTCGTAGGGGCGGATGCCCACATCCGCCCTTTATACAATTCGTCCGTAAAACGGACACATTTAAAAAGTAGGTGCGGTAATGAAACGAATTTTTTTAATCGTGCTGGATTCTTTCGGCATTGGCGCAATGCCGGATAGCAATGATTTTGGAGACAAAGATGTCAACACCCTGCGTTCCTGTGCCGCTACAGGAAAGCTTCATATTCCCAATCTGATAAAAGCAGGTCTGGGGAGCATTGACGGCGTGGACTGCCTGCCCAAAGAAACTTCTCCCACCGGCGCATACGGACGGCTGTTGGAACGCTCCCAAGGCAAGGATACCACCATCGGTCACTGGGAAATTGCGGGGATCGTTTCGGCTACCCCTTTGCCCACCTATCCGGAGGGTTTCCCGGAGGAAGTGTTAGCACCTTTCCGGGAACAGACAGGCCGGAGCGTTCTTGCCAATGCACCCTGGTCCGGCACGGCAGTCATTGAAAAATATGGCGCGGAACATATGAAAACCGGAGATCTGATCGTGTACACTTCCGCAGATTCCGTGTTCCAGATCGCCGCCCATGAGGATATTGTTCCGCCGGAGCAGCTTTACGAATACTGCCGCATTGCCCGGAAAATTTTGCAGGGCAGGCACGCCGTGGGCAGAGTGATCGCCCGGCCCTTTGTGGGCACGCCGGGCAATTTCAAACGGACCGCAAACCGCCACGATTTTTCCTTAGAGCCTCCCAAAACCACCCTTTTGGATGCGGTCAAAAAAGCAGGTCTTCAGAGCATCGGTGTGGGAAAGATCCACGATATTTTCGCAGGCAGGGGTCTGACGGAATCTGTGTATAATCAAAGTAACGCAGATGGAATGAAGCACACAATGGATTACGCCAAAAAGGATTGGGCGGGTTTGTGCTTTGTGAATCTGGTGGACTTTGATATGCTCTACGGCCACCGCCGGGATGCAGAAGGCTACGCCGCCGCCCTTTCGGAATTTGATAGGTGGCTGGGTGATTTTCTAAAAGAAATCGGTCCGGAGGATGCTTTGATCATCACAGCAGACCACGGCTGTGACCCTGCCTACACCGAAAGCACCGACCACACCAGAGAGTATGTACCGGTGCTTGTGCTGGGGGAAAAAGTTGAGCCTGTAAATTTAGGAACAAGAAACACCTTTGCAGATATCGCCGCCACGGTGGCAGAGATGCTGGATGTTCCCCTGGACACCCCCGGCAGGGCGTTGCCAATTGAAAATGGACAATTGAAAATGGACAATTGACAATTATCCCAAGGTACGATAGATATTCCTATCTTCCGAAAACCGTGTCATCGCGAAGGTGCGTCAGCACCTGTGGCGATCTCCGGGGCATCGAAAATGCACAGTCAAATTGGTGCGGAGATTGCCACGCCCCGATGGGGCTCGCAATGACACAAAAGTACGATAGATATTTATACGGGAGGGAAAATATGAAACCTGAAAAGCTGATCGAACTGGCAAAACAGGCAATGGAAAATGCCTATGCCCCCTATTCCGGCTACAAGGTGGGCGCGGCGCTTCTGTGCGCCGACGGCACAGTATACACCGGCTGCAACATTGAAAACGCCGCCTATTCCCCCACGGTCTGCGCCGAGCGCACCGCCGTTTTCAAGGCGGTCAGCCAGGGATGCCGGGAATTTACCGCCATTGCCATCTGCGGCGGCAAAAATGGGGAGATCACCGGCTTCTTTCCCCCTTGCGGTGTATGCCGTCAGGTGCTGCGGGAATTTTGCAAGGACGACTTTGCGGTTTACTTAGCAGGTCCGGCCGGTCAGTATCAGACCCGCACTCTGGCACAGCTCCTTCCGGACAGCTTTTCCTTGTAAAAATATGGAAAAAGCCCTTGCTTTTTGGTGAAAATAAAGGTATACTGATAGACAGAATACAAATTCGAAAGACAGGAGGAAATGTTAGCGAAAACCATCGCCGACCTTTCCTCTTTTTTTGGATTTCGTTCGAAAAGAAACCTATATCAGGAGGAAAAGAGAAAAATGAATTTGGTCTACGGCATCAAAGACAAGCCCAAGTTCGGCCAGCTGCTGATTTTTGCATTCCAGCAGGTTCTGGCAATCTTGGCAGCAACCATCCTTGTCCCCGCGATTATCGGTAACGGCATGAGCCAGTCCGCCGCCCTGTTCGGCGCAGGCATCGGCACACTGGTCTATCAGCTGTTCACAAAGTTCAAGAGCCCTGTTTACTTAGGCTCTTCCTTCGCATTCATCGGCTCTATGTTTGCAGCCTTCGGCGGTGCAGCTTCTGCTTCTGCCGGCTATGCAGGACTGATCGTTGGCGCGATCTTTGCAGGTCTTGTGTATGTGGTGATCGCACTGGTTATCAAGATTGCCGGTGTTAAGTGGATCAATAAGCTGATGCCCCCTGTGGTCATCGGACCTACCGTTGCTCTGATCGGTCTTTCTCTGGCAGTCAATGCCGTAAACGACCTGACTGTGGGCAAGGTTATGGTGGACGGCGTTTCCGCCTGCAGCCCCTATGTGGCACTGATCGTGGGTATCATCACATTGTTCTCCATTTTCGCATTCTCCGTTTATGGCAAGGGTATGATCAAGCTGATTCCCTTTGTTCTGGGCATTCTGGTTGGCTATGTTGCAGCCTCCATTTTCACTGTGATCGGCATTGCTACCGACAATATTGCTCTGCAGGTCATCAACTTCGCAGCATTTAAGGAAATGACCATCTTCGCAATTCCTGACTTCAGCTTCCTGGAAGCGATGAAGGGCGTCAAGGAAATCGACGGCACATTCATCGCCACTGTTGCGGTTGCTTATGTGCCTGTTGCATTCGTTGTGTTCGCTGAGCACATTGCTGACCACAAGAACCTGTCCTCCATCATCGGTCAGGATCTGCTGGAAGAGCCTGGCCTGCACCGCACACTGCTGGGTGACGGCATTGGTTCTATGGCTGGCGCATTTTTCGGCGGCTGCCCCAACACCACCTACGGCGAGTCCGTCGGCTGTGTTGCCATCACCCGCAATGCTTCCGTTATCACCATCACCACCGCAGCGATTATGTGTCTGGTGATCTCCTTCTTCGGCCCCTTCGTCACCTTCCTGTCCTCCATTCCCAACTGCGTAATGGGCGGCGTTTGCGTGGCACTGTACGGCTTCATTGCTGTTTCCGGTCTGAAGATGATCCAGCAGGTCAACCTGAATGCAGGCAAGAACCTGTTCGTGGTTTCTGCGATCTTGATCCCCGGCATCGGCGGTCTGAGCGTGTCCTTCGGTAAGGTCACCCTCACCACCATCGCCTGCGCACTGATCCTGGGCATCCTGGCAAATGTGATGCTTAGCAAGGGCGCTGAGGACTGATCCTGAAAAAAGCTACCGGGCGTGCAGGGAAATCCTTGCACGCCCGATTTTATGCCAAACCAATGTAGAAAGGAGAAAGGCAAATGGAGCTGGAGCATATTGCAGGTCGCAGTGGGCGGCTGTCTTCCTTTTTGCGGGAAGAAATGGGGATGTCTGTTGGGCTTATAAACCGCCTGAAATGGCAGGAAAAGCTATTTGTAAACGGTGTGCCGCAGCATACAGATTTTTCTGTAGCACCCGGGGATATTATCACCGTGCCGCTGGACGAGGAAACGCCCCAGTATCCGGCAGAAGTCGAGCCGATCTCCATACTCTATGAGGACGAACACCTGCTGGCGGTGGACAAGCCTGCTGGAATGCTGATCCACCCCTCCCGCAGTAAGCTCACCGGCACACTGGCAAACCGGGTGCTGGGCTATTATCAGCAGACCGGGCAAAATTGCGCCTTGCATCCCGTGACCCGGCTGGACCGGGATACCTTCGGCATCGTTCTGCTGGGGAAAAATTCCCACATCCACCGGCTTTTGCAGGGGACGGATATGATAAAAACCTACCACGCCCGCACCTTTACAGGACCGGAAAGGGATGCCGGCGTGATCGATGCCCCCATTGCCCGCAAGCCTCTGCCCAGTCTCCTGCGGGAGGTTTCCCCGGAGGGAAAGCCCTCCCGGACAGAATATCAGGTGCTGGAGCGGGGAGAGTGCTGTCTTCTTGCATTGCGCCCGGTCACCGGGCGTACCCACCAGCTGCGTGTTCACTGTGCCTATTTGGGCTTTCCCATTTTGGGAGACCCACAATACGGCAATGCGGCATCCCAAAAAGTCTCTAAGGAGCTAGGCTTACAGACCCAGCTGCTTTGCGCCAAAAAAATAGAATTTACCCACCCCATCACTGGAGAAAAGCTTTGCTTATCCTCCCAGATGGATGTATAATCAACCTTCCGTTTTCAATAAAAAATCAGGGCGTGCTGCGCAACACGCCCTGATTTTTATTATGTCTTATTCAAATGTTACGCCGCCGTGGCTGGAATCGACCACGCCCACATAGGTTTTGCCAACGCCCAGAGTGACAGGTGTTCCGTCCTCGTATGTATAGGAGAAGGAACCCCGAAGGGCATCTCTGTGCCAGATGATGGGAACGATCTGACCGTCACAGACCAGATGACCCTTGCCGGAACCGCTGAGTGTGTAGAAGGAACGGCTATAGTAGGCATCGGAGCGGAAGAACTGCTCGGTGCTGATCACGATCACATTCCGGAAAGAAAGCTGAACATCAGCGCCCGCATCCATCATTGCACTGCCGTACTGGGATGCTTTATACAGACCGCTTTCAATGTCGAACTTGAAGGAAGTGGTTTTCGAATTCCGGAACTTCACAGTAACGGAGGTAGCAGAAGTGCCGGTGACACCGGGATCTTCTGCGAAGCTCAAACCGTGGTCGTAGCCGTCACCCTCGTAGGTGGTGTTGTAGCCCTTATCGGATAGACCCTGCAGGAGCTTTTCGCTGTTTGTAAACAGGGTGTGCTCCCAGGCGTAGCCGGAGCTGTAGCGGGCACGGTCACGGAAGAAGTAAGAGCCGTTCGTTTGCTCGTTGATATGGGCCCAGTTGGAAATGGAGTCGCCGTTTTCGGAGTAGTGGGCATTGAGGGCAAAATCGCTGCCGCCGCAGTGGATCAGCACTGCATCGTGGGACAGGGCGATGTTATTGAAGAAGGTTCTGGCGCTGCGCACAGGACCGATGGAATCCACCGTGCTCAGATCGGAGTACACAGCCAGCATGCGGGTGATGCCGCTTTCGGTTTCCAGCTCGTAAATGATATCTGCGCCACTGGTGCCGTAGTGGGGCAGGGCAGCCCGGATGTTATTGATCACAACTGCGGTGGCGCGGCCGGTCCAAGGCTCTTCCAGCTGCTGGCCGTTCAAGGGGTGATAATACAGGATCACCGGCTCGGTGGTCTCCGGGACGGTGGTAGGTTCGGCGGTGGGCTCTGCCGTGGTTGCCGGTGTGGTGTCTGCAGTGCTGGGGACAGTGGTTTCATCAGCGCCGCCGCCGCAGCCGCACAGAAGCAGGCAAAGGGCCAGGGCAAGACACATAAATCGTTTCATAAGAATCTATCCTTTCTGAAAGTGGACTACCCATATTGTAACAGAAAGGCGGAAACAATGCAAGTAAATTGTGGGTGATAAGTTTTTTCGCCACAAGATACTGTATAGCGCCAAAAAACACCGGTTTTTTTCTATGAAAACTTAGGTTTCCTATGGTTGTGCAGAAAAGAAAGCTGTGCTATAATAACCGTTACATAATGGAGGAGGAGTGGCTTATGCGCAGTACAGAACTGAAAATACCGCAGGCAGATGTCTATAAGCTGCTCTGCGCCGCAAACCCCGACGGGGCACTGCTTTACATATACTTGCAAAGCGGAAACGAGATGAAAAATGCCCGGCAGGAGTTGGGTCTGAGCAAAACTCGGCTGGACTGTGCTGTTGCGACTTTGCGTCAGCTTGGGTTATATCAGGAAGAAAAGAAGCAGCATCTGGTGGGGGAGCGCCCCCAGTATTCTGAGACCGATGTGCTCAGCGCTATGGATACGGACAGCGACTTCCGGGGACTTTACGGTGAAATTCAGCGGCTTCTGGGCCGGACACTTAACACAGAGGAAATGAAGATCCTGCTGGGCTTTATCCGCTATCTGGGTCTGCCCGGGGATGTGATCTCTGTGCTGGTATGCTACTGCAAGGAGCGGGCGCGGCAGAAAGGAAGTCTGCGCAATCCCTCCCTGCGGACCATTGAGAAAGAGGCTTACGCCTGGGCAGAGCAGGGCATCGACACCATGGAAGAGGCGGTTGCCTATATGCGCAAGCAGAATAAACGCCGCAGCCGACTAGGTCAGATGATGGACGCGTTGCAGATCCGGGGCAGGAACCTGACCCCCGGAGAGGAAAAATATGCCCAGCAGTGGCTGGACTGGGGCTTCGAGCTGGAGGCGATCAAGCTTGCCTATGAAAAAACCTGTCTGAACACCGGCGGCTTGAGCTGGGCGTATATGAATAAGATCCTCACCCGCTGGCAGGAGGCAGGCCTTCTGACGGTGGAGCAGGTGGAGAAAAAAGATACAAAACCCCAGATCAAAGGGGCATCCGGCAAGCTGGGAGATGCAGAGCTGGAGGCTATCCAGAGAGTATTAAGGGAGGGTTGATCCCATGGCATACAGTAAAGATGTGGTGCGCCGCGCCCGACAGCGGCTGGAGGCTGCAAAGGCAGACCGGGAATCGGAAAATCAGCAGCATTTGCAGATCGCTTACGATCAAGTGCCCCGAATCAAAGAAATCGACATGCTTCTGCGCCGGTCTATGGCACTGGCGGCGCAAGCGGTTTTCACCCAAGGGGGAGACGCCAAGCTTGCTATGGAGCAGGTGAAAGAGGCGAATTTAGCCCTGCAGCAGGAGCGGCAGGCTTTGGCACGGGAACATTTTGAGGAGGGCTTCTTAGACGACAGTCCGATTTGCGATCTGTGCGGCGGCGCCGGCTATATTGGCACCCAAATGTGCCAGTGTCTGCGGGAGCTTTGCCGTCAGGAGCAGAAAAAGGAAATTTCCTTGCTTGCATCGAATAATGAGCGGTTTGAAAAGTTCCGTCTGGATTACTATTCCGATCAGGTAGATGCCAACTACGGCGCATCTCCCCGGACCATTATGGAGCATAACTTTAACATCTGCCGCAAATACGCGGCATCCTTCGGCCCAAATAGCGGCAATCTGCTGTTTGTGGGTGGAACGGGTCTGGGCAAGACCTTTTTGTCTGCCTGCATTGCCCGGGCTGCGGCGGACAAGGGCTATTGGGTTGCTTACGAAAGCGCACCCCACCTGTTTTCCAAGCTGGAAAAGGACCGGTTCAATCCCGATGAGAACAGCCACCGGGAGGTAGAAGGACTTGCCCAGTGTGATCTGCTGATTCTGGACGATCTGGGCACAGAGCTGCCGGGAAATTTTGTGACGGCGGCGCTGTATGCCCTGGTCAACGACCGTTTGCTTGCGGGAAAGCCTATGGTGATCTCCACCAATCTAAATATCGACGAGATCATCCGCCGCTATTCTCCCCAGATCGGCTCCCGGCTGCAGGGCAGCTTCCAGCGCCTGACCTTTGTGGGCGAGGATATCCGGGTGCTGAAAAACAGAGGTTATTAAATGAAAACAGCAGTTATTTTCGATCTGGACGGAACACTCCTAAATACCCTGGAGGACCTGACAGATGCGGTCAACTACACCCTTTCCCACTTTGGCTGTCCGGAGCGCACATTGGACGAAGTGCGCAGCTTTGTGGGTACAGGCGCGGCAAATCTGATCCGCAAGGCGCTGCCCGGAACGGACAGCGATCCCGGGTTAGAAGCGGCACTGGAAGTGTATCAGAAGTACTATGCCGCCCATAGTCAAATCAAAACAGGACCTTACGCGGGCATATTGCAGGCACTTCGGGAAATCAAAGACCGGTATCCCGTGGCAATCGTCTCCAATAAGCCGGACGGGGCGACAAAAGCATTGTGCGCCCAGTATTTTCCCGGGGCATACGCCCGGGGAGAAAGCACCGACTGCCCCCGAAAGCCTGCGCCGGATATGGTGTTTCAGGCAATGAAAGAGATTGGCGCAGAAAAGTGCATTTATGTAGGCGACAGTGAAACGGATGTGGAAACAGCAAAAAATGCCGGCGCACCCTGCCTGAGCGTCCTTTGGGGCTTCCGGGACAAGGAATGCCTGATAAATGCCGGTGCAAAATATTTCTGCGAAAACCCGGCAGATTTGCTGCAAGAAATAGAAAAAATAATGTAGGGGTCGGCGAGGCTGCGTCTCCTACAAACGAAAAACAGAGGAAATTTATGGCAAACGAATTTTATGCGCTGATGGGTAGAATGCGGTATATTACCCGCTGGGGCTTAATGCGCAACACCTTTTCTGAAAACATTCAGGAGCACAGCCATCAGGTGGCGGTGCTTGCCCACGCACTGGCGCTGATCCGCCGGGAAATTCTGAAGCTGGAGGGTCCGGACCCGGATAAATGCGCCGTTGCGGCGCTGTATCACGATGCTTCGGAGATCCTCACCGGAGATCTGCCCACCCCTATCAAATATTACAATCCGGACATTAAAACTGCCTACAAGCAGGTAGAGCGGATCGCAGGCGAGCGGCTTTTGGATATGCTGCCTCAGCAATTGCGGGATTGTTATGCTCCCTTGGTACTGGAGGACGATCCGGAGGCGCTGCCTATCGTAAAGGCGGCGGACAAGCTCTCTGCTTATATTAAATGTATCGAGGAGCAGAAGGCGGGCAATACGGAATTTGATTCTGCCGCCGGGCAGGCAATGGAGGCGCTGAAGAAAATGGCAATGCCGGAGCTTGACTGGTTTATGGAAAACTGCCTGACACCCTTCAGTCTGAATTTGGACCAGCTGTAAAAGCTTATGGGCGGAGAATATCCGCCCACTTTTAACAAATCTTCTTGACCGAAAATGAAACCTATGGTATACTGTTGGGTAATATAATCGGTATACTACCAGAAAAAACAGGAGGCAATTACTATGGCTTACTATTATCCGGAACCCAGCCACACCTTTAGCGAGTATCTGCTGATCCCCGGCTACACTTCAGAAGAATGTGTGCCCGATCGGGTGTCTTTGCGCACCCCGCTAACCAAGTACCGCAAGGGCGTGGAAGAGCCGGCTATTTCTTTGAACATTCCCATGACCTCTGCAATTATGCAGTCCGTTTCCAACGACAGCCTGGCAATTGCTCTGGCAAAGGAGGGCGGTCTGAGCTTTATTTTCGGTTCTCAGTCCATTGAGTCCCAGGCAGCAATGGTGGCAAAGGTCAAGAGCCACAAGGCTGGCTTTGTGGTGTCTGCCTCCAACCTGACCCCCGATGACACACTGGCAGATGTGCTGGCGCTGAAGGAGAAAAACGGCTTCTCCACCGTGGCGATCACCGATGACGGAACAGCCAACGGTAAGCTGCTGGGCATCGTCACCGGCAGAGACTACCGTGTCAGCCGTATGGAAGGCAATGAGAAGGTCTCCACCTTTATGACCCCCCGGGAGAAGATGATCGTTGCGCCTGCAAGCACTACACTGAAGGAAGCAAACGATATTATCTGGGATAACAAGCTCAACTCCCTGCCCATCGTGGACGAAGAAGACCGGCTGATGTACTTCGTATTCCGCAAGGACTACGCCTCCCATAAGGCAAATCCCAATGAGCTGCTGGATTCCCAGAAGCGCTATCTGGTAGGTGCGGGCATCAACACCCGTGACTACGCCACCCGTATCCCCGCTCTGCTGGAGGCAGGCGCAGATGTTCTGTGTATCGACTCCTCCGAGGGCTACACCTGCTGGCAGGCAAACACCATCGCCTGGGTGCGTGAAAACTATGGCGACAGTGTGAAGATCGGCGCAGGCAATGTGGTCGACCGGGACGGCTTTATGTTCCTTGCAAAGGCAGGCGCAGACTTCATTAAGGTGGGCATCGGCGGCGGTTCTATCTGCATTACCCGCGAAACAAAGGGCATCGGCAGAGGACAGGCTACCGCACTGATCGAAGTGGCAGCTGCCCGGGACGAATACTTTAAGGAAACCGGTATCTATGTGCCCATCTGCTCCGACGGCGGTATCGTGCACGATTACCATATGACCCTGGCACTGGCTATGGGTGCTGACTTTATGATGCTGGGTCGCTACTTCGCCCGGTTCGACGAGTCTCCCACACCCAAGGTGCTGGTAAACGGCGCGTATATGAAGGAGTACTGGGGCGAAGGCTCTAACCGTGCCCGGAACTGGCAGCGCTACGATTTGGGCGGCAAGACAAAGCTTTCCTTCGAGGAGGGCGTTGACTCCTATGTTACCTACGCAGGAGCTCTTCACGACAATGTGGAGGCAAGCCTGTATAAGGTCAAGTCCACCATGTGCAACTGCGGCGTGATCACCATCCCCGACCTGCAGAAGGATGCCAAGCTCACCTTGGTTTCTTCCGTCTCCATCGTGGAGGGCGGCGCGCACGATGTGACCCTCCGGTCCACCAGCGGCGGCAAATAAGAACAAACGGCGTGTTCGTAAGAACACGCCGTTTTTACACCCAATAAATGTAGGGGAGGGGCATTGCCCCTCCCGCTGTCTTTATTCTTGGTCTGTAGTGACGGGTGGGGCACTGCCCCGCCCCTACAGGTTAACCGGTAAAATCAATGAAACAGCTGGTCAATTGACCGGAAGGTATACCCCATTTCTTCCCATTTTGCCAGAAGTTCATCTAAAATCTCTGCATTGGTGGTTGAGGTGGAGTGGAGCAGTACCACTGCACCGTTATGGGTGCGGGGCAGGAGCTTGTCGAAGGCCTGCTGCGCGGTAGGCTGGGAATCGTTGTTCCAGTCCACATAAGCAAGGCTCCAAAATACAGTCTGATAGCCCAGCTCCTTTGCCATTTTCAGATTTTCCTCACTGTAAATGCCCTGGGGCGGGCGGTAATATTTGGGTAGCTCCTTGCCGGTGGTGTCTTTAAATAACGTTTCCAGATCCTTTAGTTCTTTTTCAAAGGCAGCTTTATCGGAAAGCTTGCTCATATCGTAGTGATGCATGGTGTGGTTGCCCACAATATGTCCCTCGTCCACCATTCGGCGCACCAGGTCGGCGTTTTTTTCAATGTAATTGCCCACAAGGAAAAAGGCGGCGGGTACATTGTGCTTTTTCAGCACATCTAAAATTTTTTCGGTACAGCCGTTTTCATAGCCTGCATCAAAGGTCAGATACAGCACTTTTTTGGCAGTGGCATCTACATAGGCGGCGTTATATTCCTTTAACTCCTGAATGCTGGCAGGCCCGGTAGGCAGCTGCCCTTCTGTTCGGAAACACAGTCCCCAAGCGCCGGTTTCCAGCGCACCGCCGGCAAACTGGCTCACAGCTAAAGCAATTGCGGCACAAAGCGCACCCAGCAATATAAATAGATCCTTTTTTCTCATTGCGATCATCCCCCTTGGGACAATCTATGCAGAGGAAATGGGGAAAATGCAAAGAAAAAACACCTGTGCAGAAGCTGTACAGGTGTTTTGGTTTACATAACTTATTTGTTCTTCAGGTATTCGTCGATGGCGGCGGCGCCCTTTTTGCCTGCGCCCATTGCCAGAATGACAGTAGCCGCGCCGGTGACTGCGTCACCGCCGGCAAACACGCCGTCACGGGTGGTCATTTCCTTTTCATTGACGATCAGACCGCCCTTGCGATTAGTTTCCAGACCGGGGGTGGTGGAGCGGATCAGGGGGTTGGGGTTTGTACCCAAGGACATGATCACCGTATCCACATCCAGAATAAATTCGGAATCCGGTACTTCGATGGGACGGCGGCGACCGGAGGCATCCGGCTCGCCCAGCTCCATGCGGATACACTTCATACCGCAAACTCTGCCATTCTCATCACCGATGATCTCCACAGGGTTACACAGGGTCTTAAACTCGATACCCTCTTCCTTGGCGTGGTGCTTTTCCTCTGCACGGGCAGGCATTTCTGCCTCGCCCCGGCGGTAGACCACATAAACATTGTCAGCGCCCAGACGCATGGCACAGCGGGCGGCATCCATTGCCACGTTACCGCCGCCAACCACGGCAACCGCCTTGGACTTAATGATGGGTGTGTCGTAACTGTCGTCGTAAGCCTTCATCAGGTTGGTACGGGTCAGGTACTCGTTGGCAGACATAACGCCCACCAGAGATTCACCGGGGATATTCATAAACATAGGCAGACCTGCACCGGAGCCTACGAACACAGCCTTATAGCCCATTTCGAACAGCTCATCGATGGTCAGAACCCGTCCGATCACCATATTGGTCATCACTTCCACGCCCTGGGAGACCAGCTTGGCAACCTCGTTGGCAACGATCGCCTTGGGCAGACGGAATTCAGGGATGCCGTACACCAGAACGCCGCCGGCAGTGTGAAGTGCTTCAAACACAGTGACCTGATAGCCCCGTTTTGCCAGGTCGGATGCGCAGGTTAGACCCGCAGGACCAGAACCTACCACAGCTACCTTGATGCCGTTAGACTCCACCTTTTCGGGCATTGCGTTCACATTTTCCCGATACCAGTCAGCCACAAACCGTTCCAGTCTGCCGATGGCAACCGGCTCACCCTTCACGCCCCGGACACAGCGGCATTCGCACTGGCTTTCCTGGGGACAGACCCGACCGGACAGAGCGGGCAGGGCGTTGGTGGAGGTTACGATCTCATAGGCAGCCTTGAAGTCGCCCTCTTGAATCTTTTTGATAAATTCCGGAATGCGTACATTCACCGGGCAGCCTTCCACGCACTTGGGGTTCTTACAGCCCAGGCAGCGGTTTGCTTCCTCGATCGCCATTTCGGCGGTGTAGCCGATAGCTACCTCCTGGAAATTGCGGGCACGGACCTTGGGATCCTGCTCCGGCATGGGAGTTTTTACTAAAGTCATATTCGCCATTGCAGTTTCCTCCTTATTTGATCAGGGCTTTGCCCATTGCGTCCATACGGCAGGCGTGGCTTTCTTTCACCTGGGCTTCCCGGTTGCGGTATGTAGCATTGCGGCTCATCAGCTCCGCAAAATCCACCTGATGACCGTCAAATTCCGGTCCGTCCACGCAGGCAAACTTCACTTCGCCGCCCACAGTGACACGGCAGCCGCCGCACATACCGGTGCCGTCCACCATAACCGGGTTCAAAGACACCATGGTGTGTGTGCCGAAGGGCTTGGTAGTCAGGGCTACAAACTTCATCATAGGAATCGGTCCAATGGCAAGGACCTCGTCAAACTGCTCGCCCTTTTCCAGCATCTCCTTCAGAGGCTGGGTCACCAGACCGTGCTGGCCGTAAGAGCCGTCGTCGGTCATCAGGATCAGCCGGTCTGCAACAGCCTTAAATTCCTCTTCCAGAATCACAATGTCCTTGCTGCGGAAGCCAACGATAACAGTAACCTCCGCACCTGCTTCCTTAAAAGCTCTTGCAGAGGGCAGTGCGATGGCACAGCCAACGCCGCCGCCAACCACGCAAACCTTCTTCTTGCCCTCTACGGGAGTGGGCTTGCCCAGAGGACCAACAAAGTCCCGGATATAGTCACCCTCATTGAGATTGCCAAGAGCGATGGTGGCAAAGCCGACCTTCTGGAAAATGATGGTAACCGTACCCTTTTCCCGGTCGTATCCGGCAATGGTCAGGGGAACACGCTCACCCTGCTCATCCAGACGGAAAATAATAAACTGACCGGCCTTTGCTTTTTTAGCAATAAAGGGCGCTTCGATCTCCATTAAGGTGACCGCGCTGTTGAGTTCTTTCTTGCGAACAATCTTAAACATTGGTATCTTTCCCTTTCGCGATATATTATCGGTAAAAACGTATCTATTATAGGTTTTTTTCCTTAATTTGTCAATGTCTCCTGCACCTGAATTTTTTGCAAATAATCCATAAATTCTGCCTGATTATTGCCAAACGCTTCTGTGGGGCAGTAGAACTGGACACACCAGAAGTTTTCACCGGACATAAACACACCGCAAAGGTAGGAAAGCTCAGTTTCTTCCGCATTTGCTGTGTAGGTAAAGGTGACAAGCTCACCTAACTTGCCTACCTGGCTGTCAAGACCGTTTGTCTCCACAAACAGCATTGCATATTTTTCTGCGTTGATATCAGGGTAATAGGCCTCCAGAGCTGCCCGGCTTTCGCTGATTGCCAGCACAGCCTCATTTTCGAAGCCGTAAACAAAGGAGAATCCGGCGGCATAGTCCTGATCGCTCAAGTCCACATAGCTTGCAGGCAGGGTGAGGACCAGCTCACCACAGGTGACCGTCTGCTTTTTCTGCAGGGCATCACAGCCGCCAAGCAAAAGGCAGAGGGCAAGGACTGCGCACAGAACTCTGAGGGATCTGGGCATATCAGTTCTTCTCCTTCAGCAGATCGCGGATCTCGGTGAGCAGGACTTCCTCGGCAGAGGGGGCGGGGGGAGCAGCCTCCACCACTTCTTCTTCCTTCTTCTTCTCTGCCAGGGACTTGGCGGTGTTGATGCCCTTGACCACCATAAACACAACAAAGGCGATCAGAACAAAGTCGATAATGGTAGCCACCAGATTGCCAAAACCGATGGTAATTGCCTGCTGCACCACAGCGCCGGTTTCGTCCAGAACCTCAGGGCGGACCAGAAGGTTCAGGGCGGTCATATCCCGGGTGCCAAACAGCCAGCCGATAAAGGGCATAAACACGTCGTTTACCAGAGAGGTGGTGATCTTGCCGAAGGCTGTGGCGATGATGACACCGATCGCCATATCGATCACGTTGCCGCGGGCGATAAATTCACGGAATTCTTTTACAAACTTTTTCATAATAATTTCCTTCTTTCGGTTTACATAATATCCGGAAACAAATCCGGGGAAATACAAACAAATGACTAGACGTCGATGATGTTGTCGTCCCCTTCGGGGATCACCATGGCGCAAATCAGATAGATCAGAATACCCGACCCGTAGAAAAAGGCGAGAATTGCCCAAAGCACCCGGATAATGGTGGGGTCAATGTTCAAATACCGCCCAAAACCGCCGCACACACCGGCGATCTGCTTGTTGGTATTGCTGCGATACAGTCTTCTTTTCATAGTTGGAAACCTCATTACTTTTTCAGCTTCATAAGCAGGTCCAGAAGCAGCTGCAGATCCTCCTGCCCGTAAAACTCCAGCTCAAAGCGGCCTTTGCGCTTGCCGTTTATGATCCGGACACCCCTGCCAAGGGATTTACTCAGTGCCTTTTCGCACTCGGCAACATAGTTGACCTTCAGGGTCACATCCTGAGAAACCGGCTGCTTCGGCTCTTTTGCCATATTTTTGCACAGCAGCTCTGCCTGCCGGACGGAAAGGCCCAGTGCAGTTATTTTCTGGGCGGCTTCTTTTTGCGCTTTTTCCGTTTTCAGGCTCAGCACTGCCCGGGCGTGACCGGCAGAGAGCTTATTGGAGCGCACCAGCTCCAGAACCTCCGGACACAAATTCAGCAGACGGAGGGCGTTGGCAACCGCCGGGCGGGATTTGCCCACCTGCTTTGCCACATCCTCCTGTGTCAGGCCGTAGCCCTCCATTAGCACCTGATAACCCAGGGCTTCTTCCACCGGATTGAGATCCTGCCGCTGTAAATTCTCGATCAGCGCCAGCTCCATGGTCTTTTTGTCGTCTGCGTCAATAATCACCGCGGGAACTTCGGAAAGCTCAGCCAGTCTTGCGGCGCGCCACCGGCGTTCACCGGCAACGATCTGATAATAACCGCTGGGCAGCTCCCGGACGGTCAGAGGCTGAATGATGCCGTGGGTGGCAATGGAATCTGCCAGCGCCTGCAGCTCCTCCGGGTCAAAATCCTGACGGGGCTGACCGGGATTGGGTTCAACCTTATGAATGGGAAGAAGCTGATAAGGGCTTTTTCCTGCGGGGGTTTCCTCGGCCCAGTCGCCCATCAGCGCGCCCAGACCTTTGCCCAGACCTTTTTGTCCTGCCATAATATTACCTCATTTAAAAATGGATTGTTTCACGTGAAACATCAAAGTCTTTTGTTAATCTCCTCAGCCATTGCCCGATATGCCTGTGCGCCCCGGCTGGAACGGTCGTAAACCGTGACCGGCAGACCGTGACTGGGGGCTTCTGCCAGCCGCACATTCCGGGGAACCACCGTGCCGAACACCTTTCCAGGGAAATGGCGGCGAACCTCCTGGGCTACCTGGTTGGAGAAGTTGGTGCGTCCGTCAAACATAGTCAGCGCCACGCCGAAGATCTCCAGGCGGGGGTTAATGCGCTTTTTCACCATCCGCAGGGTGTTCATCAGGTCGGTCAGACCCTCCAGCGCGTAATACTCGCACTGCACCGGAACAAGAATACTGTCCGCCGCTGCCAACGCGTTTAATGTGAGCATTTCCAGAGAGGGAGGACAGTCGATAAAAATCACATCGTAATCGTTGCGAATGGGTGCCAGTGCCTTTTCCAGCTGGTGGCTGGGATCGGACATGGAGATCAGCTCCACCGCCGCACCGGCAAGGTCGGCAGTTGCCGGCAGCACATCGCCGAATTTTGTGTGGGCGATCACTTCCCGGGCGGGAACATCGTTAACAACGGTATCATAAATGCTTTTGCGCAGCTTGCGTTTATCCAGTCCCAGACCGGAGGTGGCGTTTGCCTGGGGGTCAAAGTCACACAAAAGGACTTTCTTTCCCAGATCCGTTAAAGCGGCAGTCAGATTCACAGAAGTGGTGGTCTTGCCCACACCGCCTTTCTGATTCACAACTGCAATAATTCTTCCCATAAGTTTATTCCTCTTTTGTTTGTTTCACGTGAAACATTCTGTCGGTCAGGTTAGGGTCTCCGACCGGTGTTAATGGTGTAATTGCGGCCTACCGTGGGCAGCGCTTCGCTGCTTTTATAGGTGTAAACCAGCCCGGCAGCGGTGAGCAAAAACAGAACCGTCACTGCGATCAGTGCCGCAAGGAGACGGCGCACCAGCTGCTGCATTGCCGCAAGCTGTTCTTCCGGCTGCATGGGCCGTTTGCGGGATTGCTTTTTCGGGGTGGCTGCTTCTGTCCGGTGGGGTAGATGCACCTTTGCGTCCGCTTTTACAGGGTAGTCAGACATCACACCCAGACAATGGTCGCAAAAGACCTGCTTGTCTGCCGTTTCTTTTCCGCATTTTAAGCAATACATCTAAAAAACGCCCCCCAACACAAGATAGGTCTATTGTACTACACTTTTATTTGTTCGTAAAGAGGAAGGGGAAAAAATCTGGGGCAAACCTGAAAAAAGTCTTTTCCTTTTTGAAAAATATGCTATAATAAAGGGGACTTTGCAAAAAGATTAGGAGAACGGTTGTGAAAAGAACCTACTTAGCCGGATTTTTGGCAGTTATAATGGGTGTATCCCTGCTGTGCGGCTGCGCAGATCAGCAGGCAGAGACCACCCTCCCAACCACACAACAGGAAATCACCCAAGGCACTACGGAAGCCACAACCGCGGCAACTACCCAGCCTGTAGAAACCACCGAACCGGAGCCTGCCTGGCAGGCGCCGGATTTTGAGATCACATCCTCCCATGTGTTTGTGTATGACAGCGCCACAGAGGGGATCATTTTCTCCCAGGGGGATCTGCAGGAGAGGATCGCTCCCGCCAGCCTGACGAAGCTGTATACCGCTTGGGTGGCATTGCAGTATCTGGATCCGGAGGCTGTGATCACCGCCGGTGAGGAAGTGACCATGATCGACCCGGAGTCCTCCGTGGCGTTTATTTACAAAGGACAGCGCATCTCCGTAGAAATGTGCGTGGAGGGAATGCTGCTGCAAAGCGGCAATGACGCGGCGTATGCCCTGGCGGTGGCGGCGGGCAGAGCCATCAGTCAGAACCCGGAATTGTCTGTAACGGCGGCGATCGGCGTGTTCGCAGGGAAAATGAACGAGCTGGCGCTGGAAAAGGGACTGGAAAACACCCATTTCTCCAATCCCGACGGCATCGACACTCCCGGCCACTATACCAGCATGGAGGATCTGGTGAAAATCAGCCTGTTGGCAATGGAAGAGCCTCTGATCCGAAAATATGCGTCAATGGTAGCCGACAGTGTGACCTACATAAGCGGCGAAACTGCCGACTGGAAGAACACCAACCAGCTGCTCCATTCCCAGTCCCAGTTCTACTGCGCCGAAGCCTTTGGCTTGAAAACCGGCTCAACGGAAAATGCGGGAAAATGCCTGATCTCAGCCTTTACCAAGGAGGACGGCTACCTGATCATCGGCGTTTTGGGCAGTCCGGATGACCCCCAGCGCTATGTAGATACGCTCCATTTGTACCAGCACTTTACAAATCAGCCTATTGTAGAGTATATCATCGACCCAACCGAACCGGAACAATGAAAAAATCGGCAGTGCCTTTTGGCACTGCCGATTGCATTATAATGAATTATTCCTTTGTGAGACAGACAATAGATTCTACATGGGCACATCGCGGGAACAAATCGGCAGCCATTGCGTTTTTCACCGCAAAGCCATGCTCTTTTAAAAGGGAAACATCTCTTGCCAGGGTAGCCGGATCGCAGGAAACATAGACGATCCGTTGGGGCTGCATCCGGGAAAGAGCTTCGATGGTATCGGCGTTTAAGCCCTTTCGGGGCGGGTCGACCACCACCACATCCGGGTGGATGCCCTTCGCCTCCAGCTGCAGTGCCGCTTTACCTGCGTCACCGCAGAAAAACTCCGCATTTTCGATGCCATTTCGCTTGGCGTTCTCCTTGGCATCCTCCACCGCCTGCGCCACCACTTCCACGCCGATCACCTTGCCTGCCGCTTTTGCCATTGCCAGTGTGATGGTTCCCACACCGCAGTACAGATCCAGCACAAGGTCGTTTTTAGTGATTTCCGCCTGTGCGATGGCAGCTTCGTAAAGCCGCTGTGCCTGATGGTGATTGACCTGATAGAAGGACCGGGCAGACAGCCGGAAGTTAAGACCGCACAGGGTGTCCTCAATATACCCCGGGCCGTAGAGGGTGATAAATTCCTCTCCCAAAACGGTGTTGCCCCGCTTGGTGTTCACGGACAGCACCAGAGAGGTAAAGCCGGGCACAGCCTGCAGCCGCCGAATCAGATCCTCCGTGTGGGGCAGCTTCCTGCCGTTTACCGCAAGGCACACCAAAACCTGCCCGGAAACAGCGCCCCGGCGCACATAAATATGGCGCAAAAGACCATTGTGGGCGATTTCGTCATAGGCAGAGATCCGATAGTGGTTTACATAATCTACCACAAGCTTTTTTACCCGGTCCATTTCCTCCGGAAGGATCAAACACCGGTTATTTTCCACCACCGTATGGGTGCCAGCCTTATAAAAGCCGGCAAACACCCGCCCTTTGTGGCTGGACACCGGGTACTGGGCTTTGTTGCGGTAGCCGTAGCAGCTGGGAGCTCTTAAAATGGAAATTTCTTCCAGCTCCTCCCCGCCGATTCGGTTTAGCGCCTGCCGCACCCGATCCCCTTTCAGCCGGGTTTCTTCTTCGTAATCCATATGCCAGAAGTCGCAGCCGCCGCACAGCTTGGCAACCGAACACTGGCGATTGATCCGGTGGGGAGATTTTTCTAAAATCTCCACGATCTTGCCGGATGCCCAGGTCTTTCCCACCTTTTCGATGCGAATACGGCAAATTTCTCCTGCCACTGCATTAGGCACAAACACTGCGCAGCCATCAATTTTGGCAACGCCCTGACCTTCTGCGGTATAATCACAGATCTGTGCTTCATAAATTTCATTTTTCTTCAGCATCTAACACTTGCTCCATACCGATTTTTTGTGGCATCAGACCCAGTTTTTCGTAAAATCTCATTGCCGTAGGATTGCAGGACCACACATTCAGGGTCACATTGTAGCAGCCTTGCTGCTTTGCATAGCGGCAAATCTCCTGATAGAGCTTTTTGCCAACTGACTTGCCCCGGCAATTTTCATCCACACACAGATCGTCAATGTACAGGGTTTTGTGATCGGCGATCACCGGATCGTTTTGATATGCCTTTAACTGGCAAAAGCCATAGCCCAGCACAAGATCCCCTTCTGCGGCAATGAAAATAGGCTTGTCAGGGGAAGATAGAAGACAGAGCACTTGCTCCGGACTGTATTTTTGCGCCCCGGCGCGGAAAATATCCGGTCTGCCTTCCCGGTGTACCTGCCCCACCTGACGAAGCAGAGAAATGATCCCATCCACATCCTGCGGCTTTGCAAAACGAATGTCCATATCCTGACCTCCCTGAGTTTTTTCTTATCATACCATAAATAATTGTCCATTGTCCATTGTCAATTGTCAATTATTTATGGTATCATAAGGAAAAGGTGGAATGTTTATGTGTTATGTTAACTGCAAGCTCTGTCCCCGGCAGTGCGGTATCGACCGGACCGCGGGGAAGACCGGCTTTTGCGGCTGCAGCGACCAAATGCGTGTGGCAAAGGTGATGCTCCATAAATGGGAAGAACCGGCACTGGCGGGAAATGGGGGCAGCGGCGCGATCTTTTTTGGCGGCTGTACTCTAGGCTGTCAATACTGCCAGAACCGCGCTATCAGCGGCGGTCCGGTGGGTACGGTTATGACACCGGACGAGCTGCGCCGGAAAATGGAAGAACTGATCGCCCAAGGGGCGGAAAATATTGATCTGGTGACCCCCTCTCACTACCTGCCCTCTATTTTGCCGGTGCTGGAGGAGAAGCTGCCTGTTCCGGTGGTCTATAACTGCGGCGGCTATGAAAGGGCAGAAACCTTGCAGATGCTACAGGGAAAGATCGACATTTATCTGCCGGATATGAAATATGCAGAAAGCACCCTGGCAAAAGAACTTTCCGGAGCGGCGGATTATTTTCCTGTTGCCGCCGGGGCGATCCGGGAAATGGTAAGACAGGTAGGGCCGGTACAGTGGCAGGGAGAAAAGGTTGTGCGAGGCGTGATTATCCGACATCTGATCCTGCCGGGGCAGGTGGAAAACTCCCTGAAGGTGCTCGATTGGATCGGAGAGAATTTCAAAAAAGGGGAGGTGCTGGTGAGTTTGATGCGCCAGTATACCC
The DNA here is from genome assembly GCA_017521485.1 of Oscillospiraceae bacterium. Lineage (GTDB taxonomy): Bacteria > Bacillota > Clostridia > Oscillospirales > Oscillospiraceae > Faecousia. The sequence goes on from JAFXCL010000028.1 coordinate 78,464, forward strand.
CAATGCCCGGGCTGAAAGCCCCCTTTGACCGGAGGGTTACGGAGGAAGAATATCAGGCAGTGCTTAGCTGGATGTACTTAAACGGCCTGGAGGGCTTTACCCAGGAGGAAGCCTCTGCCAGTTTCGGCTATATTCCGGACTTTAAAGCGTAGGGCTTACGGCTGTCTCCCGCTTTTTTGCGGATATCATACTTTCTCTCCGGCGAGAAAGTATGCAAAGAGCCGCCGAGGACCTTCCGTATGGTCCTCGGACTCCCCAGACGGCCTAAGGGGAAAGTGGATCGGTTTTTATTGTATCCAACATTTCCTCCGCTTCCCCCTTAGGAATCCCCTTGAAGAGGGGTGGTTGTAGGGATTTATATGCGTTGGGAGGTGTTTCTTTATTTTGCAGTACCTCCCGAGCATATTATGGGGACTAGCTTCATAGGATAGACCAGAAATTCTGGGAGGGATCGTTATGAAGCGGATCGGTTGGATCTTAGTGGTTTTCGGTATTCTCATAGGCTTATTGCCCATAGGGGCGCAGGCGGCAGCACTGGATGTTCCTGCAAAAAGCGCGGCACTGATGGATGTGGCAACCGGAACGGTGCTCCATGCTGCCAATGAGCACGAAGCCCTTGCCCCCGCCAGCGTCACCAAGGTGATGACTATGCTGCTGATTATGGAGGCGATCGACTCTGGCCGGATCAGCTGGACAGATACGGTCACCGCATCGGAAGCCGCGGCGGCAAAGGGCGGCAGTCAGGTCTATCTGAAGGTGGGAGAGACCATGACGGTAGAGGATATGGTCAAGTCCATCGCCGTCAGCTCCGCCAACGATTGCGCCTGCGCCATGGCAGAGCATCTTGCCGGCAGTGAAAGTGCGTTCGTGGAACAAATGAATGCACGGGCAAAGGAACTGGGAATGAAGGACACCCATTTCGTTAACTGTACCGGTCTGGACGATGATCCTGCCGCCGCAGAGCACAAGACCTCTGCCTACGACATTGCTCTTATGTCCCGGGAGCTTCTGAAAAAACACCCGGACATCAAAAAATATACCACCATCTGGATGGATACTGTGCGAAACGGAGCATTCGGGCTGTCCAACACCAACAAGCTGGTGCGGTTCTATCAGGGCGCGACCGGTCTGAAAACCGGCTTTACCTCCTCTGCCGGCTATTGCCTGTCAGCCTCCGCCCAGCGGGACGGTATGGAGCTGATGGCAGTGGTTATGGGGTGCGAGAGCTCTCAGGCACGGTTTAATGCCTGCAAAGCCATGCTCGATTACGGCTTTTCCAATTATGCAGTGATCCAGCCGGAGATGACAGAAGATGCCCACGTGCCGGTAAAATTAGGAACAGAAGCCTTTGTGACCGCCCAGCCCGGGCAAAAAGATGCAATGCTCATCGATAAAGCCCAGAAAAGTCAGGTAACCACCCAGATCCAGCTGGAAGAAACGGTCACTGCACCGGTGAGCAAAGGTCAGCGCATCGGAACAATGACCGTAAAAGCGGGGGAGCAGATACTCAAAGAGATCCCCTTGGTAGCCGCCCAGTCGGTAGACCGCCTGAGCTGGGGTCAGGTGTTTTTAAAGGTGCTTAAGAGTCTTGCCCTGTCCAATCCGTAAACAAATCGTTAAATCTGCAGCTGGGCAGTTGCAATCCAAATTATTTGCAATATAATTAAATTATTCTTATGGGCAAGAGGTAAGTATGAAGGGATTTGGAAATTGGCTGCGCCGTCTGGGTGAAAATCTGTCAGCGGCAATTCGGCGGTTTATGATGGGCCGCTACGGCACCGACAAGCTGAATATTGCCATTTTGGTGGCAGGCCTGATTGCATCGGTGCTGTCCGTGATCATTAAATTTCCCCTGCTGAATTTGATTTTTATGGCGCTGTCCTACGCACTGATGGGCTGGGCGCTGTTCCGGATGCTTTCCCGCAATACCTACAAGCGGTATCGGGAAAACCGGAAGTATTTGATGCTGGTGCAGCAGTTTAAGGATCGGGAGCACCGGTATTACGATTGCCCCCGCTGCCGTCAGCAGGTCCGTGTGCCCCGGGGAAAGGGAAAAATTTCCATAACCTGCCCGAAATGCAAGGTAAAGTTTATTCGGAAAACATAAGATGAATTGTAGGGAACGACCTGTGTGTCGTTCCTTTTTTTTCGGAACGGCACGCAGGCCGTTCCCTACGCAGAAAATTCAATTATTTTCACCTTGACGGAAAGGCAAATACGCAGTAAAGTAAAAGTAGAAACCAAAGAAAGGATGCGCGTTATGAAATACAAGCTTTTGCAGTATGACCCGCAATTACTCCCCTTTCAGGATGATATCCGCCTGCGGATGCAGCGGTATGAAGAAAAAACAAAGGCACTGCTGCCCGGGGATATGACACTGTCGGATTTTGCAAATGGCAGTGCCTACTTCGGCTTTCATAAGGTAAGAAACGGCTGGTACTACCGGGAGTGGGCGCCCGGCGCGGAAAAAATGTACCTGACCGGTGATTTTTGCGGCTGGGATCGCTACGCCTACCCTATGAAGAAAAAGCGCGGCGGCGTATTCGAGGTGTTTTTGCGGGGGAGAAAGACCCTGCAGGACGGCATGAAGGTCATGGCGATCGTAGTCCGGGAGGGTCAGGAACTAGAGCGCATCCCCCTCTATGCCCGCCGGGTGGTGCAGGATGCGCAGACAAACGCCTGGAACGGCGTGATTTACGACCCGGAGGAAGAATTTAAGTGGACCGATCACGCCTTTGTGCCGGAAAAAGAGCTGTTTATTTACGAATGTCACATCGGAATGGCACAGGAGGAAGGGGCAGTTGGTACTTACGACCAGTTCCGGGAAAATATCCTGCCCCGTATAAAAGAACTAGGCTATAACACCCTGCAGATCATGGCGATCATGGAGCACCCCTACTATGCCTCCTTTGGCTATCAGGTCACCAATTTCTTCGCCGCATCCTCCCGGTTCGGACGGCCGGAGAGCCTGAAAAAGCTGATCGACACGGCTCACCAAATGGGCATTGCGGTGCTTTTGGATGTGGTCCACTCCCACGCCAGTAAGAACACCCGGGAGGGCATCAATGAATTTGACGGCACACCCTGGCAGTTTTTCCACGCCGGCCCCCGGGGGGATCATTCTGCCTGGGATACCAAGTGCTTTGACTACGATAAAAACGAAGTGCTCCACTTCCTGCTCAGCAATCTGAAATTCTGGCAGACGGAGTATCACTTCGACGGCTTCCGGTTCGACGGCGTTACCTCTATGCTCTATCAGGATCATGGCCTGGGCACCGCTTTTACGGACTACGGAAAGTATTTTTCTATGAATACAGACACGGCGGCAGTGACCTATTTGCAGCTGGCCAGCACCCTTGCCCGGCAGGTGAATCCCAATGCCATTTTGATCGCAGAGGACACCTCTGCCCTGCCCGGTCTGTGTCTGCCCATATCCCAGGGGGGCGTGGGCTTCGATTACCGACTTGCAATGGGTGAGCCGGATATGTGGATCAAACTTCTAAAGGAAGTGCCGGACGAGTACTGGGATCTAAACAGCATTTACTATGAGCTGTCCATCCGCCGCCCCCAGGAAAAGGTGATCGGCTACTGCGAATCCCACGATCAGGCGCTGGTGGGCGACAAGACCATTATGTTCCGCCTGTGTGACAAGGAAATGTACTATGCCATGCACAAGGATCAGGGAAACCTTGCGATCGACCGGGGTATGGCGCTGCATAAAATGCTGCGGCTTATTACCATGAGCTTGGGCGGCGAGGGGTATCTGACCTTTATGGGTAACGAGTTCGGACATCCGGAGTGGATCGATTTCCCCAGAGAGGGAAACGGCTGGAGCTACCATTATTGCCGCCGGCAGTGGAGCCTTGCAGACGATCCGGACCTGAAATACAAGTACCTGAATGCCTTTGAAAAGGATATGGTGCAGCTTGCCAAGGACTGCCGGGTGCTTGACAGTGCGGACAGGCAGCTATATCTGCACAACGATGATAAGGTGCTGGCGTATGAGAAAGGGGACGCAATTTTTGTGTTCAACTTCCATCCGGAAAAATCCTACGAGGGCTACCGGATGCCGGTACCCACACCGGGAGAATATCGGGTTGTTATGTCAACCGACGATTTCTGCTACGGCGGTCAGGGCAGAGTGTACCATCAGTCCTATTCGGCAGAGGATTCTTTCCAGCTGTATCTCCCCAGCCGAACAGCCACCGTTTTGAGAAAAGTTGACAATTGACAGTTGTGGTAGGGCGGGGGCTTGCTCCCGCCGAAGGAGATTGCCACGTCGCCTGACGGCTCCTCGCAATGACACAGAAAATCGATAGATGTACGCATTTAAGGATACAATCATTTTGCATTAAAAAAGGACGCCTGTGGCGTCCTTTTTATTATCTGTGTTCGCCCAAATAGAACAGTGCCAGTGTGCCGGGACCGGAGTGCGAGCCGATCACCGCACCGGTATAGTAGATAAGAACCTCTTTGACACCGTACTTATCCTTCACCAGCTGGGCAAGATACTGGGCATCCTCCACACAGTCGCCGTGGCAGATGAAAACCGTATCGTTTTCCCCGGGCAGACCGGTCTGACCCATTTTGTCCGCCAGTGCCTGAATGGATGCCTTTCGACCACGGGCTTTGGAGACATTGATCAGGTGACCCTCGTCATCCACATGGAGCACCGGCTTGATCTGGAGCATTGTGCCAACCAGCGCTGTGGCGGCACTGACTCTGCCACCCCGCTTCAGGTACATCAGATCGTCCACGGTAAACCAGTGGCACAGGTTTAATTTGTGGCTTTCGCACCAGGCGGTCACTTCCTCCAGGCTCATTCCCGCGTCACGCTTTTGGCAGGCGTACCACACCAGCAGACCCTGACCTAAAGAGGCGCACAGGGTGTCCACCACATTGACAGTCCGCTCCGGGTACTTTTCTTTCAGCTCGGTGGCGGCGATCACGGCGGACTGGTAGGTGGTGCTAAGACCGGAGGAGAACGCCAGCACCAGTGCATCCTCTCCGGATGCCAGCACAGGCTCGATCACACTTGCCCAGCCGTCGGGATTGGCGGCGGCGGTGGAGGCCAGCTCCCCTGCCCGCAGGCCTTCATACAGTTTTTTCAGAAAAGCTTCAGACAGATCGGTATGATCCGCACCCTGATAGTGGAGGGTCAGAGGGATCATAGAAAGACCCAGATCGCCATACATAGCTTCGGGGAAATCACAGCAGGAATCGGTAATAATGCGATAAGACATAAAAGAAACTCCTTAAAAATAACTTTACAACCTTTAGCGGCTGGAATATAATGGACTGTAGGCATATCTTACCACATTGCGGGCAAAAATACGAACCCTGCAAGTGAGAATTGGGAAAAAGCATGGAAACCGGCAGTGGAATTGGAACTCTACCGCCGGTAGAATTCCTTTGGAGGGCGCTTATGACAAGGCTTTTGCTTCGGTTATTCGTAAAAAATTATGAGGATGTGGACTCTGCCCCGGTGCGGGCGCGGATCGGAAGGCTTTCCGGAACGACGGGCATTGTGTGCAATGTGCTCCTGTTTGCCCTGAAGCTGTTTGCAGGTCTGCTCAGCGGCTCTGTATCCATTATGGCAGACGCGGTGAACAATCTGTCCGATGCGGCAAGCTCTGTGGTGACCCTGATCGGCTTTAAGCTGGCAGAAAAGCCGGCAGATAAGGACCACCCCTACGGTCACGCCCGGTATGAATATCTGTCCGGGCTTGCGGTGGCGGCGATGATCATCGTGATCGGTGTGGAGCTGGGAAAATCCTCGGTGCAGAAGATCTTTAACCCCACCCCGGTGGATTTTTCCCTGACGGTGCTTCTTGTGCTGGTGGCGTCTATCGGCGTCAAGCTGTGGCTTTCCCTGTTTAACGGCAAGCTGGGCAAAAATATCAATTCCTCTGCCCTGCTGGCAGCTGCCGCAGACAGCCGCAACGATGTGCTGGCAACCGCAGCAGTGCTGGCGGCAGGTCTTGTGGAGCACTTTACCAGCTGGCAGGTGGACGGCTATATGGGTCTGGCAGTTGCCCTGTTCATTCTCTACAGCGGCGCGACTATGGCAAAGGAGACCATCAGCCCCCTGCTGGGAGAAAATGCCAGCCCCCAGCTCCGGAATCTGATCGTAGAAACCTTGAAGTGCGAGCCGCTGGTGCTGGGCTATCACGATCTGATGGTCCACGATTACGGGCCCGGCCAGCGCTTTGCCAGCCTCCATGTGGAGATGGACCAGCGGGAAGACCCCCTCCTGTGCCACGAGATCATCGACGATATTGAGCGTGCCTGCCTGCGGGATCACAATGTGCACTTAGTGATCCACTACGATCCGGTGGCAGTGGGAGACCCAAAGACAGACGCCCTGCGGGCAGTGGTGGAGCAGACGGTCAAGGAGATGGATCAGCGGATGAGCCTCCACGATTTCCGGATGGTGCCGGGAAGCGGCCACACAAACCTTGTGTTCGATGTGGCGATCCCTATGGCTTGGAAAGGTCGGGAGGATACGGTCCGGCAGACCATTGACAGTGCGCTGGCGGCACTGGAGCAGGGTACATACCACACGGTTATCACCTTCGACCCAGAGGACTTCAATTAAATCGGTCAGGAAAAAACACTGGACAGAAACCTTACTGACTGGTATAATATAGAAAAATCAACAAAAGGGAGTGTGTCCCAATGAAATGTCCGTTTTGCGGCGATCAGGAAAGCAAAGTGGTGGATTCCCGTCATTCTGAGGACGGCTTGAGCATCCGCCGCCGCCGGGAGTGCCTTGCCTGCCAGCGCCGGTTTACAACCTATGAGATCGTGGAAAGCTTGCCCATTATTGTGGTGAAGCGGGATGGCACCCGTCAGGGCTTCGACCGGAATAAGATCCTCAATTCTATGGTCCGCGCCTTCGATAAGCGCCAGGTGACTATGGCGGAATTGGACAGGATCGCCACGGAAATTGAGCAGACCATCCAGAACACCCTGGAGCGGGAGGTCAGCACCGATAAGATCGGCGAAATGGTCATGGAGCGCATCAAGCCTCTTGACGAGGTGGCATATATCCGCTTTGCCTCTGTGTACCGCCGGTTCCAGGATGTGCGCAGCTTCGTCCACGAGATCGAACAGTTTCTGGAAGAGAAATAAGGAGCAAATATGAATAAGATCACCGAATTGATAGATAGTCTGGATCTGTCCAAATTGGTGCCGGAGCTGGGCGGTCTTATGGGAAAAGCCGGCGCGGCTGCCAAATGGGCGGTTATGATCGGACCGCTGCTGCTGACGGTGCTTGGCCTGATCTATTTCTTCAAAGCCCCCAAGGAAGCCAATCACAGCTTTGGTTTCCGCACCTACTTTGGTATGGGCAGTGTGGAGGCATGGCGGTATACCCAGCGCATCGCAGGTCTGGTAATTGGCGCACTGGGCATTTTACTGACCGTCATTATGGGCATTATCTGCCTGACCTGGGGCGGTAAGGATACCCTGCAGCTGCTGGATCAGGCAGTTGTCTGCCTGATCTGGGAAGTGGTACTGACGGCAGTGGCTTATGTGGGAATTGTCTTACATATTTCTCTGCGGTACGACAAAGAGGGCAACCTGAGAAAATAAGAAAAAGCAACTGGTTTTCCAGTTGCTTTTTTAGTTGGCTGTTATCCTTGTAGGGGACGCCGCGAACTGCGTCCCGTATCCCGTTTTGCGCTTTTGGCGACGGGTCGTCGAGGGCGACGACCCCTACGCACATATCCGCATCTGTGTACATTCCTTTTGCATAAAAAAGACCTGTTGCTTTTGCAACAGGTCTTTTGTTTCATCAGATCTCTTTATACATCGTTACCGCGTCGTCCTTGCGGACATTATCGGCAACCAGTGTTACCTCCACGGCTACGGTTCTCGGGCCCATAGCGATCTCGATCCGATCGCCGAGCTTTACCTCGTAGCTGGCTTTAACCACTCTACCGTTGACACTAATACGGCCATTATCGCAGGCCTCGTTGGCAACGGTCCGGCGCTTGATCAGCCGGGAGACCTTCAGATACTTATCAAGACGCATCTTATTTTGCGATGATGTCCTTCAAAGTCTTGCTTGCCTTGAAAGCGGGCAGGCGGGTAGCGGGGATCTGGATGGTCTCCTTGGTGCGGGGGTTGCGGCCAATGCGCGCCTCGCGAGCCTTAACCTCGAAGATGCCGAAGCCGGAAACCTGAACCTTGTCGCCCTTAACCAGGCTCTCGGTAACGGTTTCGAAGGTGGCGTTGATCACGCACTCGGCGTCCTTCTTGGTCAGACCGGTCTTTGCTGCAACGGCAGCGATGAGTTCTGTCTTGTTCATAGTTAATTACCTCTTTTCCAAATATCTGGTACTTAGACAGTATCATATTTTCTGTTGAATTTCAAGGGTTTTTTGTGATTTTTTCAAAAAAAACCCAAGTTTTTTCCAATTAACTGTTAGTTTTTTATAAATGGAGGATTTTTGCGATCCGATCCCCCTTGGGCAGGAGCTGACAATCCTCTTTTTTAATAGACTTAAACAGCACCACGCCTACGAAATAAACCACAACGCCCACGATGATCGGGCCGCCGCAGAGGATCAAAGAGCTGGCATCTTCTCCCAAAAGCTTCATCAGGAGCAAGGAAGTGCCGTACACTGCGCCGCCCATCAGCACTGCCGGCAGCACCGGCCGCAGGAGATTTTTCAGCAGGGCGGGCTTTTGGGGCACAAGCCTCCGGATGGCAAATAGATTCAGCACTGCAATGCCGCTGTAGCCTAAGAGCGCGCCAATGGGTGCGCCCAGAATGCCAATGGCAGGATTTCCCACCAGAATATACACCAACGCAAGCTTTATGATGCCGCACAGGAGCATATTGATCACCGGCACATGGGCATAGCCGTGGGACTGCAGGAGGGCATTGGTGTACTGAATGATCGCGTACATAAAAATGCTGATGCCTAACAGGGCAAGGAGCTGTCCGCCCAGCACCAGATCGCTTCCGGTGTAGCCGCCCAGCAAAGCCATAACGGGCTGACCCAGCACAAACAGACCAACTGTACAAGGCAGGCTCAGCAGTCCAGTGATCCGGGCAGCGGATTCCTCTGTTTGGCGAACCTCACGGTCTTTCCCTAAGGTAAGATTGGCGGTGACTGCCGGGAGCACACTGACGGTGATTGGGATGATAAAGGCACAGGGCATATTGAAAATAGTCTGCGCCATATTGTAAATACCCTTTAAAATGGTAGCAGCTTTCTGGGCATCCACTTCCCCGGTTACCATATGGCCCATATACTGATTGCTGCCGATGAGATAGACCAGCCGGTCCATATACAGTCCGGACTCCACAACTGTTAGTAGCTGCAGACCCGCAGAGCCCAAGGTGATGGGAACGGCAATGGCAAGGAGGGATTTTGCGGTGCTTCCGAAGCTGCGAACCTCCTCCGTTGTCTGGGGCAGGTCCCGGTAAGCGGGGGCAAAATTTCCCCGCAGGTAAAGCGCCGACACGATACAGCTGACGGTCACGCCCAAAATCGCACCGCCGGCGGCAAGGGCAACACTTTTTGTAAAGTACATAATGGCAAAAGCGGCACCCAGACCGATTACCAGCTTTACCACAGCCTCCATCATCTGGGAGTTGGAGGTGGGGCGCATATTGCCCTGACCCTGGAAAAATCCCCGGTAGGCGGAGATCAGACCCATCAGCAGTGCGCAGGGGGCAAGGCTGGCAATGGCAGCCCAGGCATCCGGCTGATTTAGGATGTTTGCAAGATAGTGGCAGCCAACTAACATCAGCAGGGTGCTAACAATGCCCAGACCGAGGAAGATCCTCCGGGCAGTGCGGTAGACCTGCCGCACCTGATTGCAGTGACCCAAGGCGCTTGCCTGACTGATCATCCGGCTCATAGCAACCGGCAGACCAGCGGTGGAGATCATCAGAAGCACTGCGTAGATGTCGTATGCAGTTGTAAAATAGGCATAGCCCTCCGCACCGATCACCGCATTTAAGGGCAGCTTATACAGTGCGCCGATCAGCTTCACCACCGCTGTAGCGATGGCCAATAGCGCCGCACCGTGGAGGAAGTTTTGCTTTTTGGAGGCTTCAGACATAATTTACTCCTTTTCCCGGAATAGCTTATCAATAGTGTAGCCGGTCAGATCTTCCATAACCGCTTTCAAGTCGATCGTGGGGAATTGTCCGTTCTGGTACAGGATCTTGCCCCGAACCATTGTCAGCGCCACATCACCGCCCTTTGCCGAGAAGGCAAGACTGCGGAACACATCGTGACAGGGAATCAGATGGGGCGCAGAGAAATCTACCAGGATAATATCCGCGTCCATTCCCTCTTTGAGCATACCGGTTTCCTCTGCCCGGCCCTGTGCTCTTGCACCGCAGACGGTAGCCATCATTAAAACTGCCGCGGCGGGCATTGTATCGGCGTCGCCCCCAGACAGACGGGCAGCACAGGCGGCAGCCCGCATCACTTCAAACAGGTCCAGATTTCCTGCGTCCATTGCGCCCCCTGTACCCAGTGCCACATTCATGCCGGCTTTGACGCACCTTGCAATGGGGGTGGTGGGAAGACCGGCTTTCCCATCTGCCAAGGGTGTGGCGGCAACGGATACCTTTTTCTTGCCCAAAAGGCGCATTTCGCCTTCTTCCAGATGGGCACAGCCCGCCGCCAGCGCAGGCACGTCAAATACCCGGTGGCAGTTTAACAGCTCTGCAGGCGACAGGCCTGTCCGGTCCAGACAGGATTCTGCCTCCTCTTGGGTCTGTGCCAGATGAAGCTGGAAACCCAGATTTTTTTCCGCGGCATAATCCGCAATTCCCTCCCAAAGGGGGTAGTTGCTGGTGTATTCCGCGTGGATGCCTGCATCGATCTTGATGCGTCCGTTATCGTGACCGTGCCACTTGTCTGTCAGACGGCAAAGCTCCTTGCACTGCTGGTCAGTTTCAAAATCAAAGGGCTCGTTTTCGTCTAAAAACCGGTTGGCAGACAGCGCAATGTTTGCCTTAATGCCAGCATCGCTCGCTGCCTGTGCGGTAGCCTCCGGATAGTAATAGAGGTCAGAAACGGAGGTGATGCCAAACCGCAGACATTCTGCAATACCCAAGGATGCAGAGGCTTTTGCACACCGCCAGTCCATTTTTGCCTCCTTCTGCAAAAGCTGCTCTAGCGCCTCTTTCCGGGAGGTGTCATCCCAGAGGGTGCGCAGGGCGGTGGTGGCAAGGTGGGTGTGGCAGTTGACAAGACCGGGCATTGCCACCATGCCGGTGCCGTCAATAATGGTAGACGGCTGACCCTCCGGGGCAGTTTTGCCGATATAGGAGATCTTGCCGTTTTCGATGCCTAAAAAAGCCCCGAACAGCACATCCATTTTTTCGTTCATGGTCACCACGGTGACATTGGAAATTAAGGTATCCATATATACATCCTTTCTAAGGACCTAATTGACAATTGATAATTGACAATTGTCAATTCGTTTTCAATGCAGAGAAGCGTTAAAGCATGGAGAATAGTTCTTCTTTCTGCTGCAGGACGCTGTCTAATTGTTCAATATACTGCTCCGGGAATTTTGGGTTGTGAAAGCGCTGCAAAGAGCCGTCGGGCAGATTGACTTTGTTCATACCGCCGCCGCCCAGGGATAAAATGGTGTGCAGCTCCTCCATCATATAGATGTTATACAGGCAGTCCCGCCCATCTTTGCTCCAGCCCACATTTTCAAAGCTGCCGGACATATATTTCTGCCGGTAGAGATAGTAGGGCTTGTAGCCAAGCTCCCGGAGGGTGGCGGTGGCGTACGCCACCATTTGGGCAGCCTCTTCCCAAGTGGGAAGGCCTGCCCGGTTTTGGAATAGGTCCGCACCCTTTTTCAGGGCGAGGGTGTGGACGGTGATGTTGGAGGGGTTCAAGGCAGCCACGGTGTCAAGACTGTGGCAAAAGCCTTTCAGACTATCTCCGGGCAGACCGGCGATCAGATCCATATTAATGTCCGTAAAGCCTGCGTCCACCGCCTCCTGATACCGCAAAAGCACAGCTTCGGCGGTGTGGGGGCGTCCACTTGCCCGTAGCACGCTGTCCACCATACTCTGGGGATTGATGCTCATACGGTCCGCTCCGTGGCGGCGGATACTCTGGAGCTTTTCTTTCGTAAGGGTGTCCGGACGGCCGCCCTCTACGGTAAATTCCAGACAGCGTCCCAGGTCAAAGCTGTCTTTTATACAATCTAACAGCCAAGCCATCTGGCTCTGGGATAAGGTGGTGGGTGTACCGCCGCCTATGTAAATGGTACGAAGGGTTTTGCCGGAACTTTCCAAAAGTTTTCCCGTCAGGCGCAGTTCTTTTTCCAGCGCCTCCAGATAGGGGGTCAGAAGCTCCGTCCGTTTGCCCACACTGCGGCTGACAAAGCTGCAATAGGCACAGCGGGTGGGGCAAAATGGAATGCCCACATATAAGGAAACATCCCGGTCAGACAGGAGACCCGCCGCCCGCACCGTAGATTTGGAGCAGTCCAGCGCCAATTTGCGTCTGTCTTCCGTGACAAAGTAAACATCTTTGAGCAGCTTGTCTGCGGAGTGTTCCGTGCCGCCCTCCAAAAGGTGCTTTGTAGTAATTTTAGTAGGACGAACCCCAGCAAGAGCACCCCAAGCCGGTGCTTCGGAAAGGTGGGGCAAAGCTGCCAGATAGTAGCTTTGCTGTAAGATCCGGCGGCGCAGACGCACCGTTTCCTCCGATGCCCTCAGCCTGCGGCTGGCGCGGGTGGTTGTCCCGTTTGTGGTGATCTTCGTCACTGCAGTCAGCCAGGTTTTTCCCCGATACAGGGAGGATACCGCCTCGCCCTGATCCTGTGTGGAAAACAGGGCCATTTGCAATTGTTCAACCGCATACCGGTCCTGATGTCCAACAAGTGTCAGTTTCATACAAATTCCTTATTTCATATAGGGATTGAACTTCTTCTCTTCGTCCAATGTGGTAGACGGGCCGTGACCGGGATACACAGTATAATCTTTTTCCAGTCCTTTTAGCCGCCGGAGAGATTTTAGGATGGTTGCCCAGTCACCGCCGGGCAGATCGGTCCTGCCGCAGGAGTCCTGAAACAGGGTATCACCGGAAAACAGCGCATCCTCCGCTAAAATACAAACCGAGCCGGGGGTGTGACCGGGCGTTTGCATAATTTTCAAGGAAAGGCCTGCCAGCTTCAGCACATCCCCCTCCCCATAGGTGTCTGTATAGAAGATCGGACCGTTTGTCATCTGGGGCGGCATAGAAAGATCCTCCGGGCAGATGTATACCCGGCAGTCGGTTTCGGAAGCCAGGGCGGCAACACCGCCCACATGGTCGAAATGTCCGTGGGTCAGCAAGATAGCTGCAACGGTTTTGCCCTGTGCCTGCCGGAGAATTTCTGCGGATTCATAACCGGGATCAATCACAACACAGCTGTCAGAGTCCTCGTTCCAAACAATATAGCAGTTCGTCTGATACGCCCCCAGGGGCAGAGTTTTTACATTGACCATCGCGGTATTTTCTCCTTTATAAAACGCAATCGTAGGGGCGACCATTGCTCGTCCGCAAATAAAGTGCAAAATGCAAAATGAATGATTTGATGCTACGCATCATGAAATGTCACCTTGTGACATGATTTCTCCCTTTGCTCCATGATTTGAATTGCCCCGTTAAAATGCGCCCCTTGGCGCAAATCATGCCGTCAGGCAAATCATGACATAGTCAATTCATGCCCCAAGGGCAATTCATTATATATCTATCGTACCTGTAGCATAATTGTCCATTGTCAATTGTCAATTACTTCTTCGTGGTGTATCCATCAGCTGATCTGTGTCCAAAATCAAGGTCACCGGACCGTCGTTAATAGATTCCACCTGCATATCCGCACCGAACTGTCCGTGCTGGGGTGGATAGCCAAGCTCCTGACAAATCGCCAGAAACCGCTCATACATCTTGTTTCCAAACTCCGGACCGGCGGCATCTGTGAAGCTGGGACGGCGGCCCTTGCGGCAGTTGCCGTAGAGGGTAAACTGGCTAACGACCAGCACCTGGCCGCCCACATCGTTAAGACCCAGATTCATTTTTCCCTTTTCGTCCTCAAAGACCCGCAAACCCAGGGCTTTTTCTGCCAGATACCGGCACTGGGCTTCTGTATCCTCCGGGCCAACGCCCAGCAGGATCAAAAAGCCTTTGCCGATGCTGCCTACCACATTGCCGCCGATCGCCACAGATGCAGATTTCACTCTTGTTAGTACAGCCTTCATATTTGCTCCTTAATTGTCAATTGTCCATTGTCAATTGTCAATTGTCAATTGCTTAGTTTTGTCCTCTTCGGGAGCCTACCACATCCCGGATGTTCAGAAGCTTATTGCGGATAGAATCCAGCTCTGCAACATCCTTTACTTCAAACCGCACCGTAAACACACTGTGTCCGTCGGGCAGGTCCTTGCCGTTGAGCTCCTTGACACGAATGCGGTTGGTAGTCATCACAGTGGCAACATCCAACAAAAGCCCGTCTCTTGTGATGCAGTCCAGCTCCAGGGTGGTTTCAAAGGGCTGATCGTCCATATTCGCCCAGCGGACACGCACCCAGCGGGCAGCCTGAATGGGCTCATCCCGGTGGGCGGCGTTGGGGCAATCTGCCCGGTGGACACTGACACCGAAGCCCTTGGTGATAAAGCCGGTAATGGCATCCCCGGGAACGGGGGCACAGCACTTGGCGAATTTGATCATACAGGATTCAATATCCTCCACGATCACGCCGTTGACTGCGTGGCGGTTGCGCTTGACAGCTTCCGAATCCGGGTGGGTACGCAGGGGATTTTGCTGCTGCTGTTTTTCGTTGCTCTGGGCCTTGACCGCCCGGTTGATGTCGTCCCGGATGCGGCCAATGGCCTTTACCGCAGTCAGACCGCCGTAGCCGATGGCGGCGTACATATTCTCCCAGCTGTCAAAGGACAGCTTTTTCAGTAGCTGGGGGCTGACCTCCGGGTCAATGGTAATGCTCAGAGGCAGACCTGCCCGGCGCATCTCCGCTTCAAAGGAGGCACGGCCATAAACGATATTTTCTTCCCGCTTTTCCTTTTTGAACCACTGCTTGATCTTGGTCCGTGCCTGATTGGATTTGCAGATATTCAGCCAGTCACGGCTGGGGCCCTTGGCGGATTTGGAGGTGATGATCTCCACAATGTCGCCGTTACTGAGGGTGGTATCGATATTGCAGATCCGGTTATTGATCTTTGCGCCGGTGAGGGAGTTGCCCACACCGGAGTGAATGGCGTATGCAAAGTCAATAGGGGTAGAACCAGCGGGCAAGGATACGATCTTGCCCTTGGGGGTGAACACAAACACCTCGTCGTCGAACATATCGATCTTGAGGGAGTTAACATAATCTTCCGCGTCGGTGTCCTGCTGGCTTTCCAGCAACCGACGCACCCACTCAAAGTCCTTTTCGTTGCCGCCCTCGCCGCCCTGCTTATACTTCCAGTGGGCGGCAATGCCGTATTCGGCGGTTTCGTGCATTTCCCAGGTGCGGATCTGCACCTCGAAGGGGATGCCCTGTCTGCCGATCACGGTGGTGTGCAGGCTCTGGTACATATTGGGCTTGGGGGTGGAGATATAGTCCTTAAACCGGCCGGGCACAAGGTTAAACAGGTCGTGGATATGGCCTAAAACATTGTAGCAGTCGGGAATGGTATCCACCACCACCCGGAAGGCATAGATATCGTACAGCTCGTCAAGGGTCTTGCCCTGCTGCTGCATTTTCCGGTAAATGGAGTATACGTGCTTGATCCGTCCGTAGGTTTTGCTCTGGATACCTGCGCCGGACAGCCGCTCGGTGATCTTTTCCCCGATGGCTTGCATAAAGGCTTCGTCGTGCTCTTTCCGGGCAGTCAGGTGAGACATAATATCCTCGTAGTCCGCCGGGTCCAGATACCGCAGGGCAATATCCTCCAGCTCCCACTTGATCTTCTGCATACCGAGCCGGTGGGCAAGAGGGGCGTAAACGTCCATTGTCTCCCGACACTTTTTGATCTGCTTTGCCGGGGTCTGATACTGCATGGTGCGCATATTGTGCAGCCGGTCAGCGATCTTAATGAGCACCACCCGGATGTCCTTGGACATAGCCATAAACATCTTGCGCAGGTTTTCCATTTGTGCCTGCTCGGTGCTGTCGAAATTGGCACGGGTCAGCTTGGTAACGCCCTCCACCATTTCTGCGGTGGTCTGACCGAACAGCCGGGCGATCTCGTCAAAGGAGGCGTCGGTGTCCTCAATGCAGTCGTGGAGCAGAGCGGCGAGCACCGCCTCCAGATCCAGACCCATTTCTGCCACCACTTCTGCCACAGCCAGGGGGTGAATAATGTAGGGGGAGCCGTCCTTGCGCTTTTGGTCCTTATGTTTTTCAGATGCATAGGCAACCGCCTTGTCGATCCGCTCCATATCCACGCCGGGCAGGTGTTTATACAAGGTCCGGCGCATAGAATCATAATGTTGTTCGTAACTTTCCACAGTTATCAGCTCTCTTTCGCGGCTTGCAGCCGTTGCATTGTCAGGCTTTCGTTCAGGTCCGCTTTGTCCTGACGGGGGGTAAGACGGATGGTAATATGCTTATGGTGATGCTGGGTCTGCACAAGTCCCACATCGGAGAAAATGTCCAGACAGGTCAGCAGTTTTTCAAGGCTTAAGGGACATCCGGACCAGCGGACGATCTTCCGGCACAGACACAGAGGGGTTTCCTCCAAAGCACCTGCACAAAAACCGGAAAGATACCGCCAGACCATACCCAATGTGGGGCGGTCCGGAAGGAGATTTTCCGCCTGAGCGGGGGTGATCGTTCCGTTTTTCAGCGCCCGGTAGCTGTCGCACTGGCAGGAGCATTCTGCGTTGCAGGAAGGACGGATGTCTGTCACATTCATCTGCACAGACCGCTCACCCCGGAAATCGTTGATCTGGGGGGTAAAGGCGATATCCACCCTTTCGCCGGGAGCAATGGATGCCGTTTGGGCATTGGCGGAGAAGTAAATAGCATTAAAGGAATACCGTCCGCCACGCACCCGCAGGCGCATATGCCGTCCGCCGCCTACCTGCATAATTTTTTCAATGGCAAGATCCTTCATGACCAGCACAGGCTTGGGGCAGCCGTTGCCGCAGGGCTCTAAGGCGTTTAAGGAATCCACATTGCCCAAGGTCAGCAGCTCCGGAGGGATCACACAGTCCGCATCCAGTACCGTCCGGGGGCCGCTGCCGGCGTAATATTCCCGGGCAAGGGCGCTGATCTGCTGCCGGAATGCGGGGATCTGGGAACGGCTGATGGTAAAGCCGGCGGCAAGCTCGTGACCGCCGTAGCTTTCTAAAAGATTAGAAAGGGTGGTTAGGGAAGAAAACAGGTTGAAGCCGCCGTAGCTGCGGGAGCTTGCCTTTCCGTGCTCGCCGTCCAGACAGATCAGAAAGGTGGGGCAGCAGTATTCTTCCGCAATGCGGCTGGAAACGATGCCCACCACGCCCTGATGCCAGGTTTCATCTGCCAGAACGATGGCTTCCGGGGTCTGCCCCTCCGGGAGCATTCCCACCGCCTGCTGATAAATTTCCGATTCCACTGCCTGTCGCTTCCGGTTCAAGTCACACAGTGCCCTGGCAAGCGCCTCTGCCCGGGCGGGATCCTGTGTCAAAAACAGCTCCACTGCCAGATCGATCTGACCCATACGGCCAGCCGCGTTGATCCGGGGCGCTAAAATATAGCCTACGGAGGAGGCGGAAACACTTGCCCGGTCACAGCCGCTTTGCTCCATCAGGGCGGCAATGCCCAGCCGGGGGCTGCGGCGCAGTGCTTCCAGACCCCGGTGTACGAACACACGGTTTTCCCCTTGCAGGGGCATTACATCCGCAACCGTACCCAGACAGACCATATCTGCATAGTCCCGGAGGATCTGCCCCTGATCGGCACACAGGGCACTTGCCAGCTTAAAGGCAACGCCCACACCGGAAAGTCCCTTGTGGGGGTAGCCGCCGTCCTTGCGGTGGGGGTCTACCACGGCAACGGCGTCGGGAAGAATGTCCTTACATTCGTGGTGATCGGTGATCACCAGATCGATGCCCAGTTCTTTACAAAGCTTTGCCTCGTCAATGGCGGTGATACCGCAGTCCACCGTAACGATCAGGGTGATGCCCTGCCCGTGGAGCTGATGGATGGCAATGGGGTTTAGGCCATAGCCCTCCTCCAGACGGCCGGGGATATAGGGGGTGCAGTCTGCCCCCAGACGGCGCAGATAGTCCGTCAGCAGGCAGGTGGCGGTGATGCCGTCCACATCGTAATCGCCGAACACGGCGATCTTTTCTCCCCGCTCCAGAGCCAGGGCGACCCGCCCGGCAGCCAGATCCATATCCGTCAGCAGGTAGGGATCGGGCAGAGGGGCATTGCAGTCTAAGTATTTATGAGCCTGCTCGGGGGTTTGAATTCCCCGGGCGGCAAGCACCATGGCGGAAAGGGGCGCAAAGCCACCTCCCACCAGGGCATTGACCGCTTCCATTTTTGGTTCACCAGTGTTCCAGATTCCGTACTTCAAAGCATAACACATCCAATTTTATCATTTCTGTTTATTATAACAAAAATGGAGGAAATGCACAATACCTTTTTGAAATGCAAAATGCATAATGCAAAATGCAAAATTTTCCACGAATACACCATCGTACAACATTGTAGGGGCGGATGCCCACATCCGCCCGCTGTAAGATATTGATGGGGAAATGTTTTGGCAGGAGGGGGATGCTCACCCCTGCAATAATTTTAATTGCTTGTCAGGCTTTTTGTGGCGGCGGCAAGGATCGGTGCCAGAAGCATACCCAGAAAACCGAAAAGCTTGTAGCCAGCGTAGAAAAACACCAAGGTCACCAGGGGGTCAAGCCCTAACTGCCTGCCTACCAGCCGGGGCTCCAGCATGGTCCGGGTCAGGACAGCGGCGGCATAGGTCAGAAGCAGACCCACCCCAACAAAGGTTTTTCCCTGCAGCAGGGAGATGACTGCCCAGGGAATGAGCACCGTGCCTGTTCCCAGTACGGGGATGGCATCCACCAATGCCACCGGCAGCGCCCACACCGGTCCGTAGGCTACGCCGGATAAAAACAGTCCCACGGCAACAATGGCATAGGTGACGCCCATCAGCTTCAGCTGCGCCCGAAGCCACGCCCCCAGCGTTTTCCGAAGCTTTCCAAGGGCGGGCAAATACCGCTCTTTCCACCGGTCCGGAATTTTTCGGGCAAGAAATTCCCGGATTTGGGGCAGTCGGACGGAGATCATAAAGCCGGCAAGGATCCCGGTGACCAGACTGACTGCACCGTTGGGAATCCACCCAAGCAGCGCGGTGAAGACCCCGGGCAGACGGCCGATAAACCGGGAAAGAAAGGCACTGCTGCTGCCAAACAGCTCCAGCACCAGCTGGGTCAGCAGGGTGCGCAGACCATCCGGCGCCCGGTCGGCAATGCCCAGAAGCCAGTCCTGCAGCAGCCCCAGGCCCTGCCCCACAGTCTGCTGGACATTGGGTATCGCACCGGCAAGCTGCCCCAGCTCCTTTACCGTCAGCGCGCCCATCAGCCATAAGGTGGCGCACAGCAAAATGAGGGTGGCAGTCACCCCCACGGCAGAGGACAGGGGGCGGGGCAGGTGGAGCTTTCGAATACCCAGAGCCACGGCAGGTTCTGCCCCTACGGCAAGCAGCCCGCCCAGTAAAAAGGGCATCAGCACCGGGCCAAGATAGCGGATAACAAGAAATGTCGCCAGAAAAACGGCGGCGGCGATGAAAAGCTTGCGTACAGGAGTTGTGGACATTCGTTCTCCTTTCGTCTACAGATCGTGGATAAATTACTTGATTTTTTGAAAAAATGTGTTACAATAATCTCAGTTCTAGCCGAAATTTCGTGTAAAATACACATATACAGGAGGCAGACCAATGGGAAAAGAGCCGAAATACTATATTGTGGAAGCATCTGCATTGCCGGAAGTGTTTCTGAAGGTGGCAGAGGCAAAGCGTCTGATGAGCACCGGTCAGGCAGCTACGGTCAATGAAGCGACCCGGATGACGGATATCAGCCGCAGCGCTTTTTACAAGTATCGAGATGCGGTGATCCCCTTTCAGAATATGATGACCGGACGGATCATAACCTTCCAGCTGCTGCTACACGATGAGCAGGGTCTGCTGTCCCGGGTACTGGAGCTGTTTGCCCAGACCCACGCCAATATTATTACCATCAATTCCATTGTACCTACCAACGGCTGCGCGGTGGTTACCATTTCTGCGGAAACCATGGAGCTGTCAGTCCAGCTTGAGGAGCTGCTGCGGCTGCTGCGTCAGACTGCCGGCGTAATTAAGGCGGATATTCTTGCCGGTTAAATTTGGATTGGAGAGCGTGTTGCAAAACTGCAACACGCTCTATTACATCCTATCCGTTTTTATGGAAAACTATTCCCTACTTGGAAAAGGACGAACAGTGTGTTATAATGCGGAAAAACACCAAGGAGCAAGCTATGGAGAAAACAAAAGCTGCAAGGAAAGGATTGCTTACTGGCGGGATTTGTGCCGGTATGTTGGCGGTATTGCTGATAATTATTTGCTTGCTGCCGGGCAGGCAGGCGGAGGCACCCACAGACCCGCAGGAAGAAACCACTCTGGGGGCAACGGTCGTTCCCACTGAAAATCCCCTGAAGCCGGAGGATTTTGCCTACCAGGGGGAATACCTGGCCTGCCTGAATATGCCTGCCCGTCTGGGCGTGGATGTGTCTGTCTGGCAGGGAGATATCGACTGGCAGCAGGTCTCCCAGGCGGGAATGGAATTTGCAATGATCCGCTTGGGCTATCGGGGAACGACTAAGGGCGGCTTAGGTGCGGACGACTATGCCAAAACCAATTATGAAAAGGCAAACGCAGCAGGCTTACAGGTGGGCGGCTACTTTTTCTCCCAGGCGGTAACCCCTGAAGAAGCCGTAGAGGAAGCGGAATTTGTGCTGGATATGATCCGGGGCTGGGAAATCACGATGCCTATCGTTTACGACTGGGAATACGGCGGCGCAGACAGCCGGACCGCCAATGTGGACGCAAGAACACTGACCGACTGTACCCTTGCCTTTTGCCGAACCATTGAAAAAGCCGGCTATGAGGCGATGATCTACTTCAATGAAGACCAGTCCCACAAGGCAATGTACTTAGGAGAGCTGACGGACTATGGGTTCTGGCTTGCCCAGTACGGTGGGATGCTGGATTATCCCTATCGGGTGGATATGTGGCAGTATACCAGCACCGGCACTGTCCCCGGCATCGACGGAAATGTGGACATCAATTTGCTGTTTGAATACGAATAAAAGGACTGTCCAGGACAGTCCTTTTCTTATGCCAATCGCCAATCAATAGAAATTTGACAAAAAGCAGGAGGTGTCTTACAGTAAGACACCTCCTGTTGTTATGCTTCTGTTTTTGGACCGGCAGGCTTTTTGTGTCTGCGGCGGTGACGGCTTTTACCCGGCTTTTTGGGGGCGTCACTGCTGCCCTCTGCTGCCTTGGGGGCTGCCTGTGCCGGTTTTTCTGCCGGCTGGGCAGGCTGGGCGTTTGCCGCCTTGGGCTTGTGATGCCGCCTCCGGCGGGAGCGGTTTTTGGAGGGGGCTTTGGTCTCTTCCCCTGTATCCTTAGGGGCGAGAACCTGCTCCTCGGCAATGGTTTCTTCACTGTAACGGAACTTGATAGAGTCCAGTACAAGCTCTCCGTCTGCCTGCCCTTTCTTTGCCCGTTTTCCGCTGCCGGAGATGGGGGCAAGGTCAGCAGGGATGGGGGGATCGTTCTTTTTTGCCTTGCCGTTTCGCAAAATGGCAATATCACTGTTGGCGTAAACCTCTGTGGTTTCCAGTGCGCCCTCCAGCTTCACCTTTACCCGCTGGCGCAGCAGATCGATCTCCACAACCGTTCCTCTGCCGTCCGGCGTGTCCACAAAGGATTCCAGCTTCGGACTGCTGCGGATCAGATCCTCGTAAGCGTCCTGCTCATATTTCAGGCAGCACATCAGTCTGCCGCAAGTGCCGGAAATTTTGGTGGGATTCAGGCTCAGATTCTGGGTCTTTGCCATTTTAATGGAAACCGGCTGGAAATCGTCTAAAAAGCTTGCGCAGCAGAAAGGTCTGCCGCAGATGCCCAGACCGCCCACCATCCGCGCCTTGTCACGGACGCCGATCTGACGCAGCTCAATGCGGGTATGGAACGTGCTTGCCAGATTTTTTACCAGCTCCCGGAAATCCACCCGCTCGTCGGCGGTGAAGAAGAACAGGATCTTGCTGCCGTCAAAAGCACATTCTGCGCTCACCAGCTGCATATCCAGCCCCAGCGCATCGATCTGCTGCAAGCAGACCTGATAGGCCTTGCGCTCCTTTTCCTGATTTTCCGCAGCAACCTTTTGGTCCTGCACATTGGCAAGGCGCAGCACCGGGCGCAGGGGTGCAACCACATCCTTTTGAGAGATGGAATGGTTGCCTGCGGCGCAGATGCCGTACTCCGGACCCCGGGCGGTGTCGATGATCACCGGATCACCGGGCTTGCAGGTGATCCCATTGGGGTCGAAATAATAAACTTTCTGCCCCGGACGGAACTGGATATCTACCACTTCCACCACGCTGGGCGTTTGATTGTTATGATCACTCATTGGTTAACTCCTTATGCTGAGAATTCCCATTCTACAGCAAGCATTTTTAATGAATTTTTGGCAATCTATCGCAGAGCCCATTCCAGATAGCCGCAGACCGCGGCAACGGATACGTTGCCCTGGGTATATTCGATGGCTTTTTGTAATTGCCGGATGGCGTTTGTCAGTTCTTGTGAGCTTCGGGAGGTACTCAGTGCCTGTGCCGCAGGGGAAAGGGCCTGCATACCGTAGCGGCTTGTAAGGGCGCTTTCCAAAAGCTGCACCCACTGGGTAAATACCGGCAGGACCTGATCCCGCTTCCACTTTTCCATGGGAACCAGCACCTGCAGAAGACCGATGGTATCCTTAGCGGCAAAGCATCGGGCAAATTCCTGGGTTTGGGGATCGATGGCAGTTCCCTTTTCCAGCAGCGCCTGTGCCTGACCCAGATAGCCGCCGGACCTTGCAATCGCACCGGAAAGCTGGGCTTCATCTGCCTGGGGGAATTTTTCGGACAGAACCTTGCGCAGCACCTGCTCCGGCAGAGCATTTAGCACCAGCTCCGTACTCCGGGAGCGGATGGTAGGCAGCAGCTTTTCCGGATTGTCCGACAGCAGCAGAAATACGCCGTAGCTGGGGGGCTCTTCCAGAATTTTCAGCAGGGCATTCATACCCTCTACTCTTAAATCCTGTGGGAAGATATAGATTTTTTTGTCTGCTTCATTGGGGCGGATGAACATATCGTCCCGCATTTGGCGGACGATCTTTACCGCAACCTCTTTGTGCTCCGGGTCTGTGACGGTGATCACATCCGGATGATTGTTTGTGAAAACCTTTCGGCAGGCGGCGCAGTGTCCGCAGGGGGCATCCTCCTCCTTGCAGAGGAGTGCGGCGGATAAAAGGGTAGCAAGGGTATGCTTGCCCGAACCCTCCGGACCGCAGATCAGATAAAAATGGGAGGCGCGGCCCCGGGAGATACTGCGGCGCAAATTGTCCTTGAGCCGCTCGTTGCCCAGCAGTGCTTTAAATCCCATACTGACCTCCAAAAGTTTTCTAAAGTTTATTATATCATATTTTTTGCGGTGTATCAACCGTCTGTGATCTCACCGGCAAGGTTTTTCCGGAACAGCGCCTGAATCTGGGCGGGATCTAACCCTTGTCCGATGGCCCACATCAGCTTTGTCATGGCAGCCTCCGAGGTCATATCCTTTCCCTGGATCACGCCCATATCCAAAAGGCGATTGCCCACCTGATAGACCTGCAGGTCAGAGCTGTCGTACAGGCACTGGGTGGTGACGACCACACTGACCCCTGCTGCTACGGCTCTCTGGATGCCGGAAAGACCCCGGTTAAGTACATTAAAGCCGCCCAGACCAAAGGCTTCGATCACGATACCCTTGCAGCCCAGGCCCAGCAGGGCGTCGAAGATCTCCGGCGACAGGCCGGGGGTCAGCTTCAGCAAAAACACATCCTTGCTGATGGCGTCAAGCAACTGTGGCTCGCCCCAGATTGCGGGCAGGACTTTCTCATTAACCACCAGACCCCGGTGGGTCACAACCGCCGCATAGCGGGCGTTGACACTTTCAAAGGCGGCAAAATCCGATGCCCGCACCTTTACTGCCCGGCAGCCCAGCATGATCTTCCGGTCAAAAGCCACGAATACTCCGGGCTTACCGGCAGATGCCATAGAAAAGGCGGTGCGCAGGTTGTCCGGACCGTCGGAGAAGGGGTCGGCAAGGGGCAACTGCGAGCCGGTGAACACCACAGGAATGGGAATGTTTTGCAGCATAAAGGTCACAGCGGAAGCAGTGTATGCCATTGTATCTGTGCCGTGGGAGACCACAATGCCGTCGTAATTGCCCAGTTCTCCGTAAATGTGCCGGGCGATCTGCTGCCATTCCTCCGGACGGATGTTGGAGGAGTCCAGACACATCACATCCTGCACAGAAATATCATAATAGTCACGAAACCGGTCGATCTGCTGCTGCATAATTCGGGAGTTGCGGGGCGCTAAGCCCTCCTCGCCGGGCAGACAGGCGATGGTGCCGCCGGTGGTCAGAAGCAAGATCCGTTTCTTTTGTTCCATAACTTCAGCCTTCTCTTTCTATTTTTCCAGTATCCATTATAACGGTAGCAGGGGAAAATAGCAAGAAAAAACTGCCCGCATATCTGATACACGGACAGTAGGGCGGGGGCTTGCTCCCGCCACATATTTTTGTCAAGGGGATTGTTGTTCCTGTTCGGCGAGGATCCGGGCTTTGTCCTTGGCTGCCAGACGGTACATAACCGGATACAGCACCACCAACGCGGCAGAACCCACGGCACAAATCCAGAAGAAAGGATCGTAAGAGCCAAATTTGTCAAATATCATGTTGGCTGTTGGACCGGATACAATACTTGCCAGAGAAATAATTGCCATAACGATGCTCAGGCAGGATGCCTGGGCCCGATAGCCAAAAAGCGCAGAGCTTAACAGCGGCACCATCACGCTTGTCAGGGGAAGAGAAGCGGAATAGACGATGGCTGAGATCAGCGCAAGGGCAGGGGTGGTAACAAAGGGAAACAGTGCCGCGCTTATGCCGGTGCAGGCAAGGCAGAACAAAGCTACCCACTTGGCGCCAACCTTATCGGAGAAAAAGCCACAGCCGAATTTCACACCCGCAAGCGCCAGCATCATGGTGCTTTGCATAGAAGCGGCTTGGGAGGCGGACAGACCCACATCCTGCAAATGGGGGATCATAATTGCCAGGATACCGCCGGAGAAAAAGCAGGAAACAAAGGTAAAAACGATCATCAGATAAAAGGCGGGGGCACGGCGCATTTGCTGGAAGGTGTAGCCGATCCAATGGTCGTTGCCCTCTTTTTTCTTGACGATCCGCTGCCCTTCACCAAAGGGTTTCAGCCCTTTTTCCTCCGGGCGGTCACGGACCAAGAGCAAAATCAGCAGCGCCACAATGCCCATCAGGACCGCCGCGGTCAGATAGGCATTTTTCCAGCCGGCTTTCTCGATGATCCCGGATAAGAGCAGACACAGCACGCTGGCGCCTAAACCGGTAGCAGAGGACACCGCACCCAGAACAGCACCCTGATGGCGATGAAACCAGGCACTCACCACCCGGGGCGGACCGGCATTTATACACACACCGTCTGCAAGACCCCAGATCACGCAGCCAATGCCGTACAGGATCATATTGTTACTGCCTGCAAGAATACAAAGCGCAGTAGTACCTACCAGCAAAAACGCAAAGGCCGACTTACGGTAGCCAAGGCGCACTAAGACTGTCCCGGACAGGAATGTACCCAGAACGCTGGCGATTGCCTTCAAGCTGGCGGAAATGGAAAAGACACTCCGGGAAATACCGAGATCCTGAGAGACAGGCAGGAAGAATAAGGTTGTCAGGTTGTTGTTTATGCCGCCGTAGACAGCCAGTTGCAGAAGAACCAGTGCTGCGATCAGCCAGTGATAATGCTTTTTGAAAAAGGACATATGATCCCTCCCTAATACAGGTCACATTATATTGCAATAGCCCGGAATGTCAATATCTATTATTTGCGTATATAAAACAATTGAAAATATAGATACCGGTTGCATTTTTTCAAATTATACGATAGAATAATTTTGCAATACTTTACCCTACAAATTTCTGTTTATGGCGTAGTTTATCAAACCGCATGTCATTGCGAACCAGTGACCGATGTCACTGGTGTGGCAATCTCCTGTTTCGTACTTCCGGTCCCTGCCGGGGGCGGTACTTTCTTGTTTCGCCAAGAAAGTACCCAAAGAACGCGACATAGGGGAGGGGGATCCATGTGCTCCCGCACATAAAATCCCCCTCCCCTATGAACCCCACCCGCGTTCGGACGAAAGTGACCAGGTAGATAGTACATTGTTTTTTGTGGAAACTGTTCGTCAAACTGAAATTTGCAAATTAAGGAGGATTTTACTATGAATGTTCTTGTTACCGGCGGTGCCGGCTATATCGGTTCTCATACCTGCGTGGAGCTTTTGGAGAGCGGCTACGGCGTAGTGGTGGTGGACAACCTGTGCAATTCCAATCCTGAGTCCCTGAACCGGGTGCAGGAGCTGACCGGAAAGACCCTGAAATTTTATGAGGGCGATGTGCGGGATGAAGCACTGCTGCAAAAGATTTTTGCAGAAAATGAAATCGGCTGTGTGATCCATTTTGCAGGCTTGAAGGCTGTGGGCGAAAGTGTGGCAATGCCCTGGGAGTATTATGACAACAACTTAAACTCCACCTTGGTACTTACAAAAGTAATGAAGCAGGTAGGCATGAAGAACCTGATCTTCTCCTCCTCTGCCACCGTCTACACCTCCGACAACGAAATGCCCTTAAAAGAGAGCAGCAACACCGGCCACTGCACCAACCCCTACGGCTGGACCAAGTATATGACCGAGCAGATCCTCTCCGGAATGGCAAATGCAGACGAGCAGTGGAGCGTGGTGCTGCTGCGGTACTTTAACCCCATCGGCGCACACAAAAGCGGCCGGATCGGCGAAGATCCCAGAGGCATCCCCAATAACCTGATGCCCTATATCACCCAGGTGGCAGTGGGCCGCCGGGAGAAGCTGAGCGTGTTTGGTGACGATTACGACACACCGGACGGCACCGGTGTCCGGGACTATATTCCTGTGGTGGACCTGGCCAAGGGCCACGTGGCAGCCATTTCCCATCTGATGACCTCCAGCGGCGAAAGCGTTTTCAACCTGGGCACCGGCACCGGTTACTCCGTGCTGGACA
>JAFXCL010000029.1 GCA_017521485.1 Oscillospiraceae bacterium
ATGTCGGGAAGTATGCACCGGGCGATTGATTCAATGATGTGCTGCGGAATACCGGAATTGTTCACGGGTTTCTTTTTGCGGCTCACAAGTTTTGATCCCTCCGGGTAGTATTAAATTTTCAAGGTACAAGTGTGGATGTTCGAATGAGTGTAGGTCGATGGCAGACCTCCTTTCCAAATATTGATTATCCAAATCGCCGGATGCTTAATGTCCGTTCCGCCCGGTGATCAAGTTCACAAACAAAACGCAGACACTCGTCAAGAGTGTCTGCATCAAAGCTATTCTGTTGCGCTGTTATTATATCATCGATCCAAAATGCTGTCAATAGAACTGGAACCGTAGAAATGGACAGGGTGATGGTGCTATACCACCCCTTCCAAAAACGAGGTTCTTATAGTCGACATTGTAACGTTTTTGACCCCAAAAAGCACTGCAGCACAACAACTTTTTTCTGCAATTCTGTAAAGGTAATACGATTCCTTGTCAGACCCTAAAATCGGCTATAAAAGCGTTACATTTTCTCAAGGAAAACTCCCTTCATCAAGAAAGAATGATTGATAAGTTATTGATTAATTAGTATTTGATTATATTAGTTATTAATTGGGGCCGTTTTCCCAATATTGGTTGACCCAATACTGGATTATCCAAGATTGGCTTTTCCCGTTTAGGTGAAGAAAAGCGGTGCCGCCGAAATTAGCAGCACCGCTGTCATATTAAGTATCCAGAGGATGATAGTCCGTCGTATTTCTTAGATACTCCCGAATGTCCCCATTCAGAAGCAAATTCACATAGTCCACCGGAGCGTTATAGACCAGCCAATCCAGTTCACTGGCTTCGTACATGTTCCGTGCAATCTCATTTTCTACCCGGGTGCAGTCGATGGAGATCATGCTACCGTCGGCATATTTGACCTCGACACAAGCGGTGTCGATATTGAACTCACAAGAAATAATCTTACTCATATTGTCCTCCCAAAAGCAAAAATAATCCGAACCCTTCTCCAACTGAGATAAGGTTCGGATTATTCTTCTTTGGTACGCTGGAAGGGACTCGAACCCCCGACCTACTGATTCGTAGTCAGTCACTCTATCCAACTGAGCTACCAGCGCATACCACGCTCTCTCAAGCGCCTGCATATAATAGCATAGATAAAATGAAAAAGCAAGTACTTTTTTGAAAAAATTTAAAAAAATTTTAGACCGCTGGAAATAGCCTTGCTTGACAGGGATTTGAACCATATTGTAGAATAGACAAAGATTTGAGAGGAGGTATCTGCCGTGGAAAACAGGGATATTTTTTCTGCTCTTCCGGTCAGTCTGCTTCCCTGGTATGAAGTGAACCGCCGGGATCTGCCCTGGCGCAAAGATAAGGAACCCTATCACATCTGGGTTTCGGAGATCATGCTCCAGCAGACCCGCGTGGAGGCGGTGAAGGGATACTATGCTCGCTTTTTGGAAGCGCTGCCTACCGTTGCTGACCTGGCCTGCGCCGATGATGAACTGCTCCATAAGCTGTGGGAGGGGCTTGGCTATTACAGCCGGGTGCGCAATCTGAAAAAGGCCGCTTTGCAGATCCTGGAGCGCCACGGCGGTGTGTTCCCCAGGACCCACGCTGAGGTATCTGCCCTGGCGGGAATCGGCCCCTATACTGCCGGCGCCATCTGCTCCATTGCCTTTGATCTGCCTACTCCTGCGGTGGACGGAAATGTGCTGCGGGTGGTTTCCCGGCTTACCGACGACCCAACACCTATCGACCGGCCCGCTTTCCGCAAGCAAATCACAGAAAACCTGGCTGCCGTCTATCCGGAGCGGGCAGGGGACTTTACCCAGGCTTTGATGGAGCTGGGCGCCACCCTCTGCGGCCCTAACCGGAAACCGGACTGCGAAAATTGCCCCTGCAAGGCCTTTTGTCTTGCGTATCATCGCGGCACGGCGGGAATGCTGCCGGTGAAAAAGGCCAAGCCCCAGCGCCGCATTGAGGAGAAGACCGTCTTTATCCTGTCCTGTGACGGTTTCTATGCCATGAGCAAACGTCCGGATACAGGCTTGCTGGCGGGCCTCTGGGAGTTTCCCAACGTCCCCGGTAAGCTGAATATGGCCGCGGCAATTGCTTATGTGGAGAGAAGTGACATTAAGCCAAAAGAAATCATCAGGCAAGTGGAGAAGAAACACATATTTACCCATATAGAATGGCATATGAGTGGAGTGTATATGGAAGTAAAGGAACAGAGCGGAGACTATACCTGGCTGTCTGCCCGGCAGATCAGCGACAATGCCGCGCTGCCCACAGCCTTCCGGCAGTTTTGGGAGGAGACAGGCTATGTTTGATTTTCATATGCATACCCGCGTTTCCTTTGACGGACGGGATACCGCCGTCAACATGGCAAAGGCTGCACAGAACGCCGGACTCTGTGAGATTTGCTTTACGGACCATATGGATTACGATCCCCTGGATCCCAACCACAAACTCCATTTCGAACTGGCCGATTATATTAACGAGTACGATGACCTGGAAGTGCCGGGCCTCACCATCCGCCGGGGCTTTGAATTTGGTATGCTTCCGGACAACCGGGATCAGTTTCTGCAGGATGTCAGCCTGCGCAGCTGGGATTTCGTCATCGGTTCTTTGCACTTTGTCGACGGCCTGGATGTGTACTATCCCCGGTATTGGGAAGGGAAGACCCCCTATCAAGCTATCCTGCGCAGCTTTGAGGATACGCTGCAGTGTGTCAAAAACCACGATGGCTTCGATGTACTGGGGCATTTGACCTATTTGGGAAAATGCGATGCAAACCCCGAGAAGAAACCGATCCTTTACCGGGACTACCGGGAAGTAGCCGACGAGATCATGAAAATTCTGGTGGATAAGGGTATTGGCATGGAGTTCAATACCAGCGGCCTGGATCGCTGCGGCGACTATTTGCCGGGGGTGGAGTATCTGCGCCGGTTTAAAGAATTGGGCGGTGAGATCGTCACGGTGGGTTCCGATGCCCATCATGCCGACCGGGTAGGCCAGTACTGCGCTGAAGGCTGCAAAATCGTTCAGGATATCTTCGGATATGTCTGCACATTTGACCATAGAAAACCCCGGTTCCACACCTTAAAATTCCTATAAAAAAAGACAAAAAATTTCTAAAAATAACATTTGACAAATGACATAAAAGCCTATATAATATCTAAGCACGACTGATAGGAGGGGGATACTATGCGACTTGGACTGTCCCAGATTATTGACCGTCCCGGTGAAAGCATTTCCTATTCTGCTGTTGTGGATCTGAGTGATCTTCAGTATGGTACCTGCTTTCCGGTGACAGAACCTGTGCTGGCCAGCGGTACGGTACGAAACACCGCCGGTGTGCTTGTGATGAAGGGTAAGATTACGACCTGCATCCATGGCATCTGCGACCGCTGCGCTGCAGAGTTTGACCGCGATATGGAGCTTCCCATTGATGCGGTTCTGGTCACAGAGCTGGCAAATGAAGAAAATGAAGATGAATGGGTATTCACTCTGGAAGGCGACAGTGCTGACCTGGATGATATTGTCAGAACGGTATTCGTTCTGAATATGGATTCCAAGCTGCTGTGCAGTGATGATTGCCAGGGTCTGTGCTGCAGATGCGGCAAGAACCTGAACGAAGGTCCCTGCAGTTGCGAGAAAGAGATCGATCCCCGTCTTGCTGCTTTAAAGCAGCTTCTTAATAAGTAATTAACTATCTGAATGCTGTTTTAAAGCATCTATCAAGGAGGTGTCATCCATGGCTGTCCCTAAGTGTAAAGTGTCCAGCGCCCGCCGCGATAAGCGCCGTGGTTCCAACTGGAAGCTGTCTGCTCCCAGCGTGTCCGTCTGCCCCAAGTGCGGCGAGCCCGTCATGCCCCATAGAGCTTGCAAGGCTTGCGGTACCTACAATGGCCGTCAGGTCCTGGCCGCCAAGGCTGACTAAGGCAGGAAAAAA
>JAFXCL010000030.1 GCA_017521485.1 Oscillospiraceae bacterium
TCGCCGGTCAGACCCAGAGAGAACTCGGTCATAGGCATCAGCAGAGCATTGCCACCGCCGGCTGCAGTACCCTTAACGTTCATGGTAGGACCGCCGGAGGGCTGACGCAGAGCGCCGCCAGCATTCTTGCCGATGTAGCCCAGACCTTCGATCAGGCCCAGAGAAACGGTGGACTTACCTTCACCGAAGGGGGTGGGGGTAACCGCGGTAACTTCAATGAACTTTCCGTCGGGCTTGTCCTTCAGACGGTTCATAACCTTGATAAAGTCGATCTTGGGGGTCTTGCCGTAGGGGATGATCTCATCTTCCAGCAGACCCAGCTTCTGGCGGAAGTAGTCCACGGAAGGAAGAGTCTTTTCTGCTTCCTCAGCGATCTGCCAGTCAGCGAATTTAGTGGGGTCCAGCTTCACGAGACCCTTCTCGTCCACGTACTTGCCATTTTCGTCATAAACGATTGCCATAGTATGTTCCTCCTTGTTTTTCGGTGCTTACGCACAATGATTAACTGATTTATGATACTACCGTAACATCAGCGGCGTCCCGAATAAGACGCATGACCTTACTGGTGAGTACACTTTTGATAACTGCCTGTTCAAATTCGGCATCGTAATGGGGCTTGAGCTGCTCTACAGTCATATTGTTCTGACGGCAGATTACGCTGATCGCCTGTCCGATCTCTTCTTCGGTGGCTTCCAGCTTTTCCAGCTCCACGATCTTTTCAATAGCAGCATTGATTTTCACGGAATTTTCCGCAGATGCCTTCATTTCCTCCCGGATATCTTCTACGGTGTTACCCAGGAAGGAACAGTACATATCAATTGTCAGGCCCTGCCGGGAAAGCTGCGCTTCCAGATTTTTCATCTGGGCATCAATGGCTTTTTTCAGTTCTTCCGGGGAAACGGTCATTTCCAAAGTGGCGGCAGCTTGCTGCAGAAGCTGATCCTGCAGATCCATTTCGCCCCGCTCGTCGGTGTATTCCTGCAGGCTCTTACGCAGCTGCTCCTTCATTTCCTCAAAGGTGTAGCAGCCGCCAACCTCCTGGGCAAATACATCGTCTAATTCATAAGGAGTCTTGACCCGGATCTCGTGAATGGTGCAGCGAAACTCTGCATCCTTGCCGGCAAGCTCCTGGGAATGATACTGCTGGGGGAAGGTGACCTCCACGGTGACCTGCTCACCGGGAACTTTATCGATCAGCTGCTCTTCAAAGCCGGGGATAAACATACCGCTTCCCAGAACCAAGGTCTGGTTTTGGGCAGTGCCGCCGGCAAATTGCTCGCCGTCGCAGAAGCCTGCATAATCCAGAACGATCTCGTCACCTTTTGCTGTGGGACGGTCTTTCACCACCGCAATGCGGGGGTTACAACTCTGGAGCTTTTCGATCTGGCGATCCAGCTCTTCATCGGTGATAATATGTCTGCTGGTCTGGGCCTTCAGGCCCTTGTATGTAAAACTCATTGGAAATTCCTCTATCCGATATAAATAAAAAAAGCAATCCAGTTCCACAAAACTGAATTGCCCAGACGGTCGGCATTATTACACCACACTCCATGCAGTACTCTGCAAATCCGTCAGTCATGTGGTACCTTTTGTATGATACTTGAAAAAAACCTGTTTGTCAAGAGGAAAACCCAAAAAATCGATAAAATCTTACGGATAAATATTAAATGCATGTAGGGAACGACACATAGGTCGTTCCCTACAAGTTTGTTTTTAAAGCCGGTACAAACGCTTGGCATTTTCTGTGGTGATGTTTTCCACTTCTTCTACAGAGATACCTCGAAGCTCTGCCAATTTTTCTGCCATACGGAACAGATACCCGGGGTCATTGCGCTTGCCCCGGAAAGGCTCCGGTGCCATATAGGGGCAGTCCGTTTCCAGTACGATCCGCTCCAAGGGAATAGAGGTGGCTGTTTCTACCGCATTGCGGGCATTTTTGAAGGTCAGCACACCGGTAAAGCCGATATACCAGCCCATATTCACCAGTTGGCGTGCCATTTCCGCAGAACCGGAGTAGCAGTGAAAGACACCGGTAACTGTAGGGAAGTCCTTGACGATCATCAGACCGTCCTGATGGGCATCCCGCTCGTGGACGATGACCGGCATCTGGAGCTCCTGTGCCAGCTCCAGCTGCATCCGAAAGGCCTTCTGCTGAATATCCCGGGGGATATCCTCATAGTAGTAATCCAGACCGATCTCCCCTATGGCTTTCACCTTGTCGTGTTTACATAACATCCGGTATTCATCCAGAACTTCTTGATTTACTTCATCAGCCGAATCCGGATGAGAGCCAACAGAGGCATAAATATGGGGATAGGTCTCTGCCATTGCCACACAGTCCCGGGAGCTTTCCAGACAGCAGCCCACATTCATTACATGGCCCACTCCGGCTGCAGGCAGGCCCTGGATGAGTGTATCCCGATCCGGGTCAAAAGCCGAGTCATTCAAATGGGCGTGGGTATCAAATAACATAGTAGTTCTCCTGTTTTGTATTTGCTTTTAGTATATCTATTCTATCGATTTATGTCAATGGAAGTTATATCAGGCGGGCTATGCACATAGGCTTTTCCGGGAGGGATGTCTATGGCACAGGAGCAGGTAATATTGCCCCACAAGCTTACGCTGAATGAGCGGAAAAATCTGACCATGACCGGGGTGACGGAGGTAGTCAGCTTTGATGAGGGTGCGGTGATTTTGAAAACCGGACTGGGAACACTGGTGGTGCAGGGAAAGGACCTGCAGCTGAAAACCCTGTCGCTGGACGGGGGGCAGGTGGCGGTGGACGGGCTGGTATCCGCCCTGATCTATGAAGAAAACCGGCCCAGTGGCGGAATGCTGCGCCGCCTGTTTGGATGAACGCCCCGGCGCTGGCGGCACGGCGCTTCCTGATTGCCTGTTTGCTGGGCTGTGTTCTTGGAATGTATTACGGCTTTTTGCGGCCCTTGCGCCGGCGGCGGGCAGGCTTGGGGGATATTTTGTTTTTGCCGGGGATCTTTTGGGTATGGATCTATCTGGGATTCTCCGTCTGCGGCGGTGATCTACGGTTCGGGTATACTGCCGGACTGCTTTTGGGCTGTCTGGGGTGGGATTGGACGGTGGGTGCGTACCTGATGCCGGTTTTTGCGGGATTTTGGCGGTGTTTGTACCGGATCAGCGCAGGAATTTTCCGTCCTATGAAGATAATTTTGAAAAAAATACTGGAATTTGTAAAATTTCTCTTTGCAACCGTAAAAAAATGGGTTACAATAAATAAGAATAACCGTCAGGCAAAATGGCGGAGACCCGGAGGTGTGCCCCATGGCAAACAGAAAAAATCCCCTGGGCCGGATCCGGCTGGTGTATCGGCGGGCATCGCCCCTGCTCAAATGTGTGGTGCTGGCGACTATCGTGTTGTGTACGGCAGCACTGCTGATTTTGCACAGCTCAATCCGTCAGCTGCGGCAGGATACAGACGGTCTGCGGGCAGAGGCCGCGGCGCTGGAGCAGGAGAACCGGAAGCTAAAAAAAAGCATCGCCGAGCTTGGCACTGTCCAGAGCATTAAGCGGATCGCTGAAGAGGAATTGGGATTGGTAGATCCGGATGCTATATTTTTTGAACCTGTGGAATAACTGGAGGAAGCATAACAAATTATGGAGTTAACCGTTGGAACCGTTTTAGAGGGCAAAGTAAAATCGATTACAAATTTCGGCGCGTTTATTGCACTGCCTGAGAATAAGACCGGACTGGTACATATCTCGGAAGTGGCAAATGCCTATGTCAGCGATATCCGCCAGCACCTGACCGAGGGTCAGGATGTGAAAGTGGTGGTGATCAGCGCTGAGGGCGCGAAGATTAATTTGTCCATCAAGCGCCTGGAGCAGGATGCACCCCGGAGAGACAATGCCCCCCAGCGGGAGCGCAGCCAGCGCCGGGAGCCCACCCCGCCTCCTGCACCTAAGACGGCAGACCAGCTGTTTGAGGAAAAGCTGAAGGCATTTATGTCCGAGTCCGACAGCAAGATCTCCTCCCTGCGTGCAGATCATCGTACACGCAGCAGAAGACGATAATATCTTGTAGGGGCGGCAATCTGCCGCCCGTATTTTATCAAAAGGATGATTTGTTTTGAAGACAGTACTTATCACCGGAGGGTCCCGGGGAATCGGCGCGGCGGCGGTGGAGCAGTTTGCCGCCCGGGGTGACCGGGTGTTTTTCCTGTATGAAAAGGAACACGAAAAGGCACAGCAGGTTGCGGAAAAAACCGGCGCAACCGCCATTTGCTGTGATGTGGCGGACGGAGAAGCCGTCCGGGCAGCTTATGAACAGATAGGTCAGATAGACATTCTTGTCTGCAACGCCGGCATCGGCGGTGTGGGCCTGATGAGCCAGACCTCGGAAGAAGTCTGGGACAGGCTTTTCGATGTGAATGTCAAGGGGATGTACCACTGCATTAACGGGGCAATGCCCGGATTTTTGCGTAAGCACAAAGGCTGTATCATCACCGTCAGCTCTATGTGGGGACAGGTGGGCGCATCCTGCGAGGTTGCCTATTCTGCCACAAAGGGCGCGGTGATCGCTATGACAAAGGCCCTTGCCAAGGAACTGGGACCCAGTGGGATCCGGGTCAACTGCGTGGCACCCGGGGTGGTTCTGACGGATATGTGCAACGGCGTCGACCCCCAAATTCTGGAGGATATGGCAGGGGAGACCCCGGTGGGCCGCAACGGCGTGGGCGCAGACATTGCACAGGCAATGCTCTACCTTGCGGATGCGGAATTTGTAACAGGACAGGTACTGCCGGTCAACGGCGGTTATGTGATTTAAGGAGGCATACAAATGAAGATTGCATTAGGCTGTGACCACGGCGCGCTGGCGCTGAAAAACAAGCTGGTCACCCATTTGGAAAACAAGGGCTTTGAAGCCAAGGACTTCGGCACATATACGCTAGATAGCTGCGACTATCCGGATTTTGCCGGTGCAGCCGCCAAAGCGGTGGCATCAGGAGAATGTGAAAAGGGCATCGTCCTTTGTACCACCGGCATTGGTGTATCTATTGTGGCAAATAAGGTAAAAGGCATCCGCTGCGCATTGCTTAGCGATGTGATGTCTGCCCGGATGACCCGGGAGCATAACGACACCAATATGATGGCGATCGGCGCCGGTGTGGTGGGCGAAATGCTGGCACTGGAGATCGTGGATACCTGGCTGGGAACAGAATTTTCCCAGGACGAGCGCCACCAGCGCCGGATCGATAAAGTTATGGCACTGGAAAAATAATGAGAAACAGGGCGTGCTGCTTTGCAGCACGCCCTGATACATTATAATAGTTTCTTTATGGGTCTCCGTTCCATCAGCCGGGCAACAAGATTTGGTGCTTGGGAGCTACTGTGCGGAAGAATCGTGGAGGCTGCCGGCTTTAGCGTTCAGAGCGTATTTTATTGGGTGTTGTGCCCAGGAGCTTACGGAAAGTATCGTAAAATCCGCTGATGCTTTGGAAGCCGCACTCTGCGGCAATGTCAATAATTTTCAGATCAGTGTTATTTAGCAGATATAGTGCCCGCTGAATCTTTTTTTCCATAGCATATTGCTTGAAGCTGATACCGGCAGCGGCGGCAAACCGCCGGGAAAAAGCACTTTCCGATAAGCCGGCAGACTTTGCAATTGCGCTAAGAGAAAGTCCGTTTGCGATATCTGCATCGATTTGATCCATCCGATTAAGTATTTCCAGATTTTTCGGAGAAATAGATTCGAAGTTGAAATTCTCCAGCTGTTCCGCCCGGATAAAAAACTCTGTGAATTTCGCAGTCGCCCAATCATACCGCAGGGGAGAGCGGGATTCCCAGAAGGGGAGGATCTCGTTTAAAATCAGCGACAGTGCTGGATGCTGCAATGGGTTTTTCTTTGCACAGTCCCTGAAAAATATATAATGCTGCAGCTCGGAAAATGCGTTTCGGGGGAAAGAGAAAACACAAAGATCAAAGCCGGTATCTCCGAAGGAGAGAAATCGGCGCGTCTGTCCGATGTTCAAAAAGACCACATCTCCTTTTTGAACATCGAAGCGGCGACCTTCGATTTCCCATTTTGCTGAGCCACCCAGCACCAGACAGATTTTTATATCGGAATAAAACCGATCGTTGGGAGAAGGCAGTGTGGAGGAATCACGGTGCAACCGCATTACAGAAAAATGTTGTTTCCTTAAAAGAATCAAGTCATCTTACCCCTTTCGTTGCCCGGTATATAGGAATATTTTATCATATGCGCGACCGAAATGCAAGAAAACGAAATTTAACGCCTGAAAAGCGGTAGAAAATACAGGACAAGAAGCTATATACTATAGAAAAACGGAATTTGGAGGGAAACGCAATATGTACGAAACCATTATTTTGGGTGCGACCTTTGCGGCGGCAGGGATCGCATCACGGCAAAAAAAGAAATGCCTGATCCTGGAACAGTCTTTGCAGGCAGGCTATGAATTTTTTGGAGCACTGAATTATGGAACGGACTATGATGTACCGTTGAAGACCCAGGAAGGACAAGCTCTTTATCAGCAAATTTTTGCTGAGGGTGTAACGCCCTATATGCGCAATACCTGCATCTATCCGATTTTGCAGGAGAGCAATGTGCTTTTTGGAACACAGGTCGTTTCTGTGGAAAAGAAAGAGGGGGCATTCCTGTGCAAAACCTACGGCGTGGGGGGATATGCTTCCTTTTGGGCAAAAAATGTGATAGACACCCGCTGCAGCGAGGAAATAAGCTGCGAAAAAACCTACAATCTTCTGGTGGAAAGTGATACACTGCCCCAGTTTGAGGGAATTGACGCGCAATGCACCGGAATCGATCGCCATTATGTGCTGCGCTGCCCGGTTCCTCTTTTGTGTGATTATGGTCAGGCGAGGGAGCTTGCAGAGAAAACGATCCGGCAGTTTTCCCAGGGGCAAAGGCTGATTTTGCTTGCAGATGAATTTGACTACCAGGTGGAAGAAAATTTGGCGGCTACCAGAAACCAAATTCGCATTTTGCCGTCTAAGGCGTACAAAAATCCCATTTGTGCCTTTGAGGCGGGACTGGAGGTGTGAAAATGAGATATCTTGCCCAGATTATTGACGGAAAGCAGCAATTGCAGGCTGTTTCAGCGACGGAATTTGCAAGCACGTTTGATGTGATCGTTTGCGGCTTAGGCACAGCGGGCTCTCTTGCGGCAATATTTGCGGCAGAGAAGGGACTGTCTGTGCTGGGTGTGGAAATGCTGACCTGCCCGGGCGGCACCCATACCGCAGGCGGTGTGCCGGGACATTATTTTGGATGCCCCGGAGGTCGCTATGAAAGCATCGATCAGGAGGTTTCTGACTTTTCAGACCGGTATACCGGTACAAAGCTCGAAGGCAGAAAGCTTGTGCTGGAAAAACATCTGCGGGAAAGCGGCGTAAAGGTAGCCTACAAGGCAACGCCCTGCGGTGTATATCTGGATGACAACAAGGTCGTGGGACTGCAGATCTTGTCAGAGGGACAGCTTTGGGAATGTGGGGCAAAGGTCGTCTTAGACTGCACGGCGGAAGCCACCGTTGCGGTGATGGCTGGCTGCCGGACAGAGCAGGGGCGAACGACCGACGGACAGATGCAGCCCTATTCTGTGGTTTCTATGGTGTATGAGCAGGATAAATATCGCTATACAAATGTGGACTTTGGCAGAGTGGATCAGAATGATCCCTATGCATATTCCGATGCAATTTTGTTTTCCAGAGCCTATCCCATTCCGGAAAACCAGGATAAGATTCTGATCACCCAAATGCCCCTGCCGGGCTTCCGGGAGGGACGCCGTATCATCCCGGAGGAAAGGGTCTGTCTTGAGGATCTGTTTGCAGATAAACAGACAAAGGAGCCGATCTACTATGCCTATGCCGATCTGGATAAGCACGGCTGGGATATTGCCTTTGACGGAGAAAAACTGGGAGACTGGGCAATTGGCGCAAATCTGGGTGCATACAATGTAACGGTTGCTGTCCCCCGGGGCTGTATCCAGCCAAAGGGTTACGAGGGAATTTTGGTGCCCTGCCGCGCTTTGGGCGTGGATCGGGATGTTTCCAGCTGTGTGCGGATGGTCCCGGATATGAAAAAGCTGGCAGAGGCGGCGGCACAATGGGCGGTACTGGCGGTGAAAAATGGAGTACAGCTGCAGGAAGTGCCCTACGAGGCGCTGCGTAAGGAACTGGAAGAAAGCGGCTGTCTCAAGGCAGAAGATAACCGGGGTGTGCGCATTGACGGAAGGGTCAACTGGGATGGAACACCGATTGAAAAGGAGAGCGTTTCCTGGATCACTGCCCCGGAAGCCCTTGGGAAACGGCTGGGAACAGAAACACCCGGTCAGGCGATCTGGTCGGCAAAAAGAATGGGACAAAAGGCAGTACCTGTACTTAGCGCCCTTTTAAAGGAGCAGGACGAAAACACAAAGAAGCACGCAGCCTTTGCTCTGGCAATGCTGGGAAACGATGCAGGAAAAGACCTCTTGCGGGATATGGTGTATCAAAGAGACGGATTGATGCTCAAGGACTGCCGCAAGCACAATAACTTCCGTGGATGTATGGCAATCTATTGGCTGGGAAGACTGGGTGACCGGGAAATCACGCAGGAGCTGTTAGAGCTTATCTGTAGTGAGCAGGAGGCTGAAAAAACGGTATACCACAGGGAGCTTGCCCAGACTACCCGGTATAAGGTGGCGGATTTCCAAAATGTTTATTTTCAGTTCATGTCCCAGTCTGTGATGGCGTTGGTGCGGATTGGAGAAAAACATCCGGATCTGCGCCAGCGGATCGAAAAGGGCTTTTTGGAGGCGTTTTCCTCCGATGCCTATTATGAACGGATCACCACAAGACCGAAAAGAAGTAGCGAAGGCAACATGGTACTGGCACTGAAAAATGTTGCATTTTCTGCTGTGGAGAAATGGAAAGCGGCACACAAATAAGAAATACAAGAATGCTAAAAATTTTTTTTCAACACATATTGTTTCTTGGAAAAATGTGTGCTATAATAGATGCGGCTGAAAAAGCAGAGGCCGCCGGTAAAAATAGGATAATCTTGCTATAAAAATAGACAAGTACATCCAATGAAATACCCGGAAATTTGTGATAAGATACCAGTCAGAGGTTTTTTATCACCTAAACTACTGGAAACGAGGTAAAGGAAAATGACAAAGAGACTGCTTTCTCTGATTCTGGCACTTGTGTGCTGCCTGACCCTGCTTGCCGGCTGCGGCGGCGGAAGCGATGAGCCCCTTAGCAACTTCAACCCCGATCTGGAGAACTATGTGGCTCCTGATCTGACCGGAAAGACCATCGATATCTATGCTTGGGAAAACTCTGACTTTGACCCCCAGGGTAGCTGGCTGCTGCCTAAGATCGAGGAAACCCTGGGCGTAGACTTGAACTATGTTGCGCTGGACAGCTTCTCTCAGCAGATCGCAACTATGATGTCTGAAGGCAAGGTTCCGGACATCACTCACTCCAACGTCTACAACAACAGCTATGATGCCTTTGGTGACGACGGCGCATACATCAATATTTACAACTATCTGGATTATATGCCCAATGTTAAGGCATTCATTGAAGATCCCGAAAATGCTGCGGATGTTACCAAGTACACCGTCCGTGAAGGCGTTATGTACTGCCTGCCCGTTCACACCGAAGACGAGATCGACCCCTATATCTTCCTGTACCGCAAGGACCTTTTCGAAAAGCATGAGCTGCAGTGGCCCACCAATCAGGATGAGTTTATGGCTGTTCTGCGGAAGCTGAAGGAAGCGTATCCTTCTTCCTATCCCTTCGTTATGCGTGCCATCAACGGCAATATGCAGTCCATTATGGGCTTTTCCCATCTGTGGGGCGCTACCCACTTAAACCAGGGTGCTTATAACACCATCTTCACTGTTAATGATGACGGCCAGTACTATATGGCTCAGGTAAGCGATGCATACAAGGAAATGGCTATGTTCCTGAACGGCCTGATGAACGAAGGCCTGATGCACCCCTCCGGCGCAATGATGGACGCAGCTACCTGGTATGAATCCTTTGCGTCTAACACCAGCTTCATTACCTTCGATAAGACCGACCGTCTGCCTGTTATGAACCGTACAGGCCAGAGCCTGAACCCTGAGTTCCAGGTAGCTGCTGCTGAGCCCTTTAACTTCGGTTCTTACGCAAAGACTGCCGATCAGGTAACCACCAGCTTTGGCGAAGGCCACGGTGCAGGTACTGTGTTCTGGAATGCCATCGGCAACAACGAGAATCTGGAAAACACCTTGGCTTATGTGGACTGGATGTACTCTGAGCCCGGTTTGCTTTTGACCAACTGGGGCATCGAGGGCGAAAGCTTTGAGATCGACGAGAATGGCGAAAAGAAGTTCCTGAAGAGCTTCCTGGATGAGGAGATCAGCTTGACTATAGCAGGTTTGCGTCAGCCCGGCCTGTGCGGTGTTCGTATGACTGAGCCTTGGATGAAGTCCCTGAGCGAAGAAGATGCAGCATCTTTGGAGCTGGCTCTGAAGTATGTTGGCGGCGATACGCCTCAGTACCGTCTGAGATACGACGACGAAGAGCAGCTTGTGTACGATACATATGCGCTTTCCTGCTTCAACTATGCGCAGACTCAGTGGTCCAAGTTCCTGCTTAACCAGCGTGACTTCTCCGAGTGGGATAAGGTCCTGGAGGAAATGAAGGCTAAGTACCACTACGATGATCTGATGGATGTCCACGAATCTGCTCTGGCAAGATTGAAGGAAGAAATCGGCGAGTAATTTTAAATCAAAAAAATCACGCACAGGGCAGTCTGCCCTGTGCGTGATTTTCCCCATGGGAATATTATTTTAGGGGGGGCTTGCTCCCGCTGTTGTACACACCCAGTGCAATTTTGCGGCGGGAGCAAGCCCCCGCCCTACCAAATTCCAGAATTTTCCAAAGAATAAGGGATTGCGTAAAATCTGTAAAAAAAGTGAACAGATTTGGACGAATATAACAATTTGGTTCTTGCATTTTTTTCAAATATAGGTTATGATAGGTTTGTAAAATTAACCCAGTAGTCTGTTCGTGGCGTTGTCCACATCTCGGAAGGAAGCAGGCTGCGAACAAATATCACAAGGAGGCGCGTATCGTCTATGAGTGCAACGAAAGTAGCACGCGGCGAGCCTAAGAATCGGCTTTCCGCACCTAACAAGCAGAATGTCTTCAAGCGGTTCTGGAAAACAAGATTCTTGTTTGCCCTGTTCCTGCCCGCACTGGTGTACTTCATTATGTTTAAGTATGTACCTATGTGGGGCGTTTCCATTGCTTTCTACAAGTACAGTATCTTCAAGGGCCTGGCTGGCAGTAAGTTCATCGGTCTTTATAACTTTAAGATCTTCTTCCAGTCTCCGGAATGGTGGAAGTACACGAAGAACACCCTTGCACTCGGTGCAATGGGCGTGTTCATCACCTTCCCGCTGACGATCATCTTCGCATTGCTGCTCAACGAAGTCCGCGGCGAGCGCTTTAAGAAGGTCACCCAGACCGTTTCTTACCTGCCCCACTTCCTGTCTGTGGTCGTTGTGGTCGGCTTGATGAAGTCTCTGTGTGACCCCACCACCGGTGCGATCAACGCCATCATCAAGTTTTTTG
The DNA here is from genome assembly GCA_017521485.1 of Oscillospiraceae bacterium. GTDB lineage: Bacteria > Bacillota > Clostridia > Oscillospirales > Oscillospiraceae > Faecousia. The sequence continues at coordinate 11,620 of JAFXCL010000030.1, forward strand.
GCGGTCAGCCCATCTACTTCTTCACAGAAACGAAATGGTTCCGTCCCCTGTACGAGATCTCTGCCCTTTGGGCACAGCTTGGCTGGGGCACGATCGTTTACCTGGCGGCTATCTCCTCTGTTGACCCCGGTCTGTACGAGGCTGCAAGACTGGACGGCGCCAGCCGCCTCCGTCAGATGATGAACATCACCATTCCTTCCATTATGCCCACTGTGTCCACCATGTTCATTATGAAGATCGGTCATATTATGGGCGACTCTTTGGAAAAGGTCCTGCTGATGCAGAGTGCGGTTACATACGAGGTTTCCCAGACTATTTCTACTTATTCCTACTATGTCGGTCTGAGCAAAGGCAACTACGACTTCGGTACAGCTATTTCTCTGTACTGTAATATTGTCAACCTGGTATTCCTGTTCGGTTCAAACTTCGTTTCCAAGAAGCTGACCGAGAACAGCATCTTCTAAGAAAGGAGAACGAAATATGGCTGTCAAGAATAAAAGAGCAAAGTACAACCGCGTCGGTGTGTTTGATGTGGTCCTGTATACCGTTATGATCCTGTTCATGGCATGTATCATTATGCCCTTTATGCACGTTATTTCTGTTTCCCTTTCTGCTCCCGGTCCGGTTGCAGCAGGTCAGGTCGGTATTTGGCCTGTGGGTCTGAATTTGGATACCTATAAGGGTGTTCTGGCGGACGGCTCCTTTATGGGCGCTTACAAGATCACCTTATTCGTCACAATCGTTGGTACAGCACTGAGTCTGGTGACCTCTGCTATGTGTGCTTACGCACTGAGCCGCCGTGCGATCGTGGGACATAAGTTCTTCTCCGTTATGATCACCATTACAATGTTCTTTAGCGGCGGTCTGATCCCCACCTATCTGGCAGTGGCTGACTACGGTCTGACCAACACCATTTGGGCTTTGATCATTCCCGGTATGATAACCACCTATAATATGATCATTATGCGAAGCTTCTTTATCGCATATCCCAGCGAGATCATTGAGTCCGGTCAGATCGACGGTCTGCAGGATGCAGGCGTGTTCTTCCGTCTGGTCCTGCCCACATCTAAGGCTGCGCTGGCTACCATCGGCCTGTACTATGCAGTTGCCTACTGGAATGCGTATATGCCCGCCCGTCTGTACATCCGTGATCCCGAGCTGTACCCTGTGCAGCACTATCTGCAGCAGATCATTGCAAAGGTTTCCTCTGAGGATACCCAGCAGGAGTCCACGGTGCTGGTTTCCGCATCCGTGCGTTACGCCTGTATTATGATCGTTGTCCTGCCGATTATGTGTGTTTATCCCTTCATTCAGAAGTACTTCGTGAAGGGCGTTATGGTTGGCTCTATCAAGGGCTAAGCAAAGAATTTCCCACCCTCCCTTTGCAGTCCTGCTGGAAAGGGAGGGTTCTTTCGATTATCCCAGGAGGTTTCCCAATGAGCAGTATTTTCTCCCCAGATTCCAAGCTGATGAATATGCTCGGTTATGTGGTAGATCTTTTTATTCTCAATATTATTTTTCTGATCTGCTGCCTGCCTGTTTTTACCATCGGCGCAGCACAGGCTGGTCTTTATACCGCAACCCGTCAGATGATCGATCCCAATGATGACCGGTCTGTTGTTAAGGCGTTTTTCCGCGGCTTTGCAAATGGCTTCGGTAAGATCAGCCTGGTCAGCACCTTCTTCTTACTGCTGGATGTGATTTTGCTGTATACCCTGTTTATGTCCATTGACTATCCCCAGCTGGGGATTCACTGGCTGTTTCCCACTGTGCTTCTTGCACTGTGCCTGCTGGTCCATTCCCTGCTGCCGATTTTCCATTTCCGTTTTAGCTGCGGAGCGATTCAGCTGGTGAGAAACTGTCTTCTCCTGCTGATCGCCCATCCCCTCCGGTCCATCGCGGTTATGGCATTGACCTGGGCACCTGCGGTATTGTTCTTTTTGAACCCGCAGATGTTCTTGGATTTAGGCGCCCTGTTTGTGATGGTCTATTACAGTGTTGCATTCCTGTTTGGTGTCTTTATGATGGTCAAGCCTTTTAAACAGCTGATTGACGATTTGGATATTGATGAGGAAAAGGAGATAGAAGCCAATGAGTGAACTTTCCCCTATCCGTAATTTGAAAAACCTGAAAAAGGATATGGAGCATATGACCTATCAGGAAAAGCTCACCCATATCTGGACCTATTATAAATGGGTGCTGGTTGTGGTGCTGATCCTGATTATGGCAGTATCTGTTCTTCTTGCCAGCATTCAGAATAAGCGCAAGATCACACTGCTGGGCGGTGTTACAGTCAATGTGCAGCTGTCTGAGGAAGGCAAGACCTACTTAAATGATGACTATAAGCAGATCATCGGCACAGGAAACAAAAGAGAGTCGATTGTTCTGAGCCATACGAACATAGAGGATATACATAACACATCGGTCTATGAAAGTAATTATTATGCTGTGATGAGTCTGCTTGCTCTGTGTACCAATCAGGAGGTGGACTACCTGATTCTGGACCAGACTGGCTTTGAGGCTATGCTGATCCAAAAAGCCTACCTGAAGCTGGAAGAGGTTTACACCCCGGAGGAAATTACAGCAATGGGTGAAGATGCGGTATTTGCCCAGATGGAGGGCGAGGAAGCACCCTCTGCTATAGCAATCGACATCACAGACACCGCCTTTATTCAGGCAAATGCCCAGGTAAAGGACAAGGTCTACTTTGTGTATGTGGCAAACTCTATCAGAGTTGACACCTGCCGGGCATTCTACGAATACCTGCTATCTTATCAATAATATCCGAAAAAATGAAAGAACGGAGCGTCATATATCCATATGACGCTCCGTTTTTACACCAAAAACAGTACAAAACCAGCGAAAACCAGTTGAGGGATAATGTGACTCTATCGGGTGAAAATGTATCGATATGTTTGTACTTTTTAAGAAAAAAGGGGAAAAACCCGCAAAAACGGGTGGACAAATTTAGAAAGTTGCAGTATGATATAGGCAGAAAAAGAGGCTTGCGCCAATAGGCTTATTAAGAGGTGATTGTAATGGCTTTTTCTTTCTTTGGCGGAATTCACCCCAAGGAAAATAAGTGGTACGCAGAAAACCATCCCGTACACCAGTTTCCGGAGCCGGATATTCTGGTGATCCCCATGTCACAGCACATCGGTGCACCCTGCCAGCCCCTTGTGAAGAAGGGGGACACGGTGACAATGGGTCAGAAGATCGGTGACAACCAAGGTCTGTGCGTTCCTGTACACGCCCCGGTGTCCGGTACGGTCAAGGCGGTAGAAATGCGTCCCCACACCAGTGGAACTATGGTACTTAGTGTGGTGATCGAAAACGATCATCAGGACACCCTGTGTCCGGATATTACCCCCCGTACCCGGGAGGAGGCAGACAAGCTGACCCCGGAGGAGCTGATGAATATTATCCGGGAGGCCGGCATTGTAGGCATGGGCGGCGCCACATTCCCCACCCATGTAAAGCTTAGCTCCGGCCTGGGCAAGGTGGACACCGTTATTGTCAATGTGTCTGAATGTGAGCCCTACATTGTAGCCGACGACCGGCTTTGTCAGGAATATCCCGAGGATGTAATTGCCGGTCTGGAGATTGTTATGAAGGTGCTGGGGCTGAAAGAAGCTCACATTGCGCTGGAGGACAACAAGCCCAAGGCAAAGGCAGCACTGGAGAAGGCTATGGAAGGCAAGCCCGGCATCCTGCTGGACATTCTGCCTGCCAAGTACCCCCAAGGTGCAGAAAAGCAGCTGATCTACGCAGTGACCGGTCGGGAAGTTCCCTCCGGCGGTCTGCCTGCGGCAGTGGGCTGTGCAGTGGTGAACTCTGCCACCTGCAAGGCAATTTCCGATGCGGTTTATGACGGAATGCCTCTGATCCGCCGGATCGTTACGGTTTCCGGTGACATCGTCATGGAGCCTAAGAACCTGATGGTTCCCATCGGCACCAGCTTTAACGAGCTGCTGGAAGCTGTGGGACACCGGGAAAATCCCTATAAGGTCCTCTCCGGCGGTCCTATGATGGGTGCTGCCCAGTATGACCTTGCAGTGCCGGTGATCAAAGGCACCAATGCGGTGACGATCTTGGGTCAGAAGAATAAGTTTGTGGTTGACAATCCCAAGTGCATCCGTTGCGGCAAGTGTGTGGAGGTATGCCCCATGCACCTGATGCCGGTGTTGATCTATAAGGCAATGTTCACCGGTGACGCAGACGAAATGCTGGCGGTGGACCTGATGGACTGCATCGAGTGCGGCTGCTGTGCCTATACCTGCCCCGCAGGCGTACCTCTGGTACTGGGCTTCCGGGCTGCCAAGCAGCGTGTGCGGAATGCCCAGGCTGCAGCAAAGAAGTAAGGAGGAGGAAACCGAATGGCACAGATGAAATATTTCTACGAGCTGACGATTTCCAGCTCCCCCCACGCCCACGCACCGGTCACCACAAGGACCATTATGCGGGATGTGGTGATCGCCCTCGTGCCCGCACTGCTGGGAAGTGTATACTTTTTCGGTTTCCGGGCACTGATGGTGGTGCTTGTCAGCGCGGCAGCCTGTGTGTTCTTTGAGTGGGCCTGGTGCAAGCTGATGAAAACACCCAGCCACGCCTATGACCTGTCTGCGGTGGTTACCGGTGTGCTGCTGGCTTTCGTATGCCCGGTGACCGTACCCTACTGGTGTATTATCATCGGTGATTTCTTCGCAATTATTCTTGTCAAGCAGCTCTTTGGCGGCGTTGGCAGAAATATTGTAAACCCCGCGCTGGCTGCCCGTGCCTTTATGTTCAGCTGGCCGGTGATTATGAACACCTGGGTCAAGGCTGGCTTTTCCAATGCTGCAGGTTTGTTTTCCACAGCTGACGCAGTGACCGCTGCTACTCCGCTGGCTGCTATGCATCAGGGTCAGATGCCCGATGCTAGCGTAATGGATCTGTTTATAGGAAATGTGGGCGGCTCTCTGGGTGAGACCTCTGCAATACTTCTGCTGATCGGCTTTGGCTATCTGCTGATCCGCAAGGTGGTGACGCCCCGTATTCCTTTGGCATTTTTAGGCACTGTGGCAGTGCTGACCTTCTTGTTCCCCCTGGGCAACGACCGTCTCCTGTGGTGCGCTGCACAGCTGTGCTCCGGCGGCGTGATGCTGGGCGCACTGTTTATGGCAACGGATTATGTAACAAGTCCTGTCACCAAATTAGGTCAGATCATCTTCGGCTTCGGCTGCGGTGTGCTGACCGTTGTGATCCGCTATTTCGGCGGCTATAACGAGGGCGTCAGCTATGCAATTCTGGTGATGAACTGCTGCGTGGTCCTGCTGGACCGGATCGGCAGACCCAAGAAGTTCGGCGCGCCGAAGAAAGGGGTGGCAAAGGGATGAGAAAGCAAAATACTGCCCTATATATTCTCAAGCTGGCACTGACCCTGCTGGTGATCACCGCGGCGGTGGCGGCGGCACTGGCTGGTGTCAATGCCCTGACTGCACCCCGCATTGCTGCAATTACTGAGCAGAAAACGAAGGCAGCAATTGAAAAGGTTCTCCCCGGCGGCGGCGAAATGCTGGAAAACTACACGGACGAAACCGGCCTTGTAACGGCTGTGTACGCCTCCGAATCCGGCTATGCGGTGCAGGTTGCACCCAGCGGCTTTGACGGTGAGATTTTGATGATGGTAGGCGTAGACAAGGACGGCAATGTGCTGGGGATCGACATTATTTCCCACACCGAAACTGCCGGTCTGGGCGCAGTGGCAGCGGCAGATAGCGCCAAGGGCGAGGCTTTCCGCAGCCAGTTTGTAGGTCTGGGAGACGGTCTTGCTGTTGAAAAAGACGGCGGTCAGATCGATTCTCTGACCAGCGCAACCATTACTTCCCGTGCTGTGGTGACCGGTGTCAACGCAGCGGTGGAATGTGTGAAAAACTTAGGGTAAGGAGGTCTTTTAATGAATTTCAAAAAACAATTACACGAAGGCCTGCTTACCAAAAACCCGGTTCTGGCACAGCTTTTGGGTCTGTGCTCTGTTCTGGCGATCACCACCAGCCTGTTTAATGGACTGGGTATGGGTCTGTCCGTTACGATCATTCTGATTTGCTCCAATGTGCTGATCTCCGCCCTGCGGAAGGTGATCCCTTCCCAGATCCGGATCGCGGCATACATTGTGATCATTGCAGGCTTTGTGACAGTGGTAGATCTGATGCTACAGGCGTTTTTGCCGGAACTGGCGGAAAGTCTTGGCGTGTTTATTCCCTTGATTGTTGTCAACTGTATCGTACTGGGTCGGGCGGAAGCCTTTGCATCCAAAAACGGTGTACTGGCATCTGCGGTGGACGGTCTGTGTCAGGGCATTGGCTATACCGTGGCACTGGTAATTATGTGCGTGATCCGGGAGCTGCTGGGCGCAGGCACCTTCGGCGGCGGTCTCCTTAACGGTGGCGAGGGCATCCGGATCATTCCGGAGGGCTATCCGGCGATGCAGATGGTGATGCCTGTGGGTGGATTTTTAACACTGGGCTTTGTAATTGCAGGTTTCCAGTATCTGACTACCCGGATGCGGGATAAGAAAATGGAGGAGGCAAAATGATGGACGGTTATTTGCAGTCCCTTTTGGGAATTCTCCTTTCCGCGATCCTTACGGAAAACTTTATCCTTGTAAAATTCTACGGCATCTGCCCCTTTATGGGCGTTTCCAAGAAGATCGATACCGCACTGGGTATGGGTATGGCAGTTACCTTTGTGATGGCACTTGCCTCTGCTGCCTGCTGGGCGGTAGATGCGCTGGTGCTGCAGCCCTTGGGACTTGGCTATATGCAGACGGTGGCGTTCATTCTGGTGATCGCTTCTATCGTGCAGGTGGTGGAAATGTTCCTGAAAAAGAGTGTGCCTGCCCTGTATAAGGCGCTGGGTATTTTCCTGCCCCTGATTACTACCAACTGCGCCGTTCTGGGCGTGGCGCTGGTGAATGTGCAGAAGCAGTACGATTTTCTGCGCAGTGTCATCAACGGCGCTGCCGGCGGCCTTGGCTTTACACTGGCAATTGTTTTGTTTGCCTCTGTCCGGGAACGGGTGGATAAGGCAGACTGCCCGGAAAGCTTCAGGGGCTATCCCATTACCCTGATCGCTGCAGGCTTGCTGGCAATGGCATTTATGGGCTTCTCCGGCCTGAAGATCGGTTAAGGGGGAGAGAAAATGACAGAAGTATTGATTGCAATTGGAATTTTAGGCGGTCTGGGACTGATCTTCGGTCTGGTGCTGGCTGCCGCATCTAAGCTGTTTTATGTGGAAACAGACCCCCGGCTGGATGCACTGAATGAATGCTTGCCCGGCGCAAACTGTGGCGGCTGCGGCTATGCCGGCTGCGGAGGCTATGCAGAAGCAGTGCTTGCGGGCGAAGCGGAGATCGGAAAATGCAACTCCGGCGGCAATGAATGTGCGCAGGCAATGGCTGCCATTATGGGCGTGGAAGCAGGAGAGGTCAAGCGCAAGGTAGCGCTGGTTCGCTGCTCCGGCTATCGGACGGTAGACACCGAGGGAAATAAGCAGGGCGCAAAGATGAAGGCTGAATATGAAGGCTTTGCAGACTGTCTGGCAGCCTCCAAGGTGGGTGGCAACGGCCCGCTGTCCTGTAAGTTTGGCTGTTTGGGCTTTGGCAACTGTGTGGCTGCCTGTAATTACAATGCCATTAAGATCGTGGACGGTGTGGCAAAGGTGGACAGTCATAAATGTACCGGCTGTATGGCTTGTGCCGCAGCCTGCCCCCGGAACCTGATTATCCCGGTGGACTACGGCACCAATGTGTACATCGCCTGCAACTCCCACGCCAAGGGCGCAGTTACGGTCCGTGGCTGCAGTCAGGGCTGTATTGGCTGCGGCATTTGCACTAAGATCTGCCCCCACGAGGCGATCCGCGTGGAGCACAATCTGGCGGTCATCGACTATGAGAAATGTACTGCCTGCGGTCTGTGTGCTGCGGTTTGCCCCAAAAAGCTGATCGCAAGCCCTGTGGAGACACCGGAAGAGATTCTGGCGATCGTCAAGGCAGCAATGAAAAAGTAAATACCATGAAATGGCAACCGGAAGCACAATGCTCCCGGTTGCTTTATGCTTAGAAGAATGTCAAATTTCAGTTTGACGGGCAGTTTATTAAAACACATGTCACTGGTGTGGCAATCTCCAATTCGAAGATGCAGTCCCTGCCGGGGCGGTACTTTCTTGTTTCGCCAAGAAAGTACCCAAAGAACGCGACTGGGGGGAGCGATGGGAGCGCCGCCAGGGGCGGATACAGCGACCTGAGCGAGTGGCAGCGGTCTGTGTGCAACGCAGGCGTTTTATCGCCAAGGCGCACACAGGGCACCGCA
>JAFXCL010000031.1 GCA_017521485.1 Oscillospiraceae bacterium
CAATAACCTTCTACAAACGCACAAAGGCAAGCTGCACTCTCGTAAGTGCGCGCCTGGTGGGGTCTGGGGAGGTGGCTTGCCTTGCGGGAGCAAGGCATTCAAACCCTCCCCAGTCGCGTTCTTTGGGTACTTTCTTGGCGAAACAAGAAAGTACCGCCCCCGGCAGGGACCAGAAGTATCGAACAGGAGATTGCCACGTCGCTTCACTCCTAGCAATGACGTGCGTTTTAAGAAACTGCCCGATAAACAGAAATTTGTGGCACAAAATGGAGGTGTCTTTTGGTAAGACACCTCCTTGTTTTATTCTTCTTTGGGGAAGGAATAACGGTCCTTATAGGAGGCAAACTGCTCGGCAAACTGTGCGCTTTCCTGCAGCTGGCCGTTTTTCAGGGCGTTGAGGTATTCGTGAGCCTCCAGCTTGCCCTCTGCCACCTGAAGCATCTCAATGGCAATGTTGGAGCAGTGGTCTGCACTGCGCTCGTAGGAAGTCAGCAGATCTTCCAGAACAAAGCCGTATTCCACATTGCACAAGCCATCCCGCAGACGGCGCACATGGCGGGATTTTACTTCCTTCACCAATACATCTACCACCTGCTCCTGAGGCTCCACCTTTGCAGCCTTTTCCAGCTGGTTATTTGTAAAGGCAGTAACGGTATACCCGATAATATCCCGCACTGCTTTCTCCAGAACTGCCAGCTCCTGCTGTGCCTGCTGGGAGAAGGAAATTCCCTTCTCGTGCATTTCCCGGCCTGCCTTAGCAATGGAATATGCATGGTCTGCGATCCGCTCAAAATCAGAAATGGTATAAAGCAGCGTATTGAGCACACGGCTGTCCTCGGTAGCCAAGCGCTTGCCGGTCAGCTTCACAAGATACGTACCCAAGGCATCTTCGTAGTAGTCAGTTTCATTTTCCAGATCCCGAACCTGCTCCATAACCGACTCGTTGTAGTCGCGGGTCAGACCAATGGCAAGCTCCATTGCCTGCTGAGATTTCATTGCCATTCTGGAGGCGATCTCCTGCGCCCGCTGAACTGCAACCGCAGGAGTAGCCAGCAGACGCTCGTCCAGCAGCTCTGTGGGTTGCACCACACCCTGCTTGGGAATGAACAGATATGCCAGCTTCACCAAAAGGCTGTTCATCGGCAGTAAAATAGCCGTTGCCGCCACATTGAAGAACGTGTGGATCACAGCAATATCCCAGGGTGCAGCAGTGTTTGTCAGGAATTTCCAGTCAATAAACAGACCCAGTCCGTAGAACAGAACCACAAAAATCAGCACACCCACCACGTTAAACAGCAGGTGGACCAAAGCTGTCCGACGGGCGTTCCGGGTCGCGCCCATAGAACCAAGAATTGCCGTGATACAAGTGCCGATATTCTGACCCAGAATAATGGGAAGGGCAGAACCGTAGGTGACCACACCGGTACTGCATAGACCCTGCAAAATACCAATGGATGCAGAGGAAGACTGAATGATCGCAGTCAGTGCCGCACCGAACAAAATACCGATCAGAGGATTGCTGAAGGAAATCATCAGCTGGGCAAACCAAGGCTCTTCTTTCAAGAAAGCCATACTGTCACCCATAATGTCCATACCGGTCATCAGTGCCAGAAAGCCCAGCATAATAGTACCGATGCCTTTGCGCTTTTCGCTGCCGAACATAAACAGCGCAATGCCAAAGGTGCCGATCAGAGGTGCCAACGTGGTGGGCTTGAAGAGCTGAATAATGAAGCTGTCACCCTCCAATCCGGACAAAGACAAGATCCACGCAGTGACAGTTGTACCGATGTTTGAACCCATAATCACGCCCACAGCCTGCTTCAGGGTCATAATGCCGGAGTTAACAAAGCCCACCACCATCACCGTTGTAGCAGAGGAGGACTGGATTACCGCGGTAACGCCGATTCCTAGCAAAAAGCCCTTGATCACATTCGAGCTCATTTTTGCCAGAACCGTCTGCAGCTTACCGCCCGCCTGCCGCTCCAGCGCTTTTCCCATTACATCCATACCAAACAGGAACAGCGCCAGACCACCAAGCAAAGAAACGATCTTCAAAAAATAAAATGTCATTTGTTTTCTCCCAAATAAAATGCTAAAATCCGATTTGCTTACGATATGATGTATATGTAATAAATCCGGATACGCCCGGATGAATAGTATCATCTCCAAGTTTTCCCATTTTATTATAACAAACAAACATAAAAGGACAAGATGTCAAAATATCTAATTATTTTTTACTGCAGGAAACTCTTATATATAAATTTATACAGATGGGATCTAAAAAATAGCTACCAAACAGTTACAGATTGTGGTATGATATAAAAAGGAGGCGATTTCTATGTATCTGGCATCTGCCCAACGCTATGACACGATCCCCTATCACCGTCTGGGAAACAGCGGACTAAAGCTGCCGGCGGTTTCTTTGGGTCTGTGGCACAATTTCGGCACAAACGGCAATTACGAAACCATGCAAAAAATGTGCTTTACGGCTTTTGACAATGGTATCACCCATTTTGACCTTGCCAACAACTACGGACCTCCGGAGGGTGCTGCGGAAGAAAACTTCGGCAAGATCTTAAAAGAGGATCTATCTGCCTACCGGGATGAGCTGATCATCTCCACCAAGGCAGGCTACTTAATGTGGCCCGGTCCTTACGGGGATTGGGGCAGCCGGAAATATCTGCTTGCCAGTCTGGACCAGAGCCTGAAGCGGCTGGACCTTGACTATGTGGATATTTTCTACCATCACCGGATGGATCCCAATACGCCATTGGAAGAAACCATGGGCGCACTGGCAGCTGCCGTTCAGTCCGGAAAGGCACTCTATGTGGGTCTTTCCAATTACGACGGTCCTACACTGGAAAAGGCCACTTTGATCTTAACGGAACTTAGAGTTCCCTTTGTAATCAACCAGAATCGCTATTCCATTTTCGACCGCACTGTGGAGAAAAACGGTCTGAAAGAAACTGCCGCCCGACTGGGTAAGGGCATCATTGCCTTCTCTCCTCTGGCGCAGGGTATGCTCACCGACCGCTATCTGCAAGGAATTCCTGCCGACAGCCGTATCCGCACCGATACCCGGTATTTGAAAGAAGCTGCCCTGACCCCTGCCCGGCTGGAACAGATCCGAAAGCTTAACGATCTGGCAGCCCAGCGGGGACAGACCCTTGCCCAGATGGCACTGTCCTGGGTCTTACGGGACGGCATTGTGAGCAGTGTGCTGATCGGCGCTTCCCGTCCGGAGCAAATTCTCCAAAATATCCGGGCAGCGGAAAACACCCACTTCTCCCCTGACGAGCTTTCCCTGATCGACCAAATTGCCAAATAACAAAAGAGCGTGTTGCAAAATAAAGCAACACGCTCTTTTACTGTTCTTTATCCATAACCTGTACCAGCTGCTCGAAGGTAACAAACTCAAAGCCGTTTTTCATCAGCATCTGAATGATCCATTCGATTCTCTGGCTGTAGGTGCGGATTCCCTGCTTGATATAATACTTATCATAAGCTTTCAGCTCCTTTAAAAAAGGCACTTTCTGCTTCGTCAGCTCAAAGGGATGTAAATAAAACACATAATAATCGTGATGATGAATATGGTGTTCAATCAAGGCTTTGATAAAGCCCCAATTGCTCAGCCGCACATACCCGCCGCCGGAAATGGGAAACGGCTGACCGAAGACCTTCTCCTTGGAAAGGCCGAATTCATAGAAATTACCTTTCCGGAAAACATTGGGACGAAGCTGCTGATAGTTATTGAAATTCATCTTTACCGTATGTCTTGCAGGCAAATAGTCCAGATGACTGGAATCATACCGAAAGCCCAGCTCCCGCAGCACATTCAGCCGCTCCTTGTCCATACTGAAGCAAGGCGCCCGAAAGCCAACTACATCCACCCCAAACAGCTCCCCCATCCGTGCTTTGGCACGGCGGATCTTTTCCCGGAACTGCTCCACAGATATGGACATGGGCGCAATATGGGTATAGCTGTGCAGGGCGAGGGCATGCCCGCCGGCAATATGGGGACGAAGACGGTCTGCGATCCGGGGTGCCAGATCACCCACTGTAAATAAGGTGCTTTTGATTCCGTGCCGGTCCAGAATCTTCAGATACTCGTCCATTCCGTCCATCAGGTCCACATCTACTTTGATACCGGAGGAACTGATACATTCTGTATCCGCAAAGGTCTCCACATCCATTGTAAAAACCGCGTATTTTTTTCTCATGGTTTCTTATCTTTCAAAAAAATCTATAATTGCCTGATCGTATTTCTCAGTATTGTTGATCCGCAAATGGGAATGGCCGCCCTGGGAAAACCAAACCAGCTTCTTATCCCGGGAAGCACAGGCGGCAAACAGCTTGCGGCTCTTCTCCGGAATGGAGAAAATGTCTTTCTCACCGTATAAAAACAGCACCCGGCAGTCAGGTCTGATTTTACGGATGGCTTTGATGGGCTTATCCTTATACACATTTGTGCCGGTGTGGCGGTAAATTTCTCTCATAACCAGCTGCAGCACCGGAAACAGGGGGCGGTTGAGTGCCATCATATGCCGCTTAAAGGTCTCAGAGAAGGATACATAACAGCCTTCCGTCACAAGACCCCGCAAATACGCCGGGCAGCGGTCTGCCTGCAGGGCAAGCAGGCCCGAGGATGTGCCGATGCAAATGCCGTGGAAATAGATTTCCTGATTATGAAACTCCTCGTGGATGCGCTTTGCCCAGGCAAGCACATCTTCGCTTTCTTTCACGCCGATGGTGTTGTATTTGCCGTCGCTTTTGCCGTGGCAGCGGGTATCCACCACCAGAACATTAAAGCCCGCCCTCTGGTAAGGCGGCGCAAAATAATAAGAATACACCAGACTTTCACACCGACCCGGAAGAATGATCACACACCGGTCTGCTCCAAAATCAAAATACTGACCGTAAAGCTGCAAGCCGTCGTTTTCGATCTGCAATTCGGTGATCCGGCTGCGGTTTTCCTCCATCCAGGCAATGCCTTCATTCCACATCTGAACCTGTTCCGTATCGTCCGGAAAGGAGCAGGTTCTTCCCCATTTTTCCGGAGAAGTGCGTACCAGCTGTTCTTCATATACCCGTTTTGCAATGGGATAGGTGTAGCATAGCATAAAGATCAGGCCGCCAGCCAGCAGGCCTGCCGCAATTGCCAAGATGCTCATAACGTTTCCTCCAAAGACAATATCTTGAGACAGTATAACATACTATAGTAAAATTTGCATTATATTTTTACGGAAAAAGTCGAAAAAAAGAAAACTTTGTTGATTTGACTTCCACACTATGGTATAATTATTGAAAACTTTTGCGCTTCCAAATGGCGCAGCAATCCACCACGAAAGGATCGAATTCTATGTCTGATTTTGTGATTATCCCTGACGCATCCTCTGATTTAACTCGCCCATTACGAGAGCGTTTCAATATTCCAGATTATATTAAAGGCACATTCTATTTCCCCGACGGCACAGAAGCGCTTGCCGATCTGGATTGGGAGCTGATCGACCCTGTCACCTATTACACCTCTATGTCCGGCAGAAAAGTGCTCTACAAAACTGCCAGCGCTCGCCGGGCGGAAATCTTGTCTGTTTACGAAAAGTATCTCAAAGCAGGCAAGGATATCCTTGCCATCACCCTTTCCTCCGCCCTGTCCGGCACAAATCAGGTCTGTCATCTGGTTGCAAAAGAGCTATTAGAGCAGTATCCGGAGCGGAAGATCATTATTGTGGATTCTCTGCGGTATTCTACGGCGCTTTCTCTTCTGGTGATCATGGCAAGCCAGAAGCAGCAGGAGGGTGCCTCGCTGGAGGAAACCGCTGCCTATGTGGAAGCTAACAAGCACCGCATCCACCAGATCGGTCCTATGGACGATATGTTTTTCCTGGTAAAGACCGGTCGTGTTTCCAATTTCAAGGCATTTTTCGGCACACTGGTAGGCATCAATCCGGTTGCGGATTTCAACCGGAACGGACTGTCTCAGGTGCTGGGTAAATTCAAAGGAAAAAAGCGTGCCTTCGATGCAACCATTGAATATATGCGTGGCACAATTGAAAATCCCCAAGATCAGATCATCTTTATTGCCCACTCCAACCGGGAGCAGGCTGCTCAGGTTCTGGCGCAGCGGGTTCGGGACGAATTCTCCCCTAAGGAAATTATCATCAATCATGTTGGTATGTCCTGCGGTGCTTCCATCGGTCCGGGACTGTGCGCAGTGTTCTATCAGGGCACTGAGATCAGCGAAAATATGGAGCAGGAGCAGGCTCTGATGAACCGCATTATCGCAGAGCAGAAAAATTAACGGAGGAACTTATGCGAGATTACATCATTTTAACCGATTCTACCAGTGACTTGACGTACGAAATGCGTCAGCAGTACGGCATCGAATATGTACCCATGCAGTACATCATTGACGGCGTGGAATATAAAGCCTCCCTGGACTGGGAATCCCACAACCCTAAGGAATATTATGACCTGATGCGAAACGGCACCCGGGTCTTTACCTCACAGATCCTCAAAGATACATACTACGAGGCGTTCCACAATGCAATCTCCGAGGGAAAAGATGTTATCTACATTGCCTGCTCTTCTGCCCTGTCTGCTTCTATCAATGTAGCCCGTCTGGTGGCTATGGAGCTGACGCAAAAGCATCCGGAAGCCGGCATCTACTGCATTGACTCTCTCATCAGCTCCTTAGGTCAGGGCTATCTGGCAATGGAAGCCTCCCGGAAGCGGGCAGCCGGTCTAAGCGCTGCCGACACTGCCGCTTACATTGAAAGCATCAAGCTTTGCGTCAATCAGTGTGGCACAGTCAGCTCCCTGGAGTATTTGCGCCGGGCAGGCCGGGTAAAGGCCTCCAAGGCATTTTTCGGAAATCTCTTTGGTGTAAAGCCCATTATCATTTCCGATATTAAGGGTCAGAACTACGCCTATAAAAAGGCGAAGGGTACTCTCAACGCCCGCATTGCCATTGCAGAGCATATTCGCGACGCAGCAAACGGTGTTTATGAAGAACTGTTCCTGACCCACGCCGACTGCGAAGAGGATATTTTGCTTCTGCGGGACGAAATTTTGAAGATCGCCCCCTTTAAGAATGTCACCGTCAGCACCATTGGCCCCATCGTGGGTGCATCCGTTGGCCCTGGCACGGTGATTGCGTTCTGCCACGGAACAGAAGTTACAATTGAAGGAAATGAGTAATATGCAAACCACATTGGACGGCATCGGCCTCCACGAACTATTTACCAGCGGTTACCGCAATCTGAAAAAGAATATGCAGGCCATTAACGAGCTGAATGTATTCCCCGTCCCCGACGGGGATACCGGTGCGAATATGGTTATGACCTTCGGCGGCGGTCTGCGTACCGTCAGCGGAGAAACTGCCCATATCGGTCAGTATATGCAGACCCTTTCCCGGGCCGTGCTGCTGTCTGCCCGGGGTAACTCCGGTGTGATCTTCTCCCAGTTTATTTACGGCTTATCCCGAGGTCTTGCCCAGAAGGAGTCTATCACCTTCCCTGATCTGGCATACGCCTTTACCTGTGCAAAGGAGGACGCCTACCGGTCTATCATCACCCCCACGGAGGGTACGATCCTGACCGTTATTCGGGAGGCAGCCGATTTCCTGACGGAAAATGCCCAGAAGTACCCCTCTTTCGAAGAAGGCTTTGACGCCCTGCAGGCACAGATGACCGCCACCTTGAAAAAGACGCCGGAGCTTCTGCCGGTGCTGAAAGAAGCCGGTGTGGTAGACAGCGGCGGTGCAGGTCTTGTGTGCTTTATCGACGGTATCTGCGCCCACCTGCGGGGCGAGTCTGTGGACGACATCCCGGACTGGACAGACATTTCTGCCCCTGCCGCCCAAACAGTAGACTTCGGACCGGACAGCCGTCTGGAATACGGCTACTGCACAGAGTTTATTCTCCAGCTGATGAACTACAAAACAGACCTTTCCCGTTTTGATCTGCAAAAGTTCACAAAGCCCTTAGAAGAAATGGGTGACTCCATTGTTGCGGTACATAACGACGGCATCGTAAAGATCCACATCCACACCTTCACCCCGGAACTGGTGCTTGGCTATGGCAGACGCTTTGGTGAGTTTGTATCTGTAAAGATCGAGAATATGTCCATTCAGCACAGTCAGGTTCAGCAGGAAGCCCCCCAGCGGGAAAAGGTTAAATACGCCATTATTGCCGTCGCCTCCGGTGCGGGTATCAAGGAGTATTTTGAAAGCATCGGTGCTTCCTATATCATTGACGGCGGTCAGACCAATAATCCCCCGGTCAGTGCTTTCCTGGAAGCCTTTGAAAGGTTCGATGCAGAGCATATTGTGGTACTGCCCAATAACTCCAATATCATCCTCACTGCCAATCAGGCAGCAGAAAGCTACACCCAATGCGATGTGCGGGTGATCCCCACCAAATCCATTGTGGAGGGCTACTCTGCCCTGTCTATGATGAACCTGTGGTGCGACACGGTGGAAGAACTACTTGAGGATATGTCTGCAAATCTCTCAAGTGTTACCACCGGATATGTCACCACCTCCATCCGGGACACCCATATGGACGGTCTGGATATTTCCAAGGGCGCTTATATCGGCTTAGACGGCAAGCACATTTTAGCTTCCGAAGCAAGCCGTGTGGAGGCCGCCAAAAAGCTGGTGCAGCAAATTACCGCCGCCACGCCGAAAGAGGTCATCATCTTCTTCTATGGGGAAGGTGTCAACGAGGAAGAAATTGCAGAGCTTTCCGGCTTCCTGCAAACGGAATATCCTATGACCGATATTGGCTTTGTTGCAGGCCGGCAGACAGTTTATGACTTCATCATTTCTCTGGAGTGATTCCTATGGTTAAAATCGTAATCGACACAATGGGTGCAGATGCTGAATTTACAACCATTGTTGCCGGAACAGCCAAAGCATTACAGGACGGTCTTGCCTTTTTCCCTGTGCTGGTAGGACCTGCTGCAGAATCGAAAAAAGTAATGGACCGGGAGGGCATTGATCCTGCCCGGTATGAGCTGATCGATGCTTGCAAATATGTTCGCAACGAAGATCCTCCCACCTGCATTTTCGGGGACGCTGACGGTAAAACCATGGCGCTGGCCTATGACCGTCTGAAAAGCGACCCGGAATGCAACGCCCTGCTTTCCGCGGGCAATACCGGTGCCCTTTTGGTAGGCTCTATCTGCCGGCTGGGACTGCAGCCGGGGCTGAAATTCCCTGCGCTGGCAAGTGCCCTGCCCTGTAACGGTGAAAAGCTTCTGTGTCTGGTAGATTGCGGCGCAAATGTGGAATGTACTGCTGACGACCTTGCCCGGTTCGCCAGAATGGGTCATGTGTTTTCCAAAAGCTACTGCGGCATCCCTGCGCCTCGCATTGGACTGATGAGTGTAGGTCGGGAAGCCCAAAAAGGCACTGCTTTGACAAAGCAGGCATATGAAAAAATCAGCGCTCTGGGACTGAACTTTGTGGGCAATGTGGAAGGCAGCGATTTAGTGAGCAACTATGCAGATGTAATTGTCACCGACGGCTTCAGCGGCAATCTGCTTCTAAAATGCGCAGAATCCGTAGGAAAAGCAGCTATGCAAATTGCAGCTAAGCTTGGCGCAGGCACAGCTGTTGCTGAAAAGATCTCGCAGGCTCTCTTCGAAACCTTTGACTTTAACTCCCGGGGTGCAGCCACTTTCCTTGGCACTAAGAAGACCGTAGTAAAAATGCACGGAAACGCCAATGTAGACACTGTGGTAGCCTCCATCGCCCAAGTGCTTCGTCTGGAAGCAAACACCTTTTCACAGGCAATGGCGGAAGAATTTTCGAAATAAAAAAGCAAATCGCCAAGGCATTGGCGATTTGCGTCTTTTAGAAGGGTTATTCCTGGGTGCGCAGGGCAATGTATGTAAATTTATACAGCCAGTATCGCAGAGGAATACACACCAGATAGATAAGATTAAAGGACAGCCACAACGGCATCTGGGGGCAAATGAAAAACACCAGCAGGCAACCCAGTGTGTATAAAAAGTAAGCAATGATCTGGTGAATCAGTAATGTAAACTGATCGAAACAGCGGACATTACGGAACACAAAGAATCGGTTTGCGATCATATTCACCCCATAAGCAACGACACCTGCACCGGGAACGGTGAAAAGCAAATGCTTATATCCAAACAGCACCGATGCTACGATCACCCAAAGCTCCGCTGCCAGCAGACCGATAAACTGACCGATCGCCAGGGAAAACAGGCTACGGTAGATTCGCACCGTGTCCTTCACCGGCTGGAAATGGGAAGATTGATTATTGTTGATGTAAATGGCATCGATCAAAATGGTAGAAACCGGAATTGCCTTTTTCGCCGCATAATACAGCACATTCATCTCATAGTCATAGTTATCCTTTTCCACCTGCACCAGCCAGTCGATCTGGGAGCAGGCAAAGCCCCGCAGCCCTGACTGGTTATCGGAAAGATAACGCTTCGTAAGCAATGCATATACTACCCGGGACATAAAATTGCCCACCCGGGAACGCAGGGGAATATCCTTCCTGCGCTTGCGGATCGTCAGCACAAATTTATGTCCTGCCTGCAGCTGCCGGCTTACCCGAATCACATCCTCTACCCGGTGCTGTCCGTCTGCATCGCAGGTGATAAAATGCTCCGACTGGGGCAGCTGATCCCGGATATAAGCCATACCGGTTTTCAGAGCTGCACCCTTGCCCCGATTGTGCTTATGGGTAAGAATATGGGCATATTGGGCTGCTTTCTCAAAAATCTCCCTATAGGCTACGCCACTGCCGTCGTCTACCACGACTACAGAAAAGCCTGCCTCTTTCAGTTGCCTTGTCAAAAGGATCAACTGGGAATCCGGCTCATAGGCCGGTATCAAAACTGTATCCACTTTTACCCCTCTATCTCTCTATACTGCGCATCAGAAACTGGTGAATTTGCTCCATAAGCGCATCATTTGCAGTGCCGTCTGCATCGTACATAAGATCTGTATGCCCGGCATCGCAAAGCAAATATTCCACCTGTGAGGACTGGATCTCCTTCTTGTGGGAAAGGATCGAACCGGCATCCGGCGGAAATTCTTCATCCTGCCTGCCATGGACCACAAGTACCGGAACGGCGCTTTCGGAAATTACCTCTGATGCCTGCATATCCAATGTGTCCGCGCCGAAGAGCATTGCCTGATACAGCCACAGAAAGCCGTAATTTCCGTAGCTTACAGGACCTATGGCATTGGTGCTCATTTGCATAACCGCTTCCATAGGGCTGTTGACGCCGCTGATAGACACCACCGCCGCCACATTCTGAGCCTTCTCCAACGCACAGCAGGCCGCATACGCGCCCCGGCTGTGTCCCATCAGGACAAGCTCATTATAACCGAACCTGTGCTGATTTTCAACATATTTCAGCGCCGCCTGCAGATCGCAAACAGCCTGGGAAAAACCCACCTGGCTGTCTCCGGCAGACCGGAGTGTTCCTGTATTGTCAAAGGTGAACACGCCCCAGCCGTAGCTAAGCAGCTGGCGGATCTGCCACAGATAGTCGTCTCCCCCGGCGTGAAAGCCGGGTACAAATAAGATCAGCCCCGGGGCTTTTTCAGGCGCTTGCGCCCCGTAATAATAACCGGTAAGCATTTCCCCCTCCGAGGGAAACTGGCAGACCTGACGGCTTTGCACCATCTGGGAAAGCTCCCCCGGTATGTTTGCCGGTGTGTCATAACGGGCAAAAATATGATCGTAGATCATTTTCGTGGCTGTCATGGAAACAGCACAAAAAGCAAGTATTACAGTGATAATAATGATCGGTATCCTTTTTTGGTTCAATTTCTTTGCAGATACCATAATCATCACCATTTTCTGTGTAAATTATAAGGGAGTCTTTGCTATGAAAATTACCCCCAGCTATCAGCTATCCGTACTGGACGAAGAAGAATATTCCGAGAAAATGACCGCCATTTCCCAGCAGCTGGCGAAGTGTCGGCAGGAAGGAACCTTCTCCGGCTTTGACGGAAAGCCCCTTTATTATGAATATTTTCAGGCCCGGGAAAGCCGGGGTGCTGTTGTGCTGGTTCACGGGCTGAGCGAATTTACGAAAAAGTTTTACGAATTTTCTTGGTATATGCTCAACCAGGGATATGATGTATTTTTGTACGATCAGCGCAGCCATGGCCGTTCCTGCCGGCTGACGGAAGATCCGGATATGATCCATGTAGAAGCCTTTTCTGACTATCAAAAAGACCTGCACTGCTTTATTCGGGATATTGTTTCTCCTGTGACCGACGGTCCTTTGTACCTGTATGCCCACTCTATGGGCTGTGCGGTGGCACTGCAGTATCTGGCAAAGCATCCGGATGTATTCCGGAAAGCCGCCCTGTCTGCGCCTATGATCGAGCCTCTCACCGGGGGTGTTTCTCCAAAAACCGCCCGGTTTGCACTTGGTGCCTATATGCTCATAAGCAAAGGCAGAAAAAGATTTTGGCGCGCTCATGATTTCGACCCGGACTATCCCTTTGAGCGGTCACAGGACAAAAGCCGCGCGCGCTTTTCGTGGAATATGGGCATCCGCCTGTCCGACGACCGCTACCACACCACACCCCTGAGCTTCCGGTGGGTACAGCAGTCCTTATCTCTGCGCCCCAAGCTGATGCGCAAAGGCTTTTTGAAAAAGCTCCAAACGCCCATCTTAATGCTCTGTGCCCAATATGATAAAGTGGTCTGCTCACAGGCACAGGAAGCCTTCGCCGCAAAATGCCCAAGCTGCCGCCGGGTGGTTTTACCTGATGCTACCCACGGTATGCTCTGCGGCACACAGGAAACTGTCTTAGCGCATATCCAGCTGGTATTGGATCACTTCTCCTGACCCTCCCGCTGGCGTCTTGTTTCCGCAAGGACTGTTCTCCACAGGGCACCCAGCACCCGTTTGACATTGGTTTTCAAAAGCACATCATAGCGAAAAACCGGCTTGTCCCCTTCAAAGTCACAGCCGATATCGATCTTGCAGCCCCGTTTTTTGATCTTCACATATCCCTGCAAGAGGTTCAACAGGGTATATGTTGCCGTACAGCTTTCCCCATAGTGGATGGCAACCTGATCTGCGCCGTCTCCGGTGCAGCGAATGGTGATGTGCAGCTTGGTGATCTTGCAGTTTTGCAGCAGATTCCACGCCTCTTTCAGAAGATCCAGAAGCATATCATAGCTTTCTTTCAGGGTGCTTTTCAGACCGTCGGAGCGGACACTCTCCTTTAATTCCCGCTTCTGGAAGCGATTGACACCGCTGGCTTCTTTTAACGCCTTGATGATCGGGTCGTTGGGATCCGGGTCTTCGCCATAGGTTTTAAACAGGAATTTATACCGCAGAATCAATTCGTTCTGCTCGTCATTTCGGATGATCACCTTTACCGGCAACAACAAAATTACAGTAATCAGGGCAGCCAAACCGCCAACGATCCCAAGGGCTATCCACATAAGTCATTGCCTCCTTACTTTTTAATAGTCTCATTATATAGCATATACCAGAACATTTCAACATTATTCATTGAAAGGACCTATAAAGATGCATTGGACCTTCTGTGATACAAATTTCTTTTCCCCAGAGGCTTTGAAGCAGGCATACGAACGCCTCTCCCCCTCCCGAAAAGAACATATAGACCGGCTAAAAAAACCGGAAGATAAGCGCCGCTCCCTGACCGGGGAGCTTTTGGTGCAAAAGCTTGTTGCCGAACAGTTTTCTGTTTCCGGTGCTATTTTGCATCGCAGTGCAAACGGTCAGCCCTACCTCACCGGGTGTGAGCTGTATGTGAGCATCGCCCATTGTGATGAGAAAGTCGCCTGCGCAGTCAGCCATACCCCTGTGGGCATGGACATTGAAAAGCTCCGCCCGGTGAACCTGAAGCTTTGCCGCCATATTTGCACGGCAGAAGAAAAAGAATACCTGCTGCAAGGAAAAGAACTTGAAGACCAGCCTTGTGAAGATCCGGAAGTGATCCACCGTTTTTTCCGGATCTGGACTGCCAAGGAAGCCTATTTCAAAAAGCTTGGCACCGGCATTACCGACTTAAAATCCGTCAACACCCTGCCTTTACAAACCCAGCTCCACATTATCGACGGTTATATGGTACAGATATTATAAAAAAGCCTTATCGCGTTTGCGATAAGGCTTTTATTTGCCTAACTTTTTCCGGAGTGCCTTTCGCACTTCCTGCAAAAAAGTGGAGGTATGCTCCCCAAACACACAGTCGTTGACAAAGTGTTCGCAATTGTTGTGGAGAATATCGTAGCCGCCTTCTCCAAGTCGTGCAATTGCTGTTTCCACGATCTGCCGGGGACTGCCCATCCGTCTCCGTTCCCCTGCATCCGGTACAGCCACTTCTATTTCGCCGCCCTGTAAAAACGCGCCAATGTCGCTGGTAAGCACCCGGATCTCCTCCGCCGGGCGAAGAGGATCGTCCGGCAGACCGAACTGGATCACCTGCGCCTCCGACACAAAAATGCCGTAATGGTGATAAAAGCGCACCTTGGTGCGGATCATATCCCCGTATACCGGGGTCTTTTCCACCCACTGCATATTAAGCCTTACTTTCGATGCAGGCGATCACATCCGCTACGGTTTGGATCGACACAAAATCCTCATTTTTGAATTTAATGCCAAACTCCTCTTCCACCGCCATCGCCATATACAAAAGGCCAATGGAGTTGACACCCAGATCCTCCCGCAGAGAAGTCTCCGGGGTAATGCCGGTTATATCTGTATTATCCTCAAAGGTAATCTGAAAAATCTTAACCAGTCTTTCAAATGTGTTCATAGAAGCTACTCCTTACTGATGCACCACGCATCGGTTCATTTCCTCCATCAGAACTTGGGCTACGCGCTCAATATCCGCTGTGGAGGGGATCTTTTTGGATAAGTACGCCCGAGGATCTAAGGCATCTCCCATCACCACTTCCCGCCGGCTGTACCAACGCTTCCGGGGAACGATATGCATTGGGATAATGGGCACGCCTGCCTGCAGAGCGATCAGCACCACGCCGGATTTCAGGGTGGTAACCTGATCCTCCCGGGAAATGCCCCCCTGGGGGAAAATCGCCAGCAGATGTCCGTCTTTCAGTACTTTTACCGACTTGCGGATCGCCTCAATATCTGTTCCCTTACGGTCAATTTCGATGGCACCCACACCCTTAAGCAGCCATTTGCGCAGCTTGCCCTTCATCACCACTTCCGCGGCTAAAAAGTGCATCCGCCGATACCAGACCGCCACTCCCAAAAGAAAGGGGTCTGCAAAGGTGGTGTGGTTGGCAGCCAAAATTGCACCACCCTTGATATGGGTCTTGTGGCATTTCCCCTCCGGTGTCAGCCGTTTCATCCGGTACAGCAGTAAAAGGGGGCTGCACACGATCCGGGCAATATCCATGGGAAGATGGGATAAGTCTATACGCTTTTGTTTTTCTCTGTGATTTCCCATAATCAGTTCAATTCCTCTTTCAGTGCAAAAACCTTTTCTTCCAGACGCTTTGTCAGGTAGTCAAGCTGCTCCTTTTCGGTCAAGCCGTCCTTGCAGTGCTCCTGCAAATAGATCGGCGCACCGATCACTAAGTTAGCCCGCTTGAAAAGCCCGTAATTGCCGTCTGTATACACCGGCACAATGGGTGCGCTGGTACGCATCGCAATAAAGGCGGTGCTGACTGTAAAGGGAAAGTGCTGTCCTTTTACCGGCAGCCGTGCCTGGGGGAAAACGCCTACTGCACCGCCCTCATCCAGCACCTCCAGTGCGTAGGAAACAAAGTCAAAGGACTTGGCATCTCTGTCTACTTCAATGCCGCCCAGCAGGCTTAAAAAGGCTGCCATCACTTTTCCTTTGTTGTACATCACCTCAGCGATCAAAAACCGGATGGTACGCAACGGAAACACCAATATGCACAGCACAAAATCCATCAGACTTATATGGTTGCTCACCAATATGCAGTTTTTCGGCAGTCTTCGCTTTGCACCGGCAGCCAGATGCACCCGGGGCTTGAAAAAAAGCCAGGCAGGGATCGCACCGGTCAGCTTCACAAAACCGAGAAACAGATTCACAAGGAATTTATTTTTGTTCATATTACAGTTTGCTTTCTATATATTCACATATTTCTTTTGGGGTGTAGCGGTAAGCCTCGCCGCTGGTGTAGCCGGTGATTGCAAAATGCTCCGCAAGGGCAGTCAGAATGGAGAAATACTGAATACTGGTAGCACCCAGATCGTAGAAAATGTGAGACAGACTGCTCACCGCCGATTCCTCCACCTCCAGCACCTGGGCAATGATCCTGCACACCTGCTTTAGAAGGGGGGAGTCTTCACCGGTGGAGGAGGTTTCGATCTGGAACTGCCCAAAGCTTATCAGCTTCACCCCACCGTTTTCGATCTTTTTGGCAAGCTGTGCCCGGCTGACCTTTACCGCATTGGGGGGTGACAGCTCATCAAATGTAAAATAGAAGCTTTTGATCGCCATTGCCTTGGGGAAGGTATCGTTGACCTGATAGAAATATTCCTTAATCCGGTTTGCCATTGCCTGGGTGGTATAGGGATTGATCTGGGCAACCAGCGCCAGCTCCTGACCGTTTTCTCCCGGCAGACCCAGCACAGAAAACTGCTGAACGCTTTCGGGCAGAAAGGCTTTTTCGATCATATCCGGATTGATATTCTCGCCGTTTTCGCCGATCACCGTGTCACTGCGCCGTCCGCAGATGAAATAGTGACCGTTCATACATTCCATCCGGTCACCGGTATCGAACCACTCCTCCGTCACCGCAGTCTCGCCGTTAACCATCTTCTTGACGCACAGGGATGTGCCCTTTACCTGCAAGATCCCATCCTCCAGCCGATAGCTGACAGAAGAAAAGGGATGTCCAATGGAATTGCGGTTTCTGTCCTTGGGACGGCGGCGCAGCTCCACAGAGGTTATGCCGATCTCGCTCATACCGTAGCCGTTGTGCATTCTGTAGCCAATGCCATTGAGCAGCTCCATCGCAGAATCCCGCAAATAGCTGCCGCCATTGATACAGAACATCACAGAGGGTCCAAACAGCTTGTCTGTTACCTGATGCAAAAGAAGCTTTGCCACATTGCTGCCAAATCTGGGGAACGCATTTTGCAGTGCTGTACTAAATGCCAAGGCTCTATGCAGCTTTTCTTCCTGTTTTGCCCCCTGCTTTGCAGCCTCCGCGCGGACCTGCTTTTCTATGGTATGCCATAGCATAGGCACAGCAAAAATATGGGTCACCTGATGCCGCCGGCAGGTTTTTAGGATGGTTTCAGCGCTGTAATCCCGGAGGAACACTAAGGTTCTTCCGAAAAAGGTAAACCAGAAATACACCGCAAACAATCCGAACACATGATAAAAAGGCAAAAATGCCAGCTGCTTCAGCCGACCCTTATAATGGTTCGCAATTTCGGGGCTTTCTTTAACGATCTCCTTGAAATTAAGGATCTGCTCTGCGATCTGCAAGCCGGAGTAAAAGCAGATCACTTCGTTCATAGAGGTTGCGGAAGAGGAAAACGCCAATTCGTTTTCAAACACATCCTCCGGAACTTCCGGATACTCCCCTGCCAGTTTTGTCACCGCGATTGCTTCTCCTGAAAGCTGGGTAGACTGGGCGCAAAGGATATAGCGCACCTGCAGGGTCTTCAGGATGCCCTCCGTCAGGCTGGCAGGATAGCGCATATTCACTAAGTAAGGCTTATTGCCGCTTTTCAGGATCGCCCAAAAGGCGACGATCCAGTCCGGAGAATTCTCCATTTCCAGCGCAATGTACGCATGTGTCGCGCCCACTTTCTCATACAGGGCATTTGCCGCCCGGCAGATCCGCTGATAGATATTGCCGTATGTATCCGTTTGAACCCGGAAACCGTCGTTAGTTTCGCAGAGGATCAGTTCCCGACTGCGGAACATGATCTCAAAAATTGCTTTCAGGTCCTTTTGGGATGCCTCCAGCATTTGACGGTTTGTCCGTAAAATCTGTCTGAGCTCTTTTTTCATAGCATTTCCTTCCGGTATAGAAATTCCGCTGGCAATGTGCCAGCGGAAATGATGTTTGCTGATAGGCTGATCACACCTGGGTATTTGCTTTTAGATCATCAGATTGATAATCCCAAGAAACAGCATTGCGCCGGTTGCAAAAATGCCACCCAGGCCCACACCGGAGCCCACAGAGCAGACATTGGACAAGTTTCCTTCCTCCCGGCTCTTGTTGGCAAGAATTCTTCCCACAATGCTAAGGGGCATAGAGAACATACCAAAGGCAATGGCAAAAGCAAAACCAAGGCCTTGTTCCACCATACCGATCAGTGCATACAAAATACCCAGAACTGCAAAAAACAGACCGCCGATAGACAAGCCCATGCCCACAAAGCCAAGCACCTTGGTCTTTACGGAAATAACAGGCTCTGCCGTCACTGCCGGCGCATAGTAAGGCTGGGGATCGGCTGCTGCAGGTACTGCCTCAGGGATCGGTTCCGGGGCAGGCACCGGTGTGCCGCAAACACTGCAAAACTTATTACCTTCTGCCAATTGGTTTCCACAATTCGTACAATGTGCCATATCCTTCACTCCTTTTTTCTGGATGTGTTCATTATACCATAGGCGGTTTTACTTCGCAAGCACTTTTGCATCCGCATCTTTACAAGTTGTAGTACTTATCAAACTCCGCAGGATGGGGAATGGCAGAAAGGGCTCTGCTCTCTGCCCGCTTTGTCTTGATGAAATTGCGGATCAGCTCTTCCGGGAATACACCGCCAACTGTCAGATATTCAAAGTCCTTTTCCAGGCAGTCCAGTGCCTCGTCCAAAGATACGGGCAGACCCTGAAGCTTTGCCTTTTCCTCCTGGGGAAGATTGTACAGGTTCATATCGTAGGGGCCCCAGCCGTTTTCGTGGGGATCAATCTTGTTCTTCACGCCGTCCAGACCTGCCATCAGGATTGCTGCATAGCAGAAATAGGGATTGCAGGTGGCATCGGGGTTACGCAGCTCGAAGCGGCGCTTGTCGGGGCTCTTTGCATAGGCGGGGATGCGGATGACGGCGCTTCTGTTGGAAGTGGCGTAGCCAACGGTTACCGGTGCTTCAAAGCCGGGAACCAGGCGCTTGAAGGAGTTGGTGCTGGGGTTTGTGATGGCGCACAGAGAGCCGATGTGCTTAAGGATTCCGCCCATAAAGTAATGGGCTGTCTGGCTCAGGTGGGCATAGCCGTTGTCATCGGAGAAGACCGGCTGGCCGTCCTTAAACAAAATCATATGCACGTGCATACCGCTGCCTGCCTCGCCGTAAATGGGCTTGGGCATAAAGGTTGCGCTTTTGCCGTACTTGAGGGCGGTGTTGTGGATGATATACTTGATCATCATAGTGGCATCTGCCATGTGAACCACTTCCCCCAGCTGGGGCTCGATCTCAAACTGACCGGATGCCGCTACCTCCGGGTGGTGATAGTTGATCTCAATGCCAGCCTCTTTCATCCGCAGGCACATCTCACTGCGGCACTCATAGGAAGTGTCAAAGGGCTTTGCAATGTGGTAGTTCTTCTGCTTGGGAACCACCACGCCGTGACCCTCGTTGTCGGAATTCCAGTAAGACTGGCGGGCATCCACGGTGGCACCGATGTATCTGCCGTCCACGCTCCAGGTCACATCGTCAAAGAGATAAAATTCAAACTCCGGCAAAATCTTCATTTCGTCCGCAACGCCGCTGTCCTTCATATAGGCAACTGCCGCCTTGATAATATTGCGGGGATACTGGGCAAGGGGACGGTTTTCCGGGGTGTCGATGATCATTGCATTGCCGGTCATAGACAGTGTAGGAATTTCGCAGAAGGGATCGATCACAGCGGTGTCCGGATCGGGAATGAATACCATATCGCTCTTTTCCACCACCGCATAGCCGTAGTTGGAGGCATCAAAGCCGATGCCGCTTTTCATAGTGTCCTCAGAGAAATTTTCTGCAGGAATGGTAACATGACGGTACTGACCGTTGATGTCCACCATCTTAAAATCCACCATCTTAATATCTTTTTCTTTGATGATTGCAAGGATATCCTGAACCGTTTTTGCCATAGTGCGCACCTCTTTTGTTAAATGTAATATTAGTATATCTCAACTGTCACTTTTCGTCAACAATCTATGTGAAAAAGCACCGCTCAAGGCGGTGCTTTTGATCAGTTAGAGAACTTCGGCGGGTTGACCGGATTGCCTGCAAAGGCATTGGGACCGGGGTCGGACAGGGAGAAGTACATCCTTGCCGCTTTTGTAGTACCGAAATCCTGATTAGAACCGGAATTCTGCACTTCGTTAAAGGCATCCCGGAACATCTGGTTGTGTGCCTCCTCTCGGTTGAGCAGGAAATCGATAGTCTGGCGCACCTTTTTGTCGTGGATCTGGCGATACAGATACTCATAGACCACCTTTGCCCGCTGTTCTGATGCGATATTGCTCAGAAGGTCGGCACACAGATCGCCGGTCACCGTCACATAGTCTGCTGTCCAGGAATAGCCGGAGGCATTGATAAGACCGGGATTCAAGCCTAAGATCACGTGACTCTGGATTCCCCCTGCATTGACAGTAGCCGCATCCACATCGTGACCGTTGAGCAGATTGATTGTCTGGGCAACCATTTCCATATGACCCAGCTCCTCCGCCGCAATGTCCAGAAACAAGTCCTTGATCTTGGGGTCTTTGATCCGGAAGCTTTGAGACATATACTGCATTGCCGCCTTTAATTCCCCGTTGCCGCCGCCCAGCTGTTCCTGCAGCAGTGCCGCATACTGAGGATTGGGCCGTTCGATCTCCACCGGATGAAATAACTGTTTTTCGTGCTTAAACAAGCACACCACTCCCTTCAATGTGATGTGCTTATTCTGCCATTTTCTTCCGGGAAATATACCCGTATAGCCAGGTTATTCTCCTCGAATGAAATCCAGCACTTGCCTGATGTTCTTCTTGCCAAAAGATACCCGCTGGTCATTGACAACAAGACAAGGCACACTCATCACTTTATGCCGGTTCTTTAACGCCTCAAAATGCTGTAAATCATACACATTGGCAGTTATATTGGGATTTTCTGCGGCGATCCGCTGTGCTGCCACCACCAGATCGGGACACATGGTACAAGACAGTGTCACCAGAATCTTGATGTCTGTGGGATTTTTGATTGCTGCAATCTCCTGCCGTATATCCCCATCCAAGGCTTGTCCCGGGCCTGCGGCGTTGTACAGCCCCAGCACAAAGGAAGTAAACTCGTGGCCGCCGGGAACGCCGTGAAAGGCAAGTCCTGTGGGTGTACCGTCCCCGAAACAAACTTCCACACAGGGGGCAAAGGTTTCCTGTGCCTGCCGGTCAGCTATCTCTTGTGTCAACTTATCAGAAAGTGCTGTGAGTGCGGTGATGAAGTTTTCCAGCTCTGCCGAAATCGGACGGTCATCCAGACTCAGCTTCAGTAGCAGAGGACTTTCCATCCGGGCAAATACCGTATCCAGCTGCTGTCGCATTTCAGCAGTGAATAGCTCGCCGGATTCCTCTGCTTCCTGCGCTTTCACTGTGACAGTTGCCTTGTCTTGCTTTGGTACAGGTGCTTCGGCACGCAGACCGGTCTTTCGATGGATCGCTGCCACATACTTTTCCAGCTCTGTTGCTGCCAATGCGCCGTCGCTGGTGGCGGTCACCACCTGCCGCAGAGGCTTGATACACACATCTCCTGCGGCATACACGCCGTCCGCACTGGTTTTTTGAGATTCGTCGGTCACAATATAGCCCTGTTCGTTCAGCTCCACAATCCCTTTAAGCATTTCGGTAGCAGGCGCATACCCGGCAAACACGAAAACGCCAAAGGTTTCCTTGCTCTTATACTCCGCCACCTCACCGGTGGCGGTGTTTTTGTATCGGGCATAGGTCAGGCCGTTCTCGCCGGACACTTCTTCCATGACGGTATTGGTCAGGACAGTGATCTTTTCATGATTTTTTGCCTGATCCGCCACAGAAGCGGCGCAGGAAAAATCATCCTTGCGAATGAGTATCGTCACGTGTCTGGCAAATTTGGTCAGAAATACACTTTCCTCCGCCGCGGCATAGCCGCCGCCAACCACAAAAATTTCCTTGCCGGTAAAAAATTCACCGTCACAGGTGGCGCAGTAGGCAACGCCCCGGCCCTTGTGTTCCTCCTCACCCTTAAAACCAACCGTTCTTGGATGCGCACCGGTAGCAAGCAGTATGCCGAAACAGTGGTATTCTCCCCGATTGGTACGCACAGTTTTGATATCCCGGTCAAGGTCAAAGCCGGTAGCCTCACCCATCATAAATTCCGCACCAAAGCTTTCTGCCTGCTGCTGGATGGTATCTGTTAACGCCTTACCACTGGTTTTGGCAATACCGGGATAATTGACCACCTCGTGGGTGATAGAGATCTGACCGCCAAACTGCTCTTTTTCCAGCACCAGTACCCGGTACTTTGCCCGGGCCAGATACAGGGCGGCAGTGAGTCCCGCAGGACCACCGCCGACAACGATCACATCGTACAGATTTTCCATTACAGCTGACCAACCAGATCCAGGCTGGGCTTCAGGGTCTCGGCACCGGGCTTCCAGTTGGCAGGGCAAACCTGGTCGCCGTGGGCATGAACAAACTGGCAGGCCTGAACCTTGCGCAGGAGCTCCTCGGCGTTTCTGCCTACATTGCCGGCAGTCACCTCGTAGCCTACGATCTTACCTTCAGGATTGATAATAAAAGTACCACGCTCAGCAAGACCGTCCGCCTCAATGAGCACCTCAAAATCCTTAGAAATTGAATGGGTCGGGTCAGCCAGCATGGGATAATTGATCTTCTTGATCCGGTCGGATGCGTCGTGCCAGGCCTTGTGGACAAAGTGGGTATCGGTAGACACGGAGTAGACCTCACAACCGATGCCCTTAAACTGCTCGTACTTGTCCGCCAGGTCCTCCAGCTCCGTGGGACACACAAAGGTAAAGTCCGCAGGATAGAAGAAAAACACGCTCCACTTACCTAAGATGTCCTCCTTGGATACGAATTTGAAATCGTTCTCGTGGAACGCGTAGGTGCGAAAATCGGAAACTTCCTTATTGATCATAGACATAGCTTAATTCCTCCAAAGATCGTGTTGATTGCAAAAAGCGTACACTGCCCGGACTTCGTCCCCCTCGCAAATGGCGAACTTTGCTCTTGGTTCATCATCCGGGTCCAAGTGGGCATACTGAATACCGTGCTCGGATTCCAGGCAGATCCATTCAATATAATGCTCCTGGGTCATGGGATGTTCCACCGATCCCACCGTCACATGAACAACATTACCGTCCATCTCATAAACGGGGATATGCTTTTCTTCAGATGCATCGGTGGTGCCGGGTGTGATCTCGTGCATCTTCTCGCCGCAGCACATAATCGGAACACCTGCATCCCGAATCATGGCGACGATATTGCCGCAATGTTTACAAATATAGAATTTTTGTTTCATGGAATTCCTCCTTCTAATGGAAGTATGTCCTGAAAAATGTAAATAATGTATCCATAGCAGGGCATACTACTGCAAAAGGAGTTCAAAAAATGGAAAAGAACAACGACTATAAAAAGGGATTCATCCCATACGCATTGGCTGCGTTTTTAATTGGAATCGTGGGCGGCTTTTCTACGGTCCTGGGACCGTCCTTTGTGCAGGACATTGGCATCGCCTACAACAACACCACATGGACAGCACTGGCACAGGCTATGTCCACCGCCGCCTGTGCGCCGATCCTGGGAAAAGTAGGCGATGTGATCGGGCGCAGAACGACCCTTCTTTTGGGAATCGCTGTGTTCACATTGGGAAATGTACTGTCAGCATTGGCAAATTCCCTCGTGTTTATGATGATCGCCCGATTCGTTGTGGGCATTGGTACTGCCGCTATGACCCCGGTGATCATGGCCTATATCGTCACGAATTTTCCGCCCAACCAAGTGGCGAAGGGATTTTCTCTGTATATGCTCATCTCCAGTAGCTCCGTTATTTTCGGACCGACTCTGGGCAGCCTGATCATCTCTGCCTATAACTGGCGCATGATGCTGTGGGTATGTGTTGCAATCTGCGCCGCCACTTTCATTGCCTGTATATTGCCTGCGGGAAAGCAGGATTCCCAAAGGCGGCCACTGCAAAACTTTGATGGGGTCGGTGCTGTGCTGGTTCTGATTTTCTTCAGCTTACTACTGTGCGTTCCCTCCTTCGGGCAGAATTTCGGCTGGACATCAACGGCATTCCTGGGCGTGCTGACCGCTGCAGCCGTTAGCCTGCTGGGCTTGATCGCAGCTGAGAGAAAAGCTGTGCACCCCATCCTGCCCGGCAGTTTTATGAAGCGGGGCGCTTTTATCCTCAGTGTCCTTGCCCTGTTTCTGACCCAGGGACTGATGCAGGCAAACATGACCAACACCATCGTTTTTGTCAATTACACCCAGCCGGACAACGCTACCATTTCCGGTTACGCGATTTCAGTGATGTATCTGGGAATGTCCTTGGGCGCTGTGATCTTAGGCCCTCTGGCAGACCGGTTCGAACCAAAGCATGTGCTCACCGGCTCGCTGATTTTGACAGGCATCGGCTGCGGAATCCTGTTCTTATTCTCGGAAACAACCTCTGTGCTGCAGCTGATGGCGAGCCTGGGCATTCTGGGCTTTGGTCTGGGCGGTAACGGCACGATTTTTATGAAGGTAGCACTGTCCGGCCTGCCGCAGCAGGAAGCCGGGGCAGGCACAGGCACCTACGGACTGTTCCGGGATCTTGCCGCACCTTTCGGTGTGGCGGTGTTCGTGCCCCTGTTTACCAATCAGATCACCGGACTGATCGCAGGCGGAGCATCGGTCGCGAATGCCACAGTCCGATCGATCCACTTGCTGGCAATTGCAGAACTGCTTTGCATTGCCGCCGGTATCGCAGCTGTACTTTTTCTTCCCAGAATTCGTAACAAAGGAGCATCCAGATGAGATTAAAGGACAAAGTCGTATTGATAACCGCATCCACTAGGGGCATCGGCCTTGCCTGCGTGAAAGCGTGCGCGAAGGAAGGTGCTAAGGTCTATATGGCGGCACGGAATGTGGAGCGGGCGCAGGAGATCGCAGATACTTTGGAGGTCGTAAAATGTGTGTACAATGACGCCACGAAACCGGAAACCTTCACTTCTATGGTCGAAGATGTGGTGAAGGATGCCGGGCGTATCGATGTGTTGGTTAACAATTTCGGCACATCCAATCCCGGAAAAGATTTAGACTTTGCCCACACGGATCCCCAAATCTTTCTGGACACAGTCAATATGAACCTGAGAAGCGTCTTTATGGCAAGCCAGGCTGCTGCAAAGCACATGGCGACACAGCAAAGCGGCAGTATTATAAACATTTCGTCAGTAGGCGGCATCGTGCCCGATATCTCTCAGGTTGCCTACGGTACCAGCAAGGCGGCAATCAACTATCTAACAAAGCTGATTGCAGTGCAGGAAGCCAAGAATAACATTCGCTGCAACGCGGTGCTTCCGGGCATGACCGCCACGGAAGCGGTGGAAAAGAACCTAACAGAAGAATTTCGGAATTTATTCCTGCGGCATATTCCCCTTGGGCGGATATGTCTGCCGGAGGAGATCGCTGCGGCTGTGGTCTACTTTGCCAGCAACGAATCCGCATACACCACTGGTCAGATATTGACCGTGTCCGGTGGCTTCGGACTGGCAACCCCTGTCTACGGAGATCTGGCAAACAAGGAAAACCGTCGGTAATCGCACTGGCAGAGGTCAAAGAAGCGCCAAGGACAAGCAACTCGCCCTCGTCGGCGTATGTGGATACGGTAGAGGGCGAGTTGCTTGTCCTTGGCGCTTCTTTGACACTCTGAAAAACAGCACCATCCTAGGATGGTGCTGTCTTTGTTACCGCCCTTTGCAGATCACACCGCAGGCTATTTTCTTTCCGGCGTTACCGGCAGGTTGAGAGTGGAAGTCATCGGGATCACTGTGGATCACCACTGTCCTTCCAATAATGTCTTTCACGGAAAACCGATCTGTTTTTACGGACAAATACGCTTTTCCCCCACACGCCAATAAGGGTGGCAGATCCCCTGCGTGTTTCGGATGTGGTTGACCGGTTGGATTATAATGGCTTCCTGTACCGGAAAAGTCTGCCCCGGAGCAGTTTTCCCCTTGATGAATGTGAAATCCATAGAATCCTGTCTCACTATCCTTGGGCAGACCGGAAATCTCCGCCACAATCAGCACACATCCGTTTTCTTGATAAAACTGCACACAGCCGGTCAGTTTCGGTGCTTCCATTCCTCCGCAGATTTGTGCCACCGCATCCGGGCATTTTCTGCAATATTGCATGATATCACCTCATATCAGCCTATTCAGGTTGCTGCATTTTGCAACAAAAAAGATCGGTGAACCGTCCCCTTATTCTCGAAAATTCCTTATATCGTTTTTCTTTACCCGCTTTACATTTTGGATTTATTGTGATAGTATGTGTACATACCACACTACACTTTAATATGCGATAAATATCTATATCCACAAGGAGGAATACTACCTTGGTAAAAGGTGTTCTCCTCTTATTCCTCTTGTGGGTATATTTATCGGTGTAGTGTGGTAGCGAAACCGAGGGAAACACTTTTTCGGCACACCCTTCGGGGTGTGCTTTTTTACTTGGGGTGTGATTATGAAAAGGTTTATTTCCATTGTCTGTCTGCTTGCATTTCTCCTTTCTGCCTGTACTGAAGCTGAGACGAAGCCAACGATTCCAGAGGGCAATTATACCCAAGGCATATATGAATTGACCTTTCATAAAAGACTTATTTCAAATGACCATGTTGGGCGCGACTGGACTATTACATATACCCACAACGGAAAGACAATTAAAAGCGGATATACAATAACCCAATCTTTGGAGGTGTTCACCTTTCAATCAATCGGTGTCGAGGTTCGAGAAAAGGACAAAATTGACGATGTAGGCTCTGGCGCTCTTGCTGTTGCTATATGCGAGGTCGGGTCGGGTAAAACTGAGGTAACAGTTACCGAAACGGATGGCAGGTTCAAGAGCAATACTGCCGTTTGGGAGATTTCTTGTGAGGTAAAATTGGTAGGTATTCAATAGTACAGGGAGGCAGTTCTCTGTACCCAATGTGCAAAAGATATATCCCCGCTCGTAGAAACAGAATTTCTAGTGCGCCTGATATTTAGATTGATGTTGAATTGGTGCGGTCCCGTTTGCGGTTGCCTCCTTCCCCCGCCACTCATCAAGCGGTCGGGTCGCTTACGGGGCGAGCCACGCTTACCTTTTATCGATAGATCTAGAGGCAGGACTCGTTTGCATTTTCTTTTGCAAGTATGCAAAAGAAAATAAATGTTCGCCGCCATATAAACTGGCGGCGGCAACGCTCGTCCGCGTTGCATTTAGATTATTCGAGTCCTTCCTCCCCTTTGCAACCAAAAAAAGAACACCATCCGAATGGATGGTGTTCTTTTTTTGGCTCGTCGCGCCGAAAAAGATATCATTAAAACATAAAGGTAAACAAGCCGTATATACATAGAAAAAATGTCATTATAAACCCGACTATTATATTTTTCTTGTACTTGTATCCCTTTGATTTTAAAATAAAACCAAAAATAATTGATGTGATTGGAATAGGGGTTAATAAAAAGAATAACCACATATTTTCAACAAATAGCCCATTTGCATTTGATACTGCCCCAACCAAAGCCAACGCACCCATTATCGATAAAAGAGAAGCAACGAATAAAATGATTGATATCGTTCTCCACTTATTCGAAACTGGGGGTTCAATTATTTTCGATGGGTTTTTATACATATATGAATAAAATGCGGAGTTTTCTTTTAAATCGCTTTTTCGTATAATAAACGACTGCCCACCGAATTGTAAGAAAAGCCATTTGCCAAACTGCTGGATTTGCTCAATATCCGTAAAGAAGCATTTTGATTCGCGAATTCTTTCGTTTTCGCGATAGATATTAACACTTATATAATTTTCAAAAACTTTATATTCGTATACTGATTTGCAAATTTGTTCTGTGCTGTTTTTCCATGCTTTGCTATATGCTCGAATTCCTTTAATATGCGAAACGACACCGATTAAAAACATACCGAAAGCAAAACCAATCATAACGTCCGGTGCAGATGATCCAATGAAAAACAAAATCATCAAAATGCAAAG
>JAFXCL010000003.1 GCA_017521485.1 Oscillospiraceae bacterium
ATAAGTACCTGCGGTAGTGAAGTTCAGGGTATCGAAGGTGACGGTGTTGGTAGCGGGGTCTACGGTCTTGCGGTCGTTAATTTCACCGGTGCTGTCCGTTCCGGTCAGATCGAACTGGAAGTCCAGCATATTCTTGCCGTCGTATGCCTTAGTGGCGGTCAGAACCTGGGAAATCGGCTCTACGGAATAGGTGTTGACAAATTCCAGACTGCTGAGGGTTACGATGCTTGCATTGCCCGGTTCTGCGGTGACGGTTGCGCCGTTAAAGTCGGTGGTGACGGTGGGGATCAGCTTGCCGTTTCCGTTGTCGTCAACCTTGACAGTGATGTGGATCTCTGCATCGGAGTAGGCAATGCCAATATTTTGTGTACCTGCAATTTCCTTAACCACATAGTAGTGTGTGCCTTCGGCATTATAGCTGCGGGTCAGGAATTCGAATGTGCCGTCGGTATTTGTGGTTTGATCCAGTGCCTCACCGGTGATGTTGAACTGATTATCAGCCGGATACAGACCGAAGGTGAATACCTTGTTTGCAGCGGGCACCTTGCTCCAGTCGCCGGAGAAGGTCTTAATGCCATTGATCTTGACCTGTGCAGCACCGGGGGTGTAGGTGTTTTCAAAGATCACAGAATTGCTGCTGTTGTTGTAATCAGCAACAGCGGTCAGTGTACCATCGCCGTTGTCTGTTACCGTGACGACTACGGTATGTTCCGTGGTGTCATAGGCTACACCGGGTTCCTCACCGGGAACTTCTACGATCTTGTAGGTATGTTCACCGGCTTCAGAATAGTGGATCTCTGGGAAGTAGATACTGCCATCTGCCTTGTTGTAGCCGATAGCAACCGGAGT
The DNA here is from genome assembly GCA_017521485.1 of Oscillospiraceae bacterium. Taxonomy (GTDB): domain Bacteria; phylum Bacillota; class Clostridia; order Oscillospirales; family Oscillospiraceae; genus Faecousia. Next base: position 850 of record JAFXCL010000003.1, read on the forward strand.
GCCGTTTTCCAGAACCACAAAGGAGAAATCTCCTTCTTCCATATCTTTGGGCTGGTTGTTGGTAGTGTTTGTGAAGCTCTTTTCGCCAACCAATGTGATCTTGGTAGGTTCAACGGTATAGACATTGGTGAAGTCAGTGGTGCTCACATTGCCTGTGCCGGGGCGGTAGATCGTTGTCAATGCAACCAGCTGACCGTCGCCGGGGTCAGTGATGTTGATAGTGATGTGGTATTCACCGGCATCGTAGCCCACACCGCCGGCACGCTGGGCGGGAATGACTTCCTTAAGCACATAGTAGTGGAAGCCTTCCTGTCCGTCAGCATAAGAAAGATTCATGCTGAAAGGCTCTGCACCATTGACCGTTGCGGTCTTAACAGGCGCTTCATTGGTGATGGCAAAGGATGCGTCTGCCTCAAACAGATTGAAGGTGAAGCTCTTGTTAGTGACTGCAGACCAGTTGCCGGAAAGCTTCTTTTCGCCGTTGAGGGTTACAGTCACAGGCTTTGCCTTGTAAACATTTGCAAAGTTCAGAGCATTATAACCTGCGGTAGGCTTGACAGTCAGCACGCCATTTTCGTGGCTGACCTCCACACGGACGACATACATGCTTCCGTCGTAGGCAAAGCCGTTTCGTTCATACTGGCCGGTGCTCTCATTGAAAACAGCCTCTTGCGGTACGATCTCCTTGATGTAATACGCATAGGTATTGGGGGCGTTGTTTTCACCCAAATCTGCCACCGTGTAGGTGATAGGAGAGAAGGAGAATGTGCCGTCTGCCTTGTTGGAAACCTCTTCGATCAACTGTGTGCAGGCATTGTCGCTGTACAGGCCGAAGGAGAACTCGCCTGCGGTCAGAAGCCGGTTGCTGGGGTCGCCGTTTTCATCGATGATCTGCTTCTTTCCGCCAAGCACTACCTCACCGGAGCCGGTGACAGTGTAGGTGTTCACGAACGCTGCCTCAGTCACAGCATTTGCCTGACCGAACTTATGGATCACAGGTGTGGAGGCAACCAATGCACCGTTACCGTTGTCGGTGACGGTAATGATAATGCGGTATTCGGCAGGATCATAGACCATACCGCCTTCAGAGCCGGCAATTTCCGTAAGCTTATAGTGATAAGTTCCGGCTTTGTTCAGCAGATACGAATCGGAATTTTGGTCATAGCCAAGAGGAAGGGAGAGATTACCGGAGTTCCAATAGTAGGTAGCATTATAAGCATTGCTGCCGGTCAAGGGCGTGTAGGTGTCGTCGGTTCTGACCAGATAGAAGCCGAAGGTCTCGCCGTCCTTCAGCGGGCGACCTACCAGTGTCTTAGACATGGGGATACTGGAGATTGCGGGGTCCAGTTTGTAGGTATTCTCAAAGACAGGTGTTGTTTCACCCTCTGCTTCTGCGCCCTTAAGGACAATAGAGGTTGTGGCAGAGAGCTGACCGTCTGTATCTGCTTCCACAGCAATGGACAGGATGTACTCTGCGGGGGAGTAGGTCATACCCACTCTTGCGGGAGTCGGTACAATCTCCTTAATAATGTAGGTCTTATCCAGATTCTCTTCGATCAACAGATTGAAGGTGGCATTGCCGTCTGCATTGGCGGTGATGACGGAGATGGGATCGCCGGTTGCGTTGCCCTCGCCGTCCACGGCATAAAGACCGAACTTAAATTCTGTCAGGGGGATCTGTACACCGGTATCGTTTACCAGATTCTTATGAACCGGCACTTCAACCTGGGTGCTGTGGACCTTGTAGATGTTGGTAAATTCTGCAGATATATTGATCTGGGTAGCAGTTTCCGGATTTTGGCTGTCCGTATAGTCAACAGAGGCGTTGGCGTGGGCATCCTCACGGACTGCAATCTCTAGCCGGCCATCCATATCATCGTCTGTGACGATGACGGAGAACATTGCCTGGGTGGTGGAGTAGGACATACCGGGGGTGGGATTGCCAGGGGTCAGCTCTGCAATCTGATAGGAATAGGCACCCAGTCGGTCAAATTCCAGTGTCAGGAGGGCAGAGTCAGTCTTATCTGCCGCATCACTGCTGATGGTGAAGACCTCCAGATCCTTATGTTCCGGTGTCAGCTGCTTCATCTGGAAGGTAAAGGTCTCCGGAGTGGGAGGATTGCCATCCAGGAGCTTTTCAACTACCACCTGCATAGGCAGGGAAGCGGGGACATACTGATCGGGGTAGGTGTTAACAAAGGCTGCCTGGTGAACCCGGTTGCTGACGATGTAGCCGCTGTTTTCTGTTGCAGAAGTCAGCAGGAAGCCGTCAGGGATCTGGGTTTCTGTGACTTCGTAATGGGTCTGGTGGGGCAGACGGTAAATGGTGATGGACTCTTCGTTGCGCAGGGTGATGGCAGAGCCGTCTTCAAAGGTGACGGAGCCGTCCTGTGCCACCTTGACCTTTGCGCCGGTGCTGGTGTCGAAGGTGTCGCCTAAATTAATCTTGTCACCGCTCAGGGTTACATGGAAGGTAAAGATCTTGGAGGCAAGGGCTTCAGGATCACTCTCCAAAGTGTGATGCACGTCCTTGCCGATCACCAGATCGCCGTATTGGTTAGGCGCATTGGTGAATTCCACAGGAACCAGCGGCGTACCGTCTTTGGTGCCTCCGGGAACGGTGAAGGAGGCAGAACCGTTAGCAGTCTGATCCTCTTGTGCTACCAGAATCTTGCTGACATGATAGTCGCCATCCACAAGCTCGGCGATCTGGACGGTCGTACCTGCAGGAATACCGGAAATGTATGCGGTAACATCCGCAGGCAGGGTGACGGTAAACTGATTATTTTCATAAGCAGACATACCGGTCATAGGATCGCCATTGGCGTTGGTAAGCAGAGGTGCTGCAGTGGCACCGCTGGGAATATTGGACAGGGTCACCTGGAAGGTGTAATTTTGCACGCCGTCGATCGTGCCATCCAATTGCTTGTTGAGAGTAAAGCCGGTTGCGGGGGCAACGGTGAATTTGCCGTTGTTACCCAGGAAGGTGTATACATCCTGCTTTTCGCCGTTTTCAAACACAGCGGGGAAGAAGGAGTAGTCCAGTGTACCGGTGGGGTTATTAGGTGTTTTGGGTGTCTTAAACCGGGCAAAGTTGCGGTACATCGTGCCGGCAGGGATGTACCAGTAGCCGTTTTCGCTATCATACACGGCGTCATTTTCCAGGGTGATCTCCGCAATGGGAGTCTTGATCACCTGACGGCCGCTTTCAGAATAGATGTAGCGGTCGTAATGGTAGCCGGTACCGCTGGGGCGTGTAGTGCCGGTGGCGGGATTGCCGTTTTCATCGTGGACCACAATGTCTTCGGTGTAATAGTAGCGGGTGTTATCCGTAGCCGGATGGAAGTGGGACTCTGCCACATGGGCATTTTCTATTTCGTCCAGATCGGGGATGCCATTTTTGTTTGTGTCGTTGCCGATGGCCCATTCGTTGGTGTAGAAGGTGACAGTGCCGTCGTTGTTGCGGTGGATATGACCGCCCCTTTCGAGGTGCTCTGCGATCTTCTGCTCCAGATTGACGGAATTGATGCCCTCCCGCAGACCCACTTCAAACACAAGACGCATAGGAACGGCGGTATCCTGTTCGAAGGTTTCCACTGTTGTGGGATCGTTTTCTGCCAAAGTGACATTGTATTGCACAGTGGGCAGCAGGGAAGCGGGGATCTTAAACAGCACAGTCTGGTGCAGGGTGGCAAGCTCTGTACGGACCATTACCACCACATGCATCATATCGCTGTTGCCGTTAACGCCCAGATAGCCGTAGGAACGGTTGGCATAGACAGCATTGGCAGGTGCATTTTCGTAGCCGGAGTCCTTATCCCAGAAGCCTACATAATTGCCGTTCGCATCTGCATACCAGCCAATGTAGTTGCTCCAATTGCTGTCATCGGTGTAATAGAGCTGCTGATCGTTATAAGCGTTGTCGATCAGTTGCTGAGCCTGAGTGGTGGTGGTGCCGGGAATCCGCTCCTTAACAGTGCGGATCAGCTCATTGCCCCGCTCGGTGGGACCATCTACTGTACCCAGGTTGCCGTTGTTCATACTCTCGGCAATGCCCTTGCCGGTGTAGAGGACTGTGCCGCCTTGGCCGTCATCCATCAGAATACCCTTTACATTGGATACCTGCATCATTTCACCCAGTTCGTCCTCGAAGGTAACATAGCCGGAGAAATTGGCGTTGTTACCTTCCACCAAAGTGGCGTAAGAGCCGGCTTTGAGTTCAATTTCGCTGAAGATTTCGTTAAAGGAGTTGATCAGACCATCTGCGTTGCTGGCGTAGAAGTACCTGTCTACGTAGTTCATCGCCTCTACCGCAGCATCCCGGTAAACACTCCAACCGTTATTGCCGGTTACGATCTGCACATTTGCACCGCTGTTTCCGGTAAGGAATTTGTTCCAGTAGCCTGTCAGGGTATCGTTGGAGCCTGCGGGGTACAGGGTGTCGGTGGCAGCGGAGCTGTTTTCAGTGCCCAGACCCAGAGTCAGGAAAAGCACGTCCTTGGAATCTTGCGGATTTTCCTGATACTTTGCTGCCACACGGCCTCTGACGTAAGCTGCAGTCAGCTGGGTCATAAAGGTGATCCGGTCGGTGGTGGTCGTGCCGTCGCCAATATGGGAAGTTTCTACATCATTATAGCTGCCGGTGGCAATGGTAGGCGCACCGTCGGTCATCAGCACGATAACGGGCATACGCTCTGCACCTGCCTGGGGTCTGTCCTCGGGGACAATGGTGTCGATAGAATCGTCCAGGAACTGATTCATTGCCTGATACAGACCGTTCTGGATATATGTACCGCCGTTGGCCTGCTTGGAGGTATCGGTCACATTGCTGCCGCTTTCGGTTTTCAGACCGTTCTTTACAGAAACATTGACCGCAGTGCCGGAGGGAACATAGGTGGCACTTTCGCCGGTGGCCTGCCAGCGCCAGCCGCTATATCTGTAGAGCGCCTCTGTCCGCCAGGTGGTGTCCAGAGACAGATACTGGCCATCAATGCCGGTATAGCGACCCAGAGGCAGCACCACAGTGGCAGTGCCCACGGTAGCATCCTGATTGGTGGAGGTGTTGCCGGAGTACAGCACCACGCCTACACGGTTGTTGGTATTCTGCTTCATCAGCTTATCGATGGTGGCGTTGGTGGCATCCACCATTGCTTCGATCAGGGACATATCGATGCCATTGGCAGTTTGATAGCTGTTGCCCTGACGGATCGTGCCTACCTGATAGGTGTCATTTACCATAGAGCCGGACATATCCAGCACCAGCATGGTATCGGTGGGGGAGGAAGTATGGCCGGTGATGGACAGGTTAGAGGCAATGGCAGACAGAGAAACCAGGAAATGATTATTGTCTGTCAATGTGACGCCGGGGAGAGAATCGGAAGCGGCGGCAAAGACGGATTTGTCCGTCCAGACTGCGCCGGCAAATTCTGTATCCAGCTTGTTGGGGCCGAAATATTTCTGCCAGCCATCGGTGGTGTCGGGATCCGCTTTCTTGCTGTTTTCAACGATATTCAGGCCGGTGCTTGCGGCAGCGGCATCCAAAGCGAATACCGGCAGGCAGGCTGCCAGGATCGCAAAACATACAATAAGGCTCATCAGCCGTTTAAATAGATTGTTCTTTAACATAAGGGTACCTCCTTGGGGTGACGGCACTAGTTGTTGGCATTGCCAAGCAGTGTTTCAAAGGTGTGTTCGTTCGTGTCATTTACAAATTGCCGGAATTGATCCAGAATCGTTCTGCCCAGTGCCCGGTAATCTATGGACAGGACTTTACGGATTTTTTGCTGACGGACCTCTTCAGGCACATTAAATATCTTCATAATATTGTCCAGCGCACCGGTAATCCGCAGTTCGATAGGAACAGAATAATCTGTTGTCATCAAGGTAGCATATTCGATACCGGATACCAAAATCTCAGCCTCAATATACTGATGCTCTGTCCAGTCGGGACAAAACTCCTTGTAAATTTGCATTGATCGCAGTGTGTCGTTCTTGCGGATGATCTCCAAAGTGATTGGACTGGAGTACGCAGAAACGAACAGGTCTTTTGCAATCTCGCTATCTTCGCACATAGCGCTCATTGTGGAAAGTTCCAGACATACCGCAAGAAGGGAGGTCTTTCCTTCGTCTTCCACCATACTCTGCATTGTCTGCTCCTGGAAACGGCAGAGCATTTCCACAAGCACGGCAAGCAGGTGCTCCTTAGTGGGGAAATAGTAGGTCAGGTTACCGGTGCTGATGTCCAGGGTGTCGCAAATCAGCTTTGGGGCGGTAGCCGAATATCCCTTCTCTAAAAATAGCGTGGTGGCTGTTTGAATGATCTCATATTTTGTGGTATTTACGCGTCTTCGCGCCACATGCCTCACCTCCTGTTTGTAATGCAAAATAGGATAAGTGCAATAATTGCATAAATGCTAATTCGTACTAATGCTATTTTAGCACAAATCCAAAACAAAATCAATACAGTTTTATACTTATTTGGAAAAATTCTCTAACAGTCCGGAAGATGCTATACATTATAATGTAAGGCTCTGTTCAGAAAGAACAGAGCCTTTGCGTTACAGGAACATTTTCAGAAGGCCTAAGATCAGCAGGTGTGCCGGATAAAAGGCGTAGCAGAAATATTGAAACGGCTTAGAGTGGTGACCTTGCTTGCCCCGGTACAGCCAAATGGGGATCAGCGCCAGCAAGGCAAAGCCTTGCTGCGCAAGGAAAAAGTCTTTTCCAAAGAGGGATAGCTCATAGCCAAGACCGCCCATCATTTCCATATTGATATACCACAGGCAAATCAGCTGCCCCAAATAGCACCACCATTTCCGTCCCCGGAAAAAGTAGAACACAAGGACAGTCAAAATGCCGTAGTGATTATAATCCACAAAGGTGAGAATGCCGATGATGCAGGCGGAAAGAATGGAAGCGCAGCCCACAACGATCTGCGCAAAAACGCTGCCTTTGGTGTTTGCCCGTTCGTTCCAGTGGATCAGCAGCAGGGAAATCAAAAAAGACCAGAGGACATTCTGGTGGATGGGATAAAAGGCGCGGCTGCCGATTGCCAGATTGAAGGGGAGCTCGGACAGGAGGGCAAACAGAAAAAGCCTGCCCAGATACCTTTTTAAGTTTCTGGTGTGGAAATATCCCTCTACCAGCATAAAAGCAAATATGGGAAAGGCAAGCCGACCAAGGCAGGTGAGCCAATCGTTTCCGGAGATCACCGTACCCCAAAGATGATCGCACAGCATAAAAGCCATTGCCAGAATGTGCAGGCTGGCAGAAGTGGTTTCCAGTGAGAGTTTCTTTTTCATAATATATCCCTCGCTTTCTTCTTTAATTATAAAACAAAAACAAAAAGTTGCAACCAAAAATCAATTCCCCGGTGCAATGCACCGGGGAATTCTTGTAGTTATTTGTTTTTGGACGGTACGATCTCCAGCCAATATCCGTCCGGGTCGGTGATGAAATAAATCCCCATTGCCGGATTTTCATAGCAGATACAGCCCATCTCTTCGTGGAGCTTATGGGCGGCTTCGTAGTCCTCAGCTTCAAAAGCCAGGTGGAATTCGCATTCCCCTAGATTATATGCCTGGGGATGCGATTCCAGATGAGTCAGCTCCAAAACAAAAGAGCTTTCTGCATTACCAATATAAACAATGGTAAAACCGTCACCGTTAATGCGTCTTACCTCGGTAAGACCCAGTGCTTTTTCGAAGAAAGCCATGGACTTCTGAAGGTCTGCCACATTGTAATTTTCGTGAACCATTTTAAATTTCATAGTGTCTCTCATTTCTGCGCATAGCGCTCTATCAATATTTCTTTTTGAGCCCCAGGTAACAGACCCAGTAAAGCAGCACAAGAATACAAACGGCAAAGCCGGCTGCCATAGATAACAATTCCTGACCCAGCAATTTGAATACAAGGGTGGAAATTGCTGCAATCAAAACAAATAAATATCCTGCCCACGCCCAGGCTTTGTTGCGGATAAAGTGGTTGCGCTCATCATTTGCCTCGATTTCCTTTTCCTCCCGATAGGCTTCATCCTTACGGTAGCGCAGAATATGGATGGCACGAATAACGCCTACTGCCATCAATGCCCCGCCCATTCCACTCCAGAAGGAATCTGTGACCTCCAATGTTCCAAGAACCATCAGGGCTGCCCCTAAGAGAATATAAATAATGTAAGCGATTATTCTTCTGCTATTTTTCATTTAAAGCTCCTCCTCTTCAAAAACAAACACCTCTTCAATGGCCATTTTAAAATATTTTGCGATCTTATATGCTAACATGATAGACGGATTGTACCGTCCGTTTTCCAGAGAACTGATAGTCTGACGGGAAACCCCCATAGCCTTTGCCATATCATCCTGCAAGATTCCCCGTTCTTTTCTGATCTGTTCGATCTTGTTTTTCATAGCGTCCCTCCATTTGAGATGTAAAGTTTGCTTTACAGCTGTACTGTAGCACACTTTAAGCAAAATGTCAAGTGTGCTTTACGTATTTTCAGAAACAGGACCGCCGGCTTAGCCGGCGGTCCTGTCTGTTCTACCATCCGTTGGCGAGACTTGCTACAAGGGTGTACATTTCTTTTTCACTTCGGACATTGTGAGCCTTGTCCAGAATGTCCTGCTTTTGATCTTCAGATAGATGGGCGTAATGGTTCATGGCGGCGGTGTTCTGGGCAAGCGCCATACCAAATCCAATGGGTACTTTGTAGAAATCCATAGTAAAAACCTCCGTGTTTTTGAATTGACAATTGAGAATTGACAATGGACAATGAAGGTGTCGGCTACGCCGACTTATTGAAATCATTTCCGAAGGAAATACCACAATTGTCAATTGTCCA
>JAFXCL010000032.1 GCA_017521485.1 Oscillospiraceae bacterium
ACATAAAAAATAATTGGAAACCAGAACAAATACACATTGTATCAATACTGGTTTCCAATTATGGCAGGGGCACAAGGACTTGAACCCTGAGCCTACGGTTTTGGAGACCGCCGCTCTACCAATTGAGCTATACCCCTATATATGAAAGGCAAATGCCTGTTTTTAACTGGTGGGCCCTCAGGGATTCGAACCCGGGACTATCCGGTTATGAGCCGGAGGCTCTAACCAACTGAGCTAAGGGCCCATAAGTTCGCTCGTGCCTGATTGCCGTAGCAATGGAAATTATACCATTATCCACAAAGTCTGTCAAGCACTTTATTTGGGTTCTTCCGCAAATCCTTGCAATTCCAAAAGCTCCAGAACAGTCTGCCCACGCCCGGTCAGTGCCATACTTCCGCAAACAGGATATCCCTGATATGCGGACATATCTGCACCGGAAAGGGGGGCAGAATAATCCAGATCGATCAGGCTCTTTTTCTCTAAGCATTGCAGAATCAGGCTATATTCTTCCTTAGTATATTCTTGCTCCTCCAAATACACCGGAGTCATATCATCTGCCCGGCGCGCCACCGGCAAAAAGGAATACTGCCCCAGTGCCTTGAGAATACTGACTTCCCCGGCAGTCAGTTCCAGAGTGGCGGAACATCCGCCGCAGCTGCCGCAGTTTCCGCTGCAATTTTTACAACCCATCATACATCGCTCCTCTCAGTCTACACTATTATAATGCCAAAAAAATCCTTGGCAACCGTAAATTCGATAGATTTCTTCCTTTCTGAATGAATAGAGTATCATCAGGAGGGATGCAGATGAAAGTGAATATCAAAAAGCTTTTGCTGAATTTGGCATTGCCGTTGGCAGTAGGAGGATTAAGTGCGCTGATCAGTGGGGGTATGGGGGATTATAAGGTAATGAATCAGCCGCCCCTGTCACCGCCAGGGTGGGTTTTCCCGATTGTATGGACGATCCTCTATCTTTTAATGGGCTACGCTGCATATCGGGTATCCGTGTCCGGTGGCGATCCGGAACAAATCCGCAAGGCACAGCGGGTCTACTGGGCGCAGCTGGCGCTGAATTTCCTGTGGTCACCTGTGTTTTTTGGACTTGAGTGGTATTTGATTGCATTTTTTATCCTGATAGCAATGTGGGTTCTGATCTATATAACGATGAACCGTTTTTCTCAATTGGATAAATTGGCAGGAGATCTGCTGATCCCATATCTGCTGTGGGTGACCTTTGCAGGCTACTTAAATTTCGGCGTGTTTTTGCTAAATTGAGTGCTTGAAAAATTTTCCACCGCATGGTATACTAAGCCTATGAAACTAACACTTAGGAGGATTATAAAATGGCTAATAAATATGCAGGCACACAGACTGAAAAAAATCTGGAGGCAGCTTTTGCAGGCGAGTCTATGGCCCGCAATAAGTACACCTATTTTGCATCCAAGGCAAAGAAGGAAGGCTTTGAGCAGATCGCCGCACTGTTCCTGAAAACTGCTGATAACGAGAAGGAACACGCCAAGCTGTGGTTCAAGGAGCTCAACGGCATCGGCGACACCGCAGAAAATCTGGGTCACGCGGCTGAGGGCGAAAACTACGAGTGGACCGATATGTATGCCGGATTTGCGGAAACCGCTGAGAAGGAAGGCTTCCCGGAGCTGGCTGCTAAATTCCGTATGGTTGCCGAGATTGAGCGCCATCACGAGGAGCGCTACCTGGCTCTCCTGAAAAATGTGGAGACTGCTCAGGTCTTTGCCAAGAGCGAAGTGAAGGTTTGGGAGTGCCGCAACTGCGGTCATCTGGTAGTTGGCACCAACGCTCCTGAAATCTGTCCTACTTGCGCCCATCCCCAGAGCTATTTCGAAGTCCACGCAGAAAACTACTAAGATCACAAAACCCGCTGGATTCCAGCGGGTTTTCTCTTTTAACGATGTTTAGGAATAAAACACACAAGTTCGTATGGTATAAGAGTACGGCTTGCATTGTATTGAAATCGAAAGTATAATGAATGTCAGCTTGAGAGAATCATTCGGAGGAATTTGAATGGAAATTCTTTTTTCAGACAATGAGATCGCGGTATGCGTCAAGTCAGTGGGATTGGACGCAGAGCACGACGTACCCCAGCAGTTAATGGAGCAGCTGGGGGGAGATATATTCACGCTCCACCGCTTAGATCGAAATGTGGGCGGGATTATGGTATATGCTCGCACAAAAGCTGCTGCGGCACGGCTCTCCAAAGAAATTCAGGAAAACCGAATGGTGAAAGAATATGTGGCAATGGTCCACGGAACACCTCCGGAAGTGGGCGATTGGGAGGACCTTCTGTTCAAGGATAGCCGTAAAAACAAGGTGTTTGTGGTGAATCGGAAGCGTACAGGCGTCAAAGCTGCCCGTTTGGAGTATAAGCGGCTGACAGCAGGGGAGCAGTCGTTAGTCCTCATCCGCTTGCATACCGGGCGCAGCCACCAGATCCGCGTCCAGTTTTCCAGCCGGGGATATCCGCTGGTGGGTGACCATAAATACGGCTCAAGGGCAAAGGAAACAGAACCTATGCTCTTTTCCTGCCGGATAACTTTCGACCATCACGGTAAAAAGTGTGCATTTTCCGCGCTCCCAAATTGGGCAGAGAATATTGATCTATAAAACGGAATAAATGCTGAAAAAATCAGAAAAAGGTATTGACAATTCCTGGGCTGTGCGGTATAATGGCAAAGCTGTCTTAAATGCTGCTATAGCTCAGTCGGTAGAGCGCATCCTTGGTAAGGATGAGGTCGCCAGTTCAAATCTGGCTAGCAGCTCCAAGAAAAAGCCTAGAACCCCAACGGGTTTTAGGCTTTCTTCTTTTTTGCGCTATATGGTGCTCACCCAAAAAACCGACACAGAAACCGACACGGCTTTATTTTTACATGCAAAAATCTACTATGATCGCCAACTATGATGTCAAAATGGGCACCTTCATATCGAGAGGAATGTTATGCAATAAAAGTAATTATCCCACCCTTGTCTTAACAAGCACGGGTGGGATAATTCTATATCTAAAAATCATA
>JAFXCL010000004.1 GCA_017521485.1 Oscillospiraceae bacterium
ACCAGAGACAGTCGTTTTCGTGTTGGCTTGGTATTCCAGTACCCGGAATATCAGCTTTTTGAGGAAACGGTATATAAAGACATTGCTTTTGGCCCCAAAAATATGGGACTTTCTGCAGAGGAAATCGACAGACGAGTTCGTGAAGCGGCAGGGTTTGTTGGTATAACGGAAGAGCAGCTTACAGCATCGCCTTTTGACCTGTCCGGCGGACAGAAACGCCGGGTTGCGATTGCTGGTGTGATTGCTATGGAGCCGGATGTTCTCGTTTTGGACGAGCCTGCAGCCGGTTTGGACCCGGAAGGTAAGAATGAGATACTGGGCAATATTGAGTCCTACCGCAGAAGCGAAAATGCTACCATCATTATGGTCAGTCACTCTATGGCGGATGTTGCCAGAATGTCTGACCGGATCTTGGTTCTCAACGGAGCTCATCTTGCCATGGATGGCACACCCGAGCAGGTTTTTGAGAAGGCTGATGCGCTTGCGGAAATGGGCCTTGACATTCCCCAGATCACACAGGTTGTTCTGCGCCTGCGTGAACTTGGATTGGACGTTCCCAACGTATATACGGTAGAACAGGCCGTTCAGGTGCTGAAGCAGCTGAAGGGAGGTCCTGGCAATGCTTAAAGACATTACACTTGGCCAGTACTTTCCCGGAAAATCCCCGGTACACCTTTTAGATCCAAGAACAAAGCTTGTTCTGCTGGTAGTTTATATTGTGGCGCTGTTTCTGGCTTCAAGCTGGGTCACATACTTACTGGTGTTTCTTTTCCTTGCTGTTGTAATTGCAATTTCTAAAATACCTGTAAAGTCGATTGTAAAAGGTATGAAGCCGCTGGTGTTTATTCTGGTATTTACCGGCATTTTGAATATCTTTTTCACAAAAGGTCAGAAGCCTATTTTTGAAGTTTGGGTCATTGCGGTATATTGGGAAGGTATTGTGCGTGCCATTTATATGGTGCTGCGGATATTGCTTCTGATAACCGGCACATTCCTGCTGACCTATACCACATCGCCTATTGCGTTGACCGATGGCTTGGAATCGCTGCTGAATCCGCTAAAAAAACTGCGTGTTCCTGTTCACGAGCTTGCTATGATGATGTGCATTGCCCTGCGGTTTATTCCAACGCTGATCGAAGAAACAGATAAAATTATGTCTGCGCAAAAGGCCAGAGGTGCAGACTTTGAAAACGGTAATTTATTCCAGAAAGCGAAGGCACTTGTGCCGATCCTGGTGCCCTTATTTATCAGCGCGTTCCGCCGTGCGGATGAACTGGCGACGGCTATGGAATGTCGCTGTTATCAAGGTGGTGACGGACGTACAAAAATGAAGCTTCTGCGCTATAAGCTGAGGGACTTCAAGGCTTATCTTATTGGCATGTTGCTTTTAACGGCAGTTATCGTGTTGCGTTGCTTTGGTATGTGAGGTATTTATGCGGAATATTGCATTGTTTTTGACCTATGAAGGTACTGCTTATCACGGCTGGCAGGCCCAGAAAAACCTTGCCACGGTGCAGCAAACACTTGAAAAAGCTATTGCGATGGTAGTGGGACACCCTGTCCATGTAACCGGATGCGGTCGTACCGACGCTGGTGTACATGCCAGGTGCTATGTGGCTAATTTTCGCACGGAATCCACGATCCCGGTGGAACGTTTGCCCTATGCTTTAAATACCCATTTGCCTGCTGATGTGGTGGTAACAAAAGCCTTTGATGTTCACGAGGACTTTAATGCGATCGGTTCTTGCGCCAAAAAAGAGTATACCTACACTATCTACAATTCCCGGGTACGGGATCCCTTCTATGTAAACAGAGCCTGGTTCTACCCCAAGCATTTGGATGAAAAAATTATGCAGGAAGCAGCACAGCAGTTTGTGGGGACTCACGATTTTTCTGCTGTTCGTTCTGTGGGTACGGATGTAAAATCCACGGTTCGTACGGTATATTATTATAATGTGGAGCGTAAGGGTAATATTATCGAGCTGAAGGTCTGTGCCAATGGATTTCTATATAATATGGCGCGGGCTATGGCAGGAACGGTAGTGTACGCGGCGGAAGGGAAAATCAAACCGGAAGAGATCGGTAAGATCCTGGATTCCGGAAACCGTACAGCTGCAGGCCCGACTGTGCCTCCTGGTGGACTTTATATGACCCACTTATGGTATGATGACGGAGTTGAATTCTTTGAATGCTCTGAAAATTCATAATTTGTTTTTCCTTTGCCGGATCAGATGTGATATATTCTCGGCAGAAATGGAGTGATTGCTATGCAACCGAAATTGTGCATAAAATGTAAGAAGAATATTGCCGTCGTTTTCATTACAAAAATCGAAAACGGGGCTTCTGTTAATGAGGGTTACTGCCTGAAGTGTGCCCGCAGCCTGGGTATTCCACAGATCGACAGTGCTGTGCAACAAATGGGTTTTTCAGAAGAGGATCTGGACAATCTGACTGATGAAATGAGCAATATGTTTGGTCAGATAGAAGGGGAGGAGCAGGACGACGAAACAGATAGTCAAACTGCAACATTTCCACTGCTGAATCAGCTTTTTGGCGCATCCGGGATGCCGGCAAGGCCCGAAGAGCCTGCAGAAGGTGGCAAGGATAAAGAACCTCCAGTAAAAGAAAAGAAAAAGACAAAAAAGAGTAAATTTTTGGACACCTACTGCCTGAATTTGACCGGTCGTGCCCGTGAGGGAAAACTTGATAAGGTCATTGGACGGGATGTGGAAACAGAACGCGTAATTCAGATCCTGAACCGCCGCCAAAAGAACAATCCTTGCCTGATCGGTGAGCCGGGCGTTGGTAAAACTGCGATCGCGGAGGGGCTTGCGCAGCGGATCGCCGCAGGTGAAGTCCCCTATAAGCTGCGAAATAAAGAAGTGTTTCTTCTTGACCTGACGGCTTTGGTGGCAGGTACCCAGTTCCGTGGTCAGTTTGAGAGTCGTATGAAGAGCTTGATTGCCGAGGTTAAGGAACAGGGAAATGTGATCCTTGTTATTGATGAGGTGCATAATCTGGTTGGTGCCGGTGATGCGGAAGGCTCTATGAATGCAGCCAATATTCTTAAGCCGGCCCTGTCTCGTGGTGAGATCCAGGTGATCGGTGCTACAACGTTTAATGAATATCGTAAGCACATCGAAAAAGATGCGGCACTTGAGCGCCGTTTTCAGCCTGTCTCTGTTGCTGAGCCGACCATTGAGGAGGCCTGCCAGATCATGCAGGGGATTGCAAAAGCCTATGCTGAGTTCCATGGAGTCAGTATTTCCCCTGAGATCGCAAGACAATGTGTTATCCTTTCTGAACGGTATATCACAGATAGATTTTTGCCGGATAAGGCCATCGATTTGCTGGATGAGGCCTGCTCGGATGTGAACCTGCAATGTAAAGAGATATCTCAGCTTGCTGAGCTGAAAAAAGAACGTGACGACTACGAACTGGAACTGAAGATGCTTACAGATGATACGGAAAATGAGCACTATGAGCGTCTTGCAACCATTCGCAGCAAGCTATGTCAGCTGGCCGCACAGATTGAAAAGCTGGATCAATTGCCGCCGCCTGCTGTGACAATGGAGAATCTTGCCCGGATCATTGAGCTTTGGACCAAGATCCCTGCAAGCAAGATCAAGGCTCAGGAGTATACACAGATCCGCGAATTGGATACCCGGCTGAAGAAGCATATTGTAGGTCAGGATGAAGCTGTGGATGCTGTAGCAAAGGCAATCCGCAGAAGCCGTGTCGGCATTAGTCCTAAGAAGCGGCCCGTATCCTTCATTTTTGTTGGTCCCACCGGTGTGGGTAAGACCGAGCTTGTGAAGCGCCTTGCGGATGACTTGTTTGATACCGTAGACTCCCTGATCCGCCTGGATATGTCTGAGTTTATGGAAAAACATACAGTTTCAAAGCTGATCGGCTCTCCTCCCGGTTATGTGGGTTACGATGAAGCAGGTCAGCTGACGGAGAAGATCCGCCGCAGACCTTATAGCGTGATTCTGTTTGACGAAATTGAAAAGGCTCATCCGGATGTTTTGAACATTTTGCTGCAGGTCCTGGATGACGGACGGATCACTGATGCACAGGGAAGAACTGTCAACTTCGAGAATACGATCATCGTGATGACTTCCAATGCCGGTTCCGAAGGCAGGGTTGGTAGTCTTGGCTTTGGCCGCACCGAGAATGAACTTGTGAAGGATAAAGCGATGAAGGCATTGCAGGAGTTCCTGCGCCCTGAGTTTATTAACCGTGTGGATGAGATTATATGCTTTAACCGGCTCACGGAGGAGAATTTTGGTGGCATCGCAGATATTATGCTGAATGAGCTTCGCACCAGTCTGGAGTCCAGGGGATTGACCCTGACTTGGTCTGCAGCTGTAAAGGAACTTCTTGTGAAGAAGGCTTATTCCGCCACTTATGGTGCGCGTAACCTGCGGCGCACGATCCAAAAGGAATTGGAAGATCCGATTTCCGAGAAGATCATTGATTCTTTTGAAACACCTATCTGCACTATTTCTATGGACGTGCAGGAGGACCAAATTACAATTACAGCGGAATAATTAGGGAGGTTTTACTATGATCAAGAACAGAAAAGTAGGCCACATCGGCTTTGGAACTAACGATATTGAAGCCACTGCCAAATGGTACTTAGATGTATTGGGATTTAAGGTGATCGGCGAGTTTATGAGTCCTGATAATGAGCCGATCAAGTTTTTGCAGAACGGTGACCTGATCTATGAGATCTGGCAGCCTGCACCCGGTCAGACTGTGGATTGCCCGGGCAAAATCGACCACCTTTGCTTTGAGTCTAATGACATTGAGGCAGACTATCAGTATTGCAAGGACCAGGGCTATACCTTTGAGGAAGAGGGCATTCAGGAACTGCCCGTGTGGGAAAACGGTGTTCGCTTCTTCAAGATCATGAGCCCCTCCGGTGAACCTGTTGAATTTTGCCAGATTTTGTAAGAAACAGTCGACAAGTTAAAAATAGTATAAAAACAAGCCTTCTTGTATTAACAGGAGGCTTGTTTTTTTACAAAAATAATATTTTATTGGATAATTTTACTTGCATTTATCAAAAATCAATGGTATACTTTACTAGTAAAATAATCTGGGTATTTATATCCGGAAATAAAAGTGAGGTAATGAACTATGCGCAAGACAAAACTCGTTGCATTGCTGCTGGCAATCGCGATGATCGCTTCCATGGTAGTTCCCAGCGTATCCGCTGCCGGTGACTACACATTGAGCATCGTCGACAAGACTACCGGCGCTGCAACAATCAACGCAAACGCAGGTGACACTGTTGATGTGTACGTGACTATCTCCGATAACCCCGGCGTTAGCTGCGTGGCA
>JAFXCL010000033.1 GCA_017521485.1 Oscillospiraceae bacterium
AATTCTTAAAATTCTGTTTTTCCGCGGAACTCCGCGAAACTTTTTGCGCTACAATTCAGTTCAGCGCTACTTTTTTTCTTGAATTATTCTTGAATTACGACGAAACACCGTATACCATTTAGTACTATTTTGTATATTTATGCAATTATTTTAGACTAATTGGACTATTTAGTGCATAAAGTCTCATTGGTTTACATAACATCCCGATGGCATTCAAGAGGTCAGCGGTTTGATTCTGCTTATCTATAACCAAACGCTTTTTTTGGGGCGCCGTGCTTTTCAAAGTTTTGTGTGCTTCAAATAAAGCCTGTTTTTTGTCTGCTTAATTAGATCAACCAGTTAGGTTTATATGATTGCGTCTCTTTTTTGTATATTCTCCTGATGCTCGTAAAAACTAAGGTCAAAGGAGTGGTTTTTATGGATGGGCAAGAACTTGTAAAACAGACATTGGATCAGATTCCACAAGCAAGCACCAATGCAAAGCGAATTGTTGGTCTGGTCAAGGAAGGCGGACGGATCACCGGTTATCAGTTATCTGACAATACCCTTGTGGAAAAACAACAGGCGGTGGATATGGCAAAGCAGGGACAGATCGCCGGTGTGGGCATCGCCCACCGGGGAGATACCGAATACCTGAAATCTATTCCTGACGGCAGTGAAAACAACAATCTGGGCAACCTGCCTTCCGTGTCACCCCAATCTTAAAAACAGGCACAGAATCGTTTTTGATTCTGTGCCTGTTTTACCGCTTACGGCGTTAAGATGACCGATGGGTGGAATTTGCAACATTTTTTGTTTTGGCTATGATACAATAGCATCACAGGAGGTGAAGTGATGAAATTCAAGCTAATCATCGACAAAGAGAAAGACGAAGAAGTAGTAGCGACTGTCCACGGGCGCACCGCTCTGATTGATGAGATCGAAGCGCTCATTTCAAAGCACACGGACCGTATCCCCGCTTACACCCAGGACGATATTAAGATGCTGTCCGTTTCTGAAATTGAATGTGTTACCGTACTAGACGGCAAGACTTATGCCATCGATTCTAAGAATTACCGTTATCGTCTGAAGCAGAGACTGTACGAATTAGAAGTGCAGCTCCCCGCTTCTTTCATCCGCATCAACAAAAGTACCCTGGCAAATGAAAGTGCTTTGGATCGGTTTACCGTCACCGTTGCCGGCAGTGTGGACGCGGTCTTCAAATGCGGTTATAGGGAGTACGTCTCCCGTCGTTGCTTTGCCCAAATCAAAAGGAGGTTTGAAGTAAAATGAAAAAGTTTCTCAAAGAATTCTTATTCCGGGGCCTGATCTGCGCCAGTGGAGGTCCTATCGTCCTGGCAATCATCTACGGCATTCTGGGGGCTACCGGTGCTGTGGAAGCCTTCTTCCCGAAGGAGGTCTGTATGGGCATCCTGACGATCACACTGCTTGCTTTTATCGTTGCAGGGATGACCGCCATTTATCAGATGGAGCAGCTGCCCCTGCCTATGATGATCCTGCTTCACGGCGGTGCGCTGTATATTGCTTATATCCTCACATACCTGCTTAATGGCTGGCTGTTAAATCAGCTTACCCACATTCTTGTTTTCACCGGCATCTTTATCGCAGGCTATGCCCTTATTTGGCTCATCATCTACCGGGTTGAAAAATCCAAAGCCGCAAAGCTCAACAAAATGCTCAAAGGTTAAAGAAAGCCACAGGATTGGAAACCCAATCCTGTGGCTTTTTTATTGTTTGTAATCTGTTTCGTAGCTACCGGCAGGCAGAATATGACCGCAGACACAGGTTTCGTCACTGGAAAGTGTTCCGGTCTTGCCGATCGGACCGCCCATCAGCACGAACACCTCAACATACTCTCCGCACTTTGGACATTTCACTTCCGTCAGCCGTGGCGTCCCTTTGCCTTCCTGGCATCCGTTAATCAGCATAATCGCACCTCACCAAATAAAGGGAATAATTCTATACTTGACTTTCTGCTTGTATTCGCAATAACCGGGTAGCTCTCTGGTCAGCAGTTCTTCCTCATCTTTGAGACGGACAACGATTACCGCTGGATAAAATCCAAAGGAGATCAGTGCATACCAAGAGCCCAGTACCAGTGGGATCATCAAAAACAGCAAAATGGTCACGGCGTACATAGGATGCCGGACGATGCCGTACAGTCCGGTATCCACCACAGTCTGTCCCTCTTCCACCTTGACGGTACGGCTAAGGTATGCGTTTTCCCGCATCACCTCGGCGTACAGGGCGTAGGCAACCAAAAACAGTACCGATGCGATGATGACCACACAAGCAGGCATAGCCGACCAGCCGAAACGGAAATCCAGACCAGCCACCACAAAACCAGCAACGAACATCAGTCCTGAGAACGCAACAACGCCTTTCTGCGTCCCCTTCTTTTCCTTGGCATCCAACCGCTTTTTCAGAAACTCCGGGGACTTCGCCAGCATCACAAAACCGGCAATCAGCATAGGAACAAACAGCAAACCCATAAACAGCCAACCGTATGTATACCGGAGTGTGCCGGCAGGCAAGAAGATCAGCAGTCCAACCAACAAAAAGCCACAGGTGAATTTTGTTAAGGCTTCAATCAGCAGTTTCATATGCGCTCCTCCATACCGCATTGCAGACGATTGAGCAGGTCACCCTGCAAATAAAAAGTGGTTTCAAAGTGCAGGAAGCTATTGGTGTTCCGATCCCATAATAGCATCAGCTTAGGCTCAAATTCGTCGTCGCCTTGCCAAAATTGCAGCAGCACCGGAAAGAAAGGCGTTACCGGAAAATAGCAGGTCAGGTCTGCCCCTGCCACAGGCGGCTGCAGAACACCACCCAGCTTTTGTACCGCAGCTTTCAAATCATCCAACCGTCCGTCAAACAGTGTAGCGCATTTTTTGGTGAAGGTGTCCGTCTGAGTCACACCGGTAACCACAAATGTTCCCACGGTGCACCACTGATGGGATAGCGCCGGGGAAGCTTCGCCCTTGTGGTAGCACAGCAGGTCATAGACGGTCATCACCGTACTGAAATCCCGGCATTCCCGCCACTGACCGCAGATTTGTTCCTCAATACCACCACTGCATCTACAGATACGGCAAGGGGTGTTCAGATAGGTCAGGTAGATATACTGCGTATCCGCATCCAAGCGGAATTTCCGGATCATAAGCTTCTGGTCGTACTCCAGAAAGATCCGCTTTCCAGTATCCACCTGAAGATCGTAATTGTCCATAGGCATTGCCACCTTTCCAGCCATTCCTCCGTTACATTTACGTTATTATATCACGGCGAAACAGCCCTTGCAACAGCCGTCCTCTTGTGTAATCAGCCTTACTGTGGTATGATTAGATCAAGCTAAACAAAGGAGTGCTGCTCTGTGAAGAAAAACGATAATAAATCGGATAACAAAGTACAATATATGCCTATTGGTATGTGTCTTGGCCTTTCTATTGGTCTTGCCATTGGCTCAGCCGTGGGCAATATCAGTGTAGGTATGTGTTTAGGTCTTGGTATCGGTCTTTGCTTCGGTTCTGCGCTCGATGCCGCTAAGCACAGGAAAACTGACGAAAACCAAGCCGAAGAAAAGGAAGAAGAATAAATTTCACCCCACGGTTGGTTGATCTCTCCCCATTCAACCACCGGTTCGTGGACTATTTATGCTAGCTTAGCTATACTGATGGCGAAAGGAGGATGCCAATGGATCAAGTAAAAATTGGAAAATTCATTGCCGAATGCAGAAAGAAAGCAAACTTAACCCAAATGCAGCTGGCAGAAAAATTAGGCATCACCGACAGAGCCATATCTAAATGGGAGACAGGCAAATCTCTTCCCGATTCTTCCATTATGCTGGAGCTTTGCGGTATGTTAGGCATCACCGTCAACGATCTATTATCCGGGGAGGTAGTGACTATGGATCATTACAACAAAAATTTAGAAAACAACTTGCTTGAAATGGTAAGGCAGAAAGAACAAGCAGACAAGAGGCTCTTGTCTTTGGAAGTGTTTATCGGCATTACGGCAACAATCGTTCTATTTATATTCATCTTCCTTGCCGCCTTTGTGGAAATGGAAATCTGGCTCAAAGTTTCTCTTATAGTCCTTGGCTTTGTTCTGTTTTTTGCAGGCTGCTTCTACGCCTTGCGGATTGAGCAGGTAGCAGGCTATTACGCATGTAAAGAATGTGGGCACAAATACGTTCCCACATATAAAGCAGTGAATTTAGCCCCCCATATGGGCAGGACCAGATATATGCGCTGCCCGGAGTGTGGCAAGAAGTCCTGGCAGAAAAAAGTATTGTCTAAATAAGCAAACGCGGCAGTTGAACTGCCGCTTTTGCTTATTTGTTTTCTTTTTTCAGTCTTGCTTTGGCTTCTTCTACGGTTTCGCCGTCTTTGGTCAGGTAGGCATCTACAAACTTATCCTCGATCTTGGCGTAGCCATCGACAACACCCTGTTCGATCTTCTTGTAGCCGTCTACAACACCTTTTTCAATCTTTTTGTAACCACCGGTTACTGCTTCAGCGATTTTTGCGTTTGCTTTTACAATTTTTGATTTAGCCATATCTGTATATTTTCCTCCAATTAGATTGATTCCGAGCAGCAGCACGACAATCCAAACTGCTGTTCCAGTAAATATGTTTAGTAATAAGATTTCTGCCGCTTCCATACCCGGAAAAGACACGAGCATTGATCTTTGCATTGTGTAGATAGAAACACACGCATCAGCGAGTGAAATATTACGGAGTGTCTTTAATACCGGAGAAGTGGAACGCTTTGCTTTCACCATACCGATAATTGAAATAGTGATTTTAGTAAATGTGTATGTAGCAATGGTAATCATTACAATTTCGTCAAAAGCGGTGCCTCTATCTTTAACAGCAGACATTACGTTCACACCTACTATGCAGAAAGAAAGCACAACCAATAAAGTTCCCGTAATGCGCCGTGCAAAAAGCTCGGTATCATAATTGCCACTTGCTTTTCGTTTAACCTGCAACACAGAAAATCTTGTAATTGCAAGCACGGTATAATACGCACCTACTGTAATAAACCACCACGAATGTGTAAGAAAACCTATAATACAATTGCCGAACGCATAAGCAGCGTTAAATACAAGACTTGTATAAGGGCTTCTTACAAGATTTAATGCTTTCATTTGATACCTTTAATCATCGGAATGAGAGCAATTAGCATAACGATGCCCAGCAAGCCGATGAGTGTCCCCCACACGATCTGCTCCCATACAAGGCACATACACATACCTACGCCCAGAACCAGAATGGCACCAACAGCATAGAGGATACGCAAAATACTCTTTCCATTCATCTTAGGCAGCTTCTTGTTTTCCATCTTACACCAAACCAACAGTGTGATCACGCCCAGCACCAAGCCGATACCGCCAAAAATCACGCCCTCCATAAAGGCGTTCCACTCCGGTAACAGCGCCATACACATACCCAGTGCAAACAACACTCCGCTTACAGTTCCCATAAGAAGCGCAATGAAACTACTTTTTTTCATAAATAACCTCCATTAATCCAACACTTGTGTTTTTTTACAAACGTAGTATAATATTTCTGCAAAGGTAAAACAATCATCAATTTTGCGACAAATGTTGGAATAATGGAGAAATGTTATGAACGTAAAAAATAATAAGCGACGCAAAGAGTCCCAGGAGAAAATAGAAAAAGCCTTTGTTGCATTGCTTCAGGGAAAGCAGATCAAGGATATTACGGTATCTGATCTCATTAAGATCACAGGGCTAAACCGCAGCACTTTCTATGCCAATTATTTGGATATCTTTGATCTTGCCGATAAGACCAGGCAGAAACTGGAACTAGAATTCAGCAACCTCTTTGCTGATTATGATTACTTCAATGAGCACAGCGGTGCGCTGAAAATGTTCCAACATATTAAGGAAAATCAGCTTTTCTATCAGACATATTTTAAGCTGTGCTACGACGACAAACACCTGATTTCCATATACGACCCAAAGCGGGCTGAACAGGAGCATATTTCCGGAAACCTCAAATACCACATTGAATTTTTCCGGAACGGTCTCAACGCCATTATTAAGCTGTGGCTTGCCGGTGGCTGCAAGGAATCCCCGGAGGAAATGGCAGAGGTTTTGAAGCAAGAATACAGAGGAAGATAAAACCGACAGCGGCAGGGAGAAGTTTTCTCTCGGCCGCTGCTAGTTTTATTTGCTATTCTTTTCGATCCGTTCAAAGATATACGCCATTAGGTCATTTTTGCTTTTTAAATCCAGCACATACTGAAATTCATTGTACAGGATCTGCTCTGCATCCCTGAAAAATCGCTCATCGGACATATGCAGGCGTTTACCCTCGGCTTCCCGCTCTTTTTTGTGGGTATAGATTGCCTTGATCATTTTGATCAGTTCCAGATGGTCGCCCTTTGCCAGGATGTTTTTATAAAGCTCCTTGCGCTCATTTTCATTTACCACCCAGACTGCGTTTTCGTCCGGCATAGAATCGATCAACTTATAGATCTCATCCTTGGTCAGCAGTCTGCGCATCTTTTTGAGAACATACTCGTTGTCCGTGGGCGCAAAAATCGTTGACCCTTTATCGCCCACAGGCTTCAGAACAAAGTAGGTCTTTTTCACACCGCTAATGGTTTTTTCCTCTTTATCTGTAATTTTACAAACGCCCTGGGCGCCGTAAATGATCACATCATTTACCTGAAACATAGCCCCTATCCCTCCTCTTTGCCAATTATATATAAAATTATAACTTCTTTTTTCTGAGATTTCAAAAGCACTTTTGCTTGAATTTCCAACAAAAATATTGTACACTATGCGCAGACTAAACAAACAGGAGACGCTTTTATGAAGGAATATGAGATCGTTGCCAAGTTTTTGAACGGCTGCGCCGGCGCTGCCCATCCGCAAACCTTTTTTGAGGAAGCAGAGCTGGGCAGCACCGACGACTTTGTTCGCACCAAGCACGGTAAGGATTTTGAAAAATTTCAGAAAGAAGTTCTGCCCAGCGGTCAGATCGTATACACCTATTATAACGGCACTGTGACCTATATTTACGAATTTACAGAAATATAAGCGAAGGGCGTGTTGCAAAAGCAACACGCCCTTTTTGCAAGTCTACGGAGCATAGGTTGTCCGTTCCGTGCTTTTGTGGTATGCTTGTGGGGAAAGGATGTGGGGCAATGAATTGCTATGTAACAGGGACGACTATTAAGCAGTTGCGGGAGAGCCGAAACCTGACCCAGGGGGAGCTGGCTGAGAAGATCGGTGTCAGCAGCAAAACCGTCTCCAAATGGGAGACTGCCAAAGGCCTGCCGGATATTTCTCTGCTTCAGCCGCTGGCGCAGGCATTGGGTATCTCCGTGATCGAACTGATGAACGGTGAGCATATCACCAACAAGAATATTTCCGCCAATATGCTACGGTGCAAGTTCTATGTGTGTCCTGTCTGCGGAAATGTGATCCACAGCACCGGCGATACAGTTGTCAGCTGTTGCGGTATCACCTTACCTGCCCTGGAAGCAGAAGACGCAGACGATGCCCACGGCATCACCATAGAAAAAGTGGAGGACGAGCATTTTATCTCGATCCCCCACCCTATGACCAAACAGCATTTTATTTCCTTTGTGGCATTCGTAACCGACCACCGAACGCAAATGGTAAAGTTCTACCCCGAAGGCAACGCCGAAACCCGCCTGCAACTGAGAGGCAGAGGGTATCTGTATTACTACTGTAACCAACACGGCCTGTTTTTTAAAAAAGTATAATTACAAAAGAGGAAGAATTTGATTGATTTTTACAGCGTGGTCGTGTATAATACACCCTGTACGATCCAGGTGTAGCGCAGTTGGTAGCGCGCCTGCTTTGGGAGCAGGATGCCGCGAGTTCGAGTCTCGCCACTTGGACCAAAAGTCCGGAGTCCGCTTCTGCGGATTCTGGACTTTTGCTTTAATGGGTGAGCGTTACTATGCGGCATCCTGCGACCAAAGCAGGTCTCCTGCTTTGGGGGAGCGAGGGAAGCGCTGCCAGTGGCAGGAGAAGCGACCCGATCGAGTGGCTGCGGTCTATATTTTCAAGGTGCCGTGTGCGCCGCTGATGCTACGCCACTCCGCTTAAAATTGAATTATCCTGCAAGGGAATCCCTTTTTTGTGCTGTCCGCACAAACTGGGGCAGTTCACTTCTGGTCTCCCTTTTATAATTGCTATAAGAAAGAGACTCGAATAATCTAAATGCAACGCGGGCGAGCGTTGCCGCCGACGGCTCGACGGAGGCCAGTTTCTCAATCAAAACAGCTCTATTTTCTCTTCGGTCCTTGATAGTTTTTGTCACTTGTGGTACAATTCTTGCATACATAGAATTCGGAGGTTACTAACCTATGAGCGCAGTGCGCAGTAACGCAGATAAAATACAGATATTCGAAAAAATGCCTGTTCCAAAGGCATTGGCAACGATGGCGATCCCCACCATTATCAGCCAGCTGATCACGCTGATCTACAATATTGCGGACACCTGGTTTATCGGCCAGACAGACAATCCTTATATGGTGGCAGCCTCCAGCCTTGTGCTGACGGTCTTTTTGATGACCGTCGCCATTACCAACCTTTTCGGTGTTGGCGGTGGCACACTGGCAGTGCGGCTACTTGGCAGTGGCGAAGAACAGGAGGCACGAAAGGTCGTATCCCTGAGCCTTTCTCTGGCAGCAGGCGCTTCTCTGCTTTATTCCGTTTGCTGTCTGATCTTTATGAATCCCCTGCTGCGGTTTCTGGGCGCAAGTGATAATACCATTGGCTATGCCCGCCAATACCTCTTCTTCGTAGTGGTGCTGGGCGGCATTCCCACAGTGCTCTCTTCCACGATGAGCTCTATGCTGCGAAATGTGGGATTTTCAAAAGAGGCAGCTTTTGGCTTAAGTCTTGGCGGCATCCTCAATGTGGTGCTGGACCCTCTGTTTATGTTCGTTTTACTCCCTGACGGCTATGAGGTTATGGGCGCAGCCATTGCCACCTTGCTTTCAAACTGCATTTCCTTTATTTATTTTATTTTGATCTATCGGCGGGTTCAAAACACATCTATTTTATCACTTCCTAAGCGCATCGAAAAGGTTCGCCCCCAGTCGGTCAAATCCCTGTTTTCTGTAGGCGTACCTGCGGCGATCGGTGTTTTGCTGTTTGATGTGACCAGTATGGTCCTGAACCGTCTGGTATCCTCCCACGGAGATCTTCAGCTGGCAGCAATGGGCATCGTCTTAAAAATCGAACGGCTGCCTATGAATATCGGCATTGGCTTTTGCCTGGGTATGGTACCTCTGGCCGCCTATAACTATGCCTCCGGAAACTATTCTCGGATGCGCAAATTTTTCACCGCTGCTATGCTTTCCGGACTTGCCGTATCGGTAACGTGCGTTATTCTCTATTCCTTTGCTGCTCCCTGGCTGATCCACGCCTTTATTAACGATCCGGAGACCATAAGCTACGGTGTTCCCTTTCTCAAAGCGCGAAGCCTTGCCTCTCCTGTGATGTTTTTAAGCTTCCACCTTGTGCATTTTATGCAGGCAATCAACAAAGGTAAGATCTCCTTCTGTATGCCCATCATCCGTCAGCTTGTTTTGAACATTCCTATTTTGCTGCTGCTAAACCGCCTTTTCGGTATGTCCGGTATCATCTGGACTCAGCTGACTGCAGACTCCATCAATGTGATTTTCTCTTTCATCTTCTATTTCTGCGTTATGAAAACATTAGATCGTCGAAGAGATGAGAAACTCTAATATATAAGAAGAAGCGTGTTCGTCTGAACACGCTCTTTCCATTACTGACGGAAGAATTCCCCAACCGCCTGCAGATACTGCTGCTGGGCTACCGGATAGCTCAGTCCGTGTGCCGCACTGGGAACGGTCATCAGTTTTTTCCGGCTGGCACAGGCTTCATAATTGCGCCGGCTCATTTCACAGGGAACATAGTCGTCCGCTTCTCCGTGGATGAAGAACACCGGAACTTTGCAATTCTTCACTGCTTCCACCGGAGACATCTCTTCCAGATCGAACTTGCCAAAGATTTTGGCACCCAGTTTTACAAAGGGGTAGGCAAGCTTAGGCGGCAATCCGATCTCTCGTATCACTGTCTGGATGATTTCTTTTGGGGAAGTGTAGCCGCAGTCTGCCAGCACACCGATCACATTCTCCGGCAGGGGTGTGCCCGCTGCCATCAGGACGGTAGCCGCGCCCATAGAAATCCCGCAAAGGTAAATTTTCACATCCGGACCGAAATGGTCGATCATAAAGTCCACCCACTTCAGGCAGTCCCGATGCTCCAAAATGCCAAAGGTGATCACATTTCCCTGACTTTTTCCGCTGCAGCGCTGATCTACGATCAAAGCACTTCTGCCCAGCTGGAAGCACCGCTGAACACCGCCGGCAAGATCCCGCTCCGCAGTGCCCCGATAGCCGTGGAACATCAACTCAATGGGCGCGCCGGGGGCATATTCATAATACCGTCCCCGCAGGCGCAAGCCGTCAACAGATGTGATCTCAAATTCCTCGCAGGGAATTTCCCGGGTCTGGCGTGCCCAATTTTCGATCGTCTCCCGGAATTGGCCGTATATTTCATTCTCCGGCAAGCCTACAGGATGCTGTTTTGCCCGTCGGGACACAAAAAATGCCATTCGGTAGCATAGGTAGGCGATCAGCAGGCTCATCAAAAGAATCGCCCCCACCGCCCCTGTTAAAATCCAAACCAGTTTCATTTCCTACTTCCTTTTACTATGTGGTGCCTTCATTATAACCTTATATTTCCTATTATAGTATATGCCATAAGAAAATCAATTGCTTTTATGAAAAAAGGAACGGCATAGGGCAATACCTCCTTATGGAGTGTTGCCCTACAGGCCGTTCCCTACATTCAGTTTTCCTCGGAGTTGCCGGAATAGAGTGTATCTACAGTCTCCCGGAGCGTTGCTTTTGCCTCCAGAACAGACTGCTCGCAAGATTGCATTTTTGCCGTCGCGGCGCTGATCTGCTCCGCGACCTCTTCTGCCTTTTGGCAGATCTGCCGCGCGCGGTCATTTGCCAGACGCTCTGTCTTCTCTGCCCGGCGATAGGCTTCCAGCTCTGCAGCCTCACCGCCCTGCTGGGCAAGCTTGGCCTCCAGTTCGGCACATCTTGCCAGCGCCGCCTCCAGCCGCGCCTGCAGCTCGCTGTCAGACGGTGCTGCCTTTGCATTTTCCAGTTGGGTGTTTAGCTGCTGGATCTGAGACTGATAGTGATTGGTAAGATATTCAATATACTGCACCACATCATTGCGGTTGAAGCCGCCCAATGCGGAACGAAAACGCTGTACTGCCGGCATAAAAAGCCCTCCTTGCGGCGTGTTTTTCTAGAGTATAGCATATTTTTGCCGAAAAAACAACTATTTCTGCGAAGAATTGGGAAAGGTTGGGGATTTTTTTGAAAATCACCCCTTTACAAAGCAGACGGAGTTTGTTATAATAGCGAGGCTATGCACCGGTGGCTCAATGGATAGAGCATCGGATTCCGGTTCCGAGGGTTGGGGGTTCGAGTCCCTTCCGGTGTACCAAAAAAGAGGATGCCTTTTAGGCATCCTCTTTTTTGGTGCACCGGGAAGATAGGGACTCGAACCCTTCCGGTGTACGCGTAGCATAGCTACGCTTCCAAACTGTGGTGCTGAATCCCCTACATTTACTCACAAAAAAGCACCGCAGATGCGGTGCTTTTTAACTATCATTTCAAGGTCTAAATCCTTCAAAAATGGGAATCCAGCCTTCTTCCAAGGCTTTATCATAGTCTTCCTGATTGGTGATGGTCCATGCAACACCCTGTGCGCCCCAAATCTTTCGTGCAAGCCAGACGCCCAAGGTCTTTCTGTGGGCGAAGCAGTAGGCAGTAAAATCCGGAACTGTGAGAAAGTTTCCCAGCTGATTACCCAGAATGAATTTCAGATACCATTTCAGCTCCACTTCCGAGGCTCTAAAGAAGTTTTCTGCCAGCTGACCCCGGCAAATATCAGGTCTGTTCTTGCGAAGCCACCAGAGCACCCGGGGGTCAAAGGACTCAATGCAGAAATCCCCCTTATAGTTCTCCAGCAGGTCGCAGACCGCTTTGGCAAGTGCGGCATGGTTTCCCCGCTCTGCCTTCAGCTCCACGATCATCGGCGCTTTGCCGTCAAAGAGCTCCAGCACTTCCCCAAACAAGGGGATCGGCTCGTCTGTGCCCTCCAGACGGTACTGGGAAAGCGTTTCCCCTGTCAGGTCTTCGATCTGCACATCGATTCCGGCGGTGCGCTTCAAACTTGCATCGTGGATGACAGCAAGCTGTCCGTCTGCCATTAAGTGCACATCCAGCTCGATACCGTAACCGCCATCCAGCGCCAGACGGAACGCTTCCATAGAGTTCTCCGGCACGCCATTTCCGTGAAGTCCCCGGTGAGCATAGCCCCAGCCCCGGAGGAAGGATAGCTGTTTATGACCGCAGCGACAGCGCAGAGCCAGCACATACAGGATAAGCAAGAGAATCAGAGATTCCAGAATGATCAGTAATGTTGTCATCGTTCTGTTTCCTTATCAGTCGTCGTTATCAAAAGCCTCCAGGCCTTTTTTTGCCTCAATTTTGCTGTCACCGTGTTTCACCATCAGCATAGTAACGAAAGCCAGTGCTACAAAAACGGAAGCATATGGGAACAGGGTCGTCCAGGCAATGCGCTTCATAAGCAGGCCCGAGAAATAGGGGGTCAACGACTGGGCCGCCATAGAAGCAGTATAGTACAATCCGGTATATTTACCCACATCTGCACCGGAACACATCTCCACCACCATAGGGAAGGAATTAACATTGATCGTCGCCCAGCCAATGCCTGCCAGAATAAACATGATCGTCATCAGCCAAGCAGGGCTTGTGGCAGTGAGGAAGCAGGCTGCAAAGAACGCAGTAAAGAGCATCGCAACACCGGCTAAAATTGTTTTCTTTCTGCCAATTCTGGATGCGATCATTCCCACGGGTATGTAGGTTACGATAGCAGAAGCATTTGCCAGCAGCAAGGTCAGGGTGGCATCCTTGTCCAATACGCTCTGGGCGTATACCGTATACTTGGAAGTGATGGCGTTATAGCCTGCATACCAGAACACCACAGAGGCAAGGAGGAAAATCAGGCTGCGGCGCTTTTCCTTATCCAGCGCTTTCTTTCCCGGAACAGCCTCCTCCCCTTCATCCAGACCCAGTGCAACACTCTCTTTCTGCATCTGGGCTGCCCATTTAGGTTCCTTGACTGTAAGCAGGAAAATAATCAGAGCCGCCAGCATAATGCCGCCCACGATCCCATACACACCGGTGTAGCTCATATAGGCGTTTTTCACCTTGGATATTGCCAGCACCGAACCAAGCGCCAGCACGATAATACCGCCGGCGTTACCCATCAGGTTAATGACGGCATTTGCTTTGGAGCGCAAGGGTTTTAAAGTTACATCCGGCATCAACGCCACAGCGGGTGTGCGGAAAATTGCCATTGAGATCAACAAAAGCAAAAGGATCACAATATAGATAATCAGCGTTGTGGGGTTTTGAGCGGTAGCATTGTTTGCACAAGCCTGCCGGGCAGGAACCACATAGCGGGTATAGAGATTGACCTCCACTTCCCTGCCAAAGGAATTGATTTGGGTGGTTTTAGAGTCGGTGGTAAGGGATACAAACTCAGCCTTATCGGGATAGACCTCAGATAGTTTGTATTCCACGCCCTCGGGGGTCTTCAGCAGGGTATCCTTTTGGGCATCGTAGATGCGCTCCATGGTGGCAGGGTCGTTCACCTTGGAATAAGCATCAATGTTCTTCAGCTGTGCATTGTCTGCAAAGCTTAAAAGGATCATAAACACCACTGCCATAATCGTGCCCGCACGCACAAAGGGTGTGCGGCGGCCGGAACGATGCTTGCAACGGTCAGAAATCCCGCCAAACAGCGGCAGCATAAACAGGGCCAGAATATTATCCAGCGCCAGAACAATGCCGGACAAGTCCTGACTCATACCGAATTTATTTGTCAGGGTCATGGCGATCGTCACATCATAAATTTGCCAGAAAGCACAGATCAGAAAAAAGGCAAAGCCTACGAAAATCGTGCGTTTGTAGTCAAGCTTCATAGTTTGTCCTCCAATTTATATGCTGCCGCTTTTTGTGGTATTTTGTAGAAATACTGCATTTTCCAGTATTTCCATTATACAACAGGGTGGGGCGCATTGCAATTGACTTTTTTCGCTGGGAATATTATAATCAGGGTAACTGCACAATGCTTTTAAGAGGTAACCTATGAGTAAAGTGATCTTTCAAATTGAAGGCGGCGCACCGGTGACAATCGACTGCAATCCGGGGGATAATCTTCTGGAGGCTGCCCGCCGTGCCAATGTGGCAATCGATGCCCCCTGCTCCGGCAACGGCTCCTGCGGCAAGTGCCGGGTAAAGCTTTTAGAGGGCGAGCTGGACTGCATCATAAGCCGCCACATTACCCAAGAAGAATGGGAGCAAGGCTGGCGCTTAAGCTGCAACGCCAAGGTAACCGGTGACTGCACTGTCCTTGTGCCGGACATCGCCTCTGCCTACCAGAGCCGTATGAAAACTGCCGATCTTTCCTCTCCCGAGGAATTGGCAATTTTTGAAGCTGCCCAGCAGGGTCTGCTGGAGAGCGGCATTTCCTTTGAAAACAATTTCCGCGCTGTGGTGTTTGCAATGTCCGCCCCCTGCGAGGATGATACCATGCCCGATAACGAGCGGCTGACCTGGGCACTCCAGGCTGAACTGGGCGTAGAAAATGTACACATTCCCTTCCCGGTGATGGTGAAGCTTGCCCACACCCTTCGGGAAAATGATTTTTATGTTTGTGTCAAGGGCGAATTGCAGGGAGATACCTTCCTGTGTATGGACATCACCGCTGCTGACGATACTGCCATTGTGGGCTGTGCCATTGACATCGGCACAACCACCGTCACAATGGTGCTGACCGATCTGACAAGCGGTAAGCTCCTTGCCAAAGGCTCTTCCGGCAACGGTCAGATCCGTTTTGGCGCGGATGTAATTAACCGCATTATTGAGCAGGGTCGCCAGGGCGGTAAGAAAAAGCTCCAGGATGCTATTGTAAAAGACACCCTGACCCCCATTATTGCTAACCTCTGCAAAACTGCCGGCATTTCCGCCCGGAGCATTTTGCGGCTGAGTATCGGCGCTAATACCACAATGAACCATCTTCTCTTAGGTGTGGATACAGACCCTGTGCGGATGGACCCTTATATTCCCAGCTTCTTTTCTTGGGAGGGGCTGCTTGCCGGTGACCTGCATCTGCCTGCCAATCCCCTTGCTCCAGTGGTGATCGCCCCCAATATCGGGTCTTATGTAGGCGGTGACATTACCGCCGGCACACTGGCTTCCCGGATCTGGGATAAGGACGAAATGAGTCTTTTTATCGATCTGGGCACAAATGGCGAGATCGTATTTGGCAGCCGGGACTTTTTGATGTCCTGTGCCTGTTCTGCCGGTCCTGCCTTTGAGGGCGGTGACATTTCCTGCGGTATGCGTGCCACCGACGGCGCGATTGAAGCCTGCACCATCGATGCAGATACAATGGAGCCTACTTTGACAATTGTAGGCGAAAAAGGCCAAAAGCCGGTAGGTATCTGCGGCTCGGGTATTATTGACATTATCGCAGAGC
The DNA here is from genome assembly GCA_017521485.1 of Oscillospiraceae bacterium. Lineage (GTDB taxonomy): Bacteria > Bacillota > Clostridia > Oscillospirales > Oscillospiraceae > Faecousia. The sequence goes on from JAFXCL010000033.1 coordinate 15,695, forward strand.
TGTTTGGGTGCAAGATCATCAATCCAAAGGGGCTATTTGTCCGGGAGGGCGACCGGGTCAAGCGGGATGCCCACGGGATGGGCAGATATGTGATCGCTACAGCCGATGAATCGGAGACCGGCAGAGAGGTTTCTATCAACGAGGTGGACATCGATAACTTTATCCGTGCCAAGGGTGCGATCTTCTCCGCTGTGGACACGCTGCTGCAATCTGTAGATATGACCCCCGATTGCATCGACAAGGTATATGTAGCCGGCGGCATCGGCTCGGGCATCAATATGCAAAACGCCGTGCGCATCGGTATGTTCCCGGATGTGGAGCTGGAGAAGTATCAGTACATTGGAAACTCCTCCCTAACCGGTGCTTATGCTATGGTTCTCAGCGACGAGGCAATTAGAAAGTGTTCGGAAGTGGCAGCCAATATGACCTATCTGGAGCTGTCTACTTATCCCGGCTATATGGATTCCTTCGTGGCGGCTTGCTTTATCCCCCACACCGATGCAAGACTGTTTCCCAGCAGCCTATAATAATTGAAAATTGACAATGGACAATTGACAATTACGGTTAAGATACGATAGCACCTGCGGTGACGGGGATGGGCAATGCCCCTCCCTTACAGTTCTTCCCTCATCCGCCCCAGTTTGCGAACTGGGGCACCTTCCCCCAGGGGAAGGCTAATATAAAAGTTGGGCGAGGTGCGCATTTGCACCTCGCCCTTTACAAAGAGGAAAGAAAATGAAGAAGCAATCAACTGGTTATTCCTGGCTCAGGAAATCTTCCGGGTCCACATACTGGTCATTACAGGTCACACTGAAGTGGACATGGTCGCCAATGGCGTTTTCCAGAAGGGCAGTATCTCCCACATAGCCAATGGTCTGACCGGCAGTCACTGTATCACCGGCAGCGACCTTCAGTTCCTCCGCAAGGCTGCTGTACTGGGTCATATAACCGCCCTCATGGCTGATGACAACGGTTGTACCCATTGTCTCATCCTCATAGACCGTATAGACCTGTCCGTCCGCCGCTGCCATTACCGCAGCGCCCGGTTCTGCAACATAGTCGATACCGCTGTGGACACGCCAGTCCCGGGTGGTCTGGTTATAGCTCAGGCAATCCATTGCATAGTCGGCAGCCACATCACCGTTGACCGGTTTCGTGATCTTGCCGGGAAGCTTTGCTTTCGTGGGTTCGGTGGCATTGTCCGTTCCGGGAATCTCCCCGGACTGGGTCGCCACAGCCTCCACCCCATCCTGACTGTCCCCATTTACGGTCGCTGCAGGATCGTTTTGCAGACTGGTTTCATTTGCGTTTCGGTAATACAAATAGCCGGAAATCCCAATGGCCGCAGCACACAGGATCAGGGCTATGTAGTAGCCCTTACCGCCAAAGCCTTTGGTGAAATTTTTCTTGCTCATTTCAAGCACCTCCGAAGTCATTATTTCCAGTATTTCGGAGGTTAAACCATTTTTTTGAAAATATTTTCCCTCCAGTATATTTTTGCGGAAAATATCGTTGACAATCCGGTTGTTTTAATGTATATGTATACTTGTTATAGTGTTTATTTCGACACGATTTATCTTTATGAAAGAAACGGGGGAGGATAATGTCCAAAGAACTCATCAGACTCCAGGATCTTGTTATGGAGTTCGACGGGGAGCGGATACTTGATGGTATCAACCTCTATTTTAATGACCACGAATTTCTCACGCTGCTTGGTCCCTCCGGCTGCGGCAAAACCACCACTCTGCGTATTATTGGCGGGTTTTTGACCCCCACCTCCGGCAGGGTGCTTTTTGACGGCAAGTGCATCAACGATGTGCCCCCCTACGAGCGGCAGATCAACACGGTGTTTCAGCGCTATGCCCTATTCCCTCACCTGAATGTGTATGATAACATCGCCTTCGGTCTGAAGGTGGCAAAGCTGCCCAAAGATGAGATCCACACCCGGGTGCAGGAGATGCTGGAAATTGTAGGACTGCAAGGCTTTGAAAACCGACGGATCGACAAGCTTTCCGGCGGTCAGCAGCAGCGTGTTGCCATTGCCAGAGCGCTGGTCAACCGCCCCAAGGTCCTTCTTCTGGACGAACCTTTGGCGGCACTGGATCTGCGTCTGCGCAAGGATATGCAAAATGAGCTTAAGCGCATCCAGCAGGCGATGGGCATCACCTTTATTTATGTGACCCACGATCAGGAAGAGGCTCTTTCTATGTCCGACACGGTGGTGGTTATGGACAAGGGCCGGATTCAGCAGATCGGCAAGCCTGAGGATATTTATAACGAGCCGAAGAATGCTTTCGTTGCCGACTTTATCGGCGAAAGTAACATTCTCGACGGTGTGATGAACGCCGATTACAAAGTCAAGTTCTTCGGCCGCACCTTCCGGTGTCTGGATGCAGGCTTCCAGCCCAACGAGCCGGTGGATGTTGTCATCCGTCCGGAAGATATCGACTTTGTAGACCCGGAGGCAGGTCATCTGACCGGCACGGTCACTTCCGTCACCTTCAAGGGCCTGAACTACGATATTATCGTAGACTTCAAAGGCTTCAAGTGGCTTATCCAGACCACCGATCATCAGCCGGTGGGTGCCACTGTGGGCATTCGTCTGAACCCCGAGGATATTCACGTGATGCACAAGAGTGAATATTCCGGTCTGTTCGGTGACTACAGCTCCTACTCCGCTGAGTATGACGAGCTGACGGAGGATGCCGACGATGAAGAAGAATAAATCTATCCTCCTGAGCACCCCTTATATTCTGTGGATGCTGATCTTCACCCTGATCCCCCTGGGTGTGGTGGGCTACTATGCCCTCACTGACCCGGAAACCGGGGTGTTCACTTGGGGCAACATCCGGGATCTGTGGCTGTTTGCCCCCACTTTAGGCATTTCTGTGTGGTACTCTCTGGTATCTGCCCTGATCTGCCTGCTACTAGGTTATCCCGTGGCATACTACATTGCCCATCGGGGCGCTACTGCCCAGAAGATTCTCTATATGCTGGTAATGCTTCCCATGTGTATGAGCTTTTTGCTCCGTACGCTGGCTTGGGTAGGTCTATTAGAGACCAACGGCATTATCAATCAATTCCTAAACGCATTGGGTATCCGGTCACTGAATATGATCGGCACACCCGGCGCGGTGATTTTGGGTATGGTGTATAACTACCTGCCCTATATGATTTTGCCGCTGTATGCCATCATTGTTAAGATCGATTCCCGGCTGATCGAAGCTGCGGAAGATTTGGGCTGCACTCCGGTGCAGGTCTTCTCACGGGTAGTCCTGCCCCTGTCTATGCCCGGAATTCTCTCCGGCATTACTATGGTATTTGTGCCTGCGGTCTCCACCTTCTATATTTCCCAAAAGCTGGGCGGTACAGACACGATGCTCATTGGCGACGTGATCGAGCGGCAGTTCAAATCCGCCGGCAACCCCAATCTGGGTGCTGCCCTGAGCCTTGTTCTGATGCTTCTGGTGTTTGTGTGCACCGGCATTATGAACCGGTTTGGCTCTGACGAGGAAGGCGGTGTGGTGGTATGAAAAAAACAAACCGCTTGTTTACCGTCCTGATCTTCATTTTCCTGTATATTCCTATGGCTGTGCTGATCGTAGGCTCTTTTAACACCGGCAAAAATCTTGCGGTGTTTGAGGGCTTCACTTTAAATCAGTACCGGGAGCTTTTCCGGGATCAGGATCTTTTGGCACTGCTGGGTAACTCCCTGCTGATCGCCATTTTGTCCACTGCCATTGCAACCGCTTTCGGTACACTCTCTGCGGTGGGCATTTACCGGATGAAGCCGAAGCTGCGCAAGGCAGTAATGAGCCTGACGAATATCCCCATGACAAATCCGGATATTGTCACCGGTATTTCCCTTTCTCTTCTGTTTGTGTTTATCGGCACAGGTCTTTTAGGGCAGCGGCAGAGCCTAAACTTCTGGACACTCCTCCTTGCCCACATTACATTCAATCTGCCTTATGTGATTTTAAATGTAATGCCCAAGCTGCAGCAGATGAATCCGGCGCTCCAGGATGCGGCAATGGACTTGGGCTGTACGCCCCTCCAGTCCTTCTTCAAGGTAACCATTCACGAGATCATGCCCGGCATCATCTCCGGTGCGATCATGGCATTTACCATGAGTCTGGATGATTTCGTCATCAGCTACTTTGTCACCGGCTCCCAGTTTGTAACACTGCCTGTTAAAATTTACTCCTTCACCAAAAAGCCCATTCATCCCAAGATCTATGCAATGTTCACTCTATTGTTCTTGCTGATCTTTGTGCTGATGGTGACGATGAATCTTCTCCAGCTGCGGGGCGAAAAGCAAAAAGCTGAGAAGCGGGCCAAGGACGAAAGCAAAGCAATGCGGACCTTTAAGCGGGTGGCAGCGGCAGCATGCGCCTTTATTCTGCTTCTGGGTAGTGTATTGCTGATCGCTACTACCCGACAGGATAAGGTCACCCTCAATGTAATGAACTGGGGTCAGAACATCGCTGACGGCAGTGACGGAACGATGGATCTGATCGCCGCCTTTGAAGAGGCCTATCCTTATATCGATGTGAATTACTCTGAGTACGCCTCCAATGAGGAGCTTTATTCCAAGCTCTCCGGCGGCGGTCTGGTGGTGGATCTGATCATCCCCTCGGATTATATGATCGCCCGAATGATTTCGGAGGATATGCTGCTCCCGCTGGATTTTGAGAACATTCCCAATTACGAAAATGTGATCGAAACCTACAAAAATCAGGCTTACGACCCGGAAAACAAGTACTCTGTGCCCTATACTTGGGGCACGGTGGGTATTATTTACAACAGTAAATATGTGGACGAAGCAGATGTGACCGGCTGGGAGCTTTTGTGGAATGAAAAGTATAAAGGTCAGATCCTGATGTTCGATAATTCCCGGGATGCCTTCGGTGTTGCCCAGTATATGTTGGGACTGGATGTAAACACCACCGACAAAGCCGAGCTTCAGAAGTGTGCGGATGTGCTATCTGAGCAGCGGCCGCTGGTGCAGCAGTATGTGATGGATCAGGTCTATTCCAAAATGGAAGAAGGCAACGCCTGGATCGCCCCTTACTATGCAGGCGATGCCATGATGATGATGGAAAATAACGAGGATCTTCGGTTCTATCTGCCGGAAGATCAGGCGTTCAACCTGTTCATTGACGCCATGTGCATCCCCGCCTGCTGTCAGGAAAAAGAAGCTGCAGAGCTGTTCATTAACTTTATGTGCGACCCGGAAATTTCCGGTGCCAATATGGACTATATCTGCTACGGCTCTCCCATCGCAGGTGCAGATGCCTATATGGAGGATTATCTGGCAGAAAGCGAGATCATCTATCCTCCCGAGGAGATCCTGAAGCGGGGTCAAAGCTATGGCTTCCTGCCGGAAGAGATCACCCGGTATGTGGAAAACCTGTTCTTGCAGGTAAGACTCAATTAAAAAAGAATCAGCCGGACCTTTCGATGGTCCGGCTGATTCTCATTTAATTCAAGTGGCTTTCGTTGATGAGGATATGCACATCGTCCAGCTGCTTCTGGGAAACAGCAGTGGGTGCGTCCATCATCAGGTCCTGTGCGTTCTTATTCATGGGGAATGTGATGACCTCACGGATGCTCTCCTCGCCGGTCAGCAGCATCACCAGACGGTCAACGCCGGGAGCAGCGCCTGCGTGGGGAGGTGCGCCGTAGGTAAAGGCATTGTACATAGCCGGGAACTTGGCTTTCACATCCTCTTCGCCCAGGCCTACCATCTGGAAGGCTTTCACCATGATCTCCGGATTGTGGTTACGGACAGCACCGGAGGCACTTTCATAGCCGTTAATAACCAGATCGTACTGGTCTGCATTGATTGCCAGCAGCTTATCGTTATCGCCCTCGGCGTCCAGCAGAGTCTGCATACCGCCCTGGGGCATGGAGAAGGGGTTGTGGCAGAATTCCAGCTGGCCGGACTCCTCGCCCATTTCGTACATGGGGAAGTCCACGATCCAGCACATTGCGTACTGCTCCTCGTCGAAATGACCGGGAATGCGGCGACCCATCATAGTCCGGATCACACCTGCAGTCTTCTGAGCAGCGGTCTTCTTACCGGCTGCCATACATACAAAGCTGCCGGGCTTCAGGTTTAGTGCTTCTGTCAGGGCAGCCTTTTGCTCCGTCAGGAACTTGGAAATGCCACCGGTGAGCTCACCGTTCTCGTCCACCTTAAACCAGCAGCATTTGTTGCCGGTCTGGACTTCCACATCCGCAAGGAGCTTATCGATCCACTTGCGACCCTCGGTGAAGTTATCCACAGCCACAGCCTTCACAACCGCATTCTGGAAAGGTCCAAACTCTGTGCCTGCAACAGCTGCGGTGATGTCCTGAATTTCCAGGTCGATACGCAGGTCCGGCTTATCAGAGCCGTAGCGCTCCATAGCCTCATTAAAGGGAATATGACGGAAAGGTGCTTGAGAGATCCGCTTATACTTACCGAACTTTTCGAACACAGGCACCAGCACTGTCTCCAGAATGTGCAGCACGTCCGCCTGAGAGGCAAATGCCATTTCCATATCCATCTGATAGAACTCGCCGGGGGTGCGGTCTGCACGGGCATCCTCATCCCGGAAGCAGGGGGCGATCTGGAAGTAGCGGTCAAAGCCGGAGGTCATCAGCAGCTGCTTGAACTGCTGAGGTGCCTGGGGCAGGGCATAGAACTTGCCGGGGTGGTTTCTGGCGGGAACCAGATAGTCACGGGCGCCCTCGGGGGAAGATGCGGTCAGGATGGGCGTTGTCATCTCCAGGAAGCCCTGCTCAGTCATAAGTCTGCGCAGCTCTGCAACCACCTGACAGCGCAGAATGATATTCTGTTTGACAGCAGGATTCCGCAGGTCCAGATAACGGTACTTCAGGCGAACATTCTCGTCCGCATCCTTACTCTTATTGATCTCAAAGGGAAGCTGATTGTGGATACACTTGCCCAGAATTTCGATTTTTTCAGGAACAACCTCAATATCGCCGGTAGCCTGCTTGGGATTCTTGCTCTCCCGCTCCCGGACGATGCCGGTGACAGAAATGGTGGATTCCTTATTTACAGACTTGATGACATTCATCATTTCTTCGGTCTCTACCACGATCTGAGTCGTGCCGTAGTAATCCCGAAGGACCAAAAACGCAAAGTTCGCGCCCACCTCGCGGATATTCTCCAGCCAGCCCACCAGGGTGACGGATTTTCCTGCATCGGCAATGCGCAGCTCGCCGCAGGTATTGGTTCTGGATTGGAACATATTGTTTTCCCCTTGTTTCGTAAATTTATTGTTTTATTTTCTCATAAAACGCCCTAATTGTCAATGACCTACATCATCGGAAAAGATCGAAAAATGTCGAATAAGACCATCTTGAAAAACGTCTCAAATCGTGGTATTCTAAAGCCCAGGGAGGTGATGATTCATGCATCGGCTATTGATTGCGGACAGTGATGACGGTTTTCTGATGGCTGCCAAAGAAGCTTTTTCTTCAGATTTTGAAGTTATGACTTGTCAGGACGGCGAAACAGCTTTAGAGCTGCTGTCAACCCTCCAGCCTCAGGTGCTGATTGTGAATCTTATGCTGCCCTTTAAGGACGGTCTGACGGTATTACAGGAAGCTGCTGTTCTGCCGCCGGTAACCATTGCCACCACCCCTATCATTCTGCCCTATATTGAAAATGCCTGTTCTGCCCTGAAAATAGGATACCTTATGGTCAGCCCGCAACTGAACGCTTTGCGGGTGCAGGCCATCCAAATGGTAAACCAGTGGAACTCTGATCAAACACCGCCAGATCTCCGATCTCAGGCGATTTTGCATCTGCACATTCTGAACTTTCCCACCCATCGCATCGGTTATCGGCAGCTGTGTGATGCCATTCCTTTATATTATCAAGATCGTGAGCAATGTCTGGACACCGTCTTGTATGCATCTGTAGGCCTTATGTGTGGCAGAACAGGAAAAACCGTTGAGCGATCTATGCGTGCAGTTATCGTACAGGCTTGGGATCATCGGGACAAGCTGGTTTGGAGTAAATATTTTCCAAACCACAAAGCCTGTCCCTCCAATAAAGTCTTCTTCGATGCCATCGCAGATCATTTATACGAATCATAAACAAACACACTGTGCCGGTGGTTTTCTCTATACAATAAGGGCGTGCTGCTTATTTTGCAGCACGCCCAACACGTTTATTGTATAATATTTATTTTGATCTGTCAACCGTTCTTTGTCCTCGTAGGAAATATTTATGACTTTACACGAAAGACTATCCGTTATTTTGTACAATATTACATCTTGCAAAAGACAGAAAGTTGTGATATTTTATAGTCAGAAAGGGTGATACCAATGTACAAGTAAATTCCTTTCAAGCTCATAAAGATCCGCAGGCTTCTGATTTGTTAACGAAGTAAGAAGTACATTTGGATGTAAGTGATCGAAGTCATTAGTGTAAGACAAAACAGTAACCTCTTTAGCAAATATCTTAAACTGGGTTTTAAAATGACGGGTCAGAACCAAAGACGGAATCTGAAATGAGCAAATAAGACAAAGTTTTCCTCTGAAGAAATACTTTACCCCACATAAGCGCATCCCGCTGATGGGATATATGCCATGAATTTGTAGTGAGAGGGAATGGATTGATGGTTGGAAAGCTTAGTCGAGCCTGTAGAAAGCGAGGTTAACCAATGATGTTAGATACTAAGAGTGAACAGAAATGACCCTTGATTGTAGTAATCGAAAGATACTCAATCAAGGGTCATTTCTTTTTTTATTTTTGTCTGTGAGGGCTCCAAGTGCTGCGACTCAGGAGTATCAGCATCGGGAATATCTCCAGTCTGCCCGCCAGCATATCTACAATCAGAATCATCTTAGAAAATGCGCTGTACGCCCCGAAATTGCAGGTAGGTCCTACTGCCTCCAGTCCGGGGCCTATATTATTGAAGCACGCCAGCACCGCTGACAGGTTCGTTCCGGTGGAAAAGCCATCGAGTGAAATGAGCAAAAAGCTCAATATCACAATAATCACATAGGCCGCTAAGTAAGCATTGGTATTCGAGAGTACCTTTTCATCCATTGGCCGTCCGTTGTTGCGGACGATCTGAACCTTTTGGGGATTTAGGATCTGCCGGATGTTCCGCCGCAAAATCTTAAACAGCAATAGCACTCTTGCTACCTTAATACCGCCGCCCGTAGAACCGGCACAAGCGCCGATCACCATCAGTGTCAGCAGAACGGTTTTGGAAAAGCTGGGCCACAGGTCAAAGTCTGTAGTGGCAAAGCCGGTGGTGGTCATAATGGACGCCACCTGAAAGCTTGCGTGGCGCAAGGTCTCCCCTGCACTGGAGTAAATATCCCGGATGTTCCAGAAGATCAGTCCAATTGCTGCGATGGCAATGCCAAAATACAGCCTCAGCTCCTCATCCTTGAATACGCCTCTTATCTGCCGCAAAAGGATCAGATAATAGCAGCTGAAGTTCACACCGAACAGCAGCATAAACACCGTTGTCACATTCTGGATATAGGGACTGTAGCTTGCTATCGAGTCATTTTTAACGGCAAAGCCGCCTGTTCCCGCTGTGCCAAAGGCTGTGCAAACTGCTTCCAGCAGAGGCATTTTTCCGCACAAAAGAAATATAATATTTATGACGGTCATAACCACATAAATTATATATAAGATCATAGCTGTCTGCCGCATTTTCGGCACCAGCTTACCCACATCCGGGCCGGGGCTTTCCGCCCGCAGCAGGTGCATGGTAAAACCGCTGCCCTTGCCGCTGCTTGGTGCCACTGCCAGCAAAAACACCAGCACACCCATACCGCCCAGCCAATGGCTGAAGCTGCGCCAATACAGCAGGCCCTTGGGTAAGCTCTCTACCTCCGGCAAAATAGATGCACCGGTGGTAGTAAAGCCGGATACGATCTCAAACAGCGCATCCACAAAGCCGGGAATCCGTCCGGAGAGCCAAAACGGCAAGCATCCCAGTAAACTCAGGGTAATCCAGCTAAAACTGACACACACAAAGCCCTCTCTGGCACCAAACAGCCGTCCGGCTTTGCGACATAACAGGAACAAAACGCCTGCCACTGCTGCCATAATTGCCAGTGTATATAAAAAACCCGTTACCGCGTCCCACTCGCCGTATCCCAGGCTGATCGCCAATGCCGGCAGCAGGAACACGCCTTCCACGGCGATAATCTGGGCAAGGAAACGCCCTATCATCTTAACATTCATAGAAACCTTTCTCTCAGGCAAAAATATCGTTCATTCTCTGAAGCACGCCCCGGCCGCTGGTAACCACCACAACCGTATCTCCCTGTGTAAACACGCAGTCGCCGTTGGGGATCTGGGTCTGGGTGCCGTGGGTAATTCCCACCACCAGCACATTGGGCTTCAGCTTCATATCTTTCAGAGGGATATTGCAGTTTCTGGTGGTTTCGTCCACCAAAAATTCCACCGCCTCCACCTGCCCGTCCGCAATGGCGTGGACAGATACAGCCGCGCCGGTCTGATTTCCCATAGCCCGCACATAGCGTACGATCTGGTTGCAGCACAACTCCTTGGGACAAATCATACTGCCCAGCGCCATAGAGTCGCCGATGCTGCTGTTTTCGCCCCGGCTGAGCTTTGTGATGATCTGGGGAACGCCCCGGCTTCCGCCGTACAGGGAGATCACCATATTGGTCTCGTCCATACCAGTGAGGGTCACCAGTGCATCGCAGTCACCGATTCCCTGCTCCTCCAGTGTGATCTGGCTGCTGCAATCGGCGTGGATCACAGAGGTTTTGGGGAGCATCTGTGCCAGTTCCACACACCGCTGATGATCCTTTTCCAGCAGCTGTACAGAAATGCCGTCTTTCTCCAGAAAGCTTGCTATGTAGTAGCTGACCCGACCACCGCCGCAAAGCATTACCTTGCGTACCTTCCGGGTAATGATTCCCAGATTTTTCAGCAGGACGGTAAGATTTTCCTTAGGCGCAGTTACGAAGATCCGGTCACCCTCCCGCAGCACAAAGTTACCGCTGGGCGCTACCGCCGCACCTGCACGAAGCACCGCGCACACCAGTACACGGCACTTGACAATGCTGCTCATATCACTTAAGGATACATCACACAGCTTGCTGTCCTTGCCGATTCGAAGCTCCACAATTTCTGTGCGGCCCTTGGCAAAGGAATCTCTGCGCAAAAAGCCCGGAAAACGCAGCAGCCGTTCAATCTCCACCGCAGCCTGCCGCTCCGGATTGACGGTCATAGACAAAGGGAACACATCCCGCATTGTCATAACCTGATCTGCATATTCCGGATTGCGGATACGGGCAATGGTGTGCAGATTTTTATTTAGTCCATGACCGGTCATACAGCACAAAAGATTCACTTCGTCTGCATTGGTGGCTGCGATCAGCAGATCTGCCCCGGCGACACCTGCCCGCAAGAGCACCTCTTTGGATGCGCAGTTTCCCAAAACCGCAATGGCATCATACTGCTCCACTGCTGTTTCCAGAATATGGCTATCCCGGTCGATCAAGGTAAGGTTATGCCCCTCAGCCACCAGCTGACGCGCCAGGGTCAGGCCAACCTTGCCACCGCCTGCAATGATAATATCCATAATGCCTCCTAAAAGGTCAATTTTTATCATTATAGCAGACCCATTGTAAAAGTCAAATTTTAGTTTGACAATGCCTTCCCCTGGGGGAAGGCAGTTCCCGATAAATAGAAATTTACCGTTTTCATAACAAAGAAATGGCGCGTTGCAAGCAACGCGCCATTAACCTTATCACAGTTCTTCTACAAATACAACGCCGGGAATCTCAACGATCTGATCCAGCAATTCCGCATGCTTATAGCGGCGCTGTGACACCAGTGTGGCAGAATACGCCCGGATCACTTCTTCCTTTGCGGAGCTGTTTTCCCGCTGGACATTGCTGATATTCAGGTCCTTTTCCCGAACCAGACGCAGGAAATCACCCAAAGTCACGTCTTTGTCCAGTTCCACATACACATCCATACGCTTGGTCATACTGTGCATCTTGTTATCCATTTTCTGCAGAAGGGTCATAATCACAAAGATCGCAACACCGCCCACAATGGCTGCCTCATAGAAGCCAATACCCAGCGCAAGACCAACTGCTGCAGCTGACCAAAGACCTGCTGCTGTGGTTAATCCTTTGATCCGACTGTGGCGGGTAATGATGATCGTGCCGCCGCCCAGAAAACCGATGCCGCTGACTACCTGCGCACCCATACGAACCGGGTCGCCAGTCCCGAAAAACTGGAAAATGTATTGGTTTGTCAGCATGATCAGACAAGCGCCGGTACAAACCAGCATATATGTACGCAAGCCTGCCGGGCGGTTTTTTATGCCCCGCTCCATTCCCAGCAAACCGCCAAGAATCACTGCACAAAGGATGCGAAGGGCAACTGCTAAATAAGTAACTTCTCTTAATTCCATACCATTACCTCCCAGATTAAAATGAGATTTTATCCTATTTCTTTCCGGTTGTCAAGTCTTTTTACTAAAATATGGTGCGATTTTCCATTTCTTTTTAGCAGATTTTCCCAAATTCTTGAATTTTATTCTTTCTGGGTATTCTTTTCCCAGTCCGCTTCCCGTTGCTGACAGGTAAAGAGGATCACTTGCCTTCCCTTTGCTTCCTGGGCAAGAATCTTCATTGCCGCAGCCAGCCGGTCATCGTCAAAGCGAACCAATGCATCATCCAGCACCACAGGTGCGCCCGGTGTCAGTTCCTCTGCTACCGCTAGGCGAAGCGCCAGATAAAGCTGGTCTACTGTGCCGTCGCTCCGGCGTTGGGCGTCCCGGAGGGTATCTTCATCTGCTGCTGCAATGCTCAGACGCATATCCTCCGCCATTACCACCCGTTGGTAGCGATCCCCTGTCATCGCCTGAAACAGCTCCTGCGTTCGTTTGGAAATCTTCGGAGCAAACCGACGCTGCAAAGCAGCACCGGCTTTGGAAAGGGCAGATTGTGCCATTTCAATGGCATCGTAATAAGCTTCCAGACGCAAAATGCGCTGCTTTTCCTTTTCTAGTTCGCTGCGCAGCTGTGCCTCGTGACCCTGAATCTGCCGCTGACCGTCACATTCCGCCAACTTCAGCTGCACCTGCCGCTGTTCAAATTTTGCGCTGTCGAGAATGTCCACCGTCTGCCGGTAGGAATAATTCAGCATATCCTGCGCCTGGGGCGGCTGGACAGGCTGGGTCATTTCCTCCAGTGTCTTTGCAAATTCCTCAGCCCGGTATACTTCCTTATCGGCTTTTTCCAAATCTGCTCTCAGATGCTGTGCTTGCTCCAGCTGCTGCCGTTTTTGGGCAATGGGCATCTGGCCGGCAAATTCCCGGATACGCTTATGCAGGTCATCTTCCTTTTGCGCAAGATTCCGTTCCCGATCTGTATAGTTCTGCAAAGATTGCCAGTAAGCAGTACTTTCCCGGGCATAGGTTTGGGCTTCTGCCAGCCAAGTGTCCGGTGCTTTTCCGGGATATTTTCCTTGCAGCTGCTGGGCCTGCTTCCGGACCTTACTTTTTCCCGCAATGCCCAAAGCCAATGCAATCACAGCCACTGCTAATCCCAAACCGGCAACTGCGTATGACAAGGGTGCAGCAAGGGCTACCAATGCGCCTGCTGCTGTCAATGCGCCTACAATGGCACAGATCACTACGCCGGTGCGCTTTTGCTTTTTCTGAAGCCCATTCCAGCGATCCAGATCCTTTTCCACCTGTGCCAAAGCTTCTTCCGGGGCAAGCTCTGCAAAAATAGAAGGCGCTTCAGGTTCTTCAGGCTTTTGGGGTAATGCATCCCGCTGTGCCTGCAGCCGAAGCTGCTCCTGCATCAGATGGTCTGCCAGCTGCAAAAGCTGAGCTTCTTCTCCCTCCGGAAGCTGGGACACTTCTGCTTCCAGTGCCATCCGACGGTCTTTTGCCTCTTTGGCTGCCTGTCTGGCATTTTGGAGTTTTTCCGCCTCTTCCAAATACTTGGCATAATCCAGCGCCTGTTTATGGTTCTCTAACTGCCGGATCTGCTCCTCCAGCTCCTGCTGCCGGGTCTGCAAGCTTTCGGTCCGCTGCTGCAGATCCTGCAAGCTGTCTAACTGCTGTCGGAGTGTCTCACGCCGTGCCTCTGCCTCGGGGATCAGACCGTTTGCCTTGTTGGAGCGGCATTTATTTTTCAGATCCCGCAGCGTCTGCCCCAGCCGGTCGGCTGTGCCGCTTTCGTCACCGGTGGTGACCAGGTTATTGAGTCTGCGCCGCAGTGCCTCATCCTGTGCCACCGGCAGGTCCGTCAGGCGGATAAAGCCCGCCCGGGAAAAAACACTGCGCTCAACGCCCAAAAGCATCTGACCGCAATTGCTGCTGCTCAGCTCCGGAACATCCAAGCCACTTGCCGTTTCATAGGCCCGGAAAATACCCATAGGGGTACGGGCATTGGAGGTGCGCTCGATGGTAATATCCCGTCCGTTCCAGTTCAGATCGATCCGACCGGACATGGCCGCTCCGGACCATGGGGCATACCGCTCCTTATCGGGAATAGCAGTGCCGCTTGCCCGGGCGCGGGTATCGATCCCATACAGCATATTCACAAGGAACGCACACCATGTACTTTTTCCCCATTCATTGGGGGCATGGATCACATTCAGACCCGGCTTCAGGGTCAGTGTTTCGTGTTCTAATTTTCCGAAGGTGGCAGTCATAGAATAGATTCTCATGGCAGCTTTACCTCCTGTCCGTCTAATATCCTGCGGCAGATCCGAGCCGCCAGAAGCGCCCGGTTTGCAGCCTCCTCGCTGGTGCCGTCCACCGTTTCTTTCAGTGCAGAAAACAGCAGTCCCTCCAGAGAGTCCTGGTCGGTGTTGCCCCACAGATCCACCTCCGGCTGGGTCTCATCCCGCAACAGAAGATTGGGGATATGGGAAAACCTTTCCTGCAAAGCCTCGAGCTCCAGACCGGAACTATAACCGGAAAGGGTCACTCTGTAAAAGTCCCCGCTCTCCACCGCAGGCAGCACCCCTGCCAGCGCAGCTGTCGCATCCTCGCTCACATCCACATCCTCGTCGTAAAAACGGGGTGTATCCAGCATCACAAACCGGACACTGACGGTATCTTCCAATGTAGCAATGATCACGCCCTTCTCCCCTGTTTCATCAAAGCCGTGACCCATGGGGCAGCCGGGCCAGACACAAACGGTCTCGCCGCCGGGCAGACTTCCCTGCTTGTGGATATGTCCCAACGCCAGATAATCAAGGCCCGATTCCTGAACCTGATATTTTGTAATGGGGCAGTAAGTAGAACTCACATTTCCCGCCTCTGCGTGGAGGGCGCCAATGTGCCATTTTTCCTGTCCCTCTGCCCGGAAGCGCTTTAGTAAGCCCGGGCAGTCCATTGCCTCATAACCGCCGCCGTAGATCCGGCAGTCCAGCTCTGGCAGGACAATGCTTTCTATCTGGGATTTTTTAAATATATGCACATTTTCCGGCCACTGCTCTTCTAAGTATGGACTGCCGGGTGCGCAAAAATCGTGGTTACCGGGGGTAATGATCACCGGAATCTTTAGACTTCCCAGTATTTCTTTTACATTGGTAAGGGTTTGTTTGCTCCATGCCCCGTCAAACAGGTCGCCGGTCAAAAGCATCAGGTCGCACTGCTCCTGCTTGCAAAGAGATGCGATCTTTTCCGGTATTTTTTTCATTTCCCGGCGCAGAGACTGTGCCGCATTTTCCTCCAACGAGCTAAGGGGCGCATCTAAGTGCCAATCAGCGCTGTGCAGAATTTTCATCGATCATATCCACCCTTTCTACCTTTTGACACAGGCCCGTGGCTGTGTCCACTGTAAAGAGTACTGCTTCCATTTTTGTCGGGCCTTCAGCCCACTGGTAGCGGCTTGTGAGATCTCCCCGGAACTTTGCAATAGACAGCTCCGGACGGATGCCCAGCACCGAGTGCTTCGGTCCGGTCATACCCAAGTCCGTCACATAGCCTGTTCCCTTGGGAAGCACCTGTGCATCCGCTGTAGGCACGTGGGTATGGGTGCCCCACAGGGCACTGATCCGACCGTCCAGCATATAACCCATCGCCAGCTTTTCGGAGGTAGCCTCTGCGTGAAGCTCCACGAAGACCAGCTTGGTATCTATGTTCTTGAGGATCTTTTCTACCTGCAGAAAGGGATTATCCGGGGTGTAGTCCATATTCACCCGCCCCTGCAGATCGATCACCGCCACCGGACCGCAGGGAGAATCAAAAATACCCCAGCCTCTGCCCGGTGCTTGCGGGGCATAGTTTGCCGGGCGCAAGATCCGGGCGTTATCCTCCATATAGCTAACGATCTCCCGCTTGCCGAAGGTGTGGTTACCCATTGTGATCACATCCGCACCGGCATCGAGAATATCCTCCGCCTGCCGGGGGGTAATGCCTACCACACTGGCGTTTTCCCCGTTAACGATCACAAAATCCGCATTTGTTTTCCGTTTCAGATACCGAAGGCTGTGGCATACCCGGTCCATTCCGGGATTTCCCACCACATCGCCAACTGCTAAAACCTTAAATTCCATAGATGTCTCCATTCTATAATAACGCAATCATCGTACAGGAGATTGCCACGTCGCTTCGCTCCTGGCAATGACACGCATTTTCGTCAGTTTCTATTTTACTGACTTTGCGTATTCTGAGGGGGTAATTCCGAATTTCTCCTTAAACTGGCGGGAGAAATGGTGGATGGTAGAATACTGCAGTGCTGCCGCGATCTCCGTAAAGTTCCGGTTGCCCTCCCGGATCATCTGCTTGCTCTCCTGGAGCTTGATCCGGCGGATATACTCACCGGGAGAGATTTGCAAATGCTTATGAAACAGCGCTGTTAAGTAACTTGTGCTCACATCTGTCATCTTCGCAACCTGTGTTACAGACATTTTCTCCCGCACATGCTGGCTGATATACTGCTGGGCACGGCGAATGATATCATTTTCATTATTAACACAGTGGAGCGGTTGTATCCGGTCGTTGGGCTGCTCTGCTGTCCGCAGGAGGGTAATCAGCATCGTTGTCAGCAGGCTGATGATCATATCGTTGGCTGATTTGTTCATTTTCTCCTGCTCGTGGAGCATCTGCTGCATCAGGGCGATCGCCTTTTGGGGAGATCGGAACTTCCGGTTTACCAAGCTGGAAACATCAATGCCGGACACATCAAAGGAAATGGTAATATACCGGGGTGCAATGCCCATATCGGAATACTGCATATGCCATTGACCCGGGGCATACAGAACCATATCTCCCTGCTCCAGCAGCAGATCCTGTCCGTCTGCCACAGAGTGAAGCGTTCCCCGATCCACATAGGTCAGCTCCATCATACTATGGGACTCACCCGGAAAAATGAATCCCTGTTCCTTTTCGTGATAGAAAAAGGTATAAATACAGTCCACCCGCAGCTTGGGGCGGATTTCAAAACTGCCTGCCTCCCGGACCTGAACCGGCTGGGGTACATATTTTCCGCCTATTTTGGCGGTTGCATTGGTGTGCAGTGCAGTCAATGCAAACCATACGCCCTTACGAACCCACACCTGTTTATCTAAGTAAAAGTCCCGAAAGGCCTCTCCGTCTGGGGAAACGGAAAGAATCGTCTGTCCGTACTCGCTGTTAAGCCAGGTATCTTCCTGACAATGATAAACAAAGGTTTTTGCCGGCGTAAGGGTTATGCTGTTGTAATTGATTTGTGTAAACGCCTGTTCTTTTTCAGGCAAAATCGTACCGTATTGTTTGAAGTTTATCTGATTTAAGTTCCAAATCACAGGTAATTCCCCCTAAAACGCGAAATAGCGCCACCATTTCGGTGACGCTCAGAGTGTCGAAAAAGACGACAAGACAAGCAACTCACACTCGTCGGCGTATATGGATACGGTAGAGGGTGAGTTGCGATGTAAGTCAAAATGCATCTTTTTGTAAGTTTTGGGGGAATATCATACTTTCTCACCGACGAGAAAGTATGCAAAGAGTCGCCGAGGACCTCCCGTATGGTCCTCGGACTCCCCAGACGGCCTAAGGGGGAAGCGGATTGGATTTGCAACTTCCAGCATTTCCTCCGCTTCCCCCTTAGGAAACCCTTTGATTGCTTATTCAAACATGCATTTTAACGGTTGGCGCCTTTTCCGGCGCTCTGAGCATCACCGAGAGGTGACGCTATTATTATATCGCAAATAGTCGAAAATGGCAAATATTTTTTAAGGAAATTATCTCTGATATTCAAATTCCATATCGTAAATATCCACCACATCTCCGTCCTGAATCCCCATTTCCTCCAAACGGGCAAACAGTCCGCATTTACGCAGCTGCTGGTCGAAGTAGTTTCTCGACTCGTAATCGTCGAAATTGATGTTGATAATCAGCCGCTCCAGCCAGGTTCCGGTGACTACCCAGGTATTGCCAAGATGCTCGATCTCCAGCTCGGAAGGATCGCCCACAGCAGTAACTACTTCCACATATTCCGGCTCGTAAATGGTTACAGGGGGCAGCGTGCGCAGCTTTTCTGCCACCACACGCATAAGTGTCTTTGTGCCCTGAGTCGTACCTGCGGAAATTTCATAAAGCTCACAGCCTGCCGCTTCCACATGCTTGCGCAGCCGCTGCAAATTATCAGATTCCGGCATTAAAAGGTCGGTCTTATTTGCCGCTACGATCATGGGGCGGTTACTCAAATCCACAGAGTAATTCTGGAGCTCCGCGCAAATGGCATCGAAATCCTCCACAGGATCTCTGCCTTCACTGCCGGACACATCGATCACATGAACCAGCAGCCGACAGCGGTCGATATGCCGCAGAAAATCGTGACCCAAGCCTGCGCCCTCTGCTGCACCCTCGATAATACCGGGAATATCCGCCATTACGAAAGATACGCCTTCATCCACATAAATAACGCCCAAATTGGGAAACAGCGTGGTAAAGTGGTAGTTTGCGATCTTGGGGCGGGCATTGGAAGTAACGGACAGGAGGGTGGATTTACCCACATTGGGGAAGCCTACCAGACCCACATCTGCCAGAAGCTTTAATTCCAGCACCACATCCCGTTCCTGACCCTTCAGTCCAGCCTTTGCAAACCGGGGAACTTGCCGGGTGGGGGTGGCATAATGGGCATTGCCCCAGCCGCCTCTGCCGCCTTTGGCAAGAATGAAGTCCTCGCCGGTGGACATGTCCACAATAATAGCGCCGGACTCTGCGTCCCGGACTACCGTACCGCGAGGCACTTGGATGATCAGGGGCTCCCCCCGCTTACCACTCATTTTCCGACCCTGACCGTTCTGACCTGCCTGTGCGGCATACTTGCGCTTATAGCGAAAATCCAGCAAGGTGGACAGATTATCGTTGACCCGCAGGATCACACTGCCGCCGTGACCGCCGTCGCCGCCGTCCGGACCGCCGGCTGCCACATATTTTTCCCGGTGGAACGCCACCGCGCCGTCGCCGCCGCGACCGCCGATGACGGTGATCCGCACCTTATCTACAAACATTTCCATAGAAAAGCCTCCTTTGTATGAGGTAAGAATTGAAAATTCAAAATGGAAAATTGAAAATTAAGGTATGCCCTGCGGGCATATATTTATAATTATGTCATTTGCGTCAGCAAATACCACAATTTTCAACTTTCAATTTTCAACTTTCAATTCAAGTAAAAAGGCGTGTTGCAATGCAACACGCCCCATTTACGACCTTACTGCTCCACAGCGTACACGGAGCACTGACGGCGATCCTTACCCTTACGCTCAAACTTGACAGTACCGTCAACCAGAGCAAACAGAGTGTCATCGCTGCCGATACCGACATTGACACCGGGATGGATATGAGTGCCTCTCTGACGAACCAGAATGTTGCCAGCCAGAACGAACTGACCGTCAGCACGCTTTACGCCCAGGCGCTTTGCCTCAGAATCACGACCGTTCTTGGTAGAACCGCCGCCCTTATGGTGCGCGAAGAACTGAATACCAATTTTCAGCATGGTGTTACACCTCCAAAACTTCGATATAATCCGGATAATCGTCCCGCATACTGCACAAAGTGAGCATCATTCCGGCAAGCACTGCCTGAACTGCTTCTTCTTCATCGCAGGAAGCGGGGAGGGTCAGGGTGATGCGAGCATCCTCGTCCTTGACCCGGACTTTGGCTTTTGCGCCACACACATCGTTGATGGTGGTCTCAGCCATTGTCACAACAGCGGAGACAGCTGCACAGACAATATCAGCGCCAGCCTCGGCATAGCCTGCATGGCCGGACACGGAAAAACCTGTGATTCTGTCTTCCTCAGTAAAAAATTCGCATCTAGTCATAATTACAGAGCGATCTTGGTGATCTCCACCTTGGTGTAGGGCTGACGATGACCGATCTTCTTCTTCTCGTTCTTCTTAGCCTTGTACCGCAGGACAGTGATCTTCTTGCCCTTGCCGTTCTTGACGACCTTAGCCTCCACGGAAGCACCCTCCACAACGGGAGCGCCGATCTTGGAGTTCTCGCCGTCCAGCACTGCCAGGACCTGGTCGAACTTCACAGTGGATTCAGCCTCTGCCTCCAGCTTCTCGATGTACAGGACATCACCCTCGGAGACGGTGTACTGCTTACCACCGGTCACGATAACTGCTTTCATTTCTTTTCACCTACTTTATATTGTGTAGTCTCGCTTTAAAGGCGGGTGCATTTTGGGCGCACCACTTGAACCTCTTCAATGCGGCTGGTCCATTTTAGCAAAACTTCCTGTAAAAGTCAAGTATTATTTTCAGCTTTTTATTGCCTTTTTGCCGGTTTCTTGGTATACTTGGTAACAGAATGTTGGAAGAAGGAACTTTTATGAAACGACTTTTATGTCTGCTGGCAGTTTGGGGTCTTATTTTGGGCCTTGCCGGCTGCAAAAATACAAAGCCGGTGCAAAAGACCGTGTTCGCAATGGACACGGTTATGGACCTGCAAATCTGGGGTGCAGATGCAGAGGCTGCTGCCGAACGCATCGCCTCCCTTTTAACAGACCTGGACCGCACCTGGTCTGCCGCAAAGGAGGAGTCCCTGATCGGACAGCTAAACAGGGGCAAGGATATTGCCTTAACCGAGGAGCAGTCCCAGCTTCTAACCAGGGTGCAGCAGCTCTCTGAACACACAAGCGGTGCATTTGACCCCCAAATGCTTTCTGTAAGCCGGGCGTGGGGATTTTACGAAAAGGAATATAGGATTCCTACAGAAGAAGAAATTTCCCTTGCCCTGTCTGATCCCAAGTGGGATCTGGGCGCTGCGCTGAAAGGCTATGCCGGTGACCGAGCTGTTGCATTATTGGAAAATTCCAATGTGGACTGTGCTATTTTAAATTTAGGCGGCAACATTCAGACCTACGGGCAGAAAGCAGACAAGACGCCCTGGCAGATCGGTATTCAGAACCCCGGGGGCAGTGATTATGTGGGTATTTTATCCGTTGTGGGCACTTGTGCCGTGGTCACCTCCGGAGATTATCAGCGGTATTTTGAAAAAGATGGCATCCGCTATCATCACATTATGGACCCGGAAACAGGTTGTCCTGCCGATTCCGGTCTGGCTTCTGTGACTGTGATCTGCAGAAACGGTCTGACTGCCGATGCTCTGTCTACTGCCCTGTTTGTAATGGGATTGGAAAAAGGAACAGAACTCTGGCGACAAAGCAACGATTTCGAGGCGGTGTTTATCACCACTGAGGGCGAGATTTATGCCACAGCCGGGGCAGCCCTTTCCGGCTGTGAATATGAGGTGATCGACCGATGAAAACGAAATTCTGGATCATTCTCACCGCTTGTATTGTGGCTGTATGTCTGGGGCTGACCTTATGGCTATACCGCTCCGGCGAAGCTGCCAAGACGGTCACCGTCATTTCTGAAGGAGAGGTTCTCTACACCCTTCCCCTTTCTGTGGACCAGACCATTGCGGTCACCTCCAAAAGAGGTACGAATACGGTTACGGTAAAGGACGGCAAGGTGGCAGTCACCCAGGCAGACTGCCCAGACGGACACTGTATGGCAAGAGGCTTCTGCGACCGGGGCGCACAGATCGTGTGTCTGCCAAACCGATTGGTTTTGCAATTTTCCAGCGACCCGGCAATTGATGGGATCAGTCAATAAAAATGGCATCTACCTTGCGTAGATGCCATTTCAGAGAGTCGAAAAAGCCGCCAACCGTCAAAATGGAACATATCACATAAGAGCGTCATCCCGAGCATAGGCGCAGCCGGCATCGAGGGATCTTCGCGCCCACAAAAATGGAAAACTCCTTGCTACGCAAGGCATTTTGACTTACTGCACAAACCGGACCCTAACGTACCACTTGTACGCCGACGGGTCCGGTTTGTTTGTCTTGGCGACTTTATCGACCTCTGCCAGTCTGTCGAAAAATACTTTTTCGACAGACTGAAATCGCATCTACCTTGCGTAGATGCGATTTCTTTTTTACAGGTTCATTACAAATTCCAGCATTTTGTCCTTTTCGATCACGCCGGTGTGCCGTTCTTTCTTTTCCTGCAGACCGCTCAGGTTCTGAGGAATGGGAACGCCAGTTTTCTCCTGCAGACGGTCCATCATTGCAAATTCGTCCAGTGTCTGCTCCCCTTCCAGTGCCGTCAGCACCGCTGCGGGGAACTTATAGGGAGATGCGGTGGACAGCACCACCATAGGCCGGTGATCGCCGGTCTCGGCTACATAGCTTTCTGCCACAGCCCAGCCGGTAGCGGTGTGGGTATCGCACAGATAGTTCTGCTCTTTGAACACTTTTTCAATGGTCTTGCTTGCCTGTGCATCATCACAGAAGCCTGCCCAGAACTCTTGGGAAATAGCATCTTTCATCTCTTCCGGCACGGTGTAAACGCCCTCCCGGTTCAGCTTACCCATTAACTGGGCAACCAGCGCCGTATCGCCGCCGGACATAAAGAACAAAAGCCGCTCCAGATTGGAGGAGACCAGAATGTCCATAGAGGGAGAAATGGTCTTATGGAGGGGGCGGCGGCGGTCATAAGTACCGGTGCGGATAAATTCGGTCAGGATATTGTTGGCATTGGAGGCGCACACCAGCTTGCCCACAGGCAGACCCAGCTTTTTTGCCAGCCAGCCTGCCAGAATGTCGCCGAAATTTCCGGTGGGTACACAGAAATTCACCTTGTCGCCCATTGTGATTCTTCCCCGCTTTAAAAGGTCTGCATAGGCCTTGAAGTAGTAGGTGATCTGGGGTGCAAGTCTGCCAATATTAATGGAGTTTGCAGTGGACAGACGGCTGCAGTTGCCTCCGGGCAGGCAGCCGTTTTCGGCGGCTGCGAAAATGTTTTTCACGCCGGTCTGGGCATCGTCAAAGTTGCCCTTAACCGCACAAACTGCTACATTGCTGCCCTCCTGGGTCACCATTTGTGCCCGCTGGACCTTGGAAACGCCGCCATCGGGATAGAACACGCAGATCTTCACGCCCGCTACATCCTGGAAACCCGCCAGTGCCGCCTTGCCGGTATCACCGGAGGTTGCGGTTAGAATCAGGATATCCTCTGCCATTCCCTTTTGGGTCTTGGCTTTGGTTAAAAGCTGGGGCAGCATACACAGCGCCACATCCTTAAATGCAGATGTGGGGCCCCGGAACAGCTCCAGTACTGTAAATTTGCCGGTATCCACGGTGGGTGTCAGCTCTTCGGTCTGGAATTTGCCGGTATAAGCCTTGCGTACCAGATCGTCCATATTTTCAATATCCGGCAGCATTGCGCCGATGATCCGGGCTGCCATAGACATGGTATCTTCCTGCAGACAAGCTGCCACATCGATGGTGGGAAGCTGCTGGGGTACATACAGTCCGCCGTCCGGTGCAAGACCGGACAGAACAGCCTGGGCACTGTCAACTTTTGTATCGACTGAGCGAGTGGAATGGTAAAGCATAGGGTCCTCCTGCAAAAACATAGAAAACTGCACAAAAGTTTTGCAGTTTCCTCCTGAGTACTTGTTTTTATGCAACTATTGCATTTTTATTAATCTTATGATATACTGTTTCCTATTAAAAAGCAAGTGTTTTCGTCATAAAACACGAAACGGGAGGTACATAGTATGCGGATTGGTTTGTTAGGCTTTGGTGTCGTGGGCCGGGGTGTCTATGACATTATTGCACTCCGCTCAGATATGGAAGTTGCAAAGGTTGTGTGTCTGGAGGATATTTCTCTGCCTGACGCACAGGTAACAAAGCACTTTGACGATGTGCTGAGCGACAGCACCATCAACACTGTTGTGGAGGCAATGGGCGGTCTGCACCCGGCGTATGAGTTCGTCCGGGCTGCGATCGAGGCAGGCAAAAACATTGTCACCTCCAATAAGGCACTGGTTGCCACATTCTATGACGAGCTGATTCCCCTGGCAGAAAGCAAGGGCGTCTGCTTCCGCTGCACCGCAGCCGTGGGCGGCGGTATCGGCTGGCTGAGCGAATTGGAGCGTGCCCGCCGTGCCCAGTCTATCCACCGGGTAGGCGGTATTATGAACGGCACCTGCAACTACATTCTCGACTCTATGACCCGTCTGGATCTTAGCTATGCCGATGCCCTTTCTCAGGCACAGGCACTGGGCTATGCTGAGGCAAATCCCTCCACCGATGTGGACGGCATCGACACCTGGCATAAGCTGATCCTTTCTTCTAATATTGGTTTTGGCATCACTCTGGACCCGGAAAGCGTTCCCGCTGCGGGTATCCGGAATATCCGGGCAGAGGATGTGGCTAACTTCAAAGCCCACGGTCTTGTATGCAAGCTGATCTCCACCGGCAAGAGCCAGGACGGCAGCTTCAGCGCTTATGTGCAGCCTACACTGGTCCATCAGGGCGAACCGGAGGCAGCCGTTCCCGCCAACTACAATCTGATCACACTGGTAGGCAGTGCATCCGGCCGTATGAGCTTCTACGGTCAGGGCGCAGGCCGTTACCCCACTGCATATAATGTGGTGCAGGACTGCGTGGACGTTCTGTCCGGCAAGCATTTTTACAGCCCCTACGGCAAGAAGATCAGCGCCGTCAATGCCGATGCCCTGTGCTACTATGTCAGCGGTGTGCAGGATAGCTGGCTGGAAGACAACCGGCAGGCCACCTGGGGCGATGCTGTGATCACCAAGCCTGTTTCCGTAAAGGCAATGCATGCTTGGCTTAAGAATCATCCGGATGCATTTATCGCTGCTCTTCCCGTCAGCGAACAATAATAACATTCCTCCTGAAAGAAGGTAAAATATGCTTAAAGTTGCAAAATTCGGCGGCTCTTCTATGGCAGACGCCGGTCAGTACCGGAAGGTACGGGATATCCTGGTCTCTGACGATGCCCGCCGGGTGGTGGTGGTTTCCGCCGCCGGTAAGCGGGATAAGAACGACCACAAGCTCACAGACCTGCTGTATCTGTGCTACGCCCACCTGCAGTACGGTGTGGACTGCACCCCTGTTTTTGATATGATCACCTCCCGGTATCTGGAGATCCGGGATGATCTGAAGCTGGAGCTGGATCTGGAAACAGAGTTTGCAGAGCTCAAGCAGCAGCTAATCGCTAAGCAGATCACACAGGATGCCCTCGTCAGCCGTGGCGAGTACTTCTCCGCCAAGCTGATGGCTGCCTTCCTGGGTTTCCAGTTTGTAGATGCCGCCGACTGGGTCAAGTTCAATATGGACGGCTCTGTCAATGAAGAAACTTCCTATGCTGCCCTGAAAAATGCAGTTAAGGGTGCCGGTATCGTCACCCCCGGCTTCTACGGCGTGATGCCCAACGGTGCGATCCGCACCTTCTCCAGAGGTGGCAGTGACATCACCGGCGCACTGGCAGCCGCCGCGCTGGATGCAGATGTATACGAAAACTGGACCGATGTGTCCGGTATTCTGATGGCTGACCCCCGGATCGTAGAAAATCCCCAGCCTATCCCCGAGGTTACCTACGACGAGCTGCGGGAGCTGAGCTACTCCGGCGCACAGGTGCTCCACGAGGGTACGATCTTCCCCGTCCGGGAGAAGAACATCCCCTTAAACATCCGCAATACCAATGCACCCGACGACCCCGGCACAATGATCCAGGAAAGCTTCGATACGGACGCAGATCCCAACCTGTTCATCACCGGTATTACCGGCAAGAAGGATTTCACCATCATCTCCCTGTCCAAGCGGGGACTGAGCAACGAGATCGGCACACTGCGCAAGGTCCTGTCCGTTCTGGAAAAGTACAATATTTCTGTGGACTATGTTCCCAACGGCATCGACAGTGTTTCCGTGGTGGTATCTACCGAAGCCATTGCCAATGATCTGTACTCTGTTCTGGCGGAGATCCAGCAGGATGTGCATCCTGACTCTCTGGAAGTTCAGGACCAGATCGCTGTGGTTGCCGCTGTGGGCCGCCGGATGGCATTCCGTCCCGGTACTTCCGGTAAGGTCTTTGCCGCACTGGGTCAGGCTGGCATCAACATCCGTATGATCAACCAAGGTCCGGACGAACTGAACATCATCTTTGGCGTGGATAACAAGGACTTTGCCGAGGCTATCCGCGTGCTGTACAACAGCTTCGTAAAATAATATATAATCTAGGGGCGACCCTCCCGGTCGCCCTGCTCAATATTTGGAGGTAATAACAATGGGTAAGCTTTATACCGTTGCTGTTCTGGGCGCAACCGGCGCTGTGGGACAGGAAATGATCAAAATTCTGGAGGAGCGCAACTTCCCCGTGGGTAAGCTCGTTCCCCTTGCCAGTGCCCGCAGTGCAGGCAAGACCCTGAAGTTCAAGGGCGAGGATGTCACCATTGGACTGGCTTGCGATGAGGCATTTGAGGGTGTGGATATTGTTCTGGGCGCCGTGGAAAATGACATCGCCCAGAAGTTCGCTCCCGCAATCGTCAAGGCTGGCGCTGTGTTCGTGGACAACTCTTCCGCTTTCCGTATGGACCCCAAGGTTCCTCTGATCGTTCCTGAGGTCAACGCCGAGGATGTAAAATGGCACAACGGCATCATCTCTAACCCCAACTGCTCCACCATCATTACCATCACTGCTGTCAACGCCCTCAACAAGCTCTCCCCCATTAAGGCAATGACCGCTTCTACTTATCAGGCTGTTTCCGGCGCCGGTGCCGGCGGTCCTATCGAGCTGATGGGCGAGGTGGAAGCTCTTAGTAAGGGCGAGACCTACGAGCCTAAGATCTTCCCCTATCAGATCGCTTTCAACCTGATCCCCCAGATCGGCGGTGAGGCTTATGAAGGCTACACCAGCGAGGAAATGAAGATGCAGAACGAGGGCAGAAAGATCATGCACCTGCCCGAGCTGAATGTTACCTGCACCTGTATCCGTGTGCCTGTCGTACGCAGTCATTCCATTTCCGTGAGTGTGAAGTTCGATAAGCCTGTGACGGTTGAAGAAGTTCGGGAAGTGATCGCTAATGCCCCCGGCTGTAAGCTGGTGGACGATCTTGCTAAGAAGCAGTACCCCATGCCTCTGGACACCACCGATCAGGATATCGTGTTCGTGGGCCGTATCCGTCCCGACCTGACCGATCCCTGCGGTATCAGCCTGTGGTGCTGCGGCGACCAGGTCCGCAAGGGTGCTGCCACCAACTGCATCCAGATCGCAGAACTGCTGGTAAAATAAAATACAAAAAGACGCATTCGGATGAATGCGTCTTTTTAAATGCAAAATGCACCGGGAGGGGCAATGCCCCTCCCCTAAAATTCAATATCAAATATTCAGAAGCATTTTTGCAGCCAGGAAGTAGACAAGGAGCGACACCGCATCCACGATGGATGTGATGAAGGGGCTTGCCATCACTGCCGGGTCTAATTTCAGCGCCTTTGCGCCCAATGGCAGCACTGCGCCGACAATTTTTGCCAGCAGAACTGTAATAAACAAAGCAATGCACACCACTGCATCGATCATCAGGGTAATATCCTCATTTCCCAGCAGCAGTCGGTCTACTAGCCAGATCTTTCCGAAGCAGACCACTGCCAGCGCAAGGCCGCAAAGCACCGCGGTGCGGATCTCTTTCCACATCACCCGGGGCAGATCTGCAAACCGCAATTCTCCCAAGCTCAGCGCACGGATCACCGTAACCGAGGACTGGGAGCCGGAGTTACCGCCTGTGCCCATCAGCATGGGGATAAAGGCAGTCAGCGCCACCTGGGCTGCCAGGGAATCTTCAAAGCCGGTGATGATCATACCGGTGAAGGTTGCAGACACCATCAGTAGCATCAGCCAGGGGATGCGGTTTTTGAACAACTCCCAGACCGTGCTTTTCAGGTAAGTCTTTTCCGAGGGCAGCATACCGCCCATCATTTCGATATCCTCGGTAGCCTCCTCTTCCATAACGTCCATTGCGTCATCGAAGGTAACGATACCCACCATCCGGTTTTCTCCGTCCACCACCGGCAGCGCCAGAAAATCGTACTTGCGGAACATCTGTCCTACTTCTTCCTGGTCTGTATGGGTGGTAACGGAAATAATATTTTCGATCATCAGTTCCCGGATGGGCATTTCATCGTCCGGCGCAAGGAGCAGATCCTTTACTGTCACCAATCCGATCAGCTTTCTGCCTTCGGTCACATAGCAGGTGTAGATCGTCTCCTTGTCCACGCCCTGCCGGCGGATGCGTAAAATCGCCTCCTCCACCGTCATATCCGGGCGCAGGGAGACATATTCCGTAGTCATAATCGAGCCGGCGGAATTTTCCGGATACCGCAATATCTGATTGATGGATCTGCGCATTTCCGGATCAGCCTGACGCAAAATACGCTTTACCACATTGGCGGGCATTTCTTCTACCAGATCTGCCGCATCGTCCACATATAATTCGTCAATAATTTCCTTAAGCTCATTATCGGAAAAACTGCGGATCAGCAGTTCCTGCGCATCCACATCCATTTCCACAAAGCTCTCTGCCGCCAGCTCTTTCGGCAGCAGGCGGAACAAAAGAGGAATCTTCTGCTCCTCCAGAGAAGAGAAAAATGCCGCAATATCCGCCGGGTTCAGTGTACCCAGAACATCCCGGGCGGTGGAATACTTCTTCTCCTCCAGCATTTTAATCAGTGTTTTTTCAACGATCTCAAACCGTTCTGTCATCCGGTGTCCTCCTTCATTTTGATTTAAGAAGCAAGCACGCGGACCATCAGCGGATGCCCATTACAGACGGGCAGACTACTTCGGTCCGGTATATTTCCGCTACTGCCAGCGTCCATAATTTTCCCTCCTTTTTGAAAAAACAGATATTATTATTGTACTTCTCTGCAGCCGTCTTTGTCAAGGTGGGGAAGCAGATATTTTCCTTGAAGAAATCTTTCTGTCGAAAAAACCGGAATTGTGAGGAAGCGGCTGTGAAATCTGTCAAAAAGTTTATCTAGACTTTAGACATATTGACTCTTTTCTAAACGGCTTTTTTATGTTATTCTATAGGTGGCGGTATATTGCCGTTAAGTCCGTAAACTTAAGGAGTTGTCATTATGTATTTCCAGAAAAAACGCTGCATTGCAATGCTTCTGGCCGGCGGTCAGGGAAGCCGTCTTAAGGTCCTGACCGAAAAGACCGCAAAACCTGCTGTTCCCTTCGGGGGAAAATACCGCATTATCGATTTTCCACTTAGTAACTGCGTCAACTCCGGTATTGATACTGTAGGCATCCTGACCCAATATCAGCCTCTGGAGCTCAATGAGTACATAGGCAACGGCCAGCCTTGGGGACTGAACAAGACCCACAGCTGCGCACAGGTTCTGCCTCCCTATGAGCGGCACGATAAAAAAAGCGGCTGGTATAAAGGCACAGCCAATGCAATCTATCAAAATATCGACTTTATTGAGCGCTTTGATCCGGATTATGTGGTGATTTTGTCCGGTGACCATATTTACAAAATGGACTATGCCGCGATGGTGGCATATCACGAGGAAAATAATGCCTCCTGCACCATTGCGGTCCGGGATGTTCCCTTAAAAGAAGCCTCCCGGTTTGGCATTCTAAACACCAACCCCGATGGCACGATCTATGAATTCGAGGAAAAGCCGAAAAAGCCCAAGTCCACCAACGCCTCTATGGGTATTTATGTGTTCAACTGGGATGTGCTCCGTCAGGCACTGATCGCTGACGAGGACGACGACACATCCTCTAATGATTTCGGCAAGAATATTATCCCCAATCTCCTAAACGCCGGTCACAAAATGATGGCCTATACCTTCGACGGCTACTGGAAGGATGTGGGAACGATTGATTCTTTGTGGGAAGCCAATATGGAACTTCTGGGCAAAGACCCGGAATTCAACATCCGGGGTGACGAACGCAGCAAGATCTGCGCCCGGAACAACGCCCTCCCCTCCTCCTATATTGACGCACAGGCAAGCATTTCAGGTAGTTTCATTGCTGAAGGCTCTGAAATCTACGGAACGGTCCGCCACAGTGTGATCTCCATAGGCTGCTCTGTGGGAGAAGGTGCGCTGGTAGAGGACAGTGTGGTAATGCCCGGTGTTGTGATCGAATCCGGTGCCATCGTCCGCCACGCCATTCTGGGCGAAAACAGCAAGGTCTGCCGCAATGCCGTGGTAGGCGGCGCATTTGCCCCCAACGAGAAAAAGCAGATCAGCGTCACTTCCAAGGGTGCTGTGGTAGAGGCCGGTACAGCTTTGCTGCCCGGAGAAATGCTGTAAGGAGGTAATCAATATGAATGTAATGGGTATTATTTTCGCAAACGACGGCTCCTTAGGCTCTCTGACCGCCCAGCGCACAATGGCAAGCCTGCCCTTCGGCGGCCGCTACCGTCAGGTGGACTTTGCCCTGTCCAATCTTGCCGCCATCGGCGTGCGCCATGTGGGCATTGTTACCCGCCACCACTACCAGTCCCTTGTGAACCATATCGGTTCCGGTGAGGAATGGGGTATGGAGCTGGAAGAGGGCGGTCTGGAATTTTTGACCCCCTATGCCATGAGCAAGACCGACACCTATCGGGGCAAGCTGGAGTCCCTCCATGCCGCAATGGGCTTCTTGGAGTACGGTGCAGAAGATGAACACCTGGTGATGATCGATTCTTCTGTTCTGAGCAATATCGATCTTTCCGACGTGATCGCCA
Source organism: Oscillospiraceae bacterium (assembly GCA_017521485.1). Classification (GTDB taxonomy): domain Bacteria; phylum Bacillota; class Clostridia; order Oscillospirales; family Oscillospiraceae; genus Faecousia. Next base: position 46,749 of record JAFXCL010000033.1, read on the forward strand.
AGCACATTGCCAGTGGCAAGGATGTGACGGTGGTTACCAAAGCCGGTGTGTGCAACGGCAAACAGCAGTTTGATCTGGCTATGAAGCTGGACAAGAACGGGAATATTTCCGATATGGCTGTTGACTATGCTGCGCCTGCCGATTATGTGGCGTCTATGGATATTTATGTGGTAAGCAAAAAGTGGCTTGCCCAACAGGTGAAGGAGCATATTGCCCACAATCTGTACCATATGGACCGGGATCTGGTGCTGGGTCAGTGGCAGAAAGGCGCGATCACGGTAAATCCCTATGTCTTCCCCGGTGAAGTGCTGTTTACTGAATCTGTGGATGATTATTTTGCAAACAACCTTTCTCTGCTGGATAAAAAGATGCGCCACGATCTGTTTGGCTACAACCATCCGGTGTACACCAAAGTCCGTGACCGCGTACCTACCTACTACGGCGAAAGCTGTGTTGTAGAAAACTGTCTGGTTGCCGACGGCTGTATGCTTGACGGCAATGTAAAAAACAGCATTCTGTTCCGGCAGGTATCCATCTGCGCCGGTGCAGAGGTAGAAAACTGTGTGATTATGAACGATACTGTAGTGGGAGAAAACAGTGAGCTGAAATATGTGATCCTGGACAAGGATGTGACCGTCCGTCCGGGCGCACGGCTGATCGGCACGCCCCATAATCCCATTGTAGTCAAGAGAGGAGATACTGTATGAGAATCGCGGTCCTTGCCTCCGAAGGCGCGCCATACTGCAAATCCGGTGGCTTGGGCGATGTGATGGAGGCACTGCCTGCTGCCCTTTCCCGGATCGACGGAAATGAAGTGGTGCTGATTCTTCCTTATTATAAGAAGATCAAGGAAAATCCCGCTTACGAAGTAGAGCAGGTGGCTCAGTTTGATGTGGACTTGGGCTGGCGGCGGCAGTATGCCGGTGTCCTGAAGCTTAAAAACCGGAAAGACAATGTGCAGGTCTATTTTATTGACAGTCTGTACTATTTCGGTGGTCGCGACGGTGCGATCTACGGCCATCTGGATGACGGTGAACGGTTCGCATTTTTCTCCAAGGCCTGTCTGATCGGTCTTGCCGTTATGAATTTCATCCCCGATGTGATCCAGTGCAACGACTGGCAGACTGCTCCTGTTCCGGTGCTTCTGAAGGCCCAGTTCGGCGCTTGCTTTGGAAACACCCGGTGTATGTTCACCATCCATAACATTGAATATCAGGGCTGGGCAAGCGCTGACTTCTTCGACGATGTGCTGGCACTGCCGGAGGAATACCGTCTCCGCTTGGATATGAGCGGTGCGGTCAATGTGATGAAGGGTGCGATCGAAGCTTGCGATATGGTCACCACAGTCTCTGAAAGCTACGCAAAGGAACTGATGTACCCCTACTATGCCCACGGTCTGGACAGCGTGATCGCAGGTAACTGCGGAAAGCTCACCGGTATCACCAACGGCATTGACACCGGCACATTCAATCCGGAGACTGACCCGGCTCTGCCTGCCCATTATAACGCCCAAAGCATTGCTGTAGGCAAAGCCGCCTGTAAGGCAGCTCTGCAAAAGGAAGTAGGACTGCCGGTCCGGGAGGATGTTCCTGTGCTGGTAATGGTGACCCGCCTTGCCGGACACAAGGGTCTGGACCTGCTGTGCCACATTGGCTACCGGCTGATGCAGGAGGATTGCCAGCTTGTAATTTTAGGTACCGGCGAAGCCCATTACGAGAATTTCTTCCGGGAGCTTGCCAGAAAGTTCCCCAAAAAAGCAGCCGCAAAAATCACTTTTGATCTGGGCCTTGCCTCCCGCATTTATGCCGGCGGCGACATTTATCTGATGCCCTCCAAATCTGAGCCTTGCGGCCTGAGCCAGATGAATGCTATGCGCTACGGTACTGTTCCGGTGGTCCACGCCACCGGCGGTCTGCGGGACACCGTTCCCCCTTGCGATAAAGAAGGCAAGGGCGGTCTTGGCTTTACTTTCCAGAGCTACAATGCAGACGATTTTTACGGTGCGCTGCAAAATGCCCTGCGCCTGTACCACAACGATCCGGATGCTTTCCGGGCATTGCAGGTAACTGATATGCAGCAGGACTTCAGCTGGAACGTTCCCGCCGGACGGTATATGGAGCTTTTCAGAAAAATGCTCGGTCATTAACACCACAGCCCCCTTGCAAAAGGGGGCTTTTAAGGAGTACCAATGCGTATTTTGTTTGATTCCAAAAAAACAGAATATAAAGCCCCCTTCGGTACAGTCACTCCGAATGAAAAATGCACGTTGCATATTCACATTCCCGTGACTGTGCCTGCAGTTTTTGTGGAATGTATTTTCTCTTGGGAAAACGGAAGTCCTGCATTTACTGTGCCAATGACTCCTGTAGAAACCCGGGGTAGCTATCAGGTTTACCGGGGAGAATTTTCCATCCCCCAGCCGGGTCTGTATTTTTACCACTTCCGGGTGGAGAAGCCCCACAGCAGTTTCCGCCTGTATAAAGCAGGTGATGGTACCAATATGGAAGCTGGCGACTGCTGGCAGCTTTCCTGTATCCCCGCAGATTTCACTACCCCGGACTGGGCAAAGGGTGCGGTGATCTATCAGGTTTTCCCGGACCGGTTTTGTAAATCCGGAGATTGTGACCTGACCGGCAAACTGACCCCCTATACCCTCCACGAAAATTGGGATGAAGAAGTGGCTTGGCAGCCTACCCCGGAGGGACAAGTTCTCAACAACGATTTCTACGGAGGTAATTTCCGGGGCATTACCGAAAAAATGGACTATATTGCCTCTTTGGGCACAACTATTTTGTATTTAAATCCCATTTGCAAAAGCTTTTCCAGCCACCGCTATGACACCGGCGACTACAAGACTCCCGATCCCATGCTGGGTACGATTGACGATTTTAAGCAAATGTGTCAAGCCGCCCACAGCCGGGGAATCCGGGTGATCCTGGACGGGGTCTTTTCCCACACCGGCGCAAACAGTCTGTATTTTGATCGGGAGCGCACCTTCGGTGGCAAGGGTGCTTACTGCACCACCGATTCCCCCTATTACAGCTGGTATAATTTTCAGCACCATCCGGACACCTATACAAGCTGGTGGGGCTTTGACACCCTGCCCACGGTCAACAAAATGGATCCCGGCTTTATTTCCTATGTGATCACCGGTGAAGATTCCGTGGTAGAACACTGGCTGAAGCTGGGTGCAGACGGTTTCCGTCTGGATGTGGCAGACGAGCTGCCCAATGAATTTATTAAGCTCCTAAAAGATCAAATTCGTAAGATCCGCCCGGATGCCCTGCTGATCGGCGAAGTATGGGAGGATGCCTCCAACAAAGTCGCCTACGATGTCCGCCGCCGCTATTTTGTAGACAGTGTGCTGGATTCTGCCATGAACTACCCCTTCCGCACCGCAATACTGAATTTTATGAAGGGAATTGACAACGGCCAGGGTCTGCGGCAGACTGTGGAAACGATCCGGGAGAATTATCCCCCGCAGGTGTTCTTATGCAATATGAATCTGCTAGGCACCCACGATACCCCCAGAATCCGCACCGCCCTTGTGGACGATTTCGACGGCAGTCGGGAAGCGCTTGCCCGCCGTTTTCTGTCGAAGGAACAGAAGGATCGGTCAAAGAAAATGCTGATGCTGGCATCCTTTCTGCAATATATGCTCCCCGGCGCACCCAGCCTGTACTACGGCGATGAAGCGGGTATGGAGGGTGGCAAAGATCCCTTTAACCGGCGCACTTATCCTTGGGGCGGGGAAGATAATGACCTGCTGGAGCATTTCCGGCAGCTTGGCAGTCTTCGTAAGAACGAGGAGGTCCTGCGGCTTGGAGATGTGGAATTTCAAGTGGCAGAGAATCAGAAGTTAAGCTTTACCAGAGCTTATCAGGGGCGTCGCCTGCAGATTTATGTAAACCGCAGTGAGGAGGTCTGGGACATTCCCGGAAAGAAGGTGCTGTATGGACGCAGCCTTAATTCCATCTCCCCCGGACGGCTGTCGTTAGCCCCTATGGATTTCTGCCTTATGGAGGTATGATTTGGAAAAAGAAAGCTTTTTCAGCGGTTATTGCCGCACGGTAGACGGCAGCCGAATGGTATCCGTTGTCACCGAGGACGGTAAGTTAACGGAAGTAGATTGCAGCTATGACGGTTGCCCCTACACCGCAAACTGCACCGTTGCAAAGCAAATCGAAGAATTGACAAACTAAAAAGCAGGGAGTGTTGCAATGGCAACACTCCCTTTTCTTTGCCGGGTTTAGATTGAAGCATTTCGGTCATAATATAATGTATGCTTATGGCAATCCATTCTACAAGGAGGCTGACCCTATGGCCAACCACAACCGCCCAACACCCCACCGTAAATTCGGTATGCGCGACAATCTGGGTTATCTGTTCGGCGACTTTGGTAATGACTTTACGTTCATTCTCTCCACCACAATCCTGATGAAGTTCTATACCGATGTAATGGGTGTTTCTGCCGGTGTGGTGGGTACGCTGATGATGCTTGCCCGGTTTGTGGACGCTGTCACCGATGTGACGATGGGCAGAATCTGCGATGCATCCAAGCGCACCAAAGCCGGTAAATTCAAGCCTTGGCTGCTGCGAATGTGCGTCCCTGTGGCACTGTCTTCCTTTTTAATGTATGCACCGGGACTGGATGCCAACATTGCCCATAACTGGTCCTACGGTGTGCGGACCGGCTGGTTAATTGTCACCTATCTTTTGTGGGGCTCGTTCTGCTATACCGGTATCAATATTCCCTACGGTTCTATGGCTTCTGCCATCTCTCCCAATGCCGGTGACCGGGCAAGTTTATCCACCTTTCGCACCCTGGGTGGCACACTTGCAGGCATTTTTATCGGCGTGGGACTTCCCCTGTTTGCCTACAAAACCATTCGTTTGGAAAACGGCGGAACGCAGGATGTGCTCTCCGGTCAAAATGTGGCAATTGCTGCCGGTGTATTTTCCATCCTTGCGATCCTATGCTACTTGCTGTGCTATAAAATGTGTACCGAGCGGGTGGTGTCCGACAAAATCGCCGAAAAGGGACCTTCTGTGGGGCAGATGCTAGGTAGCGCCCTGCGCAACCGGGCGCTGATTTCCATTATTGTTGCATCTGTCTTTATGCTGCTGGCACAGCTGACTATGCAGAATATGATGAGCTATGTATATCCGGACTACTACAACGCCGCCTATTTACAAAGTGTTGGCTCTTTGACAATGGTTTTAGGTATGGGCACTGCCGCCGCAATTGCCAAACCGGTTACCACAAGGTACGGAAAAGCAGAGGTGTCTTCTTTGTGCAGTGTGGCAGGTGCGATCGTCTGTCTGGCAATCTGGATCATCCGGCCAAATGTATATGTATATATGGCGATGACCTCCCTATTCTGGCTGTTTTTGGGTGTTTTCTCAATGGTCAATTGGGCTCTGATCACCGATGTGATCGACTACTCGGAGTTGAAAAACGGCATCCGGGAGGATGGCTCGGTGTATGCCATGTACTCCTTTGCCCGGAAGCTGGGGCAGGCACTGGCATCCGGTCTTTCCGGCTGGCTGCTGACTGCCATTGCCTACAACGAAAACGCATTGGCAGAAGGGGTTGCACAGACGGATGCGGTGAAAAACGGGATCTTTACCATTTCTACCCTGGTTCCAGCCATCGGTTTTATACTGCTTGCGGCTGTGCTGTGGTTCTGGTATCCTCTGCACAAAAAGCAGGTGGATGCGAATATTATGGCGCTGAAGAAAAAACACGGAGATTCCCACTAAGCCAGCTCCCGCCAAATCCCATAACTGCGTCAAACCGTAGGGGGCGTCGCCTCGACGCCCCGCCCCGGAATTACCAAGGTTTCAAACGGGACGCAGTTCGCGGCGTCCCCTACAACAGGCACACCAACAAACTGAAATTTGTTGTTTTCTCTGCCGCTGGAACAATGTGTTTCAGCGGCAGACTGTTTGTTAAATGTATACAAATAATCGCCCCAGCCAACTGGAAATTGCTCCCATTTTTTTCAAATTTTGTGCCTAGTTAATTTTCCGTTTTTGCATTATACTTAAATGAGACTGGGCAGGTTTTCCTGCACATAATTTTAGGAGGTAACAAAATGGCAAAAGCCCCCAAATTAGACGCCAAGGGCTATCGGCAGTTCGGCATGCGCGACAAGCTCGCTTATGCTGCCGGTGACTTGGGCTGTAACATGAGCTTTGCCCTGAAGGGCACTGTTCAAACATTCTGGCTGGTCTATATGATGATGGAGACCGGTCTATTATCTATCCTGCTGCTGATCGTACAGATCTGGGACGCGATCAACGATCCTATGATCGGTTCTATGATCGATGCTGACAGACGGCAGTATAGACGCGGTAAATTCAAGCAATACATCTTTGTTGGTTCCTGCGGTCTATTGGTCGCCGGTGCAGCAGTGTTCCTGCCCTTCCCCAATGCGCCTGTAGTCATCAAGGCTATGTTGTTCATTGTAGGTTATATCATTTGGGATGCCGCATATACTGTTGCCAACGTTCCCTATGGTTCTATGCTTTCTCTGGTAACCGAAGATGCCGGCGAGCGCGCACAGCTTTCCACCTGGCGTTCTGTGGGCTCTATGGTCGGTAACCTGCTACCCAACATCATCCTGCCTATGCTGATCTGGCACAAGGAAGTGGATGCTGCCGGCAATCCCATTCTGAACCCCGAAACCGGTGTTCAGGTCCAGACCCTGCTGGGTGACCGTGTTTTCTGGGCTGCACTGCTGATGGGTGTTATTGGCTTTGTTTGCTTCCAGTTTATGCTCAAGAACATCACCATCCGTGTGGACGAGAACACTGTCAAGGCCGGTGAAGAAAACGCAAAATTCAATGTGGTTAAGGCATTCGGCAACTTCCTGAAGAACCGTCCCGCTGTGGGCGCCACTCTGGCTGCTATGGGTATGTTCCTGGGTATGAATGCTGCTACCACCGCTGTTACCATTATGTTCGCTACATACTTCGGTATGGCGCAGCTGTCCGGTGTGGTACAGCTGATCGGCTTTTTGCCTATGTTCCTCTTTATGCCCTTTATTAAGAAGATCGTTAACAAGTTTGGCAAGAAGGAAGCATCCGTTGCAGGTACGATTGCTTCTCTGATCGGCGGCCTCATCATGCTGACCTTCCCCCTGTTTGCAAACAAGAGCATTGCTCTGATCGTTTACCTGGTCGGTCTGGTTGCCTTCGGTCTGGGCATGGGTGTTTACACCTGTGTTTCCTGGGCGCTGATGGCTGACGCCATTGACTACAACGAGTGGAAGACCGGCAGCCGCGAGGAAGGTACTGTCTACTCCCTGCACTCCTTCTTCCGTAAGCTGGCACAGGGCGTTGGCCCCTCTGTGGTGCTGCTGATCATGGGTGCTCTGGGCTACGTTTCCGAGCTGGGTACTGCAGGTCAGTCCGCTGCTACCTCCTACAATATGTGCTGGCTGGTTGCGGGTCTGTATATGTTCTCTGCTGTTGTGCAGTTCATCGGTATCGCTGTCATCTATAACCTGGATAAGAAGACCATGGCTCAGATGAACGACGAGCTGGCTGCCCGCAAGGGTGAGTAATTCCATCTGATCTTAATACGAACTTTTCCCCTCCGGGCAACCGGAGGGGATTTTGTTTCCTTTTTGTCAAATTTCAGTTTGACGCGCTGCTGCGCGAATTGAAAATTGAAAATGGAAAATTGAAAATTTCGGTATTTCCTTCGGAAATAAATGAAATCCTGTCCGCTTTGCGGACACATTCATTTTGCATTTTGCATTCTGCATTTTGAAATTTTATCGGGCATCGCCCGATAAATAGAAATTTGTATTTCCTGTTGACAACTCTGTATTCCCGTGTTATATTAACTGTACTAGTACAGTTGGTACAGTTAATACATTCGTTAGGAGGTATGCCTATGATCCATCTGGACTACCGGGATTCCCGGCCGATCTACACACAAATCGTAGACAACTTTCGTATTCTGATTCAAAAGGGCATCCTGCAGGAGGGAGATAAACTGCCCTCCGTCCGTGAGCTGGCGGCAGAGCTTTCCATCAATCCCAACACCATTCAGCGGGCTTACCGGGAGCTGGAAGTAACCGGCTATATTGCATCGGTCACCGGCAAAGGCAGCTTTGTCTGCGGAAAGACCCGGAAAAGTCAGGAAGAACAACCATTGTGGGAGGCGCTGGACGGCGCTGTATCACAGCTACTGACATTGGGCGTTTCCCAATATGAAATCATTCAGCATCTCAAGCAAGGAGGGGATATTGATGCTTCAAATGAGTAATGTAACAAAACGCTTTGGGGATTTTAAGGCGCTGGACGGCCTGACAATGGCCATTCCCAAGGGCGCTGTCTACGGACTGGTAGGACCCAACGGTGCAGGTAAATCCACTGCCATCCGTGTGCTCACCGGTGTGTACCGCCCGGATGATGGCACGGTCACAATGGAGGGCCTGCCTATTTATGAAAACCCCAACACCAAGGTGTGTATGAGCAGTATCCCCGATGATGTATTTTTCTTCCCTTCTGCCACCTTGGAGGATATGCGTTCCTATTATCAGGGCATCTATCCAGGCTTTGATGACGATCTGTTTCAGCGTCTTTACGAGGTGTTTCAGCTTCCGAAGAAGTCCCCCATCCGCCGGTTCTCCAAGGGTATGCAGAAGCAGGCCGCTTTCCACCTGAGTATCTGCACCCGCCCGGATGTGCTGGTGCTGGATGAGCCGGTGGACGGTCTGGACCCGGTGATGCGCCGGCAGGTATGGAGTTTGATCCTTTCCGATGTAGCCCAAAGAAACACCACGGTTTTGATTTCTTCTCACAATCTCCGGGAGCTGGAGGACATCTGCGACCATGTGGGCATTATGGATCACGGCAAGCTCCTTTTGGAGCGGAGCTTAGCGGATATGCAGGGCTCGATCCACAAGCTGCAAATGGTAAGTGCCCAGACTCCGGAGCTGGAAATCTTGCACGAAAGCAACTCCGGCAGATTGCGCACGCTGATCGTCCGGGGCTCTGCAGAGGAAATTGTCCAAAAAACCAAGCTGTGCGAGCCTGCCTATTTTGATGTGCTGCCCCTTTCTTTGGAAGAGATTTTCATTTACGAGCTGGGAGGTGTGAATTATGAAGTTAAGAACATCATTCTTTAACGGCACTGTCCTGCGCAAGGACATCACCCGCTTTGCACCGGTTTGGGGTCTTTACTCCATTTTCACCCTGATGGCATTTTTTCTGATCTGGGAATCGGAAAACACCGCTGCCCGCTTTGCAAACAATGCCAGCTATGTGATGCAGGCCATGGGCATTGTAAACTTTGCCTACGCCACCATTTGTGCATTGGTGCTTTTCGGCGACCTGTTTAACACGAAGCTTTGCAATGCCCTTCACGCCTTTCCTCTTCGTCGGGAAGGATGGTTTTTGACCCACTGCGCCGCAGGCTTTTTATTCTGTCTTGTGCCAAACACCGCCGCAGCGCTGCTGGCAGCCGCCCTTTTACAGGAGTACTGCTATCTGGCTTTTTTGTGGTTGGCAATTATGCTTTTGCAGTTTTTATTCTTTTTCGGCGCGGCTGTGTTCTCTGTAATGTGTGCCGGAAACCGGTTGGGTGCGCTGGCAGTATGCGGTATCTTTAATTTACTGGCAGTGCTGGTAGCCTGGCTGTTTATGACCTTCTACGATCCCTTCCTTTATGGCATTGAGCTGGATGTAGAGCCTTATCTGAATTTTAGTCCGGTAGTAGGCTTCCACCATTTCCAATATGTAGAAACCGTTTATGACAAAATGGCAAATACCACGGTTTTTAAGGGTTTTCTGGCTGAGCAGTGGCAATATCTGTTCATTGCCGCCGGTGTTGGCGCAGTGCTGCTGGTCCTTGCTTTACTGATCTACCGGGGTCGCCATTTGGAAAACGCAGGTAATCTAATTTCCCTGAAGCCGGTGGGCCCTGTATTCCTCATTATTTACACCCTGTGCGCCGGCGCGGTGATGTACTATGTGTCTGAGATTTTCTCCGGCAACGGCAGATATGTGTTCATTTTCCTTGGCTTTGCCATCGGCTTCTTCACAGGTAAGATGCTTCTGGAAAAGAAGGTTAATGTGTTTCGGTGGAAAACCTTCCTCGGCTTTGGCATATTGCTGACAGTTTTTGGTATCACTGTAGGTCTGACAAAGCTTGACCCGGCAGGCGTTACCCGCTATGTGCCGGAAGTGCAGGAAGTCAAACAAGTACAGATCAGCCCCAATGCTTCCCGGTACTACTACGAACATTCCAAATGCATCCTTACAGAGCAGGCAGATATTGAAGCGATCACCAAAATCCATCAGGATCTGGTGGATAATCGAAAAGCCAGCAAGGATTCTGCCCTGCGGATCACCTACACTCTGCAAAGCGGACGGACGGTGGAGCGGCAGTATTATGTGGATATGCAAAGTGATGCCGCAGAGGTCCTGCGAGGCTATTACAGCTCTCCCCAATATATACTGGGAACAGAGGATATTGCGGCGCTTCTGGAAAATGCCTTTATGCTGGAGTTCAGGAGCAACGAAGAGGAAATTCCCTATATTTGCATAGGGGGCAGCAATATGGATCAGCAAATCTATGTGGACAAATATGAAGAAAATGCCATTATTTATTCTGTGGAGGACTTGGCAGAAGCAGGCACTTCTCCCACAGGATTGAATGTGGAGCTTGCCCGGGGGCTTATGGATGCCATTCTTGCCGACTGCAAGGCAGGCAAAATGGCACCGCCCTGGGAATACCACGAGGGTGAGGATACCTTTGGCTGGTTAACGATCCAGTCCTTCATGCCCCAGTCCGAAACACTGAATCTAAACAGCAACAGCATTTCCGCTTCTATTTCCACCTATGAGGTCATCGATTATACACCGGTTTCCTATCTGGAGGTCAAGATATTCGAAAACTGTACCAATACCATTGAATATCTGAAAAGTATAGCCGAACAATAAATATTTGCGGGAGGGGCAGTGCCCCTCCCCTACTTTTTCTCCGCGCTTATCTCCCAAAAAAATCCCCTTTAACAAAAGCACCAAAATCCCCCCTCGGGGGATGAACATTTCCAGTCGAAATGTAGCTAAAACAACAATTGACTTTCTACGGAAAAATGAGTAAAATAACACTGATACATTATGGGCTCATGCTGTCCGTATGAGCCGGATATTTTGCAATATAGGAGGAAACAAGATTGAAGGATTGGGCATTTACAACCACCGTCGAGGAGATGGAATCTGCTACCAACTCTCTGCTGGAAAACGGCAAAAAGGTTGGCGCTGACACCTGGCAGCAGCGTGTCAAGAACCAGACCCCTCACTGCGGCTTCGGCGAAGCAGGCACTTGTTGCCGGATCTGCTCCATGGGTCCCTGCCGCATCACCCCCAAGGCACCCCGCGGCATCTGCGGCTGCGATGTTCACGGCATCGTTGCCCGTAACTACCTGCGCTTTACCGTTGGCGGTACGGCTGCACACTCCGACCACGGTCGTGAGATCATGCACACCCTGCACCAGACTCGCGAGGGCGGCAACTATCAGGTCAAGGACCCTGAAAAGCTGATCCGCATCGCAACCGAGTGGGGCGTGGAGACCGAGGGCAAGGATATTTATGACCTGGCTCACGAAATGGCTGAGATTGGCCTGCTGGAGTACGGCTTCCCCTTCGGCGAGCAGAAGTTCGCACAGCGCGCTCCCGAGCACACCAAGGAGCTTTGGAGAAAGGCGGACATTATGCCCCGCGCTATCGACCGGGAGATCGCAACTGCTATGCATATGACCCATATGGGTTGTTCTTCCCTGCCTGAAGCACTGATCCGCCAGGCACTGCGCGCCGGCCTTAGTGACGGCTGGGGCGGTTCTATGATGGGTACCGAGTTCTCCGACGTTATGTTCGGCACTCCCAAGCCCATGGACACCGAAGCAAACATCGGTGTTATGGAGAAGGACAACGTAAACATCGTTGTTCACGGCCACGATCCTTCCCTGTCCGAAATGATCGTATATTACGCAAACGATCCTGAGATGATCGCTTATGCCAAGAGCCTGGGTGCTAAGGGCATTACCGTTTCCGGCGTTTGCTGTACCTCCAACGAAGTGACTATGCGTCACGGTATTCCTATGGCAGGTAACTTCCTGAACCAGGAAAATGTTGTACTTACCGGTGCTTGTGAAGCAATCGTTGTGGACGTGCAGTGTATCTTCCCTGCACTGGGCCCCCTTTCTAAGTGCTTCCACACCAAGTTTATCACCACCTCCCCCATTGCCCGGATGCCCGACTCCGAGTTCATCCAGTTCCACGCAGAAACTGCCGGTGAGAACGCAAAGGCAATCGTGAAGATGGCGATTGAAAACTTTAAGAACCGTACACCTGAGCTGGTGAACATCCCCAGCCAGAAGCAGAAAGCTCGCGTGGGCTACTCTGTTGAGGCTATTAAGAAGGTTCTCGACGGCGTTGCCAACACCCAGGTCGATGAAATGGGCACCACCAAGCCTCTGGTCGAATGTGTGCATTCCGGTGTTATCCGCGGTGCTGTGGCAATGGTTGGCTGTAATAACCCCAAGGTCCGCCCCGACACTGCACACATTGAGCTTATGAAGAAGCTGCTGGAGAACGACATCGTCGTCATCACCACCGGCTGTTCTGCTCAGGCTGCTGCAAAGGCAGGCCTGATGGATCCCGAGCAGGCTAAGGAATACTGCGGTGCAGGTCTGAAGCGTGTTTGTGAGCTGGCTGGCATTCCTCCCGTGCTGCACATGGGCTCCTGCGTGGATATTTCCCGTATGATGGTTCTGGCTTCCGATATTGCCAAGGACTGGGGCATTAACATTTCCCAGGTTCCCGTGGTTGGCTGTGCTCCCGAATGGATGAGTGAGAAGGCTGTTTCCATCGGTAACTACGTTGTGGCTACCGGTATTGAGACCTTCCTGGGTGTTGATCCCTACTCCAAGGGCTCTACAGAAGTCACTGAACTGCTGCAGGGTGAAAACGGCGTGAATCAGTGGGTTGAGGCAAAGTTCGTTGTGGACACCGATATCGACGCACTGGGCGACAAGATGATTGCTTGCATTGAGGCTAAGAGAGCTGCCTTGGGTATCTAATCTGCTGATCGGCTCTGTATAAGCAGCTGTTCCGCAAGCGAATATTTGTTCCTATAATATAATACGAGGTCTTTTCTAAATGAAAGTAGCGATTACCGGAAAGGGCGGCGTGGGTAAAACCACCCTGTCCTCCACCCTGGCCCGGCTCTACGCAGACGAAGGACGCACCGTCCTTGCTGCCGATGTAGATCCCGATGCCAATCTGGGCCTTGCCTTGGGTCTTTCCCAAGAGGAAGTAGACCAGATCGTTCCCATTTCCAAAATGCGCACGCTTGTAGAGGAGCGCACCGGTGCAAATGCCGCAAATAAGTTTTTCAAGTTAAATCCCCAGGTCTCCGACATTCCGGACACCTTCTCCAAGGAAATTAACGGCGTAAAGCTTTTGGTGATGGGCACCGTGGATGTGGGCGGCAGCGGCTGTGTGTGTCCTGAGCACGTCATGCTCAAGAGCATCCTTTCTGCAATGACCTATCGCAAGGACGATGTGGTGATTATGGATATGGAAGCAGGTCTTGAGCATCTTGGCAGAGGCACTGCAGCAAATATGGATCAGTTCATCGTGGTGATCGAACCCGGTGCCAGATCTGTGCAGACCTACCGCAATGTCAAGCGGCTGGCAGCAGACTTAGGCGTTAAGCAGGTTCGTGTGGTAGCCAACAAGATCCGGGATGCGCAGGATGAGGAATTTATCCGCAGTGCCATCCCTGCAGAAGATCTTCTTGGTTTTATCCACTACAACCCCGAGATCATCGACGCAGACCGTCAGGGAAAATCGCCCTACGACTTCAGCCCCGCAGCAATTGAAGAAATTCGGAAAATCAAAGCAATATTAGACCGTGAACAAAACTAACACGAGGAGGATAAGAAGTTGACACTTTTTGATAGAGTTTTCGGCGGTAATGACTATAACTACACCCGTACAGTCGCCGCCATTGACGCTGCTATCGCCCAGTATGGCGAAGCAGAACCCGTCGCATTCCCCAACACTGCTTATAACCTGCCCTGCTACTACAGCATCACCGGTAAAAAGATCAATAACCTGGGTGAGTTGAAGGCAGCTCTTCTGAACGACGTTCAGCCTATGATGACCCGCAACCCCCGCCTGCAGGATGCATTTGACAGCGGTATTGCTTCTGCTCTGTGCGCAGAGTTTTTGGAAGTGCTCAAGTACCTGCACGGAGCTGAGCCTTACGCAGAGCCCGAGATGGGCTTCCTCAGTGACGCATTCATCCGTAATCTGGGTCTGCCTCTGGTTACCGGCGATATCCCCGGCGTTGCCGTTATCATCGGTGGCGCAGAAGATCCTGCTGAAACTGTTGAGCTGGCTAAGTCCTATCAGGCTCTGGGCCTTCTGGTCACCCTGACCGGCAATTCCGTTAAGCACTGCGCTGACTCCGGCATGAACCTGGGCGAAGGCGTCCGTGTTGTGCCTCTGGGCTATGAGGATCAGTCTGTTATCCATGTTGTTTCCGTGGCTCTGCGTGCAGCACTGATCTTCGGTGCTATTCAGCCCGGCGACACCAAGGCTCTGTACAAGTACACCATGGACCGTATCCGTGCCTTTGTTAACGCATACAAGTCCCTGACTGATGAGATCGTTTCCTACGGTGCAGGCGCTATTCAGCTTGGCTTCCCTGTTATCTCCAACGAGACGGAGAATATGTTCCGTGTTCCCAAGAGCCTGATCCAGCAGCTGGACACCTCCAAGTGGAATGCAACCTCTCTGGAAGCCCGCGACATCAAGCTGAAGATCACCAAGATCGACATTCCTGTCTCCTATGCTACCGCTTTCGAAGGTGAGATCATCCGTAAGGGCGATATGCAGGTGGAAGTGGACGGCTCCCGTGTGGACTGCTTCGAGCTGGTCCAGACCAGAGAGCTGCAGGAGGTCGAGGATCACAAGATCACTGTGATCGGCCCCGAGATCGACGAAATTCCCGTGGGCTCCAAGATCTCCCTGTCCTACACTGTTGAGGTTGCCGGCAAGGCTATGCAGTCCGACTTCGAGGCTGTTATGGAACGTAAGATCCACGCCTGGATCAACTGCATCGAGGGCGTTATGCACACCGGTCAGCGTGATATGATCCGCGTGCGTATCTCTAAGGCTGACTTCGAGGCTGGCTTCAAATTCCGCCATCTGGGCGAGGTGCTGTACGCAAAGGTCAAGAGCGAGTTCGAGGCCGTTGTAGACAAGTGCCAGGTCACCATCGTTGTGGATGCTGAGCAGAACAAGGCTCTGCGCGCACAGGCAAATGAGATCTTCAACAAGCGCGATGCAAGACTGGCTTCCATGACCGATGAGTCTGTGGATACCTTCTACACCTGTATTATGTGTCAGGCATTCTCTCCCAGCCACGTATGTATCGTTACTCCCGAGCGTCTGGGTCTTTGCGGTGCGGTTTCCTGGCTGGATGCTAAGGCTACTCAGGAGCTGGATCCCACCGGTCCTTGCCAGCCCATTCTCAAGACCGGCTGTCAGGACGAAAAGCTGGGCCGTTACGACTCTATGGACGAGGCTGTGCGCAAGTACTCTCAGGGTGCTGTTGAGAAGATCACTCTGTACTCCCTGTTCCAGGATCCCATGACCTCCTGCGGCTGCTTCGAGTGTATCTGCGGCGTTGAGCCCTGCTCCATGGGCGTGGTTATCACCTGCCGTGAGCACGCAGGTATGACACCTCTGGGTATGAGCTTCTCCGAGATGGCTTCCATGACCGGCGGCGGTGTTCAGACACCCGGCTTTATGGGTCACGGCAAGCACTTCATCTCCTCCAAGAAGTTCATCGCAGCCGAAGGCGGCCCCGGCCGTATCGTCTGGATGCCTAAGATGCTGAAGGATCAGATGCGTGAGCGTCTGGACAAGACTGTTCTGGAAATGTACGGTGTTGAGAACTTCACCGATATGATCGCAGATGAGACTATCTGTGAGGAAG
>JAFXCL010000034.1 GCA_017521485.1 Oscillospiraceae bacterium
GTTGGCGGGCTGATATTATGCGTTTACGCATCACGCAAGAAAAATAGGGCTATGCCCGCATATGAAGAACCCCCGGTTTTACCGGGGGGTTCCTTTTTCTGTAAGAAAGCCTTGCTTTTTTGTTGCTTTTTCGGTATAATAAAGTGATTTATTTTAACTATAAACATAAAGAGGTCACTGCTGTGTATCTAAAATCTTTGGAAGTTCAGGGCTTTAAGTCCTTCCCGGACAAAACGCTGATCCGCTTTGGCGATGATATTACCGCCATTGTCGGTCCCAACGGCTCCGGCAAATCAAATATTTCCGACGCCATTTTGTGGGTTATGGGTGAGCAAAGCACCAAGACCCTCCGGGGCGCAAAAATGGAGGACGTGATCTTCGGCGGAACCCAGAAGCGTGCAGCGGTGGGCTTTGCGGAAGCAACACTTACATTGGACAATACAGACCGCGCGCTTAGCTATGATGCGGACGAAGTGATGGTTACCCGCCGTTACTACCGCAGCGGCGACAGTGAGTACTATATTAACCGCCAGTCTGCCCGCCTGAGAGATATCCATGAAATGTTTATGGATACAGGCTTGGGTCGCGAGGGTTATTCCAATATCGGTCAGGGCAGAATTGATGAGATCCTTTCCTTAAAAAGCGCGGATCGCCGTGAGATCTTCGAGGAGGCTGCCGGTATCTCCAAATACCGTCACCGCAAGGAAGAGACCGAGCGGAAGCTCCAGCATACCGAAGACAACCTGATGCGTATTGGCGATAAGGTTTCCGAGCTGGAGCTGCAGTTAGAGCCTCTGAAGATCCAATCGGAAAAGGCAAAGAAGTATCTGGAACTGAAGGATGAGCTGCAGGGCATTGAGGTAGCAGTGTGGCTGGACCGGCTGGAAAAGCTGTCCGCGGATGCCAAAAAGGCGGAGGAGGATTACGCCTCTGCATCCTTTGTGCTGCAGCAGGCACACGATGATCTGGATAATTTGTATGAGCGCTCCGAAACCTTAAGTGCTGACCTGCGCAGTCAGGATGAAGATCTGGAGAATGTGCGTGTGAAGGTCAGTATGCTGGAGGGTATCTATCAGCAGCTTGAGGGCCAGATCGCTGTTCTAAAAAGCAATGTGGAGAACAATAACGGCAATATCAGCCGGATCGAAAATGAGCTTCAGGGAGCAGATGACCGCAGCGGCGGAATCTCTGCCCAAATGGAGCAGGCAGATGTGCGCATCAGCCAGATCCAGACAGAACTGGAGGAAAAGCGGAAGGGTCTAGCCGGCTTGCAGCAAAGGCTTGCAGAAATGGCAAGCTCTGCCCAGGGTATGACCCGGCAGTTTTTAGAACTGCGCACAAAGGAAAGTGAACTGACTGCGGACATCGCTGGCCGTGAAGCGGATATCCGGGGCCTTCAAACCAGCCTGCAGGAAAACGGAGAGCGGGCGGATCAGCTGGAAGCGGATTTGAACTCCGGTAATGAGAGATGTCAGGCGGCACAAAAGCAGCTGGACGATTGCCGCAGAGAACTAAAGGAAGCACAGGAGGAAGTAACTGCCGCAAGCAATACCATTTCCGGCTATACCCTGCGTCAGGAGGGCCGTGCCAAAAAGCGGGACGAGCTGTCCCAGCAGCAGCGGGAACTGATCTCTAAACTGGACAGTGTTCAGGCAAAGGTCCGTGTGTTCCGGGCAATGGAGCGGGATTTTGAGAGCTACCAGAAGTCTGTGCGCATGGTGATGCAGGAGGCCCAGCGGGGCGCACTGCGTAATGTCCACGGACCGGTTTCCCGCCTGATCCGTACTGAGGATGATTATACTGTTGCCATTGAGATCGCTTTGGGCGGCGCAATGCAGCAGATCGTTGTGGACAGCGAAGCCGACGGCAAGGCAGGCATTGCCTACCTCAAGCGCACCGGCGGCGGCCGTGCAACCTTCCTGCCTATTTCTGTGATTTCCGGCAAACCCATCAAAGAGAACGGACTGGATGACTGCCGCGGCTTCGTTGGGATTGCATCCGATCTGATCCAATGTGAAAAGACCTACCGTGGCATTGTGGAAAACCTGCTGGGTCGGACGGTGATCGTCGAGAATATCGACAATGCCATCGCAATGGCAAGAAAATATTCTAACCGCTTTAAGATCGTCACCCTGGACGGCCAGGTGGTGAATCCCGGCGGTTCTATGACCGGTGGTAGTGTGAACAAAGAAGCGGGCATCCTGAGCCGTGCTAATGAGCTGGAAAAGCTGACAGCACAGGAAAAGGAACTGTCCGAAAAGCTGAAGGCTGTAGAGACAGAGCTTCAGGAAGCCCAGCGATCTGTGGATCAGGTGGAGTTCCAGATGAAAGCCGCCTCCGATCAGCTCCGTCAGGCACAGGATCAGGTCCTGCTGCTGCAGGGTCAGGAAAAGCAGCATGAGATTCTGTTGCAGGCAATTTGCGATGCCGTGGAGTCTGCTCGCCGGGAATTGGATGCCCTGCGCAATCGGGAAAAAACAGACCGGGAGCGCTATGCTGCCCAGCAGGCAAAAATTGAAGTATACACCGCAGAGCTTACCCGCATTCGGGGAACACTGGCAGCCTTGGAGGGCAGCCAGACCGAAGCGGAAGAGGTAACTGCAAAGATCACCCAGCAGATGACCCAGCTAAAAACCGACGAAGCGGCTCTGGAAGCAGAGGCAGCAACCGCACGCAATCACATTTTGGATCTGCAGCAGCTGCGCACTGCTATGGAGGGCGACCGGGAAAAGAAGCTGGCACTGATCGAATCCATCCGTCAGGATACACTGGCACTTGAGCAGCAGATCGAAGAGCTTCTGCAGCGCCAGCAGGAAAACGCATCCGATACAGATGCTATGCGTAAGAGCCGGGATGAAGCCCTCGCCCGCCGTGCGGAGACAGAGGCATCCAAGACCCAGGCAGAGCGCCAGGCGCAGGAGAAGAACAAAGACATCCTGAATATGGAGCGCGCCTGTGCATTGCTGGAAAACAAAAAGGAAACCACTGCCATCGAGGAGCGCAACACCATCGATAAGCTGTGGGATACCTACGGCCTGACCCCCAGCACTGCAGTGGAAAAACGGGGCGAGATCGAATCTGTGGCAGCCGGTAACCGGCGGATCGCAGAGCTGAAGCGGAAGATCGGCTCCTTGGGCACACCCAACCTGGGCGCGATCGAAGAATATACACGCGTCAACGAGCGGTATACTTACCTGACCGGTCAGCGGGATGATGTGCTGGTATCCAAAAAGGAACTGGAGGGCATCATCCGGGATATTACTCAGGAAATGACCACGATCTTTGTCACAGAGTTTGCAAAGATCAACGAATTCTTCGGTCAGACCTTTGAAGAGATGTTCGGTGGCGGTAAGGGTCAGCTGATTCTGGAAGATCCGGAGCAGCCCCTGACCTGCGGCATCGAGATCCGGGTACAGCCTCCCGGAAAGCAGGTCAAGACCATTACACTGCTCTCCGGCGGCGAAAAGGCATTTGTGGCAATTGCACTTTATTTTGCAATTCTGAAGGTGCGCCCCACACCCTTCTGTATGCTCGATGAGATCGATGCAGCATTGGATGACCGGAACGTTGAGCGTTTCGCTTCTTATCTGCATAACCTGAGTAAAAAGACCCAGTTTATTGTTATTACCCACCGCCGGGGTACAATGGAAGCATCCGATGTGCTCTACGGTGTTACCATGCAGGAACAGGGTATCAGTAAGCTGCTGCGCCTTGACTTAAGCCAGATGGAACAGCAACTTGGCATAATGGAGTAAAATTATGGGTTTTTTCGACAAAATTAAAGTGGGCCTTTCCAAAACCCGGGATACCCTTGCCAACACTTTGGGAAGTGTGTTTACCGGTTTTTCGGAAATCGATGACGATTTTTACGACGAGCTGGAGGAATGTCTGATCCTTGCGGACCTTGGTATGGACACCGCAGTGAAAGCTACCGACCAGCTTCGGAAAAAGGTGCGCCAGGAGCATTTAAAAACCACCGAAGAGGCAAAAACTGCCCTGAAAGAAATTTTGGTGGAAATGCTGCAAGTGGGTGATACTGCTCTGAATCTGAGCACCAGTCCTGCGGTGGTTCTGGTGGTGGGTGTCAACGGTGTTGGTAAGACCACTACCATTGGCAAAATTGCTACGCAGCTTGTAAGCGAGGGCAAAAATGTACTTCTGGTAGCCGGAGATACCTTCCGCGCTGCCGCCGCAGATCAGCTTGAGATCTGGGCACAGCGGTCCGGTGCATCCATCGTCCGCCAGAACGAGGGCGCTGACCCTGCCTCTGTGGTGTTTGACGGCATCCAGTCTGCAAAGGCCAAGGGCGCGGATGTGATTTTGATCGATACCGCAGGCCGCCTGCACAACAAGCAGAACCTGATGAATGAGCTTGGTAAGATCAACCGGATCGTAGATCGGGAGCTGCCGGATGCAGCAAAAGAAGTGCTTTTGGTGCTGGACGGCACAACCGGTCAGAACGGACTGATCCAGGCAAAAGAATTTTCCAAGATCGCCGGTGTCACAGCTGTTGCACTGACAAAGCTGGACGGAACAGCAAAGGGCGGTATCGTGATCGCCGTGGCAGACACCCTGCAAATCCCTGTGAAATTTGTAGGTGTGGGGGAAAAGGCAGACGATCTAATGCCCTTTGAAGCAGCAGAATTTGTGGAGGCCCTTTTGTAATATGAAAGTAGTACTTGCAAGTAAAAATAAACACAAGCTGGTGGAGATCAGTAAGATCACCGAAAAATTCGGTATTGAACTGGTTCTTCAAAGCGAGCTTGGTGTGGATATTGATGTGGAGGAGACCGGCAAGACCTTCGAGGAAAATTCTTTTCTGAAGGCCGAGGCGGTTATGAAAGCCACAGGGCTTCCTGCACTGGCAGACGATTCCGGCATTGCAGTGGATGCTCTCAACGGTGAGCCGGGTATCTACTCTGCCCGCTATGGCTTTGACGATTCTCTGGACGACTGGGGACGGCTGTGGCTTCTGCTGAAGAACACGGAAAATGTACCGGACGGAAAACGGCAGGCACAGTTCGTGTGCGTCATCACCATGGTGACTCCGGAGGGACAGACCATCCAGGCCCGGGGTGAGATCCATGGGGAGCTGACCCGTGAACCCAGAGGGGAGAACGGGTTTGGCTATGACCCCATCTTCTACTATCCGCCCCTTGGCAAGACCACTGCGGAGCTGAGTAGTGAAGAAAAAAATCAGGTTTCTCACCGTGCCAATGCCCTGAAACTGTTTTATGAGAAAATGAAGGAGGCAGGCTATGCTGACAAGTAAAGAGCGCGCCGAGCTGCGGGCGCAGGCAAATACCTTGGATACCACATTGATGGTAGGCAAGGGCGGCGTGACCGAGGCGGTGATCGCAGAAGCCGAGACCCAGCTGGACGCCAGAGAGCTGGTAAAAGGTAAGGTTCTGGAAGGTGCAATGATGACCCCCCGGGAGGTCAGCGACGAAATTTGTGAAGCCACCGGTGCAGACGGCGTGGCAGTGATCGGCACAAAATTTGTGATCTACCGTTTCAGCGAAAAGCTGCAGCAGGCGCGTAATCAAACTGGCAGAGCCAAGCGGAAAGAGACACCCTCCGGAAAGAAAAATCCCGTCCGTAAGGGCGCACAGGCCCGCCGTGAAGCGGCACGAAAGGTGCGCCAGCAGCGCAACGAATATTTCCGCCAGCAGGCGATCGACAAGGCGATCGAACGGGATCGGGAGCGCCAGCTCAGAGAAGGCAACAAAGATTAAATAAGGGAAGCCTTTAGGTCAGGAAAGGGGAGCACCAATGGAGCAGCTATGTATGAACCTTACTGGAGACGACCTGCGCCGTATGCAGGCTTTTGGCTGTATACCCACGCAGGACAGGCTTGATTACCGAAACCTATCTGGCGAGCAGTTGGAGCAGGCGGTTGTCAGTTTGCTCAAACCAAACCGGGTAGCCCATGTTCTGGGCTGCCGGGATACGGCTGTTATGCTTGCAAAGCGCTGGGGCGCGGATGAAACAGATGCCCTCCGTGCAGGCTTGCTCCATGACATCACAAAGGCACTGAGCAGTCCTTTGCAGATGGAATTATGCCGGATATACGGTGTTTCCTTAAGTGAATTTTCCAGTCGTAATCCCAAAACACTCCACGCCCTGACAGGTGCTCTGGTTGCCCAGCGGATCTTTGGAGAAAATCCGGCGGTGGTAAATGCAATTGCATCCCACACCACCGGAAAAGCAAATATGACCACGCTTGAAAAGATCATTTATGTGGCAGACTATATGGAGCCGAACCGTAATTTTGAGGGTGTAGAGACTATGCGTCAGCTGGCTGTTACCGATTTGGACGGTGCGCTGAAAATGGGTCTTCAAATGACCTTGGCGCTTTTGCAGGAAGCGGGAAGAGAGATCTCCCCGGAATCTGCCCAGGCACTGGCATTTTTAAATCAGAAAAATTAAGTTCCAGAAAGAAGGAAGTTTTATGTTAACTGCAAAAGAAGTTGCTTGGGAAGTAACTAAGGCACTGGATGCAAAAAAAGGACAGGATATTAAGCTCCTGCGGATCAACGATATCAGCAGCCTTGCGGACTATTTCCTGATCTGCACCGGCACATCCAACACCCATGTAAGAACCCTGTGCGACCACGCGGAGTATACCTTAGAGCAGCTGGGCGAGCCTATGCTGGGTCGTGAGGGACACCGTGGAAACACCTGGGAGCTTTTGGATTTCGGCTCTATTGTAGTCCACGTGTTCACAGAAGAAGCCAGAGAGTTTTATTCTCTGGAGCGGCTGTGGGCAGATGCTGAGCAGGTGGACATCAGTAAAATTGTTATCCCTGAGTAAAGAGAGGTAAGCGCAATGATATACGATCACAGTGCCATAGAGAAAAAATGGCATAAATATTGGCAGGAGAACGATACCTTCCATACAGATGTATGGGATTTCTCCAAGCCGAAATACTATGTGCTGGATATGTTCCCTTATCCGTCCGGTGTTGGTCTCCACGCCGGTCACCCGGAGGGTTATACCGCAACGGATATTATGTCCCGTATGAAGCGTATGCAGGGCTACAATGTTCTGCACCCTATGGGTTATGACTCCTTCGGTCTGCCTGCGGAGCAGTATGCAGTGGATACGGGCAATCATCCCAATGGCTTTACCCAGAAGAATATCGAAACCTTCTCCGGTCAGCTGAAAGAGCTGGGCTTTGACTACGACTGGTCCAAGGTGATCGCTACCTCCGATCCTTCCTTCTATCAGTGGACTCAGTGGATCTTCAAGAAGCTGTGGGAGGCAGGCTACGCCAAGCGAATTGAGATGCCTGTTAACTGGTGTGAAGCACTGGGTACGGTGCTGGCAAACGATGAAGTCATCGACGGCAAGTCCGAGCGGGGCGGTTATCCGGTTGTAAAGAAAAATATGATGCAGTGGGTCATCGACCAGCCTGCCTTTGCAGAAAAGCTGCTGGAGGGTCTGGACGAGATCGACTGGCCGGAGTCTACAAAGGAGATCCAACGCAACTGGATTGGCAAATCCACTGGTGTGGAAGTGGATTTCAAGCTGGTAGGCGGCGGAGAATTCTCCATTTACACCACCTGTATTGAAACCATTTACGGCATCACCTTTATGGTCCTTGCCCCTGATGGCAAGATCACCGAAAGCTTACTCGACCGGGTGGAAAACCGGGCAGAGGTAGAAGCTTATATCGCGGAGGCGGCGAAGAAGAGCGACATTGACCGCACCGATGCTACCAAGACCAAAACCGGCTGTCCCTTGAAAGGTGTGTATGCCATCAACCCGGTTAACGGCAAGGAAGTTCCCGTGTTCATCGGTGACTTCGTGCTGGGCAATTATGGCACAGGCGCAGTTATGGCTGTTCCCAGCCACGATCAGCGTGACTTTGAATATGCTGTGGCACATAATATTCCTATGATCCAGGTCATTGAGGGCCGGGATGTAAGCGAAAGCGCCTTTGAAAAGCAGGATTACCTGGGCAAGGGCTGTCGTCTTATGAATTCTGAGGAGTTTACGGGACTTACCGTGGAAGAGGCAAAGGAAGCCATTACCCAGAAGCTGGAAAAGGCTGGCGTTGCCAGAAGAAAGAATAACTACCACTTCCGCGAGTGGATCTTCGCCCGCCAGCGCTATTGGGGCGAGCCTGTTCCCTGTGTGTACACAGAAGACGGAAAAACTGTGTTCCTGCCTGACGAGGAGCTGCCTCTGGTTCTGCCGGAGCTGGAGGACTATAAGGGCCGTAACGGTCAAGCACCCTTGGAGAATGCTACCGAGTGGAAGCAGTATGATCAGGGTGGCATTAAGGGCATCCGGGAAACCTCCACAATGCCCGGTTCTGCCGGTTCTTCCTGGTACTATATGCGCTATATCGACCCCAACAACGACAAGGCATTCTGTGATCCGGAGCTGCTGAAGCACTGGATGCCTGTAGACCTATATGTTGGCGGTCCGGAGCACGCAGTGGGTCACCTGATCTACTCGAGAATCTGGAACCGTTTCCTCTACGATAACGGCCTGTCTCCGGTGAAAGAGCCCTTCAAGAAGCTGGTCCATCAGGGTATGATCCTGGGTGAGAACGGCATCAAGATGGGAAAGCGCTTCCCGGAATTCGTGGTTAACCCCAGTGATGTGGTACGGGAGTACGGCGCGGATACCCTGCGTCTTTATGAGATGTTTATGGGCCCGCTGGAGGTGTCCAAGCCCTGGAGCACCACCGCTGTTGCCGGCGCAAAGAAGTTTATTAACCGTGTGTGGAACTTCTTTACCGAGCCTGGCAATCTCACCGATACCGATGACGGTAAGCTCACTAAGGTCTACCACCAGACAGTCAAGAAGGTTACTTCCGACTTTGATGTCCTTGGCTTTAACACAGCCATTGCCCAGATGATGGTCTTCGTGAACGAGGTTTATAAGAACGGCACTTGCCCCAGAGAGTATGCCGAGGGCTTTATTAAGATGCTCTCCTGCATTACCCCCCATGTGGGTGAGGAGATCTGGCAGATCATGGGTCACGATAATACCATTGCCTACGAAAGCTGGCCTACTTACAGCGAGGATAAGTGCAAGGATGCAGAGGTTACCATGGCTGTGCAGGTCAACGGCAAAATGCGAGGTACAGTTGTAATGGATGCAGATCTTGATAATGACACTGTAATTGCAAATGTCTTGGCAGACGAAAAGATCGCCCGGTTCCTGGAAAAGAATGGCGGAAGTATCGTCAAAACCATCGTCGTTAAGAATAAATTGGTCAATCTCATTGTAAAATAATCGCTTAGTGTCAAAAATGGGAAAAATCTATCTTGACAACACGCAAACTCTGGCATATAATATACAAGCCGATACGGCCCTGAAAGCATCCAGGATCAAGCCGGATGCCATCGGAGGGAGGGAAAACAATGTCTGAAATTCGCGTAAAAGAAAATGAATCTCTGGAGAGCGCTCTGCGCCGCTTCAAGCGGAGCTGTGCTAAGGAGGGCGTTATTGCCGAGGTTAAGAAGCGCGAGCATTATGTCAGCCCCAGCCTGAAGCGTAAGCAGAAGTCTGAAGCTGCCCGTAAGAATAAGAGAAAGTTCTATTAATATTCCCTCTTTAATTTAATGCTCAAAGACCCGCAGACTTTCGTCTGCGGGTCTTTTTCTGTCTATAGAGCTTGTTTTCCTTAACCGAAGCGGGGAAATCCCCCCCCCAAGTGCCGGAGACGGTGGAGCGGTAAATGGTCAGGTTCAGTTCCTTCATCAAACGGGCATCCCGTGCAGGTGCGATCAGAATCGCAGATAGCAAAATGCCGTGTATATTCACAAAAGTAGCCCCAATTCCTGATATAGGCCCACAGCACCCACAACACCTAAAGTTTCTGCTTCTGCAAGCAATTGTTTCAGATCGCCTCCTGTGCGTTGTAGTGTAAAACATACCTGTTTTTGTTCCGGTTTGATCTTATAGTGACAGTGCAGCTGCTCGGATCGGTGGGGGAGAAGGTGGGGATCGCAGGGATTTGCAGGGCTGACCTGACAGCCTGCTTTGTCTAATGTTACAGTTCTTGTATCCAGTGCCGCCTCCAGCCAGATTTCCCGATCCTTCCACGGACTTAGCCACCGCTGTAGCAGGCAGTCAGCCGGCGGAGCGGACAGAAAAACAGGACAATCAAGATGCGTTGCGTAGCCTTCGCTGACAGCCACCGGACAGGAAACAGCAGAAAGAATTGCTTCTGCGATCTTGCAGGTCAGCTCGTTATCCGGTCTTTGAAAATCCAGCAGGACACTGCTGCACCTAAACTGCTGGGAAATTTCTGCTATCTGTCTGCCGATAAGCTTCGGATCGTGTCCACCGGCGGGGGTGCTGTCGTTTAAGATCAGCATAGAACCCTCTGGAAGTTTTTGAGGACAATTGCTCAGACCGGTATTATAAGGGGAAAAAAGACAAGCCATATAGGCAAGGTGATTTGGAAGCGCCTCTGCGGCGGATAGCTCAGGCGCAGTCATGGCAAGATATAAGGGCAAACCCATAGACAAACCCTCCCATTCATGATATAATTTCAGCATAATTTTATGAAAGTGAGAATGGGAATATGAATTTTCCGCTGCTGCCCTTTGCGGTAACAGAGCGCTTAACAGACCTGACCCCTGAATATTTAAAAGAGCAGGGAATCCGGCTTCTGATGCTGGATTTTGACAATACCATTGTGCCTTATACCACCAGTGACCCCACAGAAGAAATGGCGTCCTGGCTGAAAAATATGACTCAGTCTGACATCCAGCTTTGCGTTGTGTCCAATAGCAAAAAAGACAGGGTAAAGATATTCTGCGAACAATGGCAGATCCCTTGTATTACCCACGCGAATAAACCCTTTTCCAGGGGCATCCGTCAATGTCTTGCAAAGTTTAATTTTCCCAGGGAGGCTTGTGCGCTGGTAGGCGACCAGATTTTTACGGATACCCTGGGGGCGAATGGCTGCGGTGTCCGCCCCATTCTGGTAAAGGCGATCCATAATCACAATATCTGGCTGAAGCTGCGGCACGTTGCGGAAAAGCCTTTTATTTTGATGGCAAGAAACAGGAGGATCTGCAAATGAAAAATCTTGATAAGTTTTTATCCCTACTGGGCGATCAGGCAGACGGTCTGCTGCTGACCAGCCGCTATAGCCGCCATTACGGCGTGGAATTTGATATTGCCGAGGGCGTAGCTATCGTTACAAAAAACGGCTGCCGGTACTTTACGGACAGCCGCTATATTGAGTCTGCCCAGAATCATATCCGGGATTTCGAGGTATTGGAAATGAACCGGGAGAATAACTATTATAAGCTGATCAATCAGGCAATTACGGATTTTTCGATCACAAAGCTGGGCTTTGAAGAAGATTACCTGACGGTGGCAGAATACAATAGCTACGCTGAAAAGCTGGATACATCTCTTGTGCCGTTCAATGAGCAAATTCATCAGTTCCGGGCAGTAAAAGAGGATTGGGAGCTGGAGCGGATGCGTCAGGCTCAGAAGATTACAGACCGGGCATTTTCTGAAGTGCTGGAAAAAATCAAAGCCGGAATGACGGAAAAACAGCTGCAGGCAGAGCTGATCTACTGCCTGTATAAAAACGGCGGTGATGGGCTGTCCTTTGATCCTATTGTGGTTTCCGGACCGAATACCAGCCTGCCTCACGGCGTAGCAGGAGACCGGGTGATCTGCCAGGGCGATTTTATCACAATGGACTTTGGCGTGATCTATCAGGGCTACTGCTCCGATATGACCCGTACCGTGGCAGTAGGTTACGCCACTGAGGAAATGGAAAAAGTCTACAATACAGTCCTGAAAGCACAGGAAGCAGCCCTTGCAGCAACAAAGGCTGGCATTATCGGTAGAGAAATCGACAGCATCGCCCGCCAGGTAATCACCGATGCCGGTTACGGGAAATACTTCGGACACGGCTACGGTCACAGCCTGGGTATGGAAGTCCACGAATTGCCCAGCTGTAGCCCCGGAGGACAGACGGTTATGCAGGTAAACATGGTCAGCTCTGCCGAACCGGGCATCTATTTGCCGGGAAAATTCGGTGTCCGGATCGAGGATGTGGTTGTTTTTCAGGAAAGTGGCTGCGAAAATATAACAACTAGCCCGAAAAAACTGATAATTGTGTAAAAATTTTCATTTTCCACTTGAAAAATACGCTTTTGTCGGTTAGAATATATTCGTAATATTATGTAAAAATCTGCCCGTGATCGGGCGCACTTAGGAGGAAAATCAAGATATGATTTCTGCAGGCGAATTTAGAAACGGTATTACCTTCGATATGGAAGGTAAGGTAATGCAGGTTGTTGAGTTCCAGCACGTGAAACCCGGTAAGGGCGCTGCTTTCGTCCGTGTGAAGATGAAGAATGTTATCACCGGCGGCGTGACTGAAACCAGCTTCAACCCCACCGCAAAGTTCCCCACCGCATTTGTTGAGCGTAAGAAGATGGAGTATTCCTACAACGACGGTGAGCTGTACTACTTTATGGACCCCGAGACTTACGAGCTGGAGCCCATTGACGGTGCTTCTCTGGACGATTCCTTCAAGTTCGTTAAGGAGAACGATGTCTGCACCATTATGAGCTACAAGGGCAAGGTCTTTGGCGTTGAGCCTCCCCGCTTTGTGGATCTGGTGGTTACAGCCACTGAGCCTGGCTTTGCCGGCAACACCGCTACCAACACCCTGAAGCCCGCCACTTTGGAGACCGGTGCTGAGGTGAAGGTGCCTCTGTTCATCAACGAGGGCGAGTCCATTCAGGTGGATACCACCACTGGCGAATATCTGGGCCGCTCCAAGTAATAAGGAGAGTATATTATGACCATTTCCGAAAAGTCCGCATACCTGAAAGGCCTGATGGATGGCCTGGATATGGATACCGATAAGGCGGAGGGTAAGATGATCAGCGCCATTGTGGAGTTGCTGTGTGATGTTACCAAGAAGCTGACCGATGTGGAGGATACCACCATCGCCATCTCTGACGAGCTGGATCAGATCGAAGAGGATCTGGATGCTATCGAGGACTTCATTCTCGACGAGGACGAGGAGGATGACGATTACGATTACGAGGATGACTTCGAGGATGAGGACGACTTCGACGATGACGATTTCGATGACGAGGGCTTCGACTTCGGCGACGAGGACTCCATTATCTACGAGGTGAAGTGTGCCTGCGGCAATATCATCGACTTTGACGAGGAGACACTGGAAGCTGGCAGCATCGTCTGCGACCAGTGCGGTGAAACACTGGAGTTCTCTTTCGAAGACGATGAGGACGAGGAATAATTTAAAGCATACAAAAATGAGCGTGCTTCTGCACGCTCATTTTTTAGTTAACAGTTGATAGTTGACAGTTGGCAATCCGCTTATCTAGTGTAGCATTACTTAAAGAAACCTTGCGGTCAGGGATGCTACTAAAAAACCGGTAAGATCCGCGATCAGGGCAGCAGGAATGGTGTAGCGGGTCTTCTTGATCCCGGCTGCACCGAAATAAACACTGACCGTGTAAAATGTGGTTTCCGTCGACCCCAGCATGATCGCAGCCGTCCTGCCGATCTGGGAATCCACGCCATACTGCGCCATAAGGTCAGCACCTACTGCCAGCGCGGCACTGCCGCTAATTGGACGGATCAGCACAAGGATCGCTGTTTCCGGCGGAATACTGAAAAAACTGAATACCGGACTGAAAGTGTTGCTAATCATAGAAACAGCCCCGGATGCCCGGAGCATAGTTACTGCGGTGAGCAGTGCGATCAGCGGAGGGATGAGAGTAACCAATAGCTTCAGTCCATCTGCTGCGCCGGATAGCAGCAGATCATAGGCATTCTCTTTTTTGCGCAGTGCCATTGCGGAAACAAATAAGAGAAGCACCGGTACAATGTAGTCCGTCATCTGCGCCAAACCTTTCCCAGAAGCCAGGCGACCAGCAACCCGATCCCGGCAGAGCACAGACTGGTAACCCAGATCGCAGGCAGTATGTCGAAGGGTGTGCTGCACCCCAGAGCAGAGCGGATGGCAGCCACATTTGCCGGTATCAGTTGAATGGATGCGGTGTTTAAAACGATCAGCCGGCACAGCTCGTCTCCTGCAATCCCGTCTGTACGGCTTTGACTCAGCCGCTTTGCAGCCTGTATCCCCATAGGGGTGGCCGCATTTCCCAAACCCAGGAAATTAGCGCATACATTGGCACTTAAACAGCCTGCAAATACCGGGTCGGTGTGATAAGAGGGAAAGATCCGTCCAAGAAGGGGCTTGAGAAGCCGGGACAGCAAACCGGTCAGACCGGCTTTTTCCATAAGCTTTCCCACGCCGCACCAAAGGCAGATAGAGCCTGCCATAGAAACCGCCAGTGTTACACCTGCCTGTGCGCCCTGAGGGACAGCCGCGCCCAGTGCATCGCCCTGACCGGTCACCAATGCAGCCACAACACTGATTCCAATGATCCCCAGCCAAATCCAACTCATAATCATAATGTCCACCCCTCCCGGTGCATTGTATTTCGGAGATGGGCAAAAAATTACTCAAGACAGGCGAAATAATAATTGACACAAACAAAATTATTTAGTATAATGCTGGCTATAATCCGTTATTCGTTTTGGACAGGGAGGAGCAAGATGAAAATGAGATCCACTGGAATTGTACGTAAGCTGGATGAGTTGGGAAGAATCGTTCTGCCCATTGAGCTGCGCCGGACGCTGGACATTGCAGAGAGAGATGAACTGGAGATTTATCTGGAAGATGATAAAGTGATTTTGAAAAAATATGAACCGTCTTGCATTTTCTGCGGGTCTACAAGAGGATTGATTACATACTGCGGCAAAAATGTTTGCACCGGTTGTATCCGGAAAATGAATCAAGAATAAGAAAACTCCTACCCTCGGGTAGGAGTTTTCTGTTTATTTCAGTGCTGCGTCATAGACAGCGTTTTTCGGAAGCTTCAGTTCCTGGGCTGTTTGCTTCACAGCATCCTTTCGGCTCATGCCGGACGCGATCAGTTCTGCAACCCGTGCTGCTGCATCCTCGGCGGTGGCAGCAGGCTTTTCTTCCGGCTTTGCACCGGCAACCACAAGCACAAATTCACCCTTTGGTGCTTGCTGATTGTATAGCTCGATTGCCGCACTCAAAGTTGTGCGAATAACCTCCTCGTGGAGCTTTGTCAGTTCCCGGCAAAGGCTGATTGGCCGGTCTGCTCCGAACACCTCTGCCATAGATTCCAGGGTGGCAAGGAGCTTGTGGGGAGCTTCATAGAAGATCATTGTGCGCTGTTCTGTAACCAGCGCCTCCAAATGCTCCCGACGGCTTTTCTTTGCGGTGGAGAGAAAGCCCTCAAAGCAGAACCGTCCGGTAGACTGACCGGAAATGCTCAGGGCTGTGATTACAGCGCAAGGACCGGGAATGGCGCAGACGGTAACACCCGCATCTGCACACTGCTTCACAAGCTCTTCACCCGGATCGGAAATCGCCGGACTGCCTGCGTCGGAAACCAGCGCGCAGGTTTCACCTGCAAGAATTCTATCTAAAATCACATTTCCTTTTTGCGCCTTGTTATGCTCGTAGTAGCTGACAAGGCTTTTTTTAATTCCCAGATAGTTTAAAAGCTTCAAGGTCACACGGGTGTCCTCAGCTGCAATAAAGTCTGCTGTTTCCAAGGTCTGACGGCAGCGCTGGGAGATGTCGCCCAGATTTCCAATCGGCGTGGGCACAAGATATAACATTCCGGCCATAGCGGACCTCCTAAATATGATATAAGCTCCGGTAGTAATCGGAGGGACTTCCGTCCGGTTCGTGCAAATATGCTTCTTCCCATAAAAGCCCCGTTTTTGCGCCCTTTTGGCACTGGATAAGGATCAGATTTGGCAAAGCGCCCGGATGATGGCGCAGCAGGCATACCCGCTTTGGTTCTAAGCGGTTTTTTGCGGCACAGGCACAAAGCTCA
Organism: Oscillospiraceae bacterium; assembly: GCA_017521485.1. Taxonomy (GTDB): domain Bacteria; phylum Bacillota; class Clostridia; order Oscillospirales; family Oscillospiraceae; genus Faecousia. The sequence goes on from JAFXCL010000034.1 coordinate 15,919, forward strand.
GCAAACCGCTCCGGACGGTGAACCAGATAGAAGTTGCCACCGTATTTCAGTGCCCAGGCGGCAGAAGCGAACAGTTCTTCCATAGAACATTCGTCCTCCCGGCGGGCCAGTGGCAATTTGCTTTGCGGTCCTGCAGTAAAGTAAGGGGGATTTGACACACAGACAGTAAAACTGCCTGGGGAAAACAAAGAGGGGACTGTGCGCAAGTCTGCGCATATACTGCTTAGACGGGAGGCAAGCGCGTTTGCGTCAATATTGCGTAAAGCTGTTTTGTGGGCGTGTTCGTCAATTTCTACTCCGGTGACGCAGCAGCCGGTATCGTTGGCACAAAGCAAAAGACCTAATGTGCCGCAGCCGGCACCCAGATCCAAGACCTTTGCCTGCCGGGGCAATTTGACAAAACCGGACAGAGCGATAGAGTCGGTGCTTAAAGGAAAACATCCATCACCAATTTCCAGTGTAAAACCGTTGTGCAATGTTTCCATCCGTTCTCCCCTTTTATGTTAGATTTGGTAACCGATGATTAAATTGGCAAGGAATAGTGGCGAGAGATTTTGACTCAAATTAAAGTTTGGAAAACGCAGGAATACTTTGTGTATTTCAAGTTTTTCAAACTGTAAAGATGGGGCAAAAGATCCGCCAATAGCCGCAGACAATTTAACCAGCGGTTACCCTAATAAAAAAATCAGCCTGCGCACCGGAAAGCCGGGTCGCAGGCTGACGGTGAAAGGACGATCAGCCTTCCTCGATTGCTTCTACGGGGCAGTTGCCGGCGCAGGAACCGCAGTCGACACACAGATCAGCGTCAATAACGTACTTGCCGTCGCCTTCGGAGATAGCCTCAACGGGGCAGTTCTCAGCGCAGGTGCCGCAATTCACGCAAGCGTCAGTGATATTGTAAGCCATGATTTTTCCTCCAGTAAGTATAGTGTATTGCGCATCATAACTGATTGCACTTCTATTCTAGCACGAATTTTGTAAAGCGCAAGTGTTTTTTCAAAAAAGGTCTGTATATTTTTTGTATCGGATGGGGAAAATTTCCGGACGAGGGGGGATGATGTGTATTACACGGCAGAAGCCCAAAGCCTTTTGACTGCATCCGCACAAATCGCAAAAGCCATGGGACATAGCTATGTAGGCAGTGCGCATCTGCTGCTGGGCATTGGCAGAGAAAAGGGAATAGCAGGTCAGCTTTTGCGGGGCGCCGGCTGGAGTGGAGCGCTCAGTGAGAAGATCGCAACGGTGCTTTACGGCGCAGGAACGCCGGGGTTACCCCTTCCTCAAGGCTTTTCAGAACAGTCAAAAAGAATACTTTATCAGGCAGGACAGGAAGCACGTCGGCTGGACTGCCGTCAGGTGCATACCTCCCATATCCTGCTGGCGATTTTGCGCAGTGAACGGACGCAGGCAAGGGAATTGCTTGCACTTAATGATATAGATACCCAGTCCCTCTTTTCCCGAATGCTGGATACGATTCTATGGGAACAGTCGGCGGTAAAAGTAAAAAAGGAGGCGGTTACAACGAAGCTGCTGGAACAGTTCAGCGAGGATCTGCTGGCAAAGGCATCACAAATGGAGCCGGTGATCGGCAGAGAAAAGGAGATCGATGCGGTTATCGGCATATTAAGTCGTAAAAATAAAAATAACCCGGCGCTAATCGGAGAACCGGGTGTGGGCAAAACAGCCATTGCAGAGGGTCTTGCCCAGCGGATGGCTGCGGGAAATGTGCCGCCCCAGCTAAAAGATAAGAAACTAATAAGCCTGAATATGGCAAACCTTGTGGCAGGCACAAAATACCGGGGTGAGTTTGAAGAGCGGCTTCGGGATGTGCTTGGGGAGATCAAACGCAGCGGCGATGTGATTTTGTTTGTGGATGAAATGCACACCATTGTGGGCGCAGGCGCGGCAGAAGGCGCAATCGATGCGGCAAATATTTTCAAACCTGCTTTGGGTCGCGGTGAGCTGCAAATGCTGGGCGCAACCACGATGACGGAATACCGTAAATATATTGAAAAAGATCCGGCTCTGGAGCGGCGATTCCGTCCGGTGCAGGTGGACCAGCCGGATAAGGAAGCCACAATGGCGATCTTGCGGGGACTGAAGCCGGGACTGGAGCGCCATCACCACATTCGGATTACAGAGGAGGCAATGCATGAGGCATTGCGCCTGTCAGAGCGGTATTTGCCGGATCTGTACCTGCCGGATAAGGCGATCGATCTGTTGGACGAGGGCGCTGCCCACGCCAGGATGGAGGAGCTGTACGCCACCCGACAAAGCCACCGCCATGATCTTCAGCAGGAACTGGAGGAGGCGGTGCGGGAAAGCCGCTATGAGAAAGCGGCAGAGCTGCGGGATAAAATGCGCCGCATGGCTGCACGGCCCTTAGACACCAGACGGGCAAGGGCAGTGACCGGCGCAGATGTGGCGTGGGCAGTTTCGGCAAGGACGGGAATCCCTGTGGGCAGGCTGACTGCCGACGAGCGGGAACGACTGCTGAATCTGGAAGGCCTGCTGTCCCGGTATGTGATGGGGCAGGAGGAGGCAGTTCGTCAGGTGGCAGAAACTGTGCGCAGAGGACTGTCCGGTTTGCAGGATGAAAACCGTCCGGTGGCAAGCCTTTTGCTCACCGGCCCTACCGGCGTAGGCAAAACAGAGCTGTGCCGTGCGCTGGCGCAGGAATTGTACGGCAGCAAGGATGCAATGATCCGTCTGGATATGTCAGAATATATGGAAAAGCAGTCGGTTGCCCGATTGATCGGCGCGCCTCCCGGCTATGTGGGCTATGAAGAGGGAGGGAAGCTAACAGAGGCGGTGCGGCGAAGACCCTACTGTCTGGTGCTGATGGATGAACTGGAAAAGGCCCACCCGGATGTGTCTAATATCCTTTTGCAGATTATGGAAGAGGGCGTGTTGACCGACTCCACAGGACGGCGGGTCAGCTTCAAAAACGCAATTGTGGTAATGACCTCCAATACCGGCTCTCAGGTGCGCGGTGACGGACTGGGCTTTAATCCCCAGGGCAGGAAAGAGCAGGGGAAGGAAGCACTGCGCCAGCGGTTTTCACCGGAATTTCTGGGACGGCTGGATAAGATTATCACCTTTGCGCCTTTGGAGGAAAAGACCATGGAACAGATTGCGAGAAAATATCTGGACCAGCTACAAAAGCGGGCAGCAGTTAACGGCCTGCAGCTGCAGCTACCGGAGGAGCTTGCCTATGAGCTGGGCTGCAAATGGGAAAAGCAGGGCGGTGCAAGACAGCTGCGCCACTTGGTACAGGAGAAGGTGGAGGGACCGCTGGCAGTCTATCTTCTTGGCTGCGGAAAACGCCCGTCGAAGATCAAAGCAAAGCTGGAAGACGGCGTGCTCCACTTTATGGGTTAGAAATATGCCTGCTGTTGCCAAAAGCGAAAGGCTGCAGCAGGCTGTTTTTATGTTTATTCTAGAACAAGTGTTTAATTATTCAAAAAAACTGTATTTTTTTATGAAATTCCCTATATTTTTTAAAGAAATCTATTGATTTTTGAAAAAATATCCTTTATACTGTCAGTAAATGGAGCAAAATGGTAGCTAAGTGGAGCAAAATGGAAGGAGGTGAGCGTTTGTGATCGGTAAATACCCTGCAAAATTGGACGATAAAAATCGGCTGTTTGTACCTGCAAAGCTTCGTGCAGAGCTGGGGGAGGACTTTTTTGTTACCCTTGGTGTCAACTGTGGGCATCGCTGTCTGACGGTTTATACAGCGGAAGATTGGCAAACGCTCAGCCAGAACTACAATAACCTTCCCATTTCCCAGCGCAGCGCAGCTACCAGCCTTATTTTTATGAACGCATCTCAGTGCAGTCCGGACAAGCAGTTCCGTTTTGGCCTGACCCAGTTTTTGCTGGATTATGCCGGTGTGAAGCGGGATGTGATGATCGTTGGCCGTGCAGGTCAGGCAGAGATCTGGGATGCCAAGGAGTTTAAACAGTTCGAGGAAGAAAATCTTACCCCCGAAAAACTGCTGGCTTCTTTGGAGACGATTGGACTATGAGTGAATTTCATCACGTTTCTGTTTTGCTGGATGAATGCATTGAAAACCTGAACATCCGGCCTGACGGTATTTATGTGGACGGAACCTTGGGCGGCGCAGGACATTCTTCTCAAATTGCTGCCCGGCTGACCACCGGCCGGCTGATTGGCATTGACCGAGACCCGGTTGCCCTGCAGGCAGCAGGGGAGCGGCTGAAGCCTTATAAAGACCGGGTCACACTGGTCCATTCCAATTTCAGCGAAATGGCACAGGTTCTGGCAGATCTGAATATCCCCGGTGTGGATGGTATTTTATTAGATTTGGGTGTATCCTCACCCCAGCTGGACGACGGTGCTCGCGGATTTTCCTATATGGCAGATGCACCGCTGGATATGCGAATGAACAATGAGGACAGCCTGCGTGCCGAGACGGTGGTAAACACCTGGCCGCAGGAAGAGCTGAAACGAATTCTCTACACCTACGGCGAGGAGCGCTACGCCCCCCAGATCGCAGCTGCCATCTGCCGTCGGCGGGAAAATGCACCGATTAAAACCACATTGGAACTGGTTGATGTTATCCGCTCGGCGATGCCACCGGCTGCCCTTCGGGAAAAACAGCATCCGGCAAAACGCAGTTTTCAGGCGATCCGCATTGCGGTCAATGATGAACTGGGCGCAGTGGAAAAAATTATGAAGGATGCTGTTGATCTACTCAATCCCGGCGGACGTCTTGCAATTATTACCTTCCATTCTCTGGAAGACCGCATTGTAAAAAACGGTATGAATGATGCGGCAAAGGGCTGTACCTGTCCGCCCAGCTTTCCGGTGTGTGTCTGCGGCAAAAAGCCCAGAGTAAAGCTGATAAGCAAGAAGCCGATCATATCCACAGAGGAAGAATTAAAAGATAATCCCCGCGCCCGGAGCGCAAAACTTCGGGTTTGCCAAAAAATCTGAAAGGAGAGCAGGAGCATGGTTTACAATCAGGTTCAGTATGTGCGCTTTAACACCTACGGAAATACTGCCCGTAAGATTATTCATACTCCTGCTATGCCCAAGAAGGCAGTTCTCCCAAAGCCCCGCAGTAAGCAGAAACGGAAAGTGATCTATGTAGATCCCGTGGCGTTTTTGAGTATTATGGTCGCGTTTTGTCTGTTGCTGACCATGACGGTGGGCATTGTGCAGTTTGCTTCTGCCCGTCGGGAGGCAGCACAAATGGAAGAATATGTTGCCCGGCTTTCCAGCGAAAATGAGGAGCTGAGCCAGCAATACAATTCCGGCTACGATATCCAGCAGATCGCCAAAAGTGCAAAAGCGCTGGGTATGGTGCCAAGAGATCAGGTGCAGACAGTTTCCATTCAGGTGACAGCACCCCAGCAGGTGCAAACCGTCACACTGTGGGAGCGGATCGGCACATTCTTAACTACACTTTTTGCATAATTTTTCTCCTGAACAATACACTTGCAATAGCAGCTGCAATGGGCGGCGAGGGTTTCCCTTGCTGCCCATTGCAAGCAAGTGGAAAGGTCGGGATGAGATGGCCGGCAAAGGGAAAAAGGAGTATATCCGCCTGCGTGGAGACAGTGGACAACACCGCAGGATCATAGCAATAGCAATTTTTTTAGGCATTGTTGCGTTTCTTCCGGTGGCTTACCGGCTGTATGATCTGATGGTGCGGCAGTATGATTACTATGCAGAGCTTGCCCTGCGAAATCAGACAAGATCAACCTCTGTTTCCGCAGACCGGGGCACGATCTATGATCGCAATATGAATATACTCGCCTGCGCTGTCAGTGTGGAAAATGTATACCTGGATCCCCACGAATTAAAGCAGTCGAAAGCGGATATAGAGGAGATATCCCGGGTGTTGGGTGAGATCCTCAGGGAAGATCCCCAGTGGATCCAACAGCAGGCGGCGGACAGGAAAATGCGCTATAAGCAGATCGGTGCAAAAATCCCGGAGGAAACGGCAGCACAGATCCGTGCCTACATCAATGAAAATAATATATCCGGCATCCACTTGGAGCCGGATACAAAACGGTATTACCCCTACGGAAGTCTTGCAGCACAGGTCATTGGCTTTACCAATGCGTCCAATACCGGTTCTGAGGGGATCGAAGCGGCATACAATAGCTTTTTGGAGGGCAGCACCGGACGGGTGATTACCACCAAGGGCAACAATGAAATGGATATGCCCTTTTCCTATGAAAGCTATGTGTCCTCCCGGAAGGGAAACGATGTGATCCTGACGGTTGACACCACAGTGCAAGCTTGTCTTGAGAAAAATCTGGAAGAGGCGATCGCCAAATACGATGTGCAAAACGGTGCGTTTGGCATTGTAATGAATGTGAACACCGGAGAAATTCTGGCGATGGCAACTTTGGGAAGCTACGATCCCAACAATTATACCCAAATCAGTGATTCTCAGGAAGCTGCCCGGATAGAGGAACTCAAACAAGCATATTTGACCCAGCCGGAGGGTACAGAGACTTATGAAAACGGCAAAAAAGCCTATCAGGAGGCACTGACAGCGGCACAGCTGAAGCAGTGGCGAAACCGCTGCATTTCCGATGGCTATGAGCCGGGCTCAACCTTTAAGGTGATGACAATGGCGGCAGCGCTGGACAGTGGCGCCATTGATCTGAATACGGGCTTTCACTGCTCCGGCGCGGAGCAGATCCCGGGGCGCGCCCAGCGATTGCACTGCTGGCGGTCATCGGGCCACGGCTCGGAACAGACACCACAGGCACTGCAAAATTCCTGTAACATTGCCTTTGCCCATATTGCACTGAAAATGGGTGGAGAAACCTTTTACCGATATGTAAAAAGCTTTGGGATTCTGGAAAAAACCGGAATCGATCTGGCAGGGGAGAGTAAAGGCGTGTTCTTCTCCGAACCAATCGTTACCGATACAGATAAATGGGGCACAGCATCCCTGACCTCCGGTTCTTTCGGGCAGACCTTTAAGATCACCCCTTTGCAGCTTGTACGGGGGATTGCGGCAGTGGTAAACGGCGGCAATCTGATCGAACCGTATATTGTTTCCGAAGTGGTAGATCAGGACGGCAACACGGTACTTAAGCAGGAAACAACGGTCACACGCCGGGTGATCAGTCAGGAGACTTCTGACATTATGTGTAAGCTGATGCAGTCTGTTGTGGAAGAGGGAACGGCGAAAAATGCCAGCGTTTCCGGCTATTTGATCGGCGGAAAGACCGGGACTAGTGAGAAGATCGATGTGTTCGATGAAAACGGACAGCGGGTGCTGGATAAAATTGTCTCCTTCGTAGGGGTTGCGCCAATGGACAATCCGGAGTATATTGTATTGGCGGCACTGGACACGCCGTCCCGGCAAACTGGGATCTATATTTCCGGCGGTGTTATGGCAGCGCCCACTGTTGGCGCGATCTTTGAGGACATACTTCCGTACTTAGGTGTGCAGCGCACATTTTCCCCGGATGAGGTAGCCGGACAGACGCTGATTATGGAAGATCTGACCAAACTGTCAGTTTCTCAAGCACAGGAGCAGCTAAAGCAGTCCGGACTGACCGGAAAAGTGCAGGGCACCGGAGAAACGGTGGTGGCGCAGATTCCAGCAGCAGGGCAGAGCCTGCCGGGCGGCAGTGAGGTACTGCTGTATACCGACGAAATTCCGGAAAATGAAACCGTTACAGTGCCGGACTTTTCGGGGCTTAACCGCCAACAGGCCAGCGATCTGGCAGGCAGCTTAGGCTTGTATATTTTGGTGTCCGGAAATGACAGTGTTGCTTCCAATGTGGTAGTAACCGAGCAATCAGAAGCTCCTCAAACCCAAGTTCCTGTGGGAACAACCATACGCCTGACCTTTGCCGATACCAAGGCGGTGGATTGATAGAAAAATTCTATTTATCAGGCAGCTGCGCGAATTGACAATTGACAATGGACAATTGACAATTATTGTATTTCCTTCGGAAATGATTAAAAAAATAAGCTTTCAGTTTCTAGCTAATTAAAAGGTAATGGTTATCCCTTATGCAATAACCTTCTACAAACGCACAA
>JAFXCL010000035.1 GCA_017521485.1 Oscillospiraceae bacterium
AGGCGCTGGATGTGCTCCCGGTGCTTGGGGGCTTTCCGCCTCTCTAAAAAACCGGTCAGAGTTTTATAGCCAATCGGCCGGTAGGATGCATACCACTGCAGTTCCTGAAAAGTCGGCTCGTCATACTCATTTCTGATACACAAGAAAGAAAGCACGCGGCAGTCTTTATTCATCAGAATATATTCGGTTTTCTTCTGTAAAACTGACATTTACCTTCCTCCTTTGCGTTCTTTGCTTATAGTATAGCAAAATTCCGAAAGGATATCAAGTGTCCGGGAGCGATGATTTGCACCCATATCAAGTATCTTCCTCGGCTTGTATTCGCGCATTTTTCGCATCTGCGGGACATTCATATTTGCTCATTAGAAACCGACACAAAACCGACACGGGCCCTAAAAAACCGACACAAAACACCCACTGCAAGCTACAGCAAGCAGCGGTAGGCAAATCCCGAAAGTCCTTGATACACAAGGGTTTTATCCAATAATTTACGATAAGCAACGCAAGGCAAAAATCGCTTCAAAATAGTTGGTAAGGATGAGGTCGCCAGTTCAAATCTGGCTAGCAGCTCCAAAAAAGAACCAAGACCATTCTGTCTTGGTTCTTTTTTGTTAGCTGCTACAGATTTGAATAATCTAAATGCAACGCGGACGAGCGTTGCCGCCGACGGCTGGACGGAGGCGAACCTTTATTTTACATTCCGCACATCTGCGGGATGTAAAATGCAGACAAATCTGGCTAGCATCTTTAAGATAAATGACAAGCCACAACAGGGAAGCAGCTCCAAGAAAACTGAGAACTTGAAAACATGATTTTTGTATGGTAATATAGCACTAAAGAACAAGGAGGCTGCAAAAATGATTAGTTTAAAAGCTGAAGTACGCTGCGAACACTATATTTCCGAAGAAATCAAAAAAATGTGGGCAGTTCAGATGGATTGCCTGGAATAGTTAAAGCAGATATGCGAAAAACATAATATTACTTATTTTGCACACGGCGGTACACTTCTGGGAGCTGTCCGACATCAAGGATTCATACCCTGGGATGATGATATTGATATTTTTATGCTGCCGGAGGATTATAGGCGTTTTTGCGAGGTGGCACCAAAGGAGCTGAAAGAACCCTATTTCTTCCAAAATGCCAAAACCCAGCCGGAGGTAGGCTTTGGCTTGAGCCGTATTCGAAACAGCAATACAACAGGCTGTACCCAGTGCGAGTACAATGGCAGAGCAAAAAAACCGACTTATAATTGCGGTATTTTTATTGATATTTTTCCGCTGGTCTATGTCCCTGAAAGCAAACTAAAGATTGCCTATCACAAAGCAATGATGAAATTCTGGCGCTATGTGATGTCCGGTCGCAATTATATAAAATATATAAATGTACAGAAGGGTGCAAAACGCGTGCATTGGAAAGAATTGCATCATCCCAGTGTCGTAGCGTATTATGTGATGTCTTTGTTTATCAAAGATGAAAAGTTCCTACCTTGTGCACTGAAGGCACATGATATGTTCCGATCTGGGAAACGGGTAGGTATGATTCCTTTTTATGGTTATAATGAAAAGTGTATTTGGGACAAGTCCTTCTTTGACGAAAGCGTAGATCTTCCCTTTGAGGATATCACCATTCCCTGTCCAAAGGAGTATGATAAGGTTCTGCGTAAGCAGTATGGAGACTATACTGTATTTGTAAAAGGTGCAGCAGTACATACGATTGCGGTGATGGATCCGGATACCCCCTATCATATCAAATTAAGGGATCACTACAAGGAATTTGAGAAGAAGTAAATATTATAACAACCGGGCAGGTTCGAATGAACTTGCCCGGTTGATTATCTATATAACTTACACGCCGGAGTAGGCAGCAAAGCCTGCGTCTACGGGGAGCACTACGCCGGTGATGGCGGAGGCAGCCTTGTCGTCACACAGGAAGAGCGTTGCACCGATCAGCTCGTCAGCGTCCACGAAACGGCCGGTGGGAGTACCGCCCAGGATCTTTGCAGAACGGGCAGTGGGAGTGCCGTCCTCGTTAAACAGCAGAGCCTTGTTCTGTGCAGACACCAGGAAGCCGGGAGCGATGGCGTTGCAGCGGATACCGGTGCCGGCAAAGTGGGTAGCCAGCCACTGGGTGAAGTTGGAAATACCAGCCTTTGCAGCGGAGTAAGCGGGGATCTTGGTCAGGGGGGTGTAAGCGTTCATGGAAGAAATGTTCAGGATCACACCAGCCTTCTTAGCCACCATATCCTTTGCAAATGCCTGGGTAGGCAGCAAAGTGCCCTGGAAGTTCAGCTTAAACACGAAGTCCACACCGGAGGCCTCCAGATCGAAGAAGGACTTACCGCCTTCCTTTGCCTCGTGCTGATACTCGTTGTCGGTAGTAGCCCGGGGATTGTTGCCGCCTGCACCGTTAACCAGAATATCACAGGGGCCCAGATCGCGGAGGACTGCCTGATGGACTTCCTCCAGAGCCTCAGGCTCCAGAACGTTTGCCTTGTAACCCTCGGCAATGCAGCCTTCAGCCTTCAGCTCGTTTGCCAGCTTCTTGACTGCATCCTCGTTCAGATCTAAGCATGCGACCTTAGCACCACTCTGGGCAAAAGCCCGCGCCATAGCGCCGCAGATCAGGCCGCCAGCACCGGTCACAACGACTACTTTGCCGGTGTAATCAATATTCAAGGGAAGATTTGCCATTTTATATTACCTCCAAAAATTACTTACCAGCCTGCTTGTCCAGAAGATCCCAAGCGCCCAGCATATACATAATACCCAGAGCACGGTCGTACAAACCGTAGCCGGGACGGACATTGCCGGGGCCTTCGTCCCACAGATGACGGCCGTGGTCGGGGCGGATATAGCCCTCGAAGCCGCAATCGTGGTATGCCTTCAGGATGTCCAGAATGCCGGTGTCGCCGTCGCAATCCCGGTGGCTGGCCTCACTGAAGTCTCCGTTGGGGAAGTGCTTGACATTACGGATGTGGGCAAATGCGATCCGGTCGCAGTGCTTACGGACGATCTGGGCAACATTGTTGTTGGGATCGGCGTTCAGAGAGCCGGAGCACAGAGTCAGGCAGTTGTAGGGGTTATCCACCATCTTCAGGAAGCGGTCAATGTTCTCCTCGTTGATGAGCAGACGGGGCACACCGAAGATATCCCAGGGGGGATCGTCCATGTGGATCGCCATTTTTACATCGCATTCCTCACAGGTAGGCATAATTGCCTCCAGGAAGTACTTCAGGTTTGCCCACAGCTTTTCGTGGTCCACATCGGCATAGTCCTTAAACAGCTGATCCAGCTTTGCCATACGCTCAGGCTCCCAGCCAGGGAAGGACATATTGTACTTTTCAGTGAAGTCCAGAATGTACTTCGCCATTGCGTTGTAGTCATCCTGGATCATACCTTTTTCATAGAACAGGGCGGTAGAGCCGTCACCGACGGGATGGAACAGATTGGAACGGGTCCAGTCGAAGATAGGCATAAAGTTGTAGCAGATAACCTTAACGCCGAATTTACTCAGGTTGCGGATACACTGCTTGTAGTTTTCGATGTACTTGTCCCGGGTGGGCAGACCAATCTTAATATCGTCGTGAACATTCACAGACTCGACCACATCGATGTTGAAGCCGTAGGCTTCGCACTGCTTCTTGACTTCAGCGATCTCCTCTTCTTCCCAGATCTCACCGGGCATTTTGTGATGCAGTGCCCAGACGATGCTGGTAACACCGGGAATCTGCTTGATATCGGACAGCTTGATCTTGTCGTTGCCTTCGCCGTACCAACGGAAACCCATTTGCATAGGCATAGTTTTCTCCTCCATAAATAAACAGTATGCTTTAGGGCAGGGCAGACCTGACCTATAAACTATAAACATTATAGTACGAAATTACCAAGTTTACAACAGGAAAATGGATTGTGTTTCAAAATTTTCACAAAAAATTTTTATTTTTCCACTTCCATTCCAGTGGAAAGTCCTTTATAATAACATCAGCGAACCTTATTTTAAGGAGGAAAAATACATTGAGAAAAATTGTGAACATTAATCGCAAGTGGGCCTTTTCCAAGGAAGCCACAGCAGTTCCCACTGGGATCGATACCAAGTGGACCTTTGTAAACCTTCCCCATAGCTGGAATGCAATCGACGGCCAGGACGGCGACAGTGACTACTGGCGCGGTACAGCCTACTATGTCCATATGCTGGACAAGGAGGACCTGCCGGAAAGCGACCGTTACTATATTGAGATCAAGGGCGCAAACTCCTCTGCTGACCTGTATGTGGGCGGTGAGAAACTGGCAAGCCACGATGGCGGCTACTCCACCTGGCGTGTGGATATCACCGAGAAGATCCAGGCAAAGACCCTGATCGTGCTGGCAGTGGACAATGCCCCCAACGACCGGGTATACCCCCAGATGGCAGACTTCACCTTCTACGGCGGTCTGTACCGGGATGTGAACATTATCTGTGTATCCGAGAGCCACTTTGACCTGGATTACTACGGCGGCCCCGGCATTATGGTGACCCCTGTGGTAGACGGCAAGAACGCTAATGTGGAAGTGCAGACCTTTGTCACCAATTCCAAGATGGGCCAGAACGTGCGCTACACCTTCTACGACAAGGAAGACAATGCCATCGGCAGTGTAGAGAGTGCTGAGGGCAAGGTAAATTACACCATTGAAAATGTCCGCCTGTGGAATGGCCGGAAAGATCCCTACCTGTACTGCGTTGAGGCTGAGCTGATGGAAGACGGTAAGGTCATCGACAGTGTTTGCACCCGTTTTGGCTGCCGCAGCTTCCAGATCGACCCCAACAAGGGCTTCATCCTCAACGGCGAAGAATACCCCCTGCGTGGCGTCAGCCGCCATCAGGACCGCTGGGGCATCGGTAATGCACTGCTTCCCGAGCATCACGAAGAGGATATGGAACTGATCTGCGAAATGGGCGCTACCACCATCCGTCTTGCCCACTATCAGCACGACCAGTACTTCTATGATCTGTGTGACGAAAAGGGCCTTGTGATCTGGGCAGAGATCCCCTACATCTCCCAGCATATGCCCACCGGCCGGGAGAACACTATTTCCCAGATGAAGGAATTGATCGTCCAGAACTACAACCACCCCTCTATTGTGGTTTGGGGTCTGAGCAACGAGATCTCTATGAAGGGCGACAAGGACCCGGATCTGCTGGAGAACCACAATATCCTCCAGAACCTGTGTCACGAAATGGATAAGACCCGTCTGACTACCATTGCAGCAGTGTCTCCCTGTCCCATCGACAGCCCCTATATCCAGATCCCCGATGTGGTTTCCTACAACCACTACTTCGGCTGGTATGGCGGCGAAACATCTCAGAACGGTCCTTGGTTTGATAACTTCCATAAGACCCACCCCAACATTCCTATCGGCATCTCCGAGTATGGCTGTGAGGCACTCAACTGGCACACCTCCAATCCCCAGCAGGGCGATTACACCGAGGAGTATCAGGCATACTACCACGAAGAGCTGATCAAAGCAATTGCTGAGCGTCCCTATCTGTGGGCAACCCATGTTTGGAATATGTTTGACTTCGGCGCGGACACCCGCAACGAGGGCGGCGAAAACGGCCAGAACCACAAGGGTCTGATGACCTTTGACCGGAAGTACAAGAAGGACTCCTTCTTCGCTTACAAGGCATGGCTGAATCCGGAGCCTATGGTCCATATTTGCGGCAAGCGGTATGTTGACCGGGTGGAGGATGTAACGAAGGTCACTGTCTACTCCAACCAGCCCACTGTGGAGCTGTTTGCAAATGGCAAGAGCCTGGGTGTTCAGAACAATAACGGCCTGCCTTTCTTCTACTTTGATGTTCCCAACGCAGGCACAACCAAGCTGGTGGCAGTTGCAGGCGAGCTGAAGGACGAGAGTGTCATCCATAAGGTGGAGGAGTTCAACGAGGCATACCGCCTGCAGGAAAAGGGTGCGATCCTTAACTGGTTTGACATCGAAGCCCCGGAGGGCTACTTAAACCTGAACGACAAGATGAGCACCATTATGGCTACCCTCAAGGGCAAAATGCTGCTGATGGGTCTGCTGGGCAAGATGATGCCTGCCGGCAAGGATGGCGGTATGAAGGCTATGGGCTTTGAGATGACCGGTCCGATGATGGATATGCTGGGCGGCTTCACCTTCCTGCGTCTATTAAATATGGCTGGCGGTATGATGGGATTTGAAATGAGCAAGGAAGAGCTTCTGGAAATGAACGCCAAGCTCAACAAGATCAAAAGACCCAAGGAAAAATAAGTGACAATGATGGGGCTGTTCCACCCGGAACAGCCCCTTGCCTTCCCCTGGGGGAAGGTGCCCCAGTTTGCAAACTGGGGAGGATGAGGGAGATATAATGAAAGAAAAAATTGAAACTATACCGGTAAACGAAGCTTTTCGGTCGGAAGATGAGTGTCCGTTCTGTTATCTGGAGCGGCAGGCGCAGCAGCGGGCGATCCGTTACATAGCCGGTCCGGGCGCATCCTACATGGAGCCGCTGATCCGTGGCAAGACAGACAGCCGGGGCTTTTGCGGAACACACTTAAAACAGCTGTTTGACTATGGCAATTCTCTGGGCGATGCCCTGATCCTGCAAACCTATCTTGTGGGAATGCGGAAAGAACTGGATGCGCAAATCGCAGAATTTTCCGCACCCCCGAAAAAAAGCCTGCTTGGCGGCAAAGGGGAAGGGGAGAACACACTGGTTCAGTGGGAAAAGGAACGGGAGGAAAGCTGCTTTTTGTGCGAAAGCATTGAAGAGAGTATGGCGCGGTATTTTGCCACCTTCTTTTTCTTGATTAAAGATCCGGAATTCCGGGCACTGGTAGCCGATGGAAAAGGCTTTTGTATGCGCCATTTTGCAAGACTTTTGGAGGAAGCAAAAAGCCAGCTTCCAAACAGTCAGCACGATTGGTTCTATGCAACACTCCTGCCTCTGATGCAGGAAAACCTCTCAAGATTGCAGGAAGATATTGACTGGTTTATCCAGAAGTTTGATTACCGAAATTCCGGTGCAGACTGGAAAAATTCCAGAGATGCGGTTTCCCGGGTGATGCAAAAACTTCGGGGCATTTATCCCGCCGACCCACCGTTTAAAGAAAAGTAAGAGGAACGAAAATAGTCGAATTTCTATTTATCGGTCAGTTTCTAAAAAACCACGTCATTGCCACACCAGTGACCGATGTCACTGGTGTGGCAATCTCCTGATCGATACTGCTGGTCCCTGCCGGGGGCGGTACTTTCTTGTTTCGCCAAGAAAGTACCCAAAGAACGCGACATAGGGGGGAGCGATGGGAGCGCCGCCGGGGGCGGATACAGCGACCTGAGCGAGTGGCAGCGGTCTGTGTGCAACACAGGCGTTTTAACGCCAAGGCGCACACAGGGCACCGCAACAGGAAAAGGATACATGTGCCCCGTTTGTGGTACCCGGCAGAAACTGCGCTTGACAAAGCAAGCTTGTTTCTTGCCGACCACGGCACTTGCTTGCCCCCTCGCTTACTCTGCCACTGGCAGCGCTCGGGTGCGCAACCCGCACATAAAATCCCCCTCCCCTATGTACCCCACCCGCGTTCGGACGAAAGTGCCCAGGTAGATAGTACATTGTTTTTGTGGGAACTGCCCGATAAACTGAAATTTGACATATTACAAAAATAAGGAGCTGCCTCACTGTGTTCAGTGAGGCAGCTCCATTTTGCGCTTTTTAGTGAGATTCGATGTACATAAAGTGACGGGCGGAGAACCACTTGTGGATGCCGTCGTGGAGCACTTCAGGCTCCAGTTCTTCGATCTCGGAGAGTTCGCCGTTTAAGTACTTGCCAATGACCTCAGCGGTGTACTTCAGACGCTCCTTAGTAGCAGCGTAACGGCACATAATGCGCTCGTAGCCGTGGGTCTTGTAATCTGCATGCCAGGAGGCGTGGTGCAGCTTAGACAGCTTGTCGAAGTTTGCAATCATAACAGGGATTTCGTTTTCAGCAAAGTTCTTCAGCCACTCCTTGTCGCCAGCTTTGTACTTAGCCTGCAGGTTCATCTGGATGTAGCACTTATCCAGGCAGCACTGGAATACAGCCTTGAAGTAGGGAACATCGGGGTGATCGGGATACTTCTCAAAGACCTTCATAGCGTCATTCATCATCTTAACGCCCATATCCATATCAAAGTCCTGGAACAGCAGGTTAATCAGCGGATCACTCCACATAATGTGCTTACCGGCACGGACAGCACCTTCGTACTTCCAGTTGAAGGCACTGACAGCGTCAGACAGTTCCTTGGTCATACCGGTCATAAACTGGCTGATGCTCCAAATATCTTCCTGGGTGCACTTTTCACCCAGCCAGCAATACTCGGAGAACAAAGACAGCATAGGCAGACCCAGCATATGGCTGGTTTCTGTGCCGTCGTTACTCCAGGAGGTGATGATCAGCTCATCCACACCGCCCCGCAGGCACTCTTCCATAGCGGGAATCATTGTGTCGTGGGTGTGCTCGTGATAGGGAACCATACCATCCATAGTCCAGATACCGCCGGCGAAAACCACAGGACGGTTGAAGGTCTTGTGCTTTTCGATATTGATACGGTAGAAGTCGTTATCAAAGTTGTAGTAATCCCAGAAACACATATCGCAGTCGGGCATAGCATCGATTGCGTACTGAGGAACGATCAGAGAGGGATCGTAGTCCTTCACGCCGTGGGCGTTGACCAGAGTGAAGTACATATCGCTCCACATCATAGGACGGTAGTTGTACTTTGTGCAGATTTCAGTAACACGCTGAATGTGCTCGTTGAAAATGTTAAAGCGGTCGCGGTAGCCGTTACGGGTCAGGTACTCGCCCAGACCCAGACCGCGGGTCTCGTCGCAGCCAATGTGCAGACGGTTGGAACGGAAAGCCTTACGGCAGGTGGCGATACAAGCTTCGATCAGCTCGTAGGTCTTTTCTTCGCCTGCCAGCAGCACAGAATCGCTGTCCTTCACAGCAGAGCTGGAGGGATAGCGGAGGAACTGCTCCATGTGACCAAAGGTCTGGATACAGGGAATGACTTCAACGCCCAGAGCGTCTGCATAATCGTCGATCTCCTGCAGCTCCTTCAGGGTGTAGCGGCCGCGCTGATAGCCAAAGTAGGGATAGCCTTCCACTTCGTACACATCTTCTGCGTACAGCATCAGCATATTCATACCGTGGGCGACCATATAGTCTATGTACTTCTTAACAGAACTGACCTTCATAACGCCGCCCCGGGAAACGTCCAGCATCACACCGATGAGCTTGAAAGCAGCCTTCTGGCAGATATCCAGAGTTTTTCCCTCGGAGATGGCCTTTGCCAGCAGCATATAGCCACGGGCCTTGGCGGGGATGGAGCTGGAGCCGATCACAGCGGTCTTACCGTCGAATTTGACGATCAGGTCGCTGGTGGCGATCTCCTCCACCGGTCCGTCCCATTTGCAGCCTACCAGGTCAAATACAAGTTTTTTAATATCCAAAGTGGTATACCTCCTTAAAGTATTTTCTATATTTTAACACAGGAGTATTTTATAGGCAAGATTATATTTTTCCGATTTCTATGCTTTTTTTGTGTTTTTCAACCTAAAATCAGTTTTTCTGAGAAAAACGGGGATATATGGTGCCGGGGACCGGTGTGATACCTTTGTGTGCTGCCAGCTGGGAGACAGTAACAAACCGGAAGCCCTCCTCCAGAAGCTCGTCAACGATCATCAGCGCCGCCTCCACAGAACTGCCCGACATATCGTGCATCAGGATAATATCTCCGTCCTGTACATGATTGAGCACTTCTTTTTCAATGGCATCTGCATTATCGGTTGCCCAATCCCGAGGGTCTACAGACCAGTAGGCAAGAGAAAGCCCCAAAGCGGCCGCGGCTTGGCAGGTGCAGCGGCTGCAAGTACCACCGGGACAGCGTAAAAAGACTGCTTCGCACCCCTCCGGAAGCAAGGAAACGGATTTTTTCAGTTCCTGAAGCACATCGGGCTGACACATATTTTGCATCGGCTTGTGGCTGTAGCCGTGCAGACCGATCTCATGGCCTTCCTGGAAGATCCGCTGGGTCAGTGACCGGTCCTGTTCCATACGGTAACCGCACAGGAAAAAGGTAGCCTTTGCGTTTCTTTCTTCAAGTCCCTCCAAAAGCTTTCGGGTGTACCGACCGGAGGGACCGTCGTCAAAGGTCAGTGCCACCAGCTTTTCAGATGTGGCGGCACGCACCGGAATAAGCATTACACACAGGCATAAAAGTAAAATAAAAATCCGCTTCAAGTGTAATGCCCCCTTTGAAAAAATTCTACTGCTACTATTCCCAAAACCGGCAGAACCATAACAGGAGAAAGTTCCCACAAATTTTACATTATTTCAAATCTGTAGGGAACGACCTCGTTGCATTAGAAGTTATGTATTTTGGAACGGCACACAGGCCGTTCCCTACAGAATAAGAAGAAAAATTTTCCACCAAAGGTATTGACAAATAAAGGAAAGGGGAGTATGATATGCAAGAAGTTAGCAATGGCTAATCGATAGAGGTGGCACTATGAATTTGAACCAGGTCCAAGAGGGCAAGGAATATATTATTGAGAGAATTGAAACAGAGGATGAGGAATTAAATTCCTTTTTATTCTCACTTGGTTGTTATAGCGGCGAGCCGATCACTGTTGTTTCCCGGCGCAGAGGAGGCTGCACAGTTTCCATTAAAGACGCACGGTATAATATCGATCAGCAATTGGCACAAGCGATCATTGTGTTTTGACCGCGGAAAAGCAGAAGCGCCTGTCCGCGGTTTCTGCTTTGGTTACAAGTTAGCTGCCGCTAACTGTTAAATTGTATTTATCAGCATAGGCTGTTAAATAACCAGAAATATAGAGGAGGAATGCAAATTGATGAGAATTGCTTTTGCGGGCAATCCCAACAGCGGCAAGACCACCATGTACAATGCCCTGACCGGCCGGAATGAGAAGGTTGGCAACTGGGCAGGTGTTACGGTTGACAGAAAGGAAGCGCCTATTAAGAAAGCATACGCCGGTGATCTGGAACTGATTGCTGTGGATCTTCCCGGTGCCTATTCTATGTCTCCCTTCACATCGGAGGAGAGTGTCACCAGTGCTTATGTCAGAAGCGAAAATCTGGATGTGATCATTAACATCGTGGATGCCACCAACCTGAGCCGCAGCTTGTTTTTTACCACACAGCTTTTGGAGCTGGGTGTACCTATGGTAGTGGCGCTGAACAAGGCAGATATCAATGAGAAGAAGCATACCGAGATCAATACAGTACTTCTCAGCGAAAAGCTGGGTTGCCCTGTGGTTGATACCACTTCTACCACCGGTGAAGGCCTGCAGGAGCTGGTAGCTGCCGCTGCTGCCCTCTATGGCAAGGAGCAGACCGCACCTTATGATCAGGGCATTGTTGACCTGACCGATAAGAAGGCTGTGGAAAACGCAGACCGGAAGCGGTTCCAGTTTGTCAACAAGATCGTTTCCAAGGTGGAGACCCGCAAGGTTCTTACACGGGATAAAAATTATCAGGATAAAATCGATGCAGTTCTGACAAACCCTGTGGCTGGTATTGCCATTTTTGCAGTGGTGATGTTCCTTGTGTTCCAGATCTCTCAGGCCTGGGTCGGTCCCTGGATCGCAGAAGGCTATGAATTTGCAAATGGCTTTACCATTCCCGGTCTTGTTACGCTGATCGATATGTTCAAAGAATGGGTTGCCGGTCTTTTGGAAAATGCCAATCCCTTCCTGGCTGCCTTGCTGACAGAAGGTATTATCGGCGGTGTCAGCGCTGTTGTTGGCTTCCTGCCGCTGGTTATGGTCATGTACTTCCTGATCTCTCTGCTGGAGGATTGCGGCTATATGGCCCGCGCAACTGTGGTTTTGGACCCTATCTTCAAGAAAGTCGGTCTGTCCGGTAAGTCTGTCATTCCTTTTATTATCGGCACAGGCTGTGCGATCCCCGGTGTTATGGCAGCCCGTACCATTCGCAATGAGCGTGAGCGCAACGCAACTGCTATGCTAGCACCCTTTATGCCTTGTGGCGCAAAGCTGCCGGTGATTGCGCTGTTTGCCGGTGCGTTCTTTGGGGATGCTTCCTGGGTGGGTACGCTGATGTACTTTGTAGGCATTGTTCTGATCCTGCTGTGCGCACTGCTGGTTAATAAGATCGCCGGACATAAGAATCGCAAGTCTTTCTTTATCATTGAACTGCCTGAGTATAAGACCCCTTCCTTGAAGCGGGCTTGTATGGATATGCTCAGCCGCGGCTGGGCGTACATCGTCAAGGCCGGCACGATCATTCTGCTGTGCAATGCAGCTGTGTTTATTATGCAGTCCTTCGACTGGAGCTTCTCTTTGGTTGCAGAGGATGCTGCCCATACCTCTATCCTGGCATCCATTGCAAATCCCATTGCTGCAATTCTGGTTCCTGTTGTGGGCATTACCGCATGGCAACTGGCTGCTGCGGCGGTTACCGGCTTTATCGCAAAGGAAAATGTGGTCGGCACATTGGCTGTGTGCTACGGCTTTGCCGTCAATGATGATCTGGAAATGATCGGTGCAGGCAATGAAGTTGCGGCTACCATGGTTGGTCTGACCAAGGTTGCAGCCCTCGCTTACCTGATGTTCAATCTGTTCTCTCCTCCTTGCTTTGCGGCTCTGGGTGCGATGAATAGTGAGATCAAGCAGAAGAAGTGGTTGTGGGGCGGCATTGCACTGCAGCTTTGCGTTGGCTATACCATCGGATTCTTGGTCTATCAGATCGGCACACTTATTACCACAGGCAGCCTGGGCGCAGGCTTCGTTGGCGGCTTGATTGCTGTACTTATTATGGTGGCAATTGTGGTTTACCTGTGTATCAATGCGGATAAGAAGGTCAAAGCCGAGTATGTAATGAGCGGTAAGTGATATGGAAAATCTGATCGTTGTATTGATTTTGGTGCTGATTTTAGGTGGCGCAGCATTGTATATTTACAAAGCAAAAAAGAAGGGCAGAAAATGCATCGGCTGCCCGGATGGCAGTACATGCAGCGGCAGATGTGCAAGCTGCCAACGGATAAAGGAAGATAATTCCTAAAAAGGTGACTGCAATTTCAATTTTCTGCTTGCTATTTCAGAAAAGTTGTAGTATACTATCCTAGCACCTGCCGGTGTGATGGGGAGCGATGGGAGCGCCGCCTGTGGCGGAAGAAGCGACCTGAGCGAGTGGCAGCGGTCGACGAGGGACGAAGGCGTTCGCGCCAAGGACATTCGTCGGGCACCGCAACAGGACATTGGTAGACGCGAAGCGCATTCGGTACAGGTATCGAAAGAACAAAAAATACACTCCTGCCGGTGTGATGGAATTGGTAGACGTAGTGGACTCAAAATCCACCGCTGGCGACAGCGTACCGGTTCGAGTCCGGTCACCGGCACCAAAAATATCCCGACCCCAATAGGGGTCGGGATATTTTTCGCGCCGGTGACCGGCAAATGTATTAAAAATCAAAATCCAAGCCTACATACTGCAATTCCTGCAGATATGCGTCTGCTTTTTCTGCAGAACGGGCTTTCATATTTTTCTGTGTGGTTTTAATGTTGTTTTGCCGGAAGAGCAATGCAGTAACCCAGCGTACCGGCCAAAATAGCGGCAACAGATACGGGGCTTTTTCCAGCACAGGATACCGGTTTTTCATAGACGCAACAGGCGGAAACAGGATATAAAGGAAATGCTTAAATGTCGCTTTGTTTCTGGAACCGGCCAGATGCTCGTGTTTCAGTCTTTCTGCAAGTTGATAATTTTCATGACTTGCCCAACAACCACCGCTACAAATGTAATCTGACATAAAAGCAGATTTATCATCCAAGCAACCGTTTTCAAACCAAGCGGAGAGCATTTTTTGCGTATTATCGTAGAAGCCACCTAACTTCAGACCTGTAAGCTCTGCACATATATAGTCCATATCCATATTTGGATATGCCCGCTGATAGACCCATAGATCTACCAGCTGACGCAGACCGATGCCGCCAGCCCGATAATGTTTTGCATAATGCACAAACAGGAAAATGTAATGATCTTCTTGTCGGTAGGTATAGCGGGAATTGGTTTCTGGAATTGCTTTGGACCACCCGTCACCATAATAACGCTTAAAATCCAGATTTCTTTGGGACATCAGCATTTTGTGCAATTCCACATGAAACCAGGGATGATTCCAATGCAGTTCATGGCCAGTAACATTGCCTTCCTCGAAGCCCAGCTGCTCCATAACCGGCTTGATTCTTTCGTACTGCTCCATACGGATTAGAATATCTGCATCACCCATAACCCGTGCGGCAGGCTGAGGGTATAGAGGCTTGAGGATCGTGCCCTTCAGGGGTAAATAATCGATCCCATTTGCCTGAAAAGCTTCCTCCAGCTGCTTGAGCAGCTGCATTTGCCGGTTGTGACGGATGATATCTGCATAATACCGCTGAAACATCTCCTGCATGGTACTGCACTGCTTATCGATGCCGCATTTTACCGCACCTTCGTAGGCAAGACCGGTAATTTTATGGCGGCGAATCATATCAGCGGCCTGATCGATGGAAAAGCCCTGGGGAAGTGAACCGGCCTCCCCTGTGACAGCAGCCCGGATCAGTGCCAGCGTGCCCTTTTGTAATGCGTCCATTTTGATCTCCTTGGCGTTTGTTTTTCAACAGTATAGCATAATTCCGGAAAACAATCAATATGCGTTTGGCAAAATACTGGAAGGAAACAGGAAATAGGTATTGCTTTTGGGGCTGATTTCGTGTAAAATAATTATTGATTTTTATAAGTATTCGATGCGGGAGGCACATATATGGATAAGAAGAAAATGTACATAATCCTGATTGCAGTGGCAGCAGTGGTTTTGACCGCACTTATTATTCTGGCAATTTGCATTAAGCTTAACCGGTCAGCAGATGTTACAGATTCTACCGGGGGACAAGCGGGAACGACCACCCAGTCTGCGGATGATACAACCGGGGAAAGCACAACGCTGCCGGAAGATAGCACCGCGGAGGAAACAACCGGTCCGGAAGATACGACCGGCGAAGCAACAGATTCTACGGATGAAACGAGTGACGGAAACAGCGGCAGCTCTGGTGGCAACAGCGGCAGCTCCGGTGGCAACAGCGGCAGCTCCGGCGGCAACAGCGGCAGCTCCGGCGGCAATAGTGGCAATTCCGGTGGCAACAGCGGCAATTCCGGCGGCAACAGCGGCAATTCCGGTGGCAACAGCGGCAACTCCGGCGGCAACAGCGGCAATTCCGGTGGCAACAGCGGCAGCTCCGGTGGCAACACCGACTCTAGCGGTTCTACGAAACCCACAGAGCCGCCTCTTCCGGAAGAGTATCCTTATACTTTGACCTATAAGGAATATATGGCAATGTCTGAAGATGAGCAGATTGCCTTCTATAAGCAGTTTAAGAATCACTCTGAGTTCAAAAAATGGCATACAGCAGCAAAGAAAGAATATGAAGAAAACAAAATTGAGCTGGAGATCGGTCCGGACGGCAAGATCGATCTGGGTCAGTTGAAACCGTAAAATGAAGCCATTTAAAGTAAAATCATAGGAAAGCTGGAAATATATGGAACCCATAATGGAAAAAGATATCCGGATGGAGCAGCTGATGCCCTTATTCCGTGAGCGTCTGGACAAGGGTCAAACGGTGCGGTTTATGCCCAGAGGAATCAGTATGCTGCCCATGCTGCGGCAGGGGATCGACAGTGTTGTTCTCTCTCCGCTGCCGGAGAAGCTGAAAAAATACGATCTACCGCTATATCAGCGCCCCAACGGAAAATACATCCTCCACCGGATCGTGGATGTAGGAGATACCTATACCTGCTTAGGTGACAACCAGTATACGAAGGAATACGGTGTGGAGCACCAGTGGATGATCGGCGTGGTTACCGCATTTTACCGGGGAGAAAAATATCACAGTGTGAACGAACTGGGATATCAGATTTATTGCCGGCTGTGGTATTTATTCAAACGCTTGCGGATTTTTGGAAGCCGATGCAAGGGTTGGCTGAAACGGCATCTCAAACGGTAAGATATGAGCGTGTCCAAAAGCGGCACGCTCAGCTTGTTTGAATATTAAGAAGTTCTCATAAAGGATGGACGATCAATATGAAGAAAAAATGGGGCGCATTTCTGAAGCTTTTGCGCCCGTTTCTGGGATGGGAGATCCTGCTGATTTTGCTTGCAGCAATACAGGCGGGCTCTCAGGTGGCATTCTCTCTGGTTACCAAAGAAGTGATTGACTCGGCGGTAAACCGGGATGGACGGCTGGCCTATTGGGGTCTTATACTGGCGGCAGTGGTAGGTGTGATCCTGCTGGTCTACTTATTGCAGCTATGGTATACTGGAAGAACGCAGGATCATTGTATGGCAAAAATGCGTCACGCATTGCTGACATCGGTGGTCCGCAGCGAGGATATGCGCTTACAGGCATACCACAGCGGCGAACTGCTCAGCAGAGGTATGGAGGATGTGCGCATTGTCTGCGAGGGCATGGTGAATTCTTTGCCTACATTGGCAAGTCAGGGTATGCGCTTAGTGGGTGCTTTTGTAGCTGTACTGACGATCTATCCGCCCATTGGTCCGGTGCTGCTGGGTGCTGGCGGTGCCCTTGCAGTGACGGCAATGCTGATTCGCCCTATATCGAAGCGTAGATATAAGGCAGTGCGGGAAACAGAAGATCAGGTAATGGCCCAGATGCAGGAGAACCTGCACCAGCTGGAGCTGATCAAAAGCATTCAGGTAGAGAAGAATATCTTAAAGCGTTTTTATAAAAAGCTGAAGATGGACCTGAAAACAAAATCCCGGCGCAGACGCTGGACCACTACCTCTAGCATGATGATCTATTCCTTCTCACGGGTCGGCATGGGCGTACTGCTTTTTTGGGGTGCAATGCAGGTTGCAGCCAATGTTTTGACCTACGGTGAATTTACAGCAATGCAATCCCTTGTGGGGCAGTTCCGCGGTCCGGCAATTGGCTTGTCCGGACAATTTTCCAAGCTGGCAACCATTGAGGTTGCAGCAGCCCGCCTTTCAGAAATGCTGGAGTCGGAAGAAGATGCCGCACCCTGTATGCAGGATGTTCCTAAAATCCACGCAGTGGTGTTTGAAAATGTGACCTTCCGGTATCCCAGTGATATTGCCCCGGTGGTGGACAATTTCAGCATTCGCATACCTCTTGAGAATTGGTCCTGCCTGACCGGTCATTCCGGAAAGGGAAAATCCACCCTCTTTAAGCTGATGCTGGGTTTGTATGCCCCCCAGGAGGGAAGCGTTTACTTAGAAACCGACCGGGGAGACATCCCATGCGGAAAGGAAACCCGTCATTTCTTTGCGTATGTACCTCAGGACTACGCCCTGTTTTCCGGTACGGTGCTGGAAAATCTCCAGCTTGTTGCGCCGGATGCAGATGAAGCAGCCATCAAAAATGCAATTTCTGTTGCACAGGCTGACTATATCTGGGATCAGACCTATCAGTTGGAAACCCAGGTCCGTGAGAATAATGCAGGCCTTTCCAAGGGTCAGCTGCAAAGACTGGCGATTGCCAGAGCGGTGCTGATGGAGCGTCCTGTTTTCCTGCTGGATGAATGTACCTCAGCGCTGGATGCACAGACGGAGGATGCAGTTTTGCAAAACCTTCAGAAAATGGGCAAGCAGGCTATTCTGGTTACCCATCGCCCGGAGGCGCTGGAAAAACTGGAAACCATAGCTTATGTATCTATGGAAAATACATAATACAATCATTGTAGGGCGGGGGCTTGCTCCCGCCTTTTTTACCAAGTTTTTCTTGCAAACGGAGGCCAAAAGGGTTATCATAATGGGTAGGAGGGATGTTATATGAAACAGGAAATCAAGGTTTGGGATTATGCACCGCAGATTTTGGAGGCACTGCCCAAAGGTGTTCTACTGACAACAAAATCCGCCGATCAGGTCAATACTATGACCATAGGCTGGGGCACATTAGGCATCCAGTGGGGCAAGCCGATTTTTATTGCTTATGTGCGGGAAAGCAGATATACAAAGAAGCTGTTGGATATGAATCCGGAGTTTACTGTAAATATTCCCTATGGGGAGTATGATAAATCGATCCTGGGCATTTGCGGAACAAAATCCGGCAGAGATATGGATAAGGTTCAAGAGCTTAACCTGACATTGGAAGAACCCTTGACGGTCAGTGTGCCGGCAATTTGCCAGCTGCCACTGACTTTGGAATGTAAGGTTATTTATCGGCAGGAGCAGGACCCGAAAGCCATCGATCCGGATGCTGACAACCGATACTACGCAAAAGGAACGCCCAATGAGGGTGATTATCACACTGCCTATTACGGTGAGATCACCGCGGCATATATCGTAGAATAATTGACACCATATATATAGCAAAACAAGTAAGGATGAAATGCAATGAAAAAATCAATCGGCGTTCTCGGCGCTGGCACCTGGGGTATGGCGCTAGCCAGGATGCTTAGTAATAGCGGCAACGATGTTACGGTCTGGTCCGCACTGGATAGAGAAATTGAGGAGTTCTCTGCCACCCGCCGTCACCCGAACCTTCCGGGTATGGTGATCCCGGATAGGATCGTTTTTACAAAGGATGTAGAGAAAGTCTGCAACGGAAAGGATGTGCTGCTGTTTGCAGTGCCCTCTGTGTTTGTCCGTGCTACCGCAAAGAAAGCCGCACCTTATATTTCGGATGGACAGATTATTGTGGATGTAGCAAAGGGCATCGAGGCGGACACTTTATTTACAATGACCCAGATCATTGAAGACGAGTTGAAGAACTCCTCTGTGAAGCTGGTGGCACTCTCAGGACCGACCCACGCGGAAGAAGTGGCAAAGGACTTGCCCACGACCATTGTGTCCGCCTGCGAGGATCTGGAGGCAGCACAGCAGGTACAGCGGATCTTCTCAAACACCTGTATGCGTGTCTATACTAACAACGATGTGTTGGGGGTTGAGCTGTGCGGTGCGCTAAAAAATGTGATCGCGCTGGCATCCGGCATTGCAACCGGTATGGGCTATGGGGATAATACCAAGGCAGCCCTGATCACCCGGGGAATGGCAGAGGTCTCCAGACTGGGTGTGGCAATGGGCTGCAGAGAGCAGACCTTTGGCGGCTTGGCAGGCATTGGCGACCTGATCGTTACGGCAACAAGCCAGCATAGCCGCAATAACCGCTGCGGTATGCTGCTGGGTCAGGGCGTCAGCCCGGAGGATGCGGTAAAGCAGGTAGGCATGGTGGTAGAGGGCCTCAATGCGTTGCCCGCTGCAATGCGCCTGAAAGAGAAATACCGGGTGGAAATGCCCATTGTAGAGGCAGTGGATGCACTGGTAAATAAGGGTGTTACCCCGGAAGAAACCGTCCGCTCCCTTATGGACCGCCAGCAGACCCACGAAATGCCATATGTAGCGATCGATGATAACTATAAGGATTAAAAATCATCCCGATTCCAAATGGAATCGGGATGTTTTTTAATTGCGTACCTCCGCTAATTACATTTTCAGCGGTGCAGGCGTTGCTTGAAATGCTTCAGGTCTTCTGTGGTGGGAATAAATTTCATACCCAGCTTAAAGCGGAAGAAACGAAGAACCCCTCTGAGGAATTTAAGATCATTGCCCCAATTTCCCTGAACACCTGCATAAGTGGCGGGAACATCGTTGTAAACATCTTTCAAAAGATCGATCCACTGATGGATGAGAATACCTGCCTCAAAGGTATTTTTTACAAACGCCTGTCCTTGACAGCCAAACTGCGCATTTAATTCCTTATCTAACAGAAGCTGTACAACGCGGTCAACAAATTCCTTCTCGCTGGTATATAGGAAGCCTGTTTTTCCGTCTTTGATCGTATCCAGAAGACCCCATTTTTTCTTGGAAACCACCGGCACACCGCAAAGCTGCATTTCTACCGCACTGATACAGAAGGTCTCAGTCAGTGCTGTAGGATTGACGACACCCACAGCTGTCTGGCAGAGAATATCTTCTTTTTCTTCTCCCAACAGTCCAAGGAAATGGACAGAGGGAAGAATATCGCTATTTTCATCTGTCAGATAGGGCATAAACTCGTTTTCGTAGGATTCCTGAGCGATGCCGTACTTTCCTAAAACCGCATTCCGATCGTACACCTTACCGGTGCCGATTACATTTAGCTGTGCATCGGGCACACGGGCGAGGACACTGGGCCAGATCTTAGCCAGAAGATGAAAGCCTTTCGCAGGAACCAAAGAACCGATATAGGTAACAGACGGCTGCACAACACACCGCTCTTTTGCTGTGCGGGAGGTGTTGATCATATTGTAGATATATGTGGATTTTGTAATGATATCGTCATCAATATAGGTGTCATATTCTTCTTTTCCGACGAAGACGACACGCTTTACATTGGTGCAGCTGCGGATGGTTTTTAATTCTTCGTAGGGTAAGAAGATGTGTGCCCAGGGAATGGCCTTGATATTTGTGCTTTCCAGCTTGCGATACCAATGATCCGGCTTGGAAACCTGATGGATCAAAACATCAACACCAAGGGCAGCTGCCTGATCCAGCATATCCATATTGTCCTCTATAATGACGGATATGACACCTTCCGGAAGCTTGCTGTTTCCAAAATTGAAAAAATAAATCTCAAAAGCATCTGTTGTTTTCTGAAGGTATCTACCCAAAAGTGCAAACAGATACTCAGAGCCGCCGATGCCGGGATTGCCGTTTTCTGGCATGGAGGCATTGACATCCATTAGATTTCTGTCATTAAATTCAATACCAAGCTTAATTTTCATCTTTTTTCAACCATTTTCCACTTTCTGCATCGTAGAACTTGATAACCCGGGCAGGGTTACCTGCGATTACGGAATAGTCAGGAAAAATTCCCTTGACCACACTGCCTGCACCAACCACACAGTTCTTTCCGATTACGGTGCCTTGCAGGATCGTTGGATTGATTCCGATCCAACTTCCATCCCCTATGACAATGGGTTTTGTGTAACAGCCTTGATCCTTAATAGGCCGGTTTATATCCTGATAAATATGTTCATTAGCAATCATACAGACATTGTCAGCGAACAATACATGATTACCAATCGTAACACCGCCTTGGGCAGTGATTACAGCACTGTCGCCAATTTGAACGCCTTGTCCGATGTTGATGTCACCTCCGCAGGTGACAAGTTTGCAATTTTTACAAATCAGGCTGCCCGTACCAATATGGATACTGCCACCCATATACCGATCTAGCACACTGTGTTTGCCGACACGGACACCGGGTGCCATAGTGATTGAACCAGAGTAATGGTTTGAAAATGCCTGCAAGCCTTTTACCCAGCCTCCAGAGATCAAATACCTTGCTTTAGATTTTGAAAGCATAAAAATCCTCCGCTGTTTATTTTAGGTAGGTGTCAAGCTTTTTTACGATCTGCTCCCAGGTGAAGTTATCCCGCACCCACCGGGACCGTTCTGTTCGAATCTGTGCATCTATGGGCTTTTCCGATGCATTCAGCATAGCCTCCGCCAGTGCCGATACATTATCAGCGGGGATCACACTGCAGTATTTTCCGTTGTCGCCCACATCGCCGACGGAAGGAACCTGGTCGGATACCACCAGATATTCACCCCGTTCCAGCGCTTCTGTGAGAACTAAGCCGAAGCTCTCCCACCGGGAGGGCAGAACAAATACCTTAGCTTTTCCGTAAATTTCTGCCAGCTTCTTCGGATCTGCAATATTGCCTAAGAATTTCACTCTGCTTGTCAAATCGGGATTATTCTCAAAAAAAGCCTGGATGTGATTCTCAAAATCCGGCTCTACCGGTCCTGCAAGCCACAGCTCCCAAGCGGTCTTGGAAGAAATTTCCCGGAAAGCCTCCAGCAGAATTTCGGTAGCTTTCTGCTTAGTGCCTAAGCGGCCCACTGTCAGAAAGGCATCTGTGTCTTGCGGGAAGTCTTCGTTTGCGCCTTCGTCCAGAAACAGACCGTTGGGCATCAGCTTGATATCCAGCTCCCATGCTTTTTCTAAAAGCTGCATCATCTGGGTGGTTTCCACGGTATATAAATCCACAAGTTTCCGAAGGACCTGAATTTTTGCTTTTCCCTTCAGGCTTGCCGGATGCATATCCATGAGGTCCAGCATACGGTAATCCGCATCCAGCTTGATATGCACCTTTCCTTTTGGATTTCCCAGCTTGTAGAGTAAGATCCAGAGAATATTTCTGCGGGAGGTAATATGATATAGATTAAGGACATCGATCTGTTTTGCGTTTTTTAGCAGATAAAGTCCAAAATCCATTTGTTCTCCACGCTTTTTTTCTACAAATACAACTTGATATTTTTCTTTTTCCTCCGAAGAAATATCTCCGTTATTATAGCAGAGTATGGAAGTCTCATAGCCTTGGTACTTTTTCAAAGAATAGGGGAGCATTCCCACATCCTTTTTCAAATGAACACTGCAACATTCGGGGAACACAGTTGTGTACCGTATTGGTCCGGTGCTAGAAGCTTTCATTATCGTTTCCCCTTTGCTTTCAAAAACTGCTTGCATCGATATGCAATGGAATATAATGTTCGAATGAGATTGAAATCTTTTTCAAAAGGAGATTTTACCGGTAAGGGGTATTCCTTGTAGAAAACCTCCGGGTACTGATAATCCGACGGGAATTTCTGATCCCAGTGGGCGCGGAGCTTGCTTCTTCGGTAGGGAATGGAATAATCACCGTATTGCAGAGAGGACCGGTTCAGCAGGGATGTGTGCAGGTACTTATTTTCCATAACAGCAATGTTGTAATTGCCCTCCTGCACAGAGATTCCCTTTGCATCGATATAACCTTCCACACCGTATACACCGCCGCAGGAAATTCCGGGAATTTTGGTGGAATATACCCGAATGGTGATGCTTCCGGTGATGCCGGCAATGCAATAGGTTTCTCTGTCGTCGTTTCGGAAATGGAAAATATCCTCACAGCAATTGATAAAACGGGTAGCAACCAGATCCGGATGCTGATCCCGCAAAATAACATCCAGCTCAGAAAGACTTTCTTCATACCAGATCTCATCACCGTCAACAACCATAAAATAGTCAGATGCGGTCATATCGATCTGTCTTTGCCGAACCTTATAGAAATCCTCAGGGGTAACGGCACCCAATTTCTCATATATGATCTTATCTTTATATGCTTTATTTTCTAAGATTGCTTCAATGATCTCATTGGTTTTGTCCTGAGAGCCGGTGTCAAAAATGATCAGCTTATCCAGATAATCAATAACGGACATAATACTAAACCAAATCCAACGGTCCTCGTTTTTCACTACCATATGACCGGTGATTGTATAGCCGCGATCTTGATAATTAGTCATTTAAGGTTTCCTTTCTGTAAAGCAGCTTATAAGCAACAAAGGCAACGACTAAGCCTACTACTTGTGCGGCAATATAGGTGATTGCCGCACCCACAGCACCTAAAGACGGCAGTAAGAAAATATCACCGACAACCGTTACAATCAGACCAAGCAGTGCAGCAAACGCGAACACCTCCGGTTTGTTAATTGCATATAGAGCGCTGTTGAAAGGCACTGTCCAAACATAGAAGATGATGGCAAACAGCAAAAGCTGAGCCGGGAAGATTGCATCATTATACTTGTTTCCAAATACTAGCTTAACTGCCGGGCCTACCACAACAATGGCAACGCCGATCAAAGCAGAAATAACAGCAATGAATTTGATAACCGATGCGATTTGTTTGTTTAATTTTTCCCTTGTGTCCATTGAGGCAAACTGGGGGTTGAGCACCTGGGCATAGGCAGAGACCACCATTAACACAGGTTTGATGAGCTTGGAGGCAATATCATAATAGGATACCTGCTCCGGTGTTGTAAAGGTGGCAAGGAGAAAAATATCGGCTCTGGATTGCAGAAGGGCAAAAACGGACCAGATTACCATCCAGTTGCCAAAGGTGTTGAATTTGCTTTTGACATCCGGAGAAATACTGCTTTTTCGCACAGCATTTTTGGGGTTGTAGCCGATCAGTTTGGTACAAAGAATAAGATTTACAAGACCGCTGACCGCACCGGCAATAATAGATGCTGCAATCGTCATTTTGTTTGTCAGGAACATAATCACAATCACTGCGCACCAGACAAAGTTCCAGCTGACCACAGAAATAAAATACTTTTCGTATTCCTGACGCCCCTGAATGATGGCTCGCATAGCACCTACAAACAAGGAAAATGCACAGGTCAAAGAAATCAGGTAAACATAAGGATATGACTGTGTGTCTTTCAGCCAGAAGGTTGCAATGGGTTTTGCTGCCAAAACCAGCACGATAAATACAAATATTAAATTCCGGAACTTTCGTTTGATCGCATAGGTGATAAGCTGTTCTTCACTGGCAAGATCTTTCTTTGCACGGTATTCCGCAACAAAGCGGGTAATCGCACCGTTCATACCCATATCTGCCATATCGCTTACGAAGGTGGCGATGCTGTTCAGAATGGAATACAGACCATAGTCTGCTACAGACAGGGACCGGCCTAAAAGTACGGTCACCAAAAAACTCATCAATTGAGAGATCAAATTGCTGCAAAGGGTCAGAAAACTGTTTTTAGCCGTTGTCTTTGCCTTTAATTTTTCAATTAACTTTTTCATATTACCTTATCCGTTCTGTTACGGCAGATCTTTAATTACAATAAAGGGAAATCTTTCGGTATCAATTCTTTGCAATGCTCCGTCTAATTGGTATTTCAGGTAGCTCCAATACACCTTGTTCTTAAACAGGGCGCGATAAACAGTCTTTACAAACTGATACATAAGATATAACAAATAGCGGGCTTTACTGTTAATGTTGCGCTTGACAAAAGCGACCCGGTTGCGCTCCATCAGATAGGCGTGCAAACCGTTAATAACATCAATGGATGCAGAACCTTTGTGCCGCACCTGCGCATCTGTCAGGCAGACATTGCGGTATCCAGCCAGTTGTGCGCGGTAGCACCACTCAGTTTCTTCAAAGAAAAGGAAATAAGCTTCCGGAATGACACCGATCTCTTCCAAAAGGGAAGCGCGCAGTAAAATACAGGCACCGCCAATATAGTCACAGGGAACTTCTTGGGGAAGCTCGGAGGGGCGTTTACCGTTGTTGTTTAGTGTGACATTGCCTTTTTGAATATAAATATTACCGCCGGTTGACTGTACGCTTTCCCGGTCAAATTCCATAACCAGAGGACCGGTAAAGCCGATAGAAGGATCCCGGTCCAGCAAATCAATGCACTTGGTAAAGGCATCCGGTGCAATCACCGTATCATTGTTCAGGATACACAGGTACTCTGCGCCCTGTTCAACCGCATAACGGATTCCGATATTATTACCGCCGGCATAGCCGATATTCTTGTCAGAATGGAGCAATATGACATCGGAGGAGAGCTCTTGTTTGAGGATATCAAAGCTGCCGTCAGTAGATGCATTATCTACTACAACAATATTCGTATCTGAATAGTTGCTGTGCTGAACACTCTGCACACAGTCCAGTGTGTCCTGCCAGCCGTTATAATTGAGTATGATAACGAAAAGCTTATGGTGCATGATTTGTATCTCCTTGGGAGCAAATGATAGGATTCGATGCACATTCAATACCGGCAAAGGCAGTCCAAAAATAGAAGGACACCATAATTTCCTCGGTACTTTGCAATATAATGTCGTTAATTAAGATGGCGATCACCAATGAAAACCAAAAGACAAGCTGCCGCTTGGAATAATCCGTTTGTTTTCCATAAGCGCGAATGCCTTTTAACAGGATGCAGCCGATAAAATAATAGAAACAGACCGCACCGATAATACCCAGTTCCACAAAGCGTTTCAAAACGCCGCTTTCGGTAACGCCGATGGAGCCATTGCCCCAGGAACCGGTTTTAGATGGGCCAATGCCAAACCAGATGTTGGTTTTGAACCATCCAAAGGCCTGTCTCCACAAAAGGAGGCGGCCTACATTGCCGGCATCACCGGTCCAGTTAAATATGCTTCTGATTCTGCGAAGAAAATTATTGATCGTTTCATTTGGCGTTTCAAAAGTGCCAAACATCAAAATAAAGACCGCCATAGCACCTGCGAACAAAATCGTGCAGGCGATCAGCCGTTTCAGAGAGTGACGCCGGCTGATAAAAGCGTTCATCATAAACTGAAAAACCAGTGCCACACCGCAGGCAACCAAAGGACCTCTGGAGGAAGTTGTCAGAATCGAAATGAAACAAAAGACACCGGCTAAAAACCACAGAGGCTTTCGCTCCCGGTAAGAAATGTCCATACAGCCTAGGGAGAAAAGTCCAAGGATCATACCGTGAGACAGATAAGAGCGGGTAAACACCATAGCCCGGAAACCTGCATAGTTTTCCACAGCATCCGCAATCAGATAGCTCTTGGTAAGAAACTCCCACCAGGAGAGGACTGCGATCAAAAGTCCGAATAAAGCATAGACCTTTACACATTTCTGGATATCCGCACGGGGCAATAGCCACATCATAGCAAACAGAATGAGAATATAGAAAATATACTCATAAAGGGATCTGGCAAATTGGGGGAAAGTGTCCTTTAGGATGCCGTTGGCGATCACATAAAAGGAGAAAATCAGAAATGTAATAAACAGATTGATCCTGTGCAGATTCACTGCAGGCTTGCTGTGGACCAGGGAAATTGCACAAAAGGCGAAAACAGCCAGTGTAGCAAGCTCGAAGATAAAAGGAACGGTGTCCCAAAGCAGCTTACTTGAGAAATAGACAAAAAGCCAGCTGACAAGCGCGTCTATATAAGAAAAACGGACGATTTTCATTTTGGGACTGTTCCTCCTTTCGTAAGGGGTAAATTAAAGCAGTGTTTCTATGAGACGGACACGGCTTTCCCAGTTGTTCTCTTTAAGAAAAGCGATACGGTCGGATGCAGCGTATTTAACCTGTTCTGCCTGCATCAGTGCAGACAGCTGCTGCTTGTAGGATGCATAATCTGTGTAGAAATAAACAAAGGGATCAAAGCGTTCGATCTCCGGATATTTAACACACAAAATGTTTTTGTTAAAATTGATATACTCATAAAGCTTTACAGGATCAACAGCCTCAATGATTTCGTTAAGAATAAAAGGCATAATGAGGCACTGAGCATCCTTTGTGACTTCCGGGAGCTTTGCGTGTTCCACAGTGCCAATGTAACGGATGCGCTGGTGCTGGGGAATTTCCACCTCAGACGGTCCCATCAGAAGATATTCCAGCTGGGGAAAATCCTCAAGGCTTTTTAGCACGTAGTCAAAATTGAACCAGGTGCTGATGGTGCCAAAATATGCAAGGGTATAACGGTCAGCAGAATGGTCGTTTTCTGCGGGAAGATCAAGCACAGAGCCGTTGTAGCCGTTTCGTACCAGGGTGATCTTACCGGAATATTCCGAACCGCAGCGATCCAGCAAAACCTCTTTGAGCTTTTCGCTGGACACCAAGACAATATCTGCACGCTGTACCAGTTTGATTTCCCGCTGTTCCAGAGACCTGCGGTCTGCTTCGCTTTTGCAAAAAGCCGGATGATTATCCATACAGTCGTAAATGACCTTTCCGGAGAAATTCCGGGGAATTGCCCCAACCTGATCGGGGAAGGTAAGATACAGATAATCTGCGCAGGAAGCAGTTGCCTGTCTGCGGATGGCAAGCTCCTTAATTTTGCGGTTAATGCTCCGAAGCACCGGATAGCGGTCTCCTCTGGGGATCACATAAATAGGCTTGATCTGCAAGCCACCTGCATCCCGATTCTGATGACCGGCTCTGGTATATCGGTGTTGATACATTACCGTGATGTCGTGATTTTCAGCCAGATGCTCAGCGATAAAGTGGGGGCGCTGCTTGATCCAGTTCCAATCCACCTGCATCACATAAACGATCTTTTTCATTGACAAGTCCTCTTTTACAGGTTCTTTTCTAAAATATCTGCAATGCGCTCACTGGCGTGACCGTCACCGTAGGGGTTTGCGGCATGTGCCATAGCGTTGTAAGCCTCCGGATCGTTCAGGAGCTTGGTAAATTCCTGATAAATGGTTTCTTCCTGTGTGCCAACCAGCTTCAGTGTGCCTGCTGCAATACCCTCGGGGCGTTCAGTCGTATCCCGCATAACCAGAACAGGCTTTCCCAGAGAGGGCGCTTCTTCCTGGATTCCGCCGGAGTCGGTGAGGATCATATAGCTGGCGTTGAGGAAGTTGTGGAAATCCAGAACATCCAGAGGCTCGATAATGCGGATACGGTCGTCACCGCCTAGAATTGCATCTGCCGTTTCCCGGACAGCGGGATTCATATGAATGGGATAGATCGCCTTCACATCCGGATGCTCGTCCATAACCCGGCGAATTGCCCGGAACATATTCTGCATAGGCTCGCCCAGGTTTTCCCGACGGTGGGCAGTGATCATGATCAGACGGCTGCCGGCAGCCCATTGCAGCTGCTGGTGGCTATAATCTGCACGGACAGTTGTTTTCAGTGCATCGATCGCGGTGTTGCCCGTAACATAAATGCTCTCAGGGGCACGACCCTCTTTTAGCAGGTTTTCCTTGGAAAGATTTGTGGGCGCAAAGTTAAAGCCGCTGATAATACTCACAGCCTGACGGTTAAACTCCTCAGGATAGGGGGAGTAGATGTTATAGGTTCGCAAACCGGCTTCCACGTGACCTACCGGGATCTGGAGATAGAAACAGGCAAGGGCAGTGACAAAAGTAGTGCTGGTGTCACCGTGGACCAATACCACATCCGGCTGCACTTCCTCCAAGACGGACTTAATGCTGGTGAGGATGTTTGTGGTAACGTCAAAAAGGGTTTGCCGGTCCTTCATAATGGAAAGGTCATAGTCCGGTGTTACATCAAAGGCGTCCAAAACCTGATCCAGCATTTGACGGTGCTGGCCGGTAACACACACAATGGTTTTGAGTGTTTTGCGGCTTTTTAATTCGTTCACCAGAGGACACATCTTGATCGCTTCCGGTCTGGTACCGAAGACTAACATCACTTTTTTCATTTCAACAAATCTCCTTATAACAGGTTAAGAAGCAAGCGCATCCTGTAAGACCGCAAAACCCGGAAAGGAATCCGGTCGGTATGTTTTTGGAAAAGCAGTTTCAGCTTTGCAGAAAGGCTGGTTCTGTAATTGCTCATCAAAGTAAGATATGCAGCATCTTCTTCAGAGAGGTTACCTGCCTTGCTGAGCATTTCTCGGGCAACCGTAGACATGGAGTTTTTGCCGCTGTTTTTCCAGTTCCAATAGGTGCTGCGGATTTTTTTGAAAACAGATTTGTTCTCACGGGCAACCACATTGCTGCTGTGTACTCTGTAACCGAAATGGGTGTCAAAATCCCAGAAAATATCGCCGTAGCTCATAGCGTACAGCATAACGATGATATCGTGCATAGGCAGACACTGAATATCCCGGGAAACAAGATGCTTGCGCAAGCTATCGGAAAACACCATGGCACAACCCTGTACAATGCCTGCCACAAACAGTCTGGGTATGGAGATGACCGGTTGGTTTTTTGTATATGCTTCATCAATAACAGTGCCTTCACTATCAATCAACCGACTGTTGCAGGCATAAAAATGGGTATGGTCGTTCAGCTTGGAGATAGCAACCTCCAGCTTGTCTGCATCCCATACATCATCCTGATCGCAAAAGGCGTAGTAATCGGCTTGGATATCATCGTTGGTAAGCAGATCCCAAAAACTTTTTGCAGGGCCCAGATTGGCACCTGTAATCAGTTCAATATGGATTTTATTTTTCCAGCTCTCGATAATATCAAAAGTTTTATCCTTGCTTCCGTCGTCCCGGATGTATAAAGTAATAGAATCGGCAACGGTTTGCGTTGCCAGGCTTTCTATTTGTGCATCCAGATAGCGTTCACCGTTGTAGGTGGACATCATAACAGCAACTTTCATACTTCCTCCTGCGCAGGAGCAAAACCCGCGTTTCTAAATTAGTGCTTTTTTGATAATAAATCCGTATAGAAACCGAGCAGAAAGTCAGCGTTGCCTTCTATACTGTAGCCTGCATCATGCAGGGCTTTACAGGCATCCTGGCTATGCTGATATCTGTTTGGTTTGGCGGATTGCAGTATTTTATCAGCCCAAATTTCCGGATCATCAATAGGCAGGAACTGAAGATTACCTGTCATATCTACTTCTGTAGAGACTTGGTCAGATACCAGTGCGTCCAAGCCGGAAGCCTGTGCTTCTACCAGCACAAAGGGCAGCCCTTCGTGAAGGGAAGGCAGAAGGAACAGATCCATTGCCTGTAAATAACCGGAGGTGTTGGGAACACGGCCGATAAATATAATATGATCTGACAAATTCAACTGGTCAACACACTGACGGATCTCATCCATAAGCGGACCGTCGCTGAGCAACAGCAGCTTCCAATCTTTGTCTGTCCGGTCTGCAAAACTTTTTGCAATCTGCATAAGAAATTTATGGTTTTTTGCAGGTATAAATAAACCGATATGGCCTAAAACCAGCATATTATCCGTAAGACCAAGCTGTTGACGAATGGCAGCACGCTGTGTCTCATCGGCAGCATAACCGGAAAGATCAATGCCATTACGCAATACCTGAAAGGATTTTTTATGGAATAACCATTTTCCTGCTTCCTGACCACATGCAAGTCTGCCGTTTACCAGCAATTCAAATACGGGGCGCAGCAAACGGTGGGCTTTTTTGTGATCGCAGCTTGTGTTGTGGCTATGTGCAATTCGAACGGGACATCCAGCCAGCGCTGCAGCCAGAAGCTCAATAGATACAGTGCAACTGTTTCCGTGGATATGAACCACATCAAAACGCTCCTGGCGCAGAAGCCGGAGCAAAGCAGCCAGATAAGCTTTCAGTCCTGTTTTGCGGTCGGGAAGCTGATGCAGACGGACACCTTGCTGTGTCAATGTCTGCTGGGTTCCTTCCGGCACACCTTCCGGAGCAAGAACGTGCATGTTTGTTTTTTGCGCCAACGCTGTGGCGTAGTTTATCACACAAGTAGCAATGCCGTTTCCGGACAAAGGAACGGTACAAATCATCAATACTTTCATTCGCTATTTCTCCATAATGATCGGCAGTGGGAAGTTATACAGAATCGAGATAATCCTTTATAGTGGAAATCATTTTGTCCCGGCGGGAATGATACGGGGAGAAATTATGCTGCATTGCCTTTCCAATCAGTTCTGCAAGGTCGTCTCCGTCGTTACATAGCAACACCAGATTCTTTTCTGCAAAGGCAGTGGCAATCTCTAATTGATGGTCATCTACATGCTCTGCATATTTTGCCAGACGGGGGAAAACAATAGTAGGCTTATTATTCTGGATGCCGGTGATGATCGTTCCAACGCCGCTGTGTGTCAGAAGCAGATCACATTGTGAAATTCTTTCACTGAATTCATCACTGCTGAGAAAATCTGTGTAATCATATTTTTGGGGACGATAGGCGCTGTGGCCGATCTGTGCAAAAACCGGCTGCGTAATTTCACCGGATACGATCAATTCATCCACCTTGCGAAGCAAACGGTCTAGAGGGAATTTTTGCGTACCAACTGCTATGAATATCATAAAAAGCCCTCCAGATCAGAATATTCCGCCTACATATTTCGCATTGGGATAGCAATCAAGCATAGACTCCCATTGCACCAGAAACAGATCAGCAAAGGGGTATACCAGCCGTCCGGTAAGGGAACGGTTATTAACCCGCGCAAAGGATTCCACATAGACCACTTTTTTGCCGCACAGTTTTGCAATCAAACAAAAAGGATAAGCAACCAGAGCTCCGGTTGTGATTACCACATCGGGCCGTTCCTTGCTGATGATTTTACAGGCAAAAGCAAACAGACGCACAAAGTGGAACAAAAAAGTCTTTTCCTTGCGATTGATCTGTCGGAATGTATAAATCTGGTTCAAGTTTCTGTCAGAAACCTGTCCGCCTTCTTCGGTAACGAAAAAACTGTCATGTTCTTTGGCAATGGGGTAAAGGCACATTAACTCTTCCCAATGGCCTCCGGAAGAAGAAACGAAGCAAATTTTCTTTCCCATCAGTATGCTCACTTTCGGTTAAAAACGAAATGTCTCACCAAGACCCAGCCATTTCTGGTCTTTCTCGGAAAGATTCAGGGGCGTTCCGTCGGACAGGGCGTAGCCTTCGGCAGAGGCAGAGCCGGCGTAATTGCCCACCAGCTCCGGCCATTGGATACCGATCGCCGGGTCGTTCCAGGCTAAACCGCCCTCGTCGTTTGCGTGGTAAAAATCGTCACACTTATAGCAGAATTCTGCAGTGTCTGTGAGCACCAGAAAACCGTGGGCAAAGCCCTTGGGAATCAAAAACTGCTTTTTGTTTTCCTCGGTCAGCAGAACGCCGTACCACTTTCCGTAGGTGGCAGAGCCAGAACGCAGGTCTACAGCCACATCAAAGACACTGCCCTTGATTGCACGGACCAGCTTAGTCTGAGGATACTGCTTCTGGAAGTGCAGACCCCGTAAAACGCCCTTGGTGGACATGGACTGGTTATCCTGCACAAAGGGAATGTTCAAACCGGCTTCTTCCATATCCCGCTGGGAATAGGTCTCCATAAAGTAACCCCGGTTATCGCCGTGGACAGCGGGGGTGATGACACACAGGCCCTCAATACCGCCTACATTTTTTTCTACTGTAATCTGACCCATAATTACTCCTCAATTTCTTTCAGATAGCGCGAAAGCGCATCCTGCCAGTTAGGCAGAGGTGCAAATCCTTTTTCAACCAGCTTAGATTTATCCAGTCGGCTGTTATAGGGACGTGCCGCTTTGGAAAGCCCGTATTCTGCAGTGGTGACCGGTGTGACGGTCATAGACTTACCTGCCTGACGGAAGATCTCGCAGGCAAAGTCATACCAGGAAATATAGCCGCCCTCGTTGGTGGCGTGGTAATAGCCGTACTTTTCCGTCTCTACCATATCCACCAGCAGCCGGGAAAGATCCAGTGTATAGGTGGGTGTGCCGATCTGATCGTTTACCACTCGCAGGGCATCATACTTTTCAGAAAGCTTCAGCATTGTTTTAATGAAGTTGTTGCCATTGCGTCCGAAGACCCAGGCAATGCGGACAATGTAGAATTTTTCCAAAGTATTGGCAACTGCCAGTTCACCCTCCAGCTTGGTCTGTCCGTAGACATTTAAAGGAGCATAATCCTTGCAGTCCGGGTCCCATGGGGTTTGACCCTGGCCGTTAAATACATAGTCAGTGGAAATATACATCATTTTGCAGCCGGCTGCTTTGCAGGCATCGGCAATGTTCTGGGTGCCACCTGCGTTGATAGCACGGACTTTTTCTGTTTTGTCCTCGTCCTCAGCCAGATCCACTGCTGTCCAGGCGGCGCAATGAATCACTGCATCGGGTTTTGTTTCGCAGATGACCTGAGCAACAGCGCGGGCATCGGTAATATCCAAAGGAACATAAGGCATAGTACAGACAGCCGAACCGTCCTGCACACCGCTGTATTGGGGCGCAATATCACTGCCGATTCCGTCATATCCGCGCTTGCTAAGTTCATTCATCACATCGTGGCCAAGCTGACCGGCAACGCCGGTAACAAAAACTTTCATAAAATCACCCTTATCCATTATCCGTTAAGAAGCACACAGCCGAGAAGTGTCTTATTGTTGTCGGCAATCATAGAAACTGTCTGCTGAATGTCTCCATAGCGGGAAACCTCACATTCTTCTACAAGCAGTACATAGTCGCAATCGGAAAGGGCATTCACGGCGGCTACATCGGTAAGCAAGCTTCCGCACAGGGAAATCTGCACACCGGGCATTGCCTGCTGCAGTGCTTCAGACAGTACGGCGCATTCAGCGGTACCGGTAACCAAAAGATGCTTGGCGTCCATACAGAGATTTCGCACATTGGCAGCAATCAGATGTGCTTGCAGATCGGCTTTTGTAACAGAGCGGTTATCAAGCAGCCGGAGCTTGCGCATAGCAGCGCACATCTTAGGCAGCATATTGATGCCACCCAAAACCTTTACCTGTGTCCGGTTTGTCAGGGTGCGGGCAGAATAGACCTTGCTACTGCAAATGTGGCTGACCCAGATGCATACAACCGTCACAAACATTCCCAGAATAAGACCCAAAATGCCGTAGATCACAGCAGACCGGATCAAAGACCGGACGCTAACAACATCGGGAGAATCGGAGGCAACTGCATTAAGCTCCGCTTTGGTATCCGTGATAGAGATATGCAGGTCTGTCATACGCTGTACTTTTGCTGCCTGAGTTTCTGCCAAAAAGGCATCGGAGGTAAACTTGACAGACTGCTGATAAATGCTCATCTTATGCTCGCAGATGGTTTGGGAGACTTCTGCCTGAGCCAGATCAAGCTGATCTAGCAGAATATCGAGAATTGCCTGCGCCCCTTCCTGAGTAGTACAGGGCACAAATGCATCCAGAACACCGATCTTCGGGTCCACAGAAACGGTGATCAGTTCGCTGAGTGTTTCTGCCTTCACATTCAATGCGTCAGAAATTGCCTGTACCACAGCATTATCGGTCAGCATAGATGCATAGCTGTTTAAGATCGCACCTGTAGGAGACAGGCTCTGATCGTCTGCATCCTGCGTTGCGGGAACCTCTGGGGCAACAAATATGGACAAGGATGCTTTGTAAAAACCATAGGGATTTATCTGCATCAGAACAGACTCCTGCTGGAATTTTGCCAGAGCATCATAGGATGCCTGCAGTGTTTCCAGCTTTTTCTCAAGAACAGCCTGCTCCGGAGATTCCGATACCTGACCGATGAGGTCACCGGTATGGCTCTTTATGGTGCGGTATGCAGAAATGCCTTTCACACCGCCCAGCAAAAGGGCAAGAACAATACCGAACAGCAGGATTTTCTTCCAGCGGTACAGTGCAGAAAACAGCAGATCCTTCAAATAAATTACATGATCTTCGTGATTTGTTTGCATAAAATCCTCCTATCAAAAAAGGGCATACATATACTTATAACTATTATACGCATTATAACCTATTTGAACCGAAATGTCAACACAGCAGATGGCAGGATGACCTTAAAAACGACAAAACAAACCTGTTTTAGACAGGTTACATTTGTGCATTATAGACAAAATGAAAAATCGGAGATGCTTTTTGACGAAAGCATCTCCGATTTTAGGATTTTTGTAATTTTCAGCGGTTGCCGTACATCTTTTCGTAGTAGCTCTGGTACTCACCGGAGAGGATCTCCTCCCACCAGGGCTTGTTGTCCAGATACCACTGGATGGTCTTCTGAATACCGTCAACAAACTTGGTTTCCGGCAGCCAGCCAAGCTCACTGTGGATCTTGGTGGGGTCGATGGCGTAACGCATATCGTGTCCCTTCCGGTCAGTCACATAAGTGATCAGGCTTTCCGGCTTGCCAAGTGCTTTGCAGATGATCTTGACAATGTCAATATTGCGCATTTCGTTGTGACCGCCGATGTTGTATACCTCACCCACGCGGCCCTTGTGAATAATCAGGTCAATGGCCTTGCAGTGGTCCTCCACATACAGCCAGTCCCGCACATTCAGACCCTCGCCGTAAACGGGCAGAGGCTTGTCTGCCAAAGCGTTTGCGATCATCAGCGGAATCAGCTTTTCCGGGAAGTGATAAGGACCGTAGTTGTTGGAACAACGGGAGATGGTTACCGGCAGACCGTAGGTGCGGTGATATGCCATAACCAGCAGGTCAGCGCCTGCCTTGGAGGAAGAATAGGGAGAGCTGGTGTGGATGGGCGTCTCTTCTGTAAAGAACAGGTCAGGACGATCCAACGGCAGATCGCCGTATACTTCGTCGGTGGAAACCTGATGATAACGCTCGATGCCATACTTGCGGCAGGCATCCATCAGTACCTGTGTGCCCAGAATATTGGTCTGCAGGAAGATCTCGGGATTTTCGATAGAGCGGTCCACGTGGCTTTCTGCGGCGAAGTTGACCACCACGTCGGGCTTCTCTTCTTCAAACAGATTGTACACACCGGCACGGTCGCAGATATCCAGCTTCACGAAACGGAAGTTGGGATGCTCCATAACGGATTTCAGGGTGGACAGGTTGCCGGCATAGGTCAGCTTGTCCAGACAGATGATCCGATACTCCGGATACTTGCCCAGCATATGGAATACAAAGTTGCTTCCGATAAAACCGGCGCCGCCGGTTACGATGATTGTCTTTTTCATTTTTCCAGCTCCTCCAGCCGCCGCTTGTCGTGAAGTACATCGATG
Organism: Oscillospiraceae bacterium; assembly: GCA_017521485.1. Lineage (GTDB taxonomy): Bacteria > Bacillota > Clostridia > Oscillospirales > Oscillospiraceae > Faecousia. The sequence continues at coordinate 36,260 of JAFXCL010000035.1, forward strand.
TACTTTCCGTCCAGAACATCCTGCAGATAACGACCGTACTGATTTTTATAAACCTTAATAACCGCTTCCACATCCTCACGGGTGATCCAGCCGTTAATATAGGCAATATCCTCCAGACAGCCGATCTTCCGGTTCTGGTGGGTTTCTACGGTTTTGACGAAGTTGGTAGCTTCTACCAGACTTTCGTGGGTGCCGGTGTCCAGCCAGGTAAAGCCCTGACCCAGAAGCTCCACATTCAGGTCGCCCTGCTCCAGATAGATCCGGTTTAAGTCGGTGATCTCCAGCTCACCCCGGGGGGAGGGCTTTAAGTTCTTTGCATATTCCACCACCCGGTTGTCATAGAAGTACAGACCGGTAACGCAGTAATTGCTCTTGGGCTGCGCAGGCTTTTCTTCAATGGAGATGGCACGGCCGCTATCATCGAATTCCACGATACCAAAGCGCTCCGGATCATCTACATAATAGCCAAAGACTGTTGCACCCTTGCCATTACGGGCGTTGCGCACAGCGGCGCGTAACCGTTTTTTCAGGCCGTGTCCGAAGAAAATATTATCACCAAGAATCATTGCAACAGAATCTTTTCCGATGAATTCCTCACCGATGATAAAAGCCTGTGCCAATCCGTCGGGACTGGGCTGAACGGCATAGCTTAGCTTCAGACCGAATTGATGACCGTCACCCAGAAGTTCTTGGAAACGGGGGGTATCCTGCGGGGTAGATATAATGAGAATATCCCGGATGCCTGCGCTCATGAGAACGGACATGGGATAATAGATCATAGGCTTATCGTAGATGGGGAGGAGCTGCTTGGAGGTCACTTTCGTCAAGGGGTACAGCCGTGTACCGGAGCCTCCGGCAAGAATGATACCTTTCATAGTTCGTCTCCTGTCTGCCGCAGATCGTCTGCGGGTGTTTTATATAGTAATGTACAGGCGCACCTACGCCTGCTTGCGGTCATTATAGCCTATTTGCGTCGCATTTGCAAGGGGTAAGGCGAATTTTGGTAATATTTCTTATATCGGGAGGGGTCTGACTGCCGGCGGCTACGGTTTTTGCGTGGGTTTTATTGCATAATGAGCAGATCTATGCTATACTGAGCATAAACTAAAATAAATTAAGTGAGGTGCTTACAATGTATCCTGAGATTTACGGTTATATAGGCAGTGGAAATGGCACGGCTGCACAAGGGCTTCTGCTGGCATATTATCTGTTCTCAATGCTATTTTCTTCCGGCGTTGCAGTTATGGCTTATGTGTTTAACAGCTTGGGTCTGCATACCATGGCAAAACGGCGGGGAATCCGGCGCCCCTGGCTGAGCTGGCTGCCTGTGGGAACTTCGTGGATCCTTGGCTGTATTTCCGACCAGTATCAGTATGTGGCAAAGGGAAAAATCCGTAACCGCCGCAAGCTTCTGATGATTCTTGAGATCGCAGTCTATGCCCTGATGATATTCTTTTTTGTTTATTTCGTTGGGTTTATGGTAAATGTTGTTGCTTCCCGAATGGCAGACTCCCTTGTGCCTGCCCAGTTGATCGTTCCTGTTTTGATCATGATCGGCAGCTGCGGCGCTATGTGCGCAGTGGCAATTGTGCTTACTGTATTTCAGTATATTGCTTATTATGACCTGTTTTATTCTGCCAATCCCAAAAGAGCGGTTGCATTTTTAGTGCTGAGCATCTTTTTCTCTTTCCTGCTGCCGATCTTTGTATTTATCAACCGGAAGAAGGAGCTGGGAATGCCACCGAGGAAGAGCAGCACTGCCGAACCTGTCTTTGAAGTAGTAGAAGGGGAAGTAGTAGAAGCACAGGAAGAAGATTTTGAAGAATAAAAATCACCGGACTCATTTTGAAAATGAGTCCGGAAATTTATTTTCCAAACAGGGGTCTTGCCACCCGCTTATATAAAAGCAGGGTCAGGGCGGATATGGTAACACCTTTTATCAGGTTCAGCGGTGCAACCGCCAGTAATACAAAGGTGCTTACGGAGTGGATACCACCATTGATCGCACCGCCCATTGCAACAATACTCTCCAGGGGAATACCGTATAGCTGGGAGAATTTCGGCAGAAGATACACGGCGTTGAAAGCACTTCCAAATACGGTCAGGATCACAGTTCCCAGGGCAAGTCCCCAGATGGCACTTGACTTTGTCTTTTTGGTGTGATAAACGATCACTGCGGGAAGCACAAGGCTGCAGCCGATTACAAAGTTGGCAAAATCGCCCACAAAGGCAGTGCTTGTGCCTTTCATCAGGAGCTTGAGCAGGATCTTCAGCCCTTCACATACAACTACAGCAGAGGGTCCGAGATAGAAACCGCAAAGCATCACGGGAAGCTCGGAAAAATCCAGCTTGTAAAAATCCGGCGCAAGAAAAGGCAATGGGAAATCCAGAATATGCAAAACAGCAGCAAGGGCTGCGCAGATTCCCAGAATCGAGATCCGTCTGGCAGAAGAAATTTTCCGAGTCGTGGGCAAAAAGCGCTCTGCAAGCTTTGCCACCACTGCCAGTGCGGCGGCGATGGCAGTGCACACAAGCACGAAGTAGAGGTTTTCCTGAACCTGCAGCAAGAATTCTTTCACAATACCACCTCAAAAGTAAAAATACGCCCTGAGTATTATCTACTCAGGGCGTGAAAATATTGCATAAAACAGCTGTCTTCTTCCATCCAGACTGTACTGTCGGTATCGGAATTGCACCGATTCAGCGCCTTAGCGCTCGCGGACTTTACCGCCGGTCGGGAATTGCACCCTGCCCTGAAGATCTAATAAAAGCATAGCACGCGCACAGGGCGGTTGTCAAGCAAAAACAATTGTGATAAAATAAATAACAGTTAACTGTCAGCTTGTGTCTCGGTGGGCGCAGTTGTTTCCGGAACAGTGCTTGGGGCAGGGGGCATATCCCCTTTCTTTAATGCCCGGATCTGCCCGCCGGGGGCGGTGTCGGTAATATCTCCGCCGATGATCTGGTTTTTGTAGACCAGAACTGTGGCGTATACCGGCTCGGTTGCACCGGGGAAATTATTGACCTGATACACATAACGCATAACAGTTTTCCCCGCGTACTGGCTCAAATCGTATCCCTGACTTTTCTGAAGCTCGTTGTAACGGTCAAAGACCTCGGCTGCTTCTTTGGGGATGCGCACCTGACCGGACTGGTTGGGCGAGGTGTTTACCTCCCAGCCCAGATCCTTCAAAAACGCCACCCGTGCGTCGTTGCTGGATATGGCGGTGGCGGCAGTGGATGCGGAATCGTTTCCTCCACCCAGCAGCAGAACCAGCGCCACGATCACTGCGGCAGCGGCGATCAGACCGATGATGATCTTCTTGAAATCGACCTTTGCGGTCATTACCATCATAAATAACCCTCCTTAGGCTTGTATTATGCTATAGCCTATTCATCAGTTGAGGAGGGTAGAACGGAGAACTTATGGAACGGCTGGACAAATTTTTGTGCGACTGCGGCATCGGCACCCGCAGCCAGGTAAAAGCCATCTTAAAAGCAGGACGGGTGACTGTGGACGGCATCCCGGAGCGGGATAACGGACGGAAGATCGATCCCAACACCCAGGAAATCGCGCTTGACGGAGAAATCCTGCAAGCCTTTGGCACAGTGGTGGTTATGCTCAATAAGCCGGCAGGCTTTGTGACAGCCACAGCCGATGAAAAAGAAAAGACGGTTATGGAGCTTCTACCGGAAGAATACCGCCATCTGGACTTAAAGCCGGTAGGCCGGCTGGATAAGCAGACCGAGGGACTTTTGCTTTTTACCAACGACGGCGACCTGCTGCACCGGCTCATCAGCCCCAAAAAGGAAGTGCCGAAAATTTATTATGCCCGCCATGAGGGAACGGCGACCCAGGAAGATGTGCAGGCCTTTTCTGCCGGTCTGACCTTGGCAGACGGAACGGCATGCCTGCCGGCAGTGCTGGAGCCCATCGGACCGGGGGAGAGTATGGTGACTGTTTGCGAGGGAAAGTACCATCAGGTCCGCAGGATGCTGGCATCCCGACATTTGCCGGTTACTTATCTGGAACGGCGTCAGGAAGGGAAATTGACCTTGGGTGATCTGCCCAGAGGACAGGTCCGCAGACTGACAGAGGCAGAAGTGGATGCCTTGGACCATTGGCAAGTTGTATAAATCAGACCTTGGGAATTTCCGGGCGAAAGCCGGAGATTTGGGTAATTATCTCCAAAAAACTAGTGCCATTTTGCAATAAAATGTCAAAAAGGACTTGCATATTGCGCAAAAGAAGTGTATAATACTGGTATTATTTTGTGAAATGCGTATTTGTGCAAATTCCTAAAGGAGGACTCCCAGATGACAAACGGTGTTTTTCAGAGTGTGATCTCACAGTTAAAAGATGTTACCGACCGGGTATTCGGTGTGGTGGACGCAGAAGGCTTCGTGATCGCCTGTACAGATGCTTCCCTGATGGGTGAGCGCTGGCCAGAAGCGGTACTGAAGGTATCCGGCAGTACAGAGCAGACGGTTACATTTGCACAGCGGTCTTTCCGCGCAATGGTCAGCAGTGCCGGCTTCTTTGAGTGTGCAGTGTTCTGCTCCGGCGAGGATGAGCTGGCAAAAACATATTGTTCTATGGCATATATTGCCCTGCGCAACGCCAAGTCCTTCTATGAGGAAAAGCATGACCGTGGTACATTTGTAAAGAATATTATTATGGATAACATCCTGCCCGGTGATATCTATATCCGTGCAAAGGAGCTGCACTTTGCCACCGATGCGCCCAGAGCGGTATTTCTGGTCCGCCAAACCGGTCACAGCGATGTGGCAACAGTGGATGTACTGTCCGGTATGTTCCCGGATAAAATGCAGGATTTTGTAATCAGCATCAACGAGACGGATATTGCAGTTGTTAAGCAGATCCCTGCGGGTGCAACGGTATTCGACTTGGAAAAGATTGCTTCTGCAATGGAAGAAACCCTGCGCAATGAGCTGTATGTGAAAATCGTCATCGGCATCGGCACAGTGGCGGACCACCTGCGGGAGCTGGCAGACGCCTATAAAGAAGCCCAGACCGCGATCGATGTGGGCAAGGTCTTTGATACAGAAAAGACCATTATCAACTATGAAAACCTGGGCATTGGCCGTCTGATCTATCAGCTGCCCACCACCCTGTGTGAAATTTACCTGACAGAAGTGTTTAAGAAAAATTCTATCGACTCTCTGGATCAGGAAACACTCTTTACCATCAACAAGTTCTTTGAGAATAACCTCAATGTGTCCGAAACCTCCCGGAAGCTGTTTGTTCACCGGAATACCCTGGTGTACCGTCTGGAAAAGATCAAAAAGCTCACCGGTCTGGATCTGCGGCAGTTTGACCACGCGATCGTGTTCAAGGTCGCACTGATGGTTCGTAAGTACCTGTCCTCTAGAGAATTGCACTAAAAGCGGTTATTGGCGCACCTGCACAAAGCAGGTGCGCCAATTTGGTTAAATTGCCATAATTGACAATTTCCATTATTTTTCGAACGCTGGCGGATTGACATAACATCTGGAATATGTTACAATTTGGTTACACTATTTATTGGAGTAAGAAGATGCTATGATCGAATTTACCAATGTTGTAAAGTCCTACTCTGTGGGAACCCACGCACTGCGGGGCGTTTCTATGCAGATCGAGGACGGAGAATTTGCGTTTCTGGTTGGACCTTCCGGTTCCGGAAAGTCCACCATTATCAAGCTGATTACAGGTGAGCTGAAGCCTACCTCCGGTATGGTCCATGTCAACGGCTATTCCTTAGAGCGGATCCGCAAGCGGGAGATCCCCTATCTGCGGCGCACCGTAGGTGTTGTGTTTCAGGATTTCCGCCTGATCGAAAGCAAGACTGTATACGAGAATGTGGCTTTTGTTATGCGCGCCATCGGTGCAGGCACCAAGGAGATCCGTGACCGGGTTCCCTACATTCTGGAGCTGGTGGGTCTGGAGACTAAGAGCCGCCGCCATCCCACAGAGCTTTCCGGCGGTGAGCAGCAGCGTCTGGCAATTGCCAGAGCACTGGTGAACAACCCCTCCACCATTATCGCAGACGAGCCCACCGGCAACCTGGACCCGGACCGGTCCCTGGAGATCATGAGCCTTCTGCAGGAGATCAACAATCTGGGCACGACTATGCTGGTGGTTACCCACGAGAAGGATCTGGTGGAGCGCTTCTCCAAGCGTGTCATCGCCATCAATGAGGGCCTTGTGGTCCACGACGGAATGGATGGGTATTACAGAATATGAAAATAAACAATCTTGGCTATTTGATGAAAGAGGGCATCCGGGGTATTTTCCTCCACGGCTTTATGTCCTTCGCCGCCGTGTGCGTAACGGTGGCATGCTTGCTGATCGTGGGCACCTTCTCCAGTCTGATGTATAATCTGAACATCATTGTGGAGGACCTGAATAAAACCAACGAGATCGTGGTGTATGTGGATGAAACCCTGTCTGACGCAGAGGCAAGAAGCATCGGCACCCAGCTTAACCGGATCGAAAATGTGCACAATTGCGTATTCGTTTCCCGGGAAGAGGCGCTGGAAAACTTCGTAGCGGACTATGCAGAAAGAGGTACCTTTAACGGTGTGGATGCCAGTTACCTGCGCCACCGCTTTGTGGTGACACTGGAGGACAATCACCTGATGGAGGACACCACTGCTGCCATCCGGTCCGTTTCCGGTGTGGCGGATATTTCTGCTGCCTATGAGCTGGCAGAAGGCTTTTCCGCACTGCAGGATATTCTGCGGCTTGCATCCATTGTGATCATTGTTGTCCTGCTGGTAGTGAGCCTGCTGATTATTTCCAATACAGTCAAGCTGGCAATGTACGACCGGCGGGATGAAATCGCCGTTATGAAAATGGTTGGTGCAACCAATAGCTTTATCCGCCTGCCCTTTGTGGTGGAGGGCTTTGTGCTGGGTATGCTGGGCGCAGGTCTGGCATTCCTGCTGGAATGGCTGATGTATGATGCCCTGTCCAGCCGGATCGCCGCTATTGACACTCTGAAGCTGTTTAATTTTGTTCCCTTCCGGGAAATGGTGTGGCCTATGGTGGCAACCTTTGCCGCTGCCGGTATTTTCGTGGGTATTGTGGGCAGTTGGACATCTATCCGTAAGTTTATGGATGTATAATGGAGTTATATATGAAAAACAGAAAGTTATTGGTTTCTATCTTAGCTGGCTTTATGGCATTTGTAATGCTGTTCGGTCTGATCATTGGCGTTTTGCCCAGCCGTGTAAATGCTGCCAGTTCCGGTGCGATCAAAGAGCAGCTCAATGAACTGGAGAAAGATAAAGAGAAGCTCCAGGCAGAAATTCAGGCACTGGAAGATCAGCTCTCCGAAAATATGGGAAAGATGGAAGAAGTGGTCGCCCAGAAGAATCTGATCGATCAGGAGGTTTTCCTACTCCACGAGCAGGTGAAAACTATTAATGAGCAGATCTCTGCATACAGCATTCTCATTGCGGACAAGCAGGATGAGCTGGTGGAAGCAGAAAGTAAGCTGGCAGAGCTTAATGAAAAGAATAAAGAGCGTATCCGGGCGATGGAAGAAAACGGCTCTCTGTCTTACTGGTCTGTCCTGTTTCAGGCAAATAGCTTTTCGGACCTTTTGGACCGGCTGAATATGGTTCAGGAGATCGCAGCCTCGGACAACAAGCGGATGCAGGAAATGAGCGCAGCGGCAAAGGTTGTGTCCGATGCCAAGGAAGAACTGGAAACAGAAAAAGAAGCGCTGGAAACCTCCCGGGAAGAACTGGCAGAAACAGAAAAAACATTGGAGCAGAAGCGGGTAGAAGCAGATGCACTGCTGGTGGAGCTGGTAGCAACCGGTCAGGAGTTTGAAGATCTGCTGGATCAGTCTGAGGACGAGCAGGCAGAACTGCTTTTGGAGATCGCCAAGAAAGAAAAAGAATATGACAAGGCAAAGCACGAAGAATGGCTGGCAACCTCTGTTCCCACGCCTACTTATAAACCCAGCACCAGTATTCCTTCCAGCACCGGCTGGATTACCCCTTGTTCTTATGTAGCATTTACCAGCCCCTTTGGCTACCGGGTACACCCCATCAGCGGCACCTATAAAATGCACTACGGCGTAGACCTTGCAGGTCCTACCGGCACACCGATCTACGCGGCAAAATCCGGCAGAGTTTCCACTGCTTCCTATGACGGAAGCGCCGGCTACTATGTGGAAATTGTCCACGAAGACGGCTTTGCCTCTATCTATATGCACATGACCCATTATATCGTTTCCTCGGGCGACTATGTGAGCCAGGGTCAGGTCATTGGCTATATGGGCTCCACCGGCGGCTCTACCGGACCGCACCTGCATTTCGGTATCAGCTATAACGGCGTGTATGTAAATCCGGCAAACTATATTAATATCTGATATTTGGGAGCATATTAAAGATAAGCAATTCTGGGCGCGTTCAAAATGAACGCGCCCAAGTTTACGAGGTGATCGTGTGAAAAACTGGACAAAGATCCTTTTGCGGACAGCTTCCTATGTGTTGGTGGCGGTATTGACAGCCCTTATTTGCTTCAGAAGCTCCGGGAAGCTCCAGCAGCTGCAATACCTGCTGGAAAACAGGTATATCGGAAATGCGGATAGGGCAGCTATGGAAGATGCAGCCGCAAAAGCAATGGTCGCATCCTTGGGTGACCGGTGGAGTTACTATATTCCTGCGGCAGATTATGAAACCTATCAGGAGGGAAAAAGGAATGCCTATGTGGGTATTGGTATCACTATCTCTCAGCGGGAGGATGAAAAGGGCTTTGATATTGTGCAGGTCCAACCCGGCGGTGCTGCCCAGATGGCAGGAATTTTGCCTGGAGACATCCTCACAGAGGTGGAAGGTCAGCCGGTTTGCTCTTTAGGTACGGAGGGCACAAGGGAATTGATCCGGGGCGAGGCGGGAACGGATGTTTCCGTTTCTGTCCTCCGGGACGGAGAAACCCTTTCTTTCACGCTGACCCGAAGCACCGTCCGTGTGGCGGTGGCAACCGGTCAGATGCTGGGCGAAGATATCGGGCTTGTAACCATAGCAAACTTTAATGAAAACTGTGCCCAGGAAACCATAAAAGCCATTGAGGAGCTGAAAGGGCAGGGGGCAAAGGCGCTGATTTTCGATGTGCGCAATAACCCCGGCGGATACCTTTTGGAGCTTACAAAGCTTCTGGACTACCTGCTGCCGGAGGGCGTGATCTTCCGAAGTGTGGATTATACCGGGAAGGAAGATATCCAGCATTCTGATGCAGACTGCTTGCAAATGCCTATGGCAGTACTGGTAAACGGTGAAAGCTATTCAGCCGCTGAATTTTTCGCCGCAGCACTGGAAGAATACGACTGGGCAGTTACCGCCGGAACACAGACCTGCGGAAAAGGATATTTCCAAACCACCTACCGCCTAAGCGACGGCTCTGCCGTTGGATTGTCTGTTGGCAAATACTATACCCCCGAGGGCATCAGTCTGGCGGAAACCGGCGGCTTAACGCCTCAGATCATCACAGAGGTGGACGAACGAACCGAAGCTTTAATCTACGCAAAAACCATCCAGCCGGAAAACGACCCCCAGCTCCAAGCTGCAATAGAAGCTTTGCAGAAGGAAAATTAAATTTATGAATAGCCAGCAGTTTTTTCTAAAAGTTGGAAAATTACTTGACTATAGAATGATTTTCACCTATAATATAGTGAACAAATTTGCTCAGAAAGGATCTTTTTGTTATGGCAAAGGAATTTAAGATCACAAGCCTGCGTCTTCACGACCTGGAAAAGGAACTCAATTATCTGAAAACTACCCGTGAGCGGGAGATCGCTGCAATGATCGCAGAAGCCCGCTCCTACGGTGACTTGTCTGAAAACTCCGAATACGATGCTGCCAAGAACGAGCAGGCAAAGCTCTATGGCCGCATTGCTGAGATCGAGGACATCCTGTCCCACGCAGTTATCATCGAAGATGAGAACGAGGCTACCGGCCGTGTTGGTCTGGGCTGCTCCGTCACGGTTGAGGATCTGGCTACCGGTGAAAAGACCACCTACCGGATCACCGGCTCTCAGGAAGCCAATCCTATGGAATATAAGCTCTCCGACGACTCTCCCTTCGGCCGTGCAATCGTAGGCAAGTCTGCTGGCGATACCTTCAGTGTTGCCGCACCCTCCGGAAGCTACGAAATGAAGGTCGTTGAAGTGACCCGCGATTAAGGAGAGTATATTAAAATGGCAAAGTTTGTACCCCAGGCAGAACTGCCCCTGTCCGATCAGGTTCAGGTTCGGCATGATAAGCTCAAGGCGCTGCGTGAAGAGGGCCGTGACCCCTTCGTGCAGACCAAGTTTGATTTTAATGCAACCTCTGTGCAGATAAAGGAAAACTACGACCAGATGGAAGGCAAGAGTGTGTCTGTTGCCGGCCGTCTGATGTCTAAGCGCGGTCAGGGCAAGGTTATGTTCTGCGATCTGCAGGACGGCGAGGGCCGTATCCAGCTGTTTGTAAAGATCGATGAGCTGGGCGAAGAAGAATATGCCCGCTTTAAGAAAAACGACATCGGCGACATCGTAGGTGTTACCGGCGAGGTCTTTAAGACCAAGACTGAGGAGATCTCTATTCGCGCAAAGGAAGTGACCCTGCTGTCTAAGGCGCTGCTGCCCCTGCCGGAGAAGTTCCACGGCCTGACCGATAAGGAGATCCGTTTCCGTCAGCGCTATGTGGACCTGATGGTCAATCCCGAGGTCAAGCGTAACTTTGTGGTCCGCTCCAAGTTCATTAAGCATATGCGTAACTACCTGGACAATATGGGTTACATCGAGGTGGAGACTCCGGTGCTTAATACCATTGCCGGCGGCGCATCTGCCCGTCCTTTTGTGACCCACCATAACACCCTGGACATCGATATGTTTATGCGTATCGCCACTGAGCTGCCCCTGAAGCGGCTGATCATCGGCGGTATGGACCGGGTGTACGAGATCGGCAGAATTTTCCGCAACGAGGGCATGGACCCCAAGCATAACCCGGAGTTTACCTCCGTGGAGCTGTATCAGGCTTATGCGGATTTTCACGATATGATGGACATTGCTGAAGGCATCTTCACCACCTTTGCCAAGGACTACTTAGGTACTTATGAGCTGGAGTGGATGGGAGAAAAGATTGATCTGACCCCCGGCTGGCCCAGAATGACTATGGTAGAGGCTGTTAAGAAGTATGTGGGCATCGACTTTGGCGCAATCACCGACGATGCTGAAGCAGTGGCTGCTGCAAAGGCAGTTGGCGTTGAGCTTAACGATGCTGCAGAAAAGACCTGGGGCAATGCCCTGTACGCCTGCTTCGATCAGCGGGTAGAGGAGCATCTGATCCAGCCTACCTTCATCACCATGTACCCGGTGGAAGTCAGCCCTCTGACAAAGCGCAGCCCGGAAGACCCCCGGCTGACCGAGCGCTTTGAGTTCTTCATCTGCCGCAGCGAGATGGGCAACGCCTATTCCGAGCTGAACGATCCCATCGACCAGAGAGAGCGCTTTATGAAGCAGGTGGAGCAGCGGGAGCGGGGCGACGACGAGACCGAAATGCTGGACGAGGATTTCCTCAATGCTATGGAATACGGTATGCCTCCTACGGGCGGTATGGGCATCGGTATCGACCGGGCAGTAATGCTGTTCACCGGCGCAGATACCATCCGGGAAGTCATCCTGTTCCCCACAATGAAGCCTTTGGACTGATTAAGTCTTTATAAGGGTATATAACTCAAGTTAGCATAACTTATCGAGGGTTTTTAAGCCAATGCTTAAACCAATTTAAGCCGAAGTTAAGCCAAAACTTCATAAGGGATTGTGCAATTTAAGATAAGTTGAGATAACTTACTACAAGTTAATACAGTTTAAGCCCGTTGAGAAATCAGCGGGCTTTTTTCATTTTTGCACCCATTACATCTACTTTTGATGTGGTGGGTGCTTTTTTTATGCCCAAATGGAGGTGATGAAAATTTTTCAAAAAAAATCAAAATTTAATTTTCCGTTTTCGGGAAAAAGTCAGCAATTAAAAGTAGAAGGCAAAACTTCCCGCACCTTGACAACTGAATATACATTCAACAAGTACATTCCTGAACGGAGTAGAAAGCTCAGCCGAATGAAGGTACGCCAAGAACCACCTGCCCTTATGGGTTATCACGGAAAGCAAGGTGGGTAGCGATTCCGAACTATTCTGAAATATCCGATTGCTACGGATACGGCAATGAAACGTGTCAGGGACAATGATACTTCTCTACGGAGCTGGCGGAGAACCCGGCAGAGGTGAAATTCCTATGAGTTCGGTTAGCAACTGAACGCTTGTTGATTTCCTTTTACGCATTTGGGGGATGAGATCGAGTTAAATGCGACCACGAAAGCACAAAGACATAGTGCTTTGTGTTTTCGTGGATCAAAAGATTCAAATAACGAGAAAGGAGAAAGCGAAATGTCCCAATGTAACACGATTGCTATATGCAATCAAAAAGGCGGTGTCGGTAAAACCACAACCACCGTCAATTTAGGCGTAGGGTTGGCAATGCAAGGGAAAAAGGTACTCCTTGTAGATGCCGATCCGCAGGGCGACCTCACAACTTGTCTTGGATGGCGAGATACGGATAATCTACCCATTGCACTACCTGACAAAATGGTTGAAGTTATGCAGGACAAATGCAAAGAGCCAATGAAAGGTATTCTACATCATAAAGAAGGTGTCGACCT
>JAFXCL010000036.1 GCA_017521485.1 Oscillospiraceae bacterium
ACCATTTCCTTGAACTCTGGTGTGTATCGATTGTTTGGTATTCCCTTAGGCATAGAAAAACACCCCATTTCTTAGTACAAGTATTATATCATACTTGTCTAACAAATGGGGTGCAGTTCAGGTTACCCTTTCCGGAGGTTTTTATTAGGCTTGAGGACGGAAAGTGACCGTTCCGTCTGCGGCGTTCATAGCTTCAACGATTGCCAGAGATTCCAGATGGTATCCCAGATTGCGGATCACCTGACCGCCGATCTGGAAGCCCTTTTCGATGGCAATGCCCAGTCCGGCAACGGTAGCACCGGCGGACTCCACAATGGAGATCAGGCCCTGCAATGCACAGCCATTTGCCAGGAAGTCGTCGATGATCAGCACCTGATCGTCGGCGCTTAAGAACTTTTTGGACACGATGACCTGATTTTTATTCTTGTGGGTAAAGGACTCCACCTCTGCCACATACATATCGCCGTCAATATTGATGCTTTTGGACTTTTTAGCAAAGACCACAGGCACACCAAAACAGCGGGCCACAGAGCAGGCAATGGCAATGCCGGAGGCTTCAATGGTAAGCACCTTTGTAACCTTTTTGCCGGCAAAGCGATGGCAAAATTCCTCGCCCATCTGATCCATCAGGGCAATGTCCATCTGGTGGTTTAAGAAGCTGTCCACCTTTAACACATTGCCTTCCTTGACGATACCGTCCCGGAGGATGCGTTCTTCCAGAAAATTCATAGGTAAGTCCTCCGTGTTACAGAGTTACGCCGTCCTTAAAAATGGCAATTTCTTCGCAGCCGTTGATTTCGTTCTTGGTCTGCTCGCCGTTTGCCACCCGGATGATATACTCCAGCAGATCGTCGGTCAGATCCTTGCCCTCCAGAAGGCCGGAGGCGTCGAAATCGATCCAGCCGGACTTGCGCTCAGCCAAAGTATGATTGGTTGCGATCTTAACAGTGGGGATGCCTGTGCCCAGAGGCGTACCTCTGCCGGTGGTAAACAGGATGATATGTGCGCCCGCAGCCATCAGGTTGGTAACCGCCACAATATCATTTCCCGGACCGTTTAGCAGGGACAGGCCGGGCTTTGTGACCCGGTCGCCGTAGGTCAGCACATCGGTAACAGGGGCAAGACCGCCCTTCTGGATGCAGCCTAAAGACTTTTCTTCCAGGGTGGTGATGCCGCCGGCCTTGTTGCCGGGGGAGGGATTTTCATACACCACCTGATTGTGGCGGGTATAGTAATCCTTAAAATCGTTAATAAGGGCAACGGTCTTGTGGAAGACTTCCTCATTGACACAGCGCTTCATCAGTAGGTGCTCTGCGCCGAACATTTCCGGCACTTCTGTCAGCACACACCGGCCGCCCATGGCGGTAAACCGGTCGCACAGACGGCCAGCCAAGGGGTTGGCAGTGATGCCGGAGAAGCCGTCGCTGCCGCCGCACTTCAGGCCAATCACCAGCTTAGAAAGGGGCAGCTCCACCCGCTGGAAGGTTGCAGCGTATGCCTGCAATTCTTCAATCAGCTTCACGCCCTCTGCGATCTCATCCTCGTGCTCCTGCGCTACCATAAATTTCACACGGCGGTCATCCCAGGAGCCCAGAACAGTCTTAAACAGAGGGATGTTGTTGTTCTCACAGCCCAGACCCAGCACCAGCACACCGCCGGCATTGGGGTTGTTGATAATGCCCCGGAGCACCAGCTGGGTCATAGTCTGATCGTCGCCTAACTGGCTACAGCCGTAGGGATGGGCAAAATACTTTGCGCCGGTGAGCTTTGCCAGCTTTTCTGCGATCTTATTGACACAGCCGACGGTATTGACGATCCACACATCGTTGCGGATGCCAACCTGACCGTCTTCTCTGAGATAACCCATAAAGGTGGGAGAGGGGAGGCTCTCCCGGGTCAGATCGTCCGGCTCATAGACATATTCGATTTTACCGGACAGGTTGGTGGCAAGATTGTGGGTATGTACCTGCTCACCTACCGCAATATCTGCGGTGGCGTGACCGATGGGGTTACCGTACTTGATCACATTTTCGCCGGCCTGAATGGGGCGGATGGCGTACTTGTGACCGGTTTCCAGCTGAACCTCAACGTTATCAGATTTGTGTATTAACATACTTGTTGACCTCGTTATACAGGAAGCTCAGGTCCTGACCCCAGATGCTCTCGTTTGCCAGAATGTCAGAAACGCTGGCGGTCTTCATATACTCTGCGATCTCGGGAACATCGTTGACCATATCGGTGCGGTAGAAGTCGATCAGCTTCGCAAAAGCCTTCAAAAGGTTTTCGGGCATCTTGTTGTAGCGCTTGATGTACTCCAGAATGGAGGGCAGCACGCGAACCTGGAACTTGCTGACAGAGTTCAGAGCGATAGAGGTGCAGAAATGCTTGATGTAGGGGTTCTTGAAACGGGTCATAACGTCGTTTGCGTAGCTGACCAGTTCGCTTTCGGGCAGGTCCAGAGTGGGGATGATCTCCTCGAAGATGCACTTTCTCATGTGCTCGCTGATCTCGGGATCTTCCATGCATTCTGCAACAGTCTGAACGCCGTTAAGCAGCGCATAGGGAATGGTGGAGGTGTGGGCACCGTTGAGGATACGGACCTTACGGGTGCGGTAGCGCTCCAGCTGGTCGGTAACGATCACATTCAGGCCGCACTTGTCCAGGGGGAACTCCTTGTACAGGTCGGCATAGCCTTCAATGACCCACAGGTGGAAGTACTCGGAGGTGTTGCGCATCTTCTCGTCGCCGCCGGGGAAGCCGGTGTTGATCCGGTCAACCAGAGTGCAGCAGAAGATGTTCTCGGTTTCGATCCAGTTCTTGAAAGCGTCGCCCAGATTCCACAGATCAGCGTACTGCAGGACACACTTTTTCAGCAGGTCACCGTTGCGGTCGGTAAGCTCACAGGGCAGGAATACGAAACCGGGCAGGCCCAGCTCGAAGCGGCGCTTGAGAAGCTGAGTCAGCTTGCCGGGGAAGCTGGATGCGGGACGGTCGGTGATTTTATCACGGTCGTCGAAGCAGATGCCAGCCTCGGTGGTGTTAGATACGATGAAACGGAAGTTGGGATTTTCAGATAGTGCAATGTAAGCGTCGAAATCGTCGTAGGGCTTGACGCAGCGGCTGATGCAAGTGACCCACTTCTCCTCCACGCCCTCCAGACCCTGGCAAACATGGGTGTAGTTGCAGTCTGTCTCAGAGAGAATGTCGCACATACCCTTGGCGATGGGCTGAACAACTACCACTTCGCCGTCGAAATCGGTCTTTTCGTTGCAGATCTGGATCATCCAATCCACAAATCCGCGCAGGAAGCCGCCTTCACCAAACTGAATAATCTTTTCCATAATAATTGTTCCTTTCTTTTCCGGCAACGCCGGTATTTCGGTATGCTATCATTATAGCGCTAATCCCCACCCAAAACCTTAAAATTTTTGATTATCCGCTGGAAAAATCTTGATTTTTTTGATGTTGACTCTTATAATAGTATCAGCACAGGAGGAAAGTCTATGGAATATGTCAAATTTGCAGACGACCAGTACTTTTGCCTGCACCGGAACAACCAGCCGGATGAAGAGGCAGAGCTGTTTTGTCCTACCCATTATCACAATCTGTTTGAGATCTATTTTATTATGGAAGGCACTTGTGAATTCTTTATCGGCGGACGGTCGTACAGGCTCGTGCCGGGAGACCTGGTGCTGATTCCGGACGGTGTGATCCACAATACATCCTATAAGGATACCTACCACGCCCGGCTGCTGATTAACTGCTCACGCCGGTTTATTCCCACCGCAGCCGTTCCCACCTGCCACCTGTACCGCAATCCCAAGATCTCCGGGGATATCCATAAAATACTCATTGCCATCGAAAAAGAGTACACCCGGCCGGACCGGTGGAGCGAGGAGTCCATCTACTGCCTGATGAAGCAGCTGTTTATCCTCCTTGCCCGAAATCCCAATACATATACCGCCTCTCAGGAGGGCAATGAAACGGTGACCCGGGCGGCGGATTACCTGCAAAAGCATTTTGCTTCCGATGTGACCTTGGAGGAAATGGCGAAGTTTTCGGCAGTCAGTCCGGAGCATTTTTCCCGGCTTTTCAAGCGGGAGACCGGCTTTGGCTTCCGGGAGTACTTAAATCTTTTGCGGCTGCAGCACGCAGAGCAGCTCCTTAAGCAGAAGCGGGAGGGCAGCATTGCCCAAATTGCTGCCGAGTGCGGCTTTGGGGACAGCAATTACTTCTGCGTAAAATTCAAAAACATGTATGGCATCTCTCCCAAGCGGTTCCAGCTGCAAAACACAAGGAAATGATTCTAATCTGTCCGCAATGCGGACACCACAATTTTGCATTATGCATTTTGCATTTTAAGGGCGCATCCGGTCGGATGCGCCCTTAAACTTATTCCATTTCTACCATTTCTTCTTTCAGCTCGCTGCGGCGAATGAGGAAACGCCGGATGGCAAATAATCCTGCAATACAGGCAACGCAAGCCACATTGCTCCAGTAATTATCGTGATTGAGAATTACATGGCGGGTAATTGCCACGGTTAGCACTTCCAGAATGCTTGCGGGGGTGGTGTCGATGAGCATACGCACAAATTCCAAGCCCACCACAATGGTAAGCACTTTATGTAAATAGATGTCAATATCCCCCAAGTAGCCGGCCTGGGTGAACAGGTGGTAAAGCTCCACTGCCAGTGCGCCTATGAGAACGATCAGGGTAATGGCGGCGATCACCCGCTCAATAAAATGGAGTATCCAACGGAAAATATGTTCAATACGGTGATTTGCTTCTTTCTGTGTGTTCATCGGAACGCCCCCTTTTTATTTTGCGGTAAGTCCTTTGTTGTTTTTCGGCTTTTTCTGCTGGTTCAGCCAGATCTTCATCACAAGGCTGTGGGGCAAAAGCTTTACCATAAGCACCTGGGCTTTCACAGGGAAGCCGTGGATGGAAACCTGCTTTTTGGTGGTGTACAGATCCTTCAGACCGGTGGCAACCACATCCTTTGCCTCATACAGGCGGTTGAAGTACTGGACTTCGCCTCCGTTTGTCTGGAAAGCGTGGTTAAAGAATTCTGTGCGCACCCAGCCCGGGTTCATTGCCATCATCCGGATGCCCCGGCCGCGCAGCTCTTCGTTCATTGCCCGGCTGTAGCTGAGCACAAAGGCTTTGGTTGCGCCGTAGGTGGTGATGTAAGGTACAGGCTGGAAAGCAGACAGGCTGTCCAGCTGCAAAATATGGCTGCCATTTTGCATATAAGGCAGAGTGATCCGGGTCATCATCACCAGCGCCTTGCAGTTTAAGTCGATCATCCGGCAGTCATCTTCCAAGGAAACTTTTTCAAAAGAGCCGAATTTACCAAAGCCGGCGGCGTTTACAAGGAGCCGTACATCCGGCTTTTCTGCCTCTAAAATGGCAGACAGACGGTCGAAGCTGGTCGCTTCACACAGGTCCATAGGCAAGATCCGCACCGGCACAGAGGTTGCAGCTTGCAGTGCCTTGAGGGCGTCCTCCCGCCGGGCGATCGCCCAGATCTCATCCACATTTACATACTGGGAAAGCTGCAAAACAAATTCCTTTCCCATACCGGAGCTTGCGCCGGTTACAATTGCAATTTTCATAATCAATCTCCTTTTAGCAACAAGGCGGCGTTCAAAAGCGCCTCTTTTTCGTTGGGAATTTTTTCGTCCTGCACCTGCTCCAAAAGCTTAGAAAGGCAAGCACCCATATTCGGTCCGGGTTCAAAGCCTAGCTTTATCAGATCCTGTCCGTTAATGGCAAGATCCTTTAAGGAAAAACAGGCTTCCTCTGCCAATATTTCTTCCAGCAGTGCTTCCACTTGGGAAAACTGCGGATCAGAATCCTTCACGCCCTTGCCGGCAAAATCCGCTTTTTGCAGAGTGAGCATTTTTTGAACCGTTTCGATCCCATACTGCCCCAGCCGGCGGCGCAAGATCCGCTTGTCCGGCTCTAAGGGGGTCATATGATGCTTTATGAGAAGAACGACTTCCTCCCGCAATGCATTCGGTGCTTTCAGCCGATGCAAAACAGCCTCTGCAATTTCCCCGCTTAAATGGGCGTGGCCCTTGAAATGTCCCCGCCCGTTTTCATCCATCGTAAATGAGCCTGGCTTTCCTGCATCGTGCAACAGCGCCGCCCACCGCAGGGCAAGATCCTCCCCCACGCCCTCGACTACAAGGGAGGTATGGGTGAACACATCGTAAGCGTGGTGGGGCGTATGCTGCAAAAAGCCTACAGCAGGCTTCAGCTCCGGAATGACAGCCGTCAGCACCGGTGCAAACCGCTGAAGCTCCGGGGCAGTTACTGCCGGGAGCAGTTTACATAACTCGTCAAAAACCCGTTCCTTGGCAAGCTTGTCCATCCTGTGTGACAGGGCGGTCATTTCCCTTTCTGTTTTGGCTTCAGGGGTTAAACCGAAGCGCACCGCAAACCGCACGCCCCGCAAGATCCGCAGAGGATCCTCTGTAAAACGGACAGCAGGATCACCCACAGTCCGTAAAATTTTGTTTTCCAGATCCGCCTGTCCTCCAAAGGGGTCTACATAGCCGGTCTTGGGGTTATATGCCATTGCGTTGACGGTAAAATCCCGGCGGGAAAGGTCTTCTTCCAGTCCGGATACAAACCGCACCCAGTCCGGGTGGCGGCTGTCCTGATAGCCACCCTCTGTGCGGAAGGTGGTGATCTCGATCACTTCCCCGTCCATTACCACGCCGATGGTGCCGTGCTTTTCCCCGCTGCGCACCAGGGGATAAGCTTCAAAAACCCTTGCAGTTTCTTCCGGCAGGGCGTTGGTGCAAAGATCATAGTCGTGGGGTGACAGACCCAGCAGTGCATCCCGGACACAGCCGCCCACCGCATAAGCGGAAAAGCCTGCCTGTTCCAGCGCCCGGATGCAGATGCTCACATTTTCCGGCAAAAACACGGTTAAGCCTCCTCCGGCTGT
Source organism: Oscillospiraceae bacterium (assembly GCA_017521485.1). Lineage (GTDB taxonomy): Bacteria > Bacillota > Clostridia > Oscillospirales > Oscillospiraceae > Faecousia. Next base: position 6,960 of record JAFXCL010000036.1, read on the forward strand.
CTGCCCTTACTTACACAACACAGGTCCAGCGCCAGATAGATGATCATCATCAGATAGAAAAACCGGTTTTTCCCCGCCAGAGAAAGACAGCAGAAAAACAAAGCTGCCTGATTGGAAAACACCAGCCATTGCCGGCTGCTCTTGCGCACATCCACCACAGTGCTCCAGTAACCGCCCAGCATTAGAAACACGCCGGCAAACAAAGGGAAGATATAGGACTGGATCTGGGGCTCAGAACCCCAGTGTCTGCAATTGCAAATGAGAAAGAGCATGAGAAAAACCGTCAGCACCGTGTGCAGTGCCATAGCAGGACGGCCGCCTTTTTTGCGCAGAAATGCCAGATAACCCATAGCTGCGGCAGCTATAAGACTGACTGCAAAGGTGACAATGCCCAGCGTGCTGCTGTGGAGCAGGCAATAGATGCCGGCGTACAGAACGCCAGCCCCTCCGGCGGCGCAGCCGACAGCACGGCCCATTCCTGCAGGGAACAGCCGGCTGTATTTTGCAATGGGCGGAAGCTGCCGGGCGCACAGAAAAATAACTGCCAGCGCAAGTGCGGTTAGAATATAGGTGATAGGGAGTGCGGGGTGGGAAGCGGGCAGCAGACCCTTTTCGTCCATACCCGCCCAAAACCAGAGCTGCAGCGCCAGTCCCAGACCGCCTGCGCCCATGGTAAACCACGGTAAAATTTTAGGATTTAAGAGCTTTTTCATAAAAAGACCTCCGGGGAATTAAAAGAGCATTAAAAACACACTGACCAAAGCGGTCAGAACAGGCTGATGGAGCATATAGATCCAAAGGGAATTTTTACCGCACCAGCGGAGAAAACGAATGAGAAAGAAATTTTCATTCATCTGTGGCAACAGGCTTTGCTTTTTGCGGTAGATCGTTTTTCCCAGCACAGAACCCAACAGAAAATAGCCGAGATTAGGAAACAGCGGAAAATAATCTGAGGAAACAAACCGCCGGTTATAAAAACCCAGGGGCACCAGCCAGTATCCGGCTACCCGCACATTCTGGGCAATATACACGCCCCCGGCAATAATCGCCGCACCCAATAAGCATAAAAGCCAAACAGGAAATTTGCGAAACACCGGCCATAGAAGCATACACGCACCCAAGCAGTGCAGTACGCCAAAATAAATAATGATGCCCTTATTTGCAAACTCAAGCAAATACATTCCTGCTGTTACTGCGGATATCACAAGTCCGCAGGAAAAGACCAGCAGTCCCCGGCGGACAGGGTGCGCGCCCAGCGTCACGCAAATGCCGGAGAGCAAAAGGAATGTAGTTGCACAACATTTTTGAACAATGTCATAAACCGTTCGGTCCGTCATCTCCACGATCCGGTAAAGAAACACCAGATCGTATGTCAGATGGAGACCGATCATAACAAGCAGTGCCAGCCCCCGCAGGGCATCCAGCTCCCAAATTCGTTTGTGCATACCTTGTGCTCCTGTCTATAATGGATTATTATATCAGCATTATAGAAGGATTTCCAGTCCTTTTGTAAAAATTCCCCTTCGGAAAGACTTGATTTGCACATCAAATCTCTGTATAATAGATTTTCAAAGGAAAGCTAGGGAGGCTAGAATATGAAAAACAGCGAAAAGACACTGGATATGATCGTGACTCTGTGCAAGAACCGGGGTTATGTGTATGCAGGCTCTGAGATCTACGGCGGTCTGGCAAACTCCTGGGATTACGGTCCTTTGGGTGTGGAGTTTAAGAACAATGTAAAAAAGGCATGGCTGAAGAAGTTTGTGCAGGAATCCGACTACAATGTGGGTCTGGATGCAGCCATTTTGATGAACCCCCAGACTTGGATCACCACCGGTCATGTGGGCTCTTTCTCCGACCCTCTGGTGGACTGCAAGGGCTGCGGCGCCCGTCACCGTGCAGACAAGCTGATCGAAGAGGCAGAAAGCGGCAAGGGCGTCAATGTGGACGCAATGAGCCCCGGGGAAATGAACGATTTTATTGCAGAGCATGAAGATGTGATCTGCCCCAACTGCGGCAAGCATCACTTCACCTCTATCCGCAACTTCAACCTGATGTTCCAGACTAAGATCGGTGTTACGGAGGACTCCTCCTCCACCTGCTATCTCCGTCCGGAAACCGCTCAGGGCATTTTTGTAAACTTTGCAAACATTCAGCGCACCACCCGCAAGAAGCTGCCCTTCGGTGTCTGTCAGGTAGGCAAAGCCTTCCGTAACGAGATCACCCCCGGCAACTTCACCTTCCGTACCCGTGAGTTTGAGCAGATGGAGTGCGAATTCTTCTGCCAGCCCGGCACGGACTTAGAGTGGTTTGCCTACTGGAAGGATTTCTGCAAGAACTGGCTGCTGAGCCTTGGCATCAAGGAAGAGAGCCTGCGTCTGCGGGATCACGAGCCTGCTGAGCTTGCCTTCTATTCCCGGGCTACCACCGATATTGAGTATCAGTTCCCCTTCGGCAATGGCTGGGGCGAGCTGTGGGGCATTGCAGACCGTACCGACTACGATCTGGGCCGTCACCAGAAAGAATCCGGCAAGAGCCTGGAGTATTACGATCAGGAAAAGGGTGAGCACTACATCCCCTATGTGATCGAGCCCAGCCTGGGCTGTGACCGTGTGGCGCTGGCTTTCCTGTGTGAAGCTTACGACGAGGAAGTGGTGGGTCAGGACAAAAACGGCAAGGATGATGTGCGGACTGTTTTGCGTCTGCATCCTGCACTGGCACCCTTTAAGGCTGCTGTGCTGCCGCTTTCTAAGAAGCTCAGCCCCAAGGCAGAGGAAATTTATCACGAGCTGCAGAAGGACTTTATGGTGGACTTTGACGACTCCGGTTCTATCGGCAAGCGCTATCGCCGTGAGGACGAGATCGGCACACCCCTTTGCATTACTGTGGACTTCCAGACTGTGGGCGACGACAACACTCCCGCAGATGATTGCGTCACCGTCCGTGACCGTGACACCATGGAGCAGGTGCGTATCCCCATCAGCGAGCTGAAAGCATACATCGCCGAAAAGTGTAAGTTCTAAGAGCTTAATAAGAAATAGCCAGCCGAAACCGGCTGGCTGTTTTTGTATAAAGAAAACCACGCGTTAGACGCGTGGTTCAATAAAGCCTATGGCGGTGAGTAAAAATCCCTGTTAAGATTATAGGTGCGGTCCGTCAACTGCACAAACAATCAAAACAGGGAGGCACTCATATGAGTATGA
>JAFXCL010000037.1 GCA_017521485.1 Oscillospiraceae bacterium
AACGGAGCAAGGCAATTCACCCTCCTGTTGCGGTGCCCTGTGTGCGCCTTGGCGATAAAACGCCTGCGTTGCACACAGACCGCTGCCACTCGCTCAGGTCGCTGTATCCGCCCCTGGCGGCGCTCCCATCGCTCCCCCCAGCCGCGTTCTTTGGGTACTTTCTTGGCGGGACAAGAAAGTACCGCCCCCAGCAGGGACTTCGCCTCCGAATTGGAAATTGCCGCAGCTAACCTAATGCAGCAATAGTTAGAATATGCTCATTGTCCCGATATATTTCGTCGAACTGGCTCAGGGGCAAGGGGTTGACACCTGAGCCCACCTCAATGGTATAGCCCGGTCTGCGGAAATTCTGGATGAACCAGTCCTTATAGCCTGCAAAGCTGGAGGCATAGGGGGTTTGGGCAAGGGCATATCCGCTTGCCGCCGCCATTTGTTCCCCCAACTGCCTTGCACCGGGTACTTCATAGTCCTGAAACTGCCAGTAAATTTCCTTCCCCTGAGAATGATACGCCAGCACCAGCGCCGGCGAAATATACTCGGTATAGCCCGCCAGTGCTTTTGCTTCCAGCTGATTCAGGGGCGCGCGCCCCACATAATCCCGGGGTGCGGGGCGATCGTAGCCCTGACGGAATTTGATCTCCCTGGCAGTCAGCCATCCGGCAGGATACTGTAAATTCAGGTCCACGCCCAAAAGATTTGCTTTCCACCCATCGGGAAAGGGAATGGCGGGAAAATCCTCTCCGATGCGCCGTGCCTGTTCATACTGGATGCTGCCCGGCTGAATTTCTCCCACCACCAGGTCTACGCCGTCCGGGTCTACCATTGGCACCATATAAATGGTTGCACTTTCTCTGATCTTTTGTGCGTCCTGCCCGCCGATCCGTCCACCTTCCTGTATGGCCTGTGCCAGTTCTTCTGCAAATTTCAGAAGCACCAATGTTGTGATCCATTCGTTGGCGTGGTGGGCTGCGGAATAGATCACTTTTCGAGGGCCGTTTCCAATTACCAATGTTCGAATGGGCCGCTGAAAGGCAGAGCTTGCCAGCAGCTCCGAACGGCAGAACGGATAGGTGCGAACGATTTCCCGGATCATCCGGTCGCAGCTTTCGGAAGTAATGGGTACAGTGGTATTCACAATTGGCATAAAAATCGCCTCCGACCATTCTATGTGTCGAAGGCAATTTGTGTGTATAAACGGTGGAGATTGCCACCGGGCGCAAATGCGCCCTCGCAATGACATTCGTTTTTCGGTAATTGTCAATTGTCCATTGTCAATTATCCATTATTTTGTTCCAGCCAGATCAGGAGGACGGCAATATCTGCAGGGCTGACACCGGAAATTCTGCCTGCCTGCCCAATGGACAAGGGGCGCACTTCCGATAGCTTTTGCCTTGCTTCCAGTCGAAGACCGGCGATGGCGTTATAGTCCATATTCTCCGGCAGCAGGCGGCTTTCTTCCTTTTTGAATTCCTCTACCTGCTTTTCCTGGCGGGCAAGATAGCCGGCATACTTGATTTGAATTTCCACTTCCTCGGTCACTGCCAGGGGCAGCTGGGGGCGATCCGGATCGAAGGGAGTGAGGTCTCCATAGCTAACCTGAGGGCGGCGCAAAAGGTCTGCCAGCCTTGCAGAGTTTTCCACTCTTGCAGTGTTCCGGCGCTCCAGCATTTCGTTCAGGGCGTTACTTGCCGCCACGCCGCTACTTTCCAATCGGCTGATTTCCCGGCGGACTGCTGCATACTTTTCTTCCACCTGCTGCAGCCGCTCCGGGGGCACAAGGCCCACTGCCGCGCCAATGGCTGTCAGCCGCTGATCCGCGTTGTCCTGCCGGTGCAGTAACCGGTACTCACTGCGGCTTGTCATGATCCGGTAGGGCTCTTCCGTTCCCTTGGTTACCAGATCGTCAATGAGTGTGCCGATATAGCTGGTATCCCGGGTGAGGATCATAGGAGCTTTCCCCTGAATTTTCAGCACCGCATTGATACCTGCCACCAAACCCTGAACCGCCGCCTCCTCATAGCCGGAAGTGCCGTTGAACTGGCCTGCGCCGTACAGTCCGGAGATTTTTTTACACTCCAGTGTGGGCAGAAGCTGCGTCGGGTCGATACACTCATATTCGATGGCATAAGCCGGGCGCATCATTTCCGCCTTTTCAAGGCCGGGAACGGTGCGCAGCATTTCTAGCTGGACATCCTCCGGTAAAGAAGAAGAAAAGCCCTGAATATACATTTCCTCCGTGTCCAGACCGCAAGGCTCAATAAACAATTGATGCCGGGGCTTTTCCGCAAACCGAACGATTTTGGTTTCGATACTGGGGCAATACCTAGGTCCAACACCTAAGATCGTGCCATCGTACATAGGACTGCGGTGCAGATTTTGCCGGATGATTTCGTGGGTCTTTTCGTTGGTATAGGTCAGGTAGCAAACTGCCTGATTGTTCACATCCCCCTCTGTGCGGAAGGAGAAGGGCTCAGGGATCTCATCTCCCGGCTGCAGCTCCATTTTGGAAAAGTCAATGGAGCGGCGGTTCACTCTGGGAGGTGTTCCGGTCTTGAACCGGCGCAGGGGAAGTCCCAGCTGGCGCAAATTATCCGCAAGACCGATAGACGGATGCATCCCGTCCGGTCCGGAGGACTGGACGGACTCGCCGATGATAATGGTGCTGTCCAAAAATGTACCGGTGCAGATAATCACCGCTTTTGCGGTATATTCAGCGCCCAACTGGGTCTGTACTCCGGTCACCGCACCGTCTTGTGTTAAAATTTTTGTGATCTGCGCCTGCTTGAGCTGCAGATTTTCCTGCCGCTCCAGGGTATGCTTCATATATTCCTGATACCGCCGCCGGTCTGCCTGCGCCCGGAGAGAATGGACTGCCGGTCCTTTGCCCCGGTTGAGCATCCGATACTGGATGCAGGCTGCATCTGCCGCCAGACCCATCTGCCCGCCCAGTGCGTCCAGCTCCCGGACCAGATGTCCTTTGCCTGTGCCGCCGATGGCAGGATTGCAGGGCATATTGCCCACAGTATCTAAGTTGATGGTAAACAGGATAGTGCTAAGCCCCAGCCGTGCCGCCGCCAGTGCGGCTTCGATGCCTGCGTGACCTGCACCAATGACAGCTACATCACAGCTGCCTGCGTAATAAGCCTTCATAGGTTTCCTCTTTTATTCGTTTGTTTCCTGCTCTTTTTTCTCTTCCGGGGGGAGAACAAAAGGCTTGCACACCACTTCGCACCGGTTGATAGGCGTTCCCAAGGCGTGGAATTTTTCCTCGTAGCCGGTCATAATGCCCACGATTCCATTTTCGTGGAGATTGCGGGTCAGATTCTTCATCTGAAGACCGCAAGCGGCAAACTCCTCCACAGAAAACTCGAAGAGGGGTGCGTTGTCGGTTTTATAATGGATCTCCCCATTTTCCCGAACCACCCGGCAGTACTTATCCAGAAAGCCTCTGTGGGTCAAGCGCCGCTTGGCGTTTTTCTTTCTGGGCCAGGGATCGGGGAAGTTGATAAACAGCCGATCAATTTCCTCCGGCGCAAAGATTTCTTCTATATTTGCCACATCCATATCGATGTAAAAAACATTTTTAAGGTCCATCGCCTTTGCCTTTTCCATGGCCACCACCATTGCCTCCCGGCAACGCTCCACAGCGATCAGTAAAACATCCGGGTTTGCCGCGGCAGTTTCCGCGGTAAACTTACCCTTTCCGCAGCCAACCTCCACCCACAGGGCTTTGGCATCCTCTTTCAGGGAGCGCCAGTTTCCTTTCAAGGTCGCCGGCTGGGCAATGCGAAATGCCTGGCATTTTTCCATCCGGGGATCTAAATTTTTCATTCTTCTCATTCTCATAACTTGTCCCTCCTCGGACACATTCTCTCAATTTTGCATTATAACAGAAACCGGGCAAACAGTCAAATTTCTATTCGACGGGCTGTAGGGGCGATTCACGAATCTCCCGCGGGTCATTCGTGAATGACCCCTACGGTTTGTTGGCGTGTTAAAAACCACACCAACAAACTGAAATTTATATGCCCTATGGGGGGTTGCAAGTTATAGAAAAATAGGATATAATGCAAGAAATTACGAAAAGGAGGGGCGAAAATGTCCGAACATCACCACGATCATCACGAACACGACCATGCCTATATGCACGCCCACGGCATCGCCCACTCCCACGGCCATGTCCACGAAAACCAGAAAGCGGTAGTCAACCGCCTTGCCCGCGCCATCGGCCACTTGGAAAAGGTCAAGCGGATGGTGGAAGAGGGTTATGACTGCTCTGAGGTGCTTATCCAGCTTGCGGCTGTCCGTTCCGCGCTGGAGAACACCGGCAAGGTGATCCTCAAGGACCATATGCGCCACTGTATGGTGGACGCAGTGGCTGCCGGAGACGAAAGCGCAGTCAACGACCTGTGCGAAGCAATCGACAAATTTATGAAATAAAAACATCCCGGGTGACCCCGGGATGTTTTTATCTTCTTCTGGCAATGGGTTTGCATTTTTCCTGAATCAGCAGTAAATCTGAAATAATGCTGTTGGACACCAAAAATCCGTTGGGGGTCAGATGCCAGCGGCCGTCAAAGGTTTTCACCGCCAGACCCTGTTCCTTGTGCTTTTCCAGCGCTTTCTGCAGCGGCCCAAAGGGCAGCAGATAGCGCTTTTCGTATTCTTTGGGGTCAAGGCCGGATACCGTACGCAGGCGCATCATTAAGTATTCCCCTGCCCGCTCTCTGGGAGGCACTTCCTGCACCTCCCGAAGGACCTGTCCGCCGGAGCGGATACCCGCAATGTATCCCTGTAGATCCCGAATAATGGCAAACCGCCGTCCGCCGAAATCAGAGCTGGCATCCGGTCCGAAGCCCAGATACTCGCCGCCGTTCCAGTATTTCAGATTGTGCCGGGATACATGACCCTTCCGGCAGAAATTGGAGATCTCATACTGCCGGTAACCGTGCTGGCGCAAGATTTCAATGGCGGACAGATACATATCCGCCTGGGTATCGTCGTCTGCCAGATTGCAGCAGTCCTGATATTCATAAAGGGGGGTTCCCTCTTCCACCTTCAGGCCGTAGCAGCTGATGTGCTCCGGCTGCAGCTTTAGTACATTTTGCAAGGTATGCTCCCACGCCTGCAAGGACTGCCCGGGCAGACCGTACATCAGATCCAGAGAAAGGTTTTTAAAGCCCATTTTACGGATGCGCTTGACTGCGTTCACCGCCTGGGCATAGCTGTGGGGTCGACCCAGTTTTTTCAGAATGTCGTCGTTATCGCACTGAATTCCAAGGCTCACCCGGTTAAAGCCCTCACTGCGTAACCTTCGCAGCAGCCGGTCGGACACAGAGTCGGGGTTTGCCTCAAAGGTGATCTCCGCGTCCCGGGCTACATCGAAGCTTTTGCGGATCACCGTCAGGATCGCCGCCATACCCTCTGCGCCGAAGAAGCTGGGCGTGCCGCCCCCAAAGTAGATGGTATCCACCAGATAGTTGGGTGCTAACGCGCCTGCCTCCTTAATGTGGCTGCACACCGCATCCAGATAGCCGTCGTGGAGGCTGTCCTCTTTGGTTGTCAGGGAGTAAAAGTCACAGTACTGACACTTGCTCCGGCAAAACGGAACATGGATATAGATTCCCAGTGGTGTTTTATTTTTTCGGGATAATAAAGCCATAACACTCTCCAATCAATTGTCCATTGTCAATTGTCCCTTCTGTGCGTTGCGCAGTTAGTCTTCGTCCAGTTTCAGAACTGCCATAAAGGCTTCGGAAGGAACTGCCACTGTGCCGAAGGTGCGCATCCGCTTCTTGCCTTCCTTCTGTTTTTCCAGCAGCTTTTTCTTACGGGTAATGTCGCCGCCGTAGCACTTGGCAAGCACATCCTTACGCAGCGCCTTAATGGTCTCACGGGCAATGATCTTGCCGCCGATGGCAGCCTGCACCGGGATCTCAAACTGGGCGCGGGGAATGTTCTCCTTGAGCTTTTCGCAGATCTTTCTGGCTCTGGGATAGGCATTGTCTGCAAAAAGGATAAAGCTCAGGGCATCCACCACATCGCCGTTTAGAAGAATATCCAGCTTCACCAGCCGGCTGGGCCGGTAGCCGATCAGCTCATAGTCCAAAGAGCCGTAGCCTCTGGTACGGGATTTCAGGGCATCGAAAAAGTCGTAAATGATTTCGTTGAGGGGCATTTCATAGTGCAGCTCCACCCGGTTGGCATCCAGATAGACCATATCCTTAAATTCGCCCCGGCGGGAGGTGGCAAGGTCCATAATGTTGCCCACATATTCCTGGGGTGCCATCAGGTTTACCTTTACAAAGGGCTCTTCTGCCAGCTGAATTTCCATGGGGTCGGGGTAATCCAGGGGGTTATCCACCATCAGCACTTCCCCGTTATTTTTCGTGACCCGGTACACAACGTTGGGGGCGGTGGTGATCAGATCCAGATTATACTCCCGCTCCAGCCGCTCCTGAATGATCTCCATGTGCAGAAGTCCCAAAAAGCCGCACCGGAAGCCAAAACCCAGGGCAATGGAGCTTTCCAGCTCGTAGGTCATAGAAGCATCGTTGAGCTTCAGCTTTTCCAGCGCTTCTCGCAGATCCTGATACTTTGCGCCGTCTGCCGGATACACACCGGAAAACACCATAGGCTGTACCGGGCGGTAGCCGGGCAAGGGTTCGGCAGCGGGATTTTCCACAGTGGTAATGGTATCGCCCACCTGTGTATCTGCCACGGTCTTAATAGAAGCCGTAATATAGCCGACCTCTCCTGCGCCCAGAGCATCCGCAGGGATCAGCCCCGCAGGACTCATAGTGCCCACTTCCACTACTTTGTACACAGCGCCGGTAGCCATCATTTTAATGTCCTGACCTGCCCGGATCGTGCCTTCCTTGATCCGCACATAGACGATAACGCCCCGGTAGGCATCGTACTGGCTGTCGAAGATCAGCGCCTGCAAAGGCGCATCCCGGTTGCCGGCAGGTGCGGGCACATCCCGGACGATCATTTCCAGTACAGAATGGATGTTAATGCCGTTTTTGGCAGAGATCTCCGGAGAATCCTCCGCAGGCAGACCGATAATATCCTCGATCTCCGCCTTTACTTCCGCCGGGCGGGCAGAGGGCAGGTCGATCTTATTGATAACCGGCAGCACTTCCAGTCCTGCATCGATGGCAAGATAGGTGTTTGCCAAAGTCTGGGCCTCCACGCCCTGAGAGGCATCCACCACCAAGATCGCGCCCTCGCAGGCAGCCAAAGAGCGGCTGACCTCATAGTTAAAGTCCACATGGCCGGGGGTGTCGATCAGGTTCAGGGCATAGGTTTCCCCATCATCGGCAGTGTAAGAAAGGGTGGCAGCAGTTGCCTTAATGGTAATACCCCGCTCCTTTTCCAGCTCCATAGAATCCAGAAGCTGCTCGGCACGGATGCGCTGATCGATGGCATCGCATTCCTCCAGCAGGCGGTCTGCCAGGGTAGACTTGCCGTGATCGATATGGGCGATGATGGAAAAATTACGAATTTTCGAAAGCTCTGTCATAGGGAACTCCTCTATATATAAATGGTTCGGAAAGTTACATTGTTATCTAAATAATTATACCGAAATTTTCCGGTGTTGTAAACTGTATCTTTTCGCAAATTAGGGGGAATACTGTCTATTGCCGCGACAAAAAACGCCGAAACTTTCTTTTTTCAAAAATTTTTAAGCAAAACCCTTGTCAAAATTCCAAAATCAGCTTATAGTTTAGAAAACTAACATAGAGAGGGATACCAATATGGCAACTGAAAAAAAGACCCCCAAGTCTCCTGAAGACTTGCAATCTGTGCTCCAGAAGCTGATCGCTCAGGGGCGCAAGGACGGTATGATCCGTGCCGCTGACCTCAACTCCCATCTGGAAGAGCTGGATCTGAGCCCGGAAAAAATTGAAGACATTTACGATCAGTTTGAAGCAATGAACATTCAGATCGTTACCTCCGATCTGGATCTGGTCCTGGACGACGATATGGACCTTGGGGACGCAGACGATCTGGGGGACGACATCGACCTGAGCGATGTGGAAGAAGAGGATCTGATCGACCCGGTGGATCTGGTAGCTGAGTACAATCTGGACGATCCGGTGCGTATGTACCTGAAGGAAATCGGTCAGATCCGCCTGCTGTCTGCAGAGGAGGAAGTGGAGCTGGCAAAGCGGGTCTCCGAGGGCGATCAGGATGCGAAAAACAAGCTGACGGAAGCCAACCTCCGTCTGGTTGTTTCCATTGCAAAAAAATATTCCGGCAGAGGTCTGCACATTCTGGACCTGATTCAGGAGGGCAACACCGGCCTGATCCGTGCCGTGGACAAGTTTGACTGGACAAAGGGAAACAAATTCTCTACATATGCTACCTGGTGGATCCGGCAGGCCATTACCAGAGCCATTGCCGATCAGGCGCGGACCATCCGTGTGCCGGTGCATATGGTTGAGGTGATCAATAAGGCAACCCGCTGTAACCGGAAGCTGGTGCAGGAGCTGGGCCGCGAGCCCACTGTGGAGGAGATCGCTGCTGAGCTGGGTCTGCCGGTTGAGAAGATTATCGAGGCAAACCGCACCGCCGCGGACACCTTGAGCCTGGACACCCCTGTGGGTGATGAAGAGGACACCTCCATTGGTTCTTTCGTAGAAGATGAGCGCACCCCCGGTCCTGCGGACGCCACCTCCAATGCCCTCCTTGCAGAGGCGCTGAAGGAAATTTTGGACACCCTGACCGAGCGGGAAGCGGATGTTCTGCGGATGCGTTTTGGTATGTACGACGGCCGCACCCACACGCTGGAAGAAGTAGGACAGATCTTTGGCGTTACTCGCGAGCGTATTCGTCAGATCGAAAACAAGGCAATCCGTAAGCTTCGCCACCCCAGCCGGGCAAAAAAAATTAAAGATTTCTATTGTTAATAAAAAGCTCGTTGCATCAGCAACGAGCTTTTTATTATCGATATAAATCCCTTGCAGGATTTTCGATATGCGCTAACGCGCTCGATATGTGCTGCGCACTGGATATGCCCTGCGGGGCGAGAGGGGATTTATATCATATCGTATGCCGTAGGCATATATCGATTTTGCCAATCGGCAAAAATATCGAATTGCGAAGCGATATATCGTCAAAAGTGTGTTGCAACTTTCGGTGTAACGCGCTTGCTTTTACCTTACTGTTATGATAAAATAACGAGGTTAAGAAAAGCTTGCAAAATTTGTCGAAGGGAGGGCGGTATTGTGCGTCGGATCTGGGCTTTTATTCTGACTTTTATTTTGATTTTTTCACTTGCTGTGGGTGTTTCTGCCGCCTCCGCCCCTGCCGTTGGCACTTATGCCACGGTTACCCAGAACGGCACCTGTCAGGTGAATATGACGGTACAGATCCATTTGGATCAGGCTTCTTCCGATCTAAAATTCCCTGTTCCCGGAGATGCCACAACAATCACCCTGAACGGTCACCGGGTGCGTACCCAGTTAAAAAACGGCTCCCGGCTGATCGATCTGTCTGACACCCTGGGAAATCTTGTGGGAGATATAACAGTCACTGTCAGCTATGCCCTCAGCGATGTGATCCACACTACCGAAACCGATCAGCTGCAGCTACAGCTGCCTCTGCTGTCCGGCTTTGCCTATCGCGTAGAAGCGCTGGAGTTTTCCGTGACCCTGCCCGGGGAGGTGACCGCAAAGCCGGCTTTTTCCAGCGGCTATCATCAATCGGACATTGAAAAAGACCTGGTCTACACCGTTTCCGGTGCCACCGTTTCCGGTTCTTCCCAAAAGGAACTGAAGGATCACGAAACCCTTGTGATGACCCTGACGGTAACCGAGGAAATGTTCCCTCAGACCAAAGTTACCCTGCCGGATCTGCAGGCGCTGAACATTGCTATGGGCGTTTGCGCAGGACTGGCTGTGCTGTACTGGATGATCTTCCTGCGCTGTGCACCCTACCGCCGTATCCACTGCCCCACGCCGCCGGAGGGCCTGACTGCCGGCCAGATCGGCTCTGTCCTCACCCTTTCCGGTGTGGATCTGACCCTGATGATCCTATCCTGGGCACAGCTTGGCTATGTCCTTATAAAGTTGGACCGGCAGGACCGGGTAACCCTTTATAAGCGAATGGATATGGGCAATGAGCGCAGCGACTTTGAGCGGCGGTGCTTCAAGCTTCTGTTCGGCAAACGGGATGCTGTCAACGCCTCCGGCAGCAGCTACGGAGAACTGTGTCTAAAGGTGCAGAAAATGCGCCCGCCTGTGGCGTCCTATTTCCGCCCCCACTCCGGAAACGCCATGCTGTTTCGGGCTTTTTCCGCGGCAATGGGACTGTTTGCAGGTGTGAGCCTTGGTATTTCCCTCAGTGCCGGTGCGGCGCTGCAATGGTTCTGGGTGATTGTTTTAGCTTTAGCCGGCGGATACACCGCCTGGCTGATCCATAACTGGGCGCTGTGCCTGTACAGCCCAGATAAAAAATCCCTCTATCTTGCATTCGGCTTATGCATCGGATGGATCTTCCTTGGCAGTCTTGGGGGAAAATTCGGCTTCTGCCTCCTGATAAGCCTTTGTCAGCTTCTCTTTGGTCTGATGGCAGCTTTCGGCGGCTTGCGCACAGAGGAGGGACGGCAGGTATGTCGGCAGGTTCTGGGTCTGCGGCGGTATCTGCGGCGGGTTGACAAGCAGGAGCTTTCCCGGATTTTAGACAAAGACCCGGATTATTTCCACACCCTCGCCCCCTATGCAGTGGCGCTGGGTGTTGATGATGCCTTTGCCCGTCGGTTTGGCAAGGTGCGACTGACAGAAAGTCCTTATCTGACAACCGGCAGCCACAATACTCTGACTGCCTCTGAGTGGAGCGCTCTGCTGCGGCGGACTGTCGCCATTATGCAGTCCACCCAAGCTCAGCACACTGCCAACAATCTGCTGGCAATTCTGCGCAATCTGATAAAGCCTTAAATTGTAAAGGGCGCATTGCAAAATGCAATGCGCCCTTTTCTTATTTGCTAAGTTCCTTTGTCAGATCTTCGATCTGCGCCTTACTGTCATCACTGAGGGCAGAAAAAATTCGCACTGTGGTATCTGCAAATGTCAGGTTTTTGGATTTCTCCAGCATTCCTGCCATCACCTTTGCCGCCATAGGTGCCCAGGAGCCGTTTTCCATAAAGGCAACGGTGCGGTTCTGGAAATTCCGCTCTGTGAGCTTGTGGATAAAGGTTTTCATATAGGGAAAAACATCAGCATTATAAGTAGTCGTCGCCAGCACCAATTTTCCATAGCGGAAGGCATCTGCCACCGCCTGTGCCATATCGCACCGGGCCAGGTCATACACCGCAACCGTCTGTCCCTTTGCCAGCAGGCTTTCTGCCAGTTCTTCCACCGCTTTTTTGGTGTTGCCGTAAATGGAAGTGTAGGCGATCACAATGCCTTCGCTTTCCGCCCGGTAGGAGGACCAGATGTCATATAAATTCAGGTAGTGCCCCAAATTTTCCTTCAGCACCGGTCCGTGGAGGGGGCAGAGCATAGCAATGTCCAGTCCTGCCGCTTTTTTTAGCAGTGCCTGCACCTGAGGTCCGTACTTGCCCACAATGCCGATAAAATACCGGCGGGCTTCATCGTCCCAGTCTTCCTCTGTGTCCCAGGTGCCGAATTTGCCAAAGCCGTCGGCGGAGAACAGCACCTTATCATAAGAATCGTAAGTAACGATCACTTCCGGCCAGTGAACCATGGGTGCAGTAACGAAGGTCAGCGTGTGCTTGCCCAGACACAGGGTATCGCCCTCGCCTACCACGATCCTGCGGTTTGCATAATCCTCCCCAAAAAACTGGGCGATCATGGTAAATGCTTTGGCAGATGCTACCACAGCTGCCTGGGGATAAAGGGTCAAAAACTGCGCTATGCCTGCGGAATGATCCGGCTCCATATGCTGAACGATCAGGTAGTCCGGGGTTCTGTCGCCCAACACCTTTTGAAGATTATCTAGCCACTGGGCGGTGAAGTTCTTATCCACCGTATCCATAACCGCGATCTTCTCGTCCAGAATCACATAGGAATTATAGGAGATGCCGTTGGGAACAGTATACTGACCTTCAAACAGATCCACCTGCCGGTCGTTTACGCCGATGTAGCGAATATCATTGGTAACAGTCATATCAATTGCTCCTTTGCTTTTCTTTACCGGTATCATACCACAATTTCTCTCTGATGAAAAGGGATTTTATTCAAAGAAAAATCAGGAAAAATCCGGCACAGGCTAGGCTGCCAAATTTTAGTTTGACGGTGCCTTCCCCTGGGGGAAGGTGGATTCACATTCGTCCACACCTGGACGGATTTGAAGACGGATGAGGGCAAACCCTAAGCTAATTTACAGGATTGTTCTGATCGCCGGTGCAAGTTCTTCCCTCATCCGCCCCAGTGTGCGCACTGGGGCACCTTCCCCTGGGGGGAAGGCATTTGCCCGATAAATAGAAATTTGACAGATAAAAAATCGTGGTACTTTCGTACCACGATTTTATGCAAACGAATTAGAGAGCTGCTTTAGCCTTCTCGACCAGAGCAGCGAATGCAGCTGCGTCCTGGATAGCCATTTCACTCAGGCTCTTGCGGTTCATCTCAATGCCTGCCTTCTTCACACCGTTCATGAAGGTGGAGTAGTTCAGACCGTAGGGCTTAACTGCAGCGGAAATACGGGTGATCCACAGTCTGCGGTAGTCACGCTTCTTCAGCTTACGGCCGACGAAAGCGTAGTTGCCGGACTTCATCACCTGCTGCTTCGCCATCTTAAAGTGCTTAGACTTAGAACCCCAGTAGCCCTTGGCCAGCTTCAGGGTAGCATTTCTTCTCTTGCGCGTCATCATTGCGCCTTTAACTCTTGCCATTATTCACATCCTCCTTCGCTTATTTGTACGGGATCAGTTTCTTAACTGTCGCAGTGTTGGTCACATCCGTGTAAGCAGTCGTACGCAGACGACGGGTACGCTTCGTGTCCTTCTTGGTGAGGATATGGCTCTTGTAAGCGCGGGCTCTCTTAACCTTACCGGACTTGGTCAGGTTGAATCTCTTCTTTGCACCGCTATGGGTTTTCAGCTTGGGCATAGTGATATCTCCTTCCGAATCTTTAGGTATAGAAAAACAAATTACTTGCTATTCTTGGGTGTAAGGAACATAGCCATAAAACGGCCGTCCAGTTTGGGGTTCTTTTCCATATTTGCCACTTCGGAGCAGCTTTCCGCAAAGTCCAGCAGCAGCTTCTCACCCAGATTGGTGTGAGCCATTTCACGGCCGCGGAAACGGACACTGACCTTTACGCGATTACCTGCGGTAAGGAACTTCAGTGCTGCTTTTACCTTGGTGTTGAAGTCATTGGTGTCGATGCTGGGACTCATACGAATCTCCTTGATCTCCACAACGTGCTGGTTCTTCTTGGCTTCCTTTTCCCGCTTCTTCTGATCGAAGCAGAACTTGGAATAGTCCATAATCTTGCAGACAGGGGGAACGGCATTGGGTGAGATCTTCACCAGATCCAGACCTTCCTCTTCTGCCATTTCATTGGCTTTTTCAGCGGACATAATGCCCAGCTGTGCGCCGTCAGCGCCGATCAGGCGGATCTCCTTATCCCGGATCTCCTCGTTGAGCTGATGATCTAACTTGGCTATGGTAAGCACCTCCATAAAAACAAAAAACGCGGATGACATTCCATCCGCATACTCAAAATCTCCCTGCTGGGAAAGTAAGAATATTGACCTTTTTGCTGTACGCTTAAGGTGAGGCGGATGTTCAGCCTTCTTTATTGCTCGAGTATTTTAGCATAGTATTTCCCCTTTGTCAAGAGGAAAATTCAAAACTTTACCGGTTGTTTGTAGGACGGGGCCTTGGTCCCGCCTCTTAAAATTTGATAGGGACGATGTAGGCATCGTCCCCTACATGCACCATCGATAGATATTCGTAGGGGCGGATGCCTACATCCGCCCGTTTTATAATCCGTCTGCGTCAGCAGACACATCTATTCTGCATTTTGCACTTTGGATTTAAAAGCCCTCCGGTATGTCCGGAGGGCTTTTATCTTAGTACATTCCGCCGGCCTGGGCAGCTGCTGCAGCAGCTGCTGCGTCAGCAGCAGGATCGGGCTTGTCGGCAACCAGAGATTCGGTGGTCAGCACACAAGCAGCGATGGAAGCTGCATTCTCCAAGGAGGAGCGGGTGACCTTAGTGGGGTCAACAATACCGGCGGCAACCATATCCACATACTGCTCGGTATAGGCGTTGTAGCCGAAGCCAACCTTCTTGGAATTTCTGATTCTCTCATAGACCACGCTGCCGTCCACGCCTGCATTCTGGGCGATCTGACGGATAGGTGCCTGCAAAGCCAGGGCAATGATCTTTGCACCGGTCTTCTCGTCGCCGGAAAGCTTGGCAATCAGCTTTTCAACCGCAGCGATTGCATTGACCTGAGCAGTACCGCCGCCGGCAACAATGCCCTCTTCCACCGCAGCGCGGGTAGCATTCAGAGCATCCTCCACCCGGAGCTTCTGCTCCTTCATAGCAACCTCAGTCTGTGCGCCTACCTTAATGACGGCAACGCCGCCGGAAAGCTTAGCCAGCCGCTCCTGCAGCTTTTCCCGGTCGTAGTCGGAAGTTGTTGTAGCAATAGAAGAACGGATCTGATGTGCCCGTGCCTTGATCATCTCAGCATCGCCAGCGCCGTCTACGATGGTGGTGGTGTCCTTGGTAATGACCACCTGACGGGCGCGGCCCAGATCAGAAAGCTGGGTCTCAGTCAGCTCCATATTCAGCTGGCTGGAGATCACAGTACCGCCGGTGAGGATGGCGATATCCTGCAGCATCTCCTTGCGGCGGTCGCCAAAGCCGGGAGCCTTGACGCAGACGCAGTTGAAGGTGCCCCGCAGACGGTTGACAAGCAATGTTGCCAGAGCATCGCCCTCCACATCCTCGGCAATGATCATCATCTTCTTGCCTGCCTTGACAACAGGCTCCAGAACAGGCAGGATCTCCTGGATTGCAGAGATCTTCTTATCGGTGATGAGAATGTAGGCGTCGTCCAGGACAGCCTCCATCTTATCGGTATCGGTAACCATATAGGGGGAGATATATCCCCGGTCGAACTGCATACCCTCGACCACTTCCAGGCCGGTCTCAGCAGTCTTGCTCTCTTCGATGGTGATAACACCCTCAGTGCCCACCTTCTCCATAGCCTCAGCGATCAGTGCGCCGATCGCCTCGTCGCTGGAGGAGACAGTGCCGACACGGGCAATGTCCTCAGAGCCGTTGACCGGCACAGAGTTTGCCTTGATTGCCTCCACTGCGGCATCCACAGCCTTCTCGATACCCTTGCGCATCACCATGGGGTTTGCACCGGCAGACAGGTTCTTCAGGCCCTCACGGGTGATTGCCTGGGCAAGAACCGTCGCGGTGGTAGTGCCGTCACCTGCAACATCGTTTGTTTTGGTAGCGACCTCCCGGATCAGCTGTGCGCCCATATTCTCGAAGGCATCCTCCAGCTCTACCTCCTTGGCAATGGTCACGCCATCGTTGGTAACCAGGGGTGCGCCGTACTTCTTGCCCAGCACCACATTGCGGCCCTTGGGTCCCAGAGTAACCTTAACGGTATCTGCCAGCTGGTCAATGCCGGATTGCAGCTTCTTGCGAGCTTCCTCGCCATACACGATCATTTTAGACATAGTTATTTCCTCCTAATCAGTCAATGACAACCGCAAGGATGTCTTCCTGCTTTACGAACTTATAGTCCTGACCGTCCAGCTTGATCTCGTTGCCGGAGAACTTGCTGACGATTACCTTGTCCCCTGCCTTCACAGTGACTTCCACTTCCTTCGTGCCGGGGCCAGCGGAAACAACCTCGTAAATTGCGGGCTTTTCCTTATTGCTGGTAGCCAGAATGATGCCGGAAGAGGTGGTCTCCTCCGCTTCGGTAGCTTTGAGCAGAATGTTGTCTGCCATAGGTTTGAGTTTCATAACATTACCTCCGTCGATTGGTTATTTAGATCGCGGTTTGGCCCGCTGTTATCTACATAGTTGTTAGCACTCTATGTTTTTGAGTGCTAACGGCTATATCATACCCCAACCAGACGGAAAAAGCAAGTACTATTTGCATATTTTTCTTGAAAATTTTGTAAACTTACCCACACAGAAGTAGCGCGCACCGTTATTAAGAAATAGCCTTAGGCTGTAAAAGCATAAGCTTAATATATCAAGCTGTCAAATTTCAGTTTGACGATGCCTTCCCCTGGGGGAAGGCATTTGCCCGTCAAACAGAAATTTGATGCAGGCTGATATCTCGTTTTAGGCACGGCGGCTGTCACAGAACATATATTGGAAAGAAGAAAGGATGATTATATGAATAACTACGATCCCAAAAAAGCCGCTGCAATCTGGCAGCGGGTGCAGGGGCAGATGGAATCCGTGCCGGACATCTCTACCCTTTTAACACTGATCTCCCAGGAGCAGGAGGACGCCGCCACCTATTTACATCTTTCCCGGCAGTTTGAGGGGAAAGACGCCGCTGCTCTGCGGCAGATCGCCCACCAGGAGCAATCCCACGCCGCCTGTCTGCGGGGGATCTATGCCCTGCTCACCGGCAAAAAGCCCGCCCTTCACACACCCCCTGCCTCCCGGGAAAACCGGCAGACGCTTCTGCGCCGCTGCTACGGCAGAGAGATGCAAAGCCTTGCCCACTATCAGGCCCGGGCAAACGACCCTCAGTACGGCCATATTTTCGCCCGTCTTGCCGCTCAGGAGCAGGAGCATTGCCACACCCTGCTGCATATACTAGGCAACCAAAACAATTGACAATGGACAATTGACAGTTGACAATTAGGAAACGGTACGATAGATATTCGTAGGGGACGCCGCGAACTGCGTCCCGTCAATGTTGTTTTGCGCTGCGCGACGGACAGTCGGGGGCGACTGTCCCTACAATAAATTGTGTCTGCGCCTGCAGACACAATCATTTTGCACTTTGCATTTTGCATTATAAAAAGGAGGGCAACTGCCCTCCTTTTTATACGGTCGCCTTGCGGCGTTTTTTCAGTTTATACAGTTCCTCTGTTGCTAAGCGGGTCTTTGCCACCACATCGCCGCCGCCCCTGGGGAAGCAGTAATACAGGGCATCTTTATTACCGATACAGATCACATCCCCGATCTCATACCAGTAGTAATCGCAGTTTAAGGTATAGCTGGCTAACGGGCCTTGGGAATAGTCCAGCTTTCCGTGACAGCCGGTCAGGCGGAATCCCTTTTCATCGTGGATCAGCGTTCCGTTGCCCACCATATAAAGGGCCTTATAATCCACAAGCACACCGATATCCACCTTTGCTTCCAGCCGGTATGTGCCGTTTTCCAGCTCGTTTCGTACCTGACCCCGCTCCCAGGCGTACCAGTTGGGGATGTGGGTAAAGGCGTTCTGTCCGTCCTGTGCCTGCAAATGACCTGTTTCGGTCAGCTCATAGACCTTGCCGCAATTCCGGCAGGTAAGGAGCGTGCCTTTTCCTTCCATTTTCCCCTCTTTGCCGCAGTGGGGGCAGCGATACAGCACCCGGTTCAGGCCGTCCGCCCGGAAAGGCTCGTCGATCACCACGCCCTTTTCTTGCTGCCACAGGAAATTATCAAAGCTGAATGTTTCTTCCAGCATTGCATCTAGCTCCGCAACACGCCTTTGCCGGATTTCCTCCCGGCTGAGCAGGTACTTCACATCTGCACGAACCTTCACCTTGCGCTTTTGCAGGCAGTTATACAGGGGATCTCTGGCAAATGCGCCCTGGGTGATCACCGTCACCACCGGCACATCCAGTTTTTTCAGCAAAACGCCCATCTTCCGGGGCAGGGGCGTTGCCTTGCCGTCAAAGGAGTAGCCAGCCTCCGGGAACATCAGCACACTTGTCTTTTTCTTTTTCAGCAGATGCTCCATATCCTTGATGAGGGTCACATCGCTGACAAATTTCCGGGTAGGAATACAGCCCAGCAGCCGCATCAAAAGGGATTTCCCCACAAAGCCGTCGGTGGTGCAGACAATGCCGTACCGCCGGGGGAAGAAAATCTTGGAGGCAATCTTCAGGTCCAGAAAGCAGGAATGGTTCATCAGGATCAGACAGGGCTCTTTTCTGCCCAGCTTCTCCATCCCGTAGGTTTTATAAGTGAATTTGGTAGGCATCAGGTCGAACACGGAAAGCACCCGGACTACCAGCTGCAGCAGGCCCATAGGACGCAGCGGCTTTTTATGCTTTGGTCTTTCCAGTTCCATAACCTTGCTATAGGAAAGGTGCTTTGTTTTTATCTTCATTGCGGTTACCTGTTCCCCTCATTTTCTACTACATATTGTATCATAGAGGAAATAGAAACACAAGATAAAATAAAAGGCAGCATTGCAAAAATTTACAACGCCGCCTTTTGTTTTAATATGTAAGATTGTTTTCTTCCGGATCGGGGATCGTAACCTCAATATCATACCCCAGATCCTTCAGCAGCGCTTCATAAACGCGGCTTCGAATGGACATATTGGGTGAAGAACGCAGATGCTGGCTATAGAAGACCGTAATGCCGTGGGGAATGTCCACATTCATCATAGAACCTGCCGCACCGCCCCAACCGAAGTCAGCCCGGGCAGTGCCCGGCTTTGCGGTGCGCATACCAAAACCATAATAATAGTTAACCTTGTGTCCGAACTTTTCGTGTTGCTCGTCCGTCAGCCAGTTTTTGGCGATCATTTCGGTGGTTTCCTTTTTCAGGAGCTTATAGGTACGCAGTGCCTCTGCAAACTTGACATAGTCATCCACCGTTGTCACCAAACCCGCGCCGCCGCTGGCATGCTCCGGTCCAAACCGAAATTCATTGACCGTTCTGCGCCGCACGGTCTTTTCTTCCTGGACAAAGTCATAATGGGCAGGCAGCCGGTCATAGGGATACAGGAAAGTGGAATGGGTCATACCTAAAGGCGCGAAGATGTTTTCCGTCACATAGTCATTAAACGCCTGTCCGGAAACCACTTCCACCAGCGCCGCCAGCACATCGTGGGCAAGGCTGTATCGATAATCTGTTCCCGGCTCATAGATCAGAGGCGACTTTGCCAGATACCGCGCCACCTCCCGGGTAGGACAGCGTCCGAATGTATCTTTTCGCAATTCATCCAGCCAAGGACCACTGTTATTATAGTGAAAGCCTGCGGTCATTGTAAACAAATGCCAGATATTAATGGGGTTCTTGGCAGGAACGATCCCCGTTTCTGTCTGAACGGTCATTTCCTTGTATTCCGGCAGGTATTCCCAAAGCTCGTCCTCCAGATCGAACAAGCCCTTTTCCCACAGCTGCAGAGCCGCAACCACAGTAACTGGCTTAGAATTGGAATAGACATTGAGCAGCTCATCACCACGCACCGGGATCTTATTTTCCACATCTGTGTAGCCGTCCATATAACGCAGGATCTCTTTGCCGTCCTTGTAGATGATCACATCAAAATAGGGCACACCCATTTTTAGAAAACTCTGACACATTGCTTTTACGTTTTCAAACATATTTATTCTCCAATCCGCTTGGCAAGCACTGCCAGCCGTCCGTTATTTAAGGTATATTCACAAGTAGACAGGGTGATCAACTTGTCTCCGTACTTCGCAGTCACCCCGGTATCGTAAAATGCAAGCGCCTTGCAATTTTCTACAAATTCGTCAAATTCCTCTTCACTGCCCGCGTCCACAAAGCGGTGGTAGGGATAGCCCTCGTCCAGATTGGCAGAGGTTTTGAACACTGCAATAATTTCATAAGTATTTTGCTGTGTCAGGGTGTCGAACTGAATGTAGCGGTGTTCCTCCCAAAAGCTTTTCCGGGTGTAGCCGCTTAGGTCGTGGAACATAATCTTACCCCGGATGTTATGGCCGTAAATGGTGATATTGTCCGAGGGGCTTTCCACATTACATTCTGCCTGTGCATACAGACAACCGTTTTTGCTGGAATTTTTGTAAAAATCCCGGTACAGGTAATAATCCGGATCCTCCGGCGACTGCATCACCGGATAGTTGATCGTCGTGCCGTCGATGTGCAGCCAGCCCACCATATCCGAATTGTAATTATAAATCTCCCGGTACTGGGGCAGAATATCCGTCCGTCCCCCCTGTTCCGTGGCTTGGAGCTGGGGGGTCTGGGTTTCTCCCACCGGCAGGCTTTCTGCCTGTGTGGGCGCAGGACGGGCCTGTTCCACCAGTAAAGCCAATTGACCGTAAGCTTCTTTGCTTTCCCGGACGCCTAAATAGTGGCGCAAAAGGATAAACCCGGAGATCAGAAATACCGCCCCAAAAACCCCGATCAGCAAATTATTCAGCCACCGTTTCATCCAGACCCTTATCCTTCCATTTGATGAACTGCTGCCGCGCCGTCCGCAACCGCAGTCACAACCTGCCGCAAAACCTTTGTGCGCACATCGCCCACTGCATAAACCCCGGGGATGCTGGTTTTGGTGCTCTCATCGGCAACAATATAGCCCGCCTCGTCCAGCTTCAATTGACCGAACAGCTCCGTTGCCGGCTTTCTTCCGATGCTCACAAATACACCGTCGCAGGAAATTTCTTGCTTTTCCCCTGTGAGGAGATCTGTCACACGAACACCGGTTACCTTTTGTTCGTGCAAAATTTCTTCTGCGATACTGTTCCAGAAAAATTCCACATTGGTTGCGTTCTGTAGGGGCTCATGGTAAACCTTCGTTGCCCGCAGGGTATCCCGCCGGTGGACTAAGATCACCTTTTTCGCCACCCGGGAC
The DNA here is from genome assembly GCA_017521485.1 of Oscillospiraceae bacterium. Lineage (GTDB taxonomy): Bacteria > Bacillota > Clostridia > Oscillospirales > Oscillospiraceae > Faecousia. The sequence goes on from JAFXCL010000037.1 coordinate 20,761, forward strand.
AGGAGCATTGCATCCGCCGCCGCGGAGTTGCCGCCGCCAACTACCACCACAGTCTTGTCCTTATAGAACATTCCGTCGCAGGCGGCACAGTAGTGGACGCCCCGGCTTGCCATTTCCTTTTCACCGGGAATTCCCAACTGCCTGGGGTTTGCACCGGTGGCGATTACCACGGTCTTACCGTAAAATGTTCCCTCGGTAGTCTCCAGAGCCTTGGGCTCTGCCAAAAGATCGGCTTTTATGACTTGGGCATATTCCGTCACTGCCCCAAAGCGCTCTGCCTGGGCTTGCATTTTCTCGCCCAGCTCAAAGCCGTCGACCCCCTCCGGGAAACCGGGGTAATTGTCGATCTGGTGGGTCAGCGCCATCTGCCCACCGGCAGACAGCTGCTCCAGTACCACAGTGCGAAATCCTGCTCTGGCAGCATAAAGGGCAGCGGTATAACCGCCCGGTCCTCCGCCGATGATCACAACATCATAAATCTTTTCCATAGCTTACAAAGAACCGGAAATAAAATCTTCGATGGCTGCCTTGGAGGCAGGCGCGACCACAGAATTGACCGCTTGTCCGTTCTTAAAAAACACCAAGGTGGGGATCACTTCAATGTTATATGCCTGTGCCAGACTGGGAACTTCATCGATATTTACCTTTACCACTGCCACGTCATTGGCATAATCCTCGGCGATCCGGTCATAAGCCGGTCCGATCCGGCGGCAGTAGCCGCACCAAGGTGCCCAGAAGTCCACAAGAACCGGCTTATCCTGTGTCAAAAGTTCCTGAAACTGCTTTTCGTTAACATTCATTGCTGCCATAATATTGCACTCCTTTTTCTTTTTTTGTCAGTAGTGTTCCCGGAAAGAGGGATGTAACTCTCTTTGTGAAAATATTATAGCATAAATAAAAATTTTTTCAATGAGGCAGCGCCGGACATTTTGCACATATCCAGTATAACTGCATCGACAAATGGTGCTTGAATTTTTGGTTTTGTTTTGATATAATACCCTCACAATGCGGGATTGGTATATCGGTATTATGCGGCCTTCCCAAGGCTAAGAGGCGGGTTCGACTCCCGTATCCCGCTCCAGAAAAGAGCCCTCTTTTGTCTGCGGACAAAAGGGGGTTCTTTTCAACTAAATCCGTCCTTGCGGACGGGATAAATCCCACCTCAGCGGGATGAAATCACTTCGTGATGAAATCTGACTTCGTCGGGAGAAGGACGGATTTAATTTCATCTGCGTTAGCAGATTTCATCCGAGCAATGCCCGGATTTCATCGCGCTTGCGCGATTTCATTGAAAATCATTGAAGTTTGTGATATAATATATTTAAAGAGGTGATTTCGATGGCTGAAAATAAACTTGCGGATATGTCAACAGAATTTGCGATTCAAATCCTAAAACTGACAGAAACTATAAAAGGACATTATTCTCTGTCAAATCAGCTTGAACGAAGCGGAACGAGTATCGGTGCAAATATCCGTGAGGCGAAATATGCGCAAAGCCGTCCCGATTTTATCGCTAAATTACAAATCGCATTGAAAGAGTGCTATGAAACAGAATATTGGATCGAGATTGCCCAAAAAACGAGCATTATCTCTTGTGATGTTGCAAAGACTATGTTGCACGATTGCGGATCTATTCGCAGAATGCTCATCTCCTCTGTCAATACCGCAAAGGAGAATGGAAAATGAAGATTGTCAGTTGGAATTGTGGGGGTAAGTTTCGCGAAAAATTTCAAGCTATCCTCGATGTTGATGCAGATATATATGTAATTCAAGAATGTGAAAACCCTGTCGAAAGTAGATGTATCGCGTATAGAGAGTTCGCACACAATTATTTATGGATTGGCGAAAATAAGAACAAGGGCTTGGGCGTTTTTGCTAAAAACGGAATACGCTTAACGGAAAATAATTGGAATAAATATTGTTTGCGTAATTTCCTTTCGGTACGCATTGATGATGTTTTTGATTTGGTTGCAGTATGGGCGTGCAAACCTTATATAGAAGAATATTACATATATCAAAGCATCAATATTTCTAACTATACGAAGAAAACTGTTATTATTGGAGATTTTAACAGTAACGCAATTTGGGATAAAAAGCACGACACACGAACTCACAGTTCCGTTGTTCGCCAACTTAATGAAGTAGGATTGATTTCGGCATACCATCATATGAGCGGCGAGAAACAAGGCGAAGAAACAATACCGACATTCTATTTGTACAGACACACTAATAAGGGATATCATATCGACCATTGCTTTACAGGCGAAAGCAATATTAAAGATTTTCAGATTTTACCCAAAAGTGATTGGTTAACTAAATCAGATCACATACCTATTTTGATTGAAATCCAAAGCGAATAAATGTAAGTAGTGTACTTTTACTTACTCTTACCTCAATTCTGCTCCGTTTGGTTACTCTTTGGCAGAAAACAAGGGCGTGTTCCCTTTCGAACACGCCCTTGTAGATTTATTTAGATACGAGCCACGCCGGTTGCGCGGGCTGCCTCGGCAACTGCCTTAGCAACCGCAGCACCCACTCTGGGGTCGAATGCCTTGGGAATGATGTATTCTTCGCTGAGCTCCTCGTCGGAGATCAGATTTGCAATAGCCATAGCCGCTGCCATCTTCATCTCCTCGTTGATGTCGGAAGCACGCACATCGAAAGTACCGCGGAAGATACCGGGGAATGCCAGGACATTATTGACCTGGTTGGGGAAGTCGGAACGGCCGGTGGAGATCACGCGAGCACCGCCTGCCTTTGCATCCTCCGGGAAGATCTCGGGAGTGGGGTTGGCACAAGCAAAGATGATGGCATCCTTGTTCATGGTCTTGACCATCTGGGTAGTCAGAGTGCCGGGAGCGGAAACGCCGATAAATACGTCAGCGCCAACGATCACGTCGGAAAGCTTTCCTGTCTTCTTCTCCAGGTTGGTGACCTGAGCCATTTCTTCCTTGATCCAGTTCAGGTTCTCACGGCCAGCGTAAATTGCGCCAGAACGGTCAGTCATAATCACATTCTTGAAGCCAGCGCTCAGCAGGAGCTTCACAATGGAAATGGCTGCAGCACCTGCGCCGGAGGTAACGATCTTAACCTCTTCCTTCTTCTTGCCCACAACCTTCAGAGCGTTTACGAGACCTGCCAGAGTAACGATGGCAGTGCCGTGCTGGTCATCGTGGAAGATGGGAATGTCGCACTTTTCCTTCAGCTTGCGCTCGATTTCGAAGCAGCGGGGAGCGGAGATGTCCTCCAGGTTCACGCCGCCGAAAGAGCCGGAGATCATATAAACGGTGTTGACGATCTCGTCCACATCCTTACTCTTCACACACAAGGGGAATGCGTCCACATCGCCGAATGCCTTAAACAGAACGCACTTGCCTTCCATAACAGGCATACCGGCCTCAGGACCGATATCGCCCAGACCCAGAACGGCAGTACCGTCGGTAACGACGGCGCACAGGTTATGACGGCGGGTCAGGTCATAGGACTTGTTTACATCCTTGCTGATCTCCACACAGGGCTGTGCAACACCGGGGGTGTAAGCCAGAGACAAGTCATCCTTGGTAGCCACGGGAACGGTGGCTACAACCTCGATCTTACCCTTCCACTCGCCGTGCAGGCGAAGGGATTCCTTTGCGTAATCCATAAATTTAAATCCTCCCAATTAGTCCAGGTACTCGGGCAGGTAAGCACTTGCGCCGGTATACTCTGCGATCATCTTCATTTCGTCGTAGGTCTTGTCGTTGAGGTAAACGCCGTTTGCCAGAACCTTAGCTTCGGACTCTGCTTCCTTTTCGCCGTGGATGTAGATCCGGTCCTGACCCTCTGCCTTAGCGGAGTCACGGACCTCCTGCAGGTACTTGCTCAGGTTTGCCTCGATCTCCTTCTTGTCGCCGAACATACCGTGATCCAGAGCGATGAAGCAGTGGGCGATGTTGGCGCGGCCGGGAGTCTTGTAGATGTAGTTGGAGGTAGTACCGCCGGACAGGATAGCTGTTGCGATCTCGCAGAGCATTGCAAAGCCGTAGCCCTTGTAGCCGGAGGTCATCTCACCGGAGCCGCCCAGAGGCAGGATGCCGCCGCCGGTCTTGGCAATGATGTTCTTCAGCACACGATCAGCCTCGTCACTGTCGTGGCCGTTCTCGTCCAGAGCCCAGCCAACGGGCAGACCGTTGCCGCGCTTGACGTAAACTTCCAGCTTGCCACGGGGCACAACGGTGGTCGCTGCGTCGAAGGAGTAGATGGTAGGCTCAGCGGGCATAGCGAAAGCGATGGGGTTGGTGCCCAGCATAGCCTGCTTGCCGAAGGTGGGAACCATAATTGCCTCGGTATTTGTCATACACATACCGATCAGGCCCTGCTTAGCAGCCATCTTGGTGTAGTAGCCGGCGATGCCGTAGTGGTTGGAGTTACGGACAGTAACCATACCGAAGCCGGTTTTCTTAGCCTTGTCGATGGCCATCTGCATTGCATCCACACCCAGAGTCTGACCCATAGAGTCGTTACCCTCGATGACAGCAGACAGGGGGGTCTCAAATACGACTTCAGGCTGTGCATCCAGCTTGACCAGGCCACTTGTGATCTCCTTGTGGTAGCGGATCAGGCGCTGTACGCCGTGGGACTCGATGCCGGACAGGTCAGCAGCCAGTAGAACGTCGGTGATCTGGTTGGCCTTCTCCTGGGAGAAGCCGTAGCCCTTGAACACTTCCTGGCAGAATTTTACCAGCTTTTCATAATTAACGTGATGATACTGCATTTTTCGTACCTCTTTTCGTAAAATTAGACGCCCCAGTAGGAGGAGAAGCCGCCGTCAACAGGCAGAACTGCGCCGTTAACGAAGGAAGCAGCCTCGGAGCACAGGAAGATCACAGGACCGACCATTTCCTCGGGCTTGCCGTAACGACCCATAGGCGTCTTTGCCAGAACGCGCTCGCCGCGAGGTGTGGGAGAGCCGTCCTCTTCCTTGGTCAGCAGGAAGCGGTTCTGGTTGGTCAGCAGGAAGCCGGGAGCGATGGCGTTAACACGGATATTGTTGGAATAGTTCTGGTTGAAGTGGGTAGCCATCCACTCGGTGAAGTTGGCAACCGCAGCCTTCGCACCGCAGTATGCAGCGGTGTTGGTCAGGGGGTGGTAGCTGGACATGGAGGCGATGTTGATAACATTGCCGTGACCTTGCTTTGCCAGCAGCTCACCGAAGACCATAGTAGTCAGAACAGCGCCGGTAACGTTCAGGTCGAATACCCACTTGAAAGCGGCCATATCCAGATTGAAGAAGTCACGGTCAGCAGAAACGGTAGCCTGCGGCTTGTTGCCGCCAGCGCCGTTGATGAGGATGTCGATGTGACCGAAGTGTGCGATCACTTCGTCACGGGCAGCTTCCAGGCTCTCCCGCTCCAGAACGTTTGCCTTTACAGCAATTGCGTCGCCGCCAGCTGCGTTAATTTCGTCAGCGATCTTCTGAGCGCTCTCCAAAAACAGGTCCAGCAGGGCGATCTTTGCGCCCTTCTTTGCCATTTCACGAGCCATCGTGCCGCAGATGATGCCGCCGGCACCGGTGATGACAGCCACCTGGCCACTGATGTCAAAGCTTACATTGTACATTATTAACTCCTCCTTAAATTAAACCGTATATCCAAGATTTACCATTTCAATATTTCCGTTGGGGCAGCGATTGAAACACATACCGCAGGCAACGCATTCTTCCTTGCGGATATGCATTGTATCGGTGTCTGCAACCTCGGGGGCAAAGTCTGTGCAGATGGTCTTACACAGCTGGCAGCCCTCGCCACAGCCGCAATTTAAGCAGCGGGATGCTTCCTTCACAGCCTCAGCCTCGGTCATCACCCGGCTGTATGCCTCAAAGTCAGCCTTGCGCTCTTCAGCGCTCTTATTCAGCTTCACAGGATTGATATCCCGCTTTAAGTAACCGGTGCGCTTGCGGACCATTTCTGCATTGACAGTCTTGACTGTGCCGATAGCAGTCAGAGTTGCACCCTCACCGCGGATAGCAGCATCCATTGCAGCAGCTGCGTTCTTACCGGCAGAGATGGCAGAGATCACATTGCGGATCTTCTCGCTGGTCATCATCACATCGCCTGCAGGCAACTCGGTAACATAGTCATTTTCTACGATCACCTGATCGCAGGAGAGGGTCATCTGGGCGCCGTCCTTAGTAAAGGAGATGCTATTTGCAGAAACCTCATTGATAATAACCTTATCGAAGGTCACCACGCCCTCTTCCTTTGCATCTGCGAGCATTTCAGCTTCGCCGCTGCGCTGGGCAAAACCTGCAGGGTTCAGGATGGTTACATTCTTCGCACCCAGACGGACTGCACAGCGGGCTGCATCCACAGCAGCAAAGCCGCCGCCCAGAACAGCAACGCGGTCAGAAACCTTTACATTTTCGCCGCAGTTGACCTGATACAGGAACTGCCGGGCATCCACGCCTTCCCATACGGAGTACACAGGCTTGTTTGCGCCCACAGCAGCAAAGACCTTCTCATAGCCTTCTGCCTTTAATTCGTCTGCATTGGAAACTGCCTTGCCGAACACAAAGTTCACGCCGCAGGCCTTCAGGTTTTCAACTTCCTCGTCAAGGATTGCCTTGTGACCCATATAGTTGGGGATGCCATAGCGCAGTGCGCCGCCGGCAGAGGCTTCCTTCTCGAAAACAGTCACTTCGTAGCCGCCCTTAGTAAGCTCCGCAGCACAGCTCAAACCGCAAGGACCGGCGCCGATCACAGCAACCTTATGTCCGTTGGGTTCTGCCTTTGCCCAGGCGGGCTTCCAGCCCTGTGCCTTGCCGTATTCCAGAACGAACTTTTTCAGCTCACGGATCTTCACAGGGGCATCGATGCTGCCGCGGATACAGGCATCCTCACAGGGATGGGTGCACACCAGTGCACACAGGTTCTGCAGGGCATTTTTGCCGGTGATCAGGTCAAAGGCTTCCTTGTACTCGCCCTTGGCGATTTTCTGCACATAAGCCTGCACCGGTACATGGTGGGGGCAGCTGCTCTTGCAGGGTGCAGACAGATTGGGCTCTTTGATCTTTGCATAACCGGCGTACAAGGTTACATCGGTAGCTGTCTTAACTTCATCCACCAGAATGCTTCTAAAGTCATCCAGGGACTTGTAGTTATGTGCCTGCATATAATCGTGCATACCCTGGATCATAGGACGGACGATGTCATAGCCGGAGATCAGGGTCTCTGCACACACGCCAACCAGGTTGCCGCCACACATCACCATTTCCACAGCGTCACGCCAGTTGGTAATGCCGCCGCAAGCCATAATGGGAGGCTCTTTGCCGCAGACCTTACGCATTTCGTATGTATCACGCTGAGCAAGGGGCTTCAGCCAGGTGGAGCAGTAGCAGCTCATACTGACCTCGTCCTGCAGGTGATAGAAAGCGCGCTCGGGGTTATCCAGATTAATGGGGGGAATACCCATCCGGTTTCCGGTACCGCCAACAGCATCTGCGCCGGCTTCGTACAGGCTCTTTGCCACCTGTGCGATCTTGCCGCCCTCGGGGGTCAGCTTTACGAACAGGGGGATATTGATCGCCTTCTTAACAGCGCTGACGATCTCGGCTGCCACATTGGCATTCTGTCCCATACTTGCGCCGGTCTGCTTGGAAGCAGTCTGGCTGCCGCCGCTTGTCAGCTCCAGGTTGTAGGACATATTGGGGCAGCACATATTCAGCTCGATGATGTCTGCACCGGCCTTCTCGAACTCCACGGCCATATTGACCCAGCCGGCAACACCGTCGTCACCTGCATAGGTCATATTTGCCATCAGTTTCAGGTCTTTCAGCAAGGGCTTTGCATCCCGGATCAGCTTCAGACCCTCTTGGAAGGTCAAACGCTTTTCTGTGGTAAATGCCAGTGCATCCCGGTCCTTAAAAATACCATAGCGGGGCTTGCGGTTGATATAGGGAGCGGGGTCAATGCTCAGCTTAATGCTGGCAGCCGCCCAACCGGTCCGCTCAATTTCCAGCAGCTGCCGGACGTTCTTGGTAGTCGGTCCGGAAGCAACATAGAAGGGGTTTTTGAAGGTAACGCCGCCGATGGTAACCGGAATTTGGATATCAGGCAGAGTCTTTTTCATATTTATGCCTCCAGTGCGTCGTTTTTAATGTGGGTTCCTTCCTTAGCGGATTTGTAGATCAGGTTGATGACCTTCAGGGTCTCCAGACCGTCCTTGCCGCGCAAGCCTACCTGTGCATCTACACCAGCCTTGCAGCACTCCACAAAGTGGTTGATCTCGCCGCAGTAACCCAGGTTGTACTTTTCGTCAACAGCGGGGGTGGACCAGCCGGTGGTGATCTCAGCCTTTTCTACGGTGTAGTCAAGACCGGGGATGGAGAAGACCTTCACAGGACCGGAGAAGCTCAGGTCCACATGGACACAGCCTTCCTCACAGTAGATGTCCAGTACATCTTCCATGCCGCCAACGGTCACATAGTTTGCTTCCAGCGTTGCGTAGGTACCGTCTGCAAAACGCAGGAATGCGCCTGCCCAGTCCTCGCCCTCCATCTGCTGGTGGACCATATTGTTCTCGCCGCCGCCGGATGTCATGGCAGTCAGCTCGCTCCACTTGTTGTCCTTCATAGCCAGCATAAAGCTAACAGGGTGAACACCCAGGTGCACCATACAGCCGCCGCCGCAGTACTTGATGGTCTGGGCGAAGGGGCTGTGAGAACCGCAGTGGCTCTCCCGAGCACGGACATACAGGGGTTTACCTACCTTACCGGAGTTGATGATCTCCATTGCCTTGCGGAAAGCAGGGGCAAAGAGCCAGTCCTCAGCATAGTAGATGTGCTTACCCAGCTTATCAGCGGTGTCTACCATATCCTGCGCATCTTCAACGGTGGTAGCCAGGGGCTTCTCACAGATGATATCGCGACCTGCATTCATAGCCTTGATTGCTACATCGTGGTGCAGGAAGTTGGGCATACAGATGTCCACCAGATCGCACTGGCACTCAGCAATTGCCTTGTCGTAATCGTCATAAGCAGTGTAGCCGGTGAAGCCGTAGCGGTTTGCCAGTTCTTCGATGCGGCTCAAGTTCCTGTCGCAAATACCGACGATCTGCACCTTGTCCAGCATACGGCTGTAGCCGTCAGAATGAAGATCGGCAGAAAATGCTGCGCCGATCAGCAGAACTCTCAATTTTTCCATTGTGATCCACTCTCCTTAAAAATAACTGTAGTTAAATTTTTCCTTACTTTCCATATATGCGAAGATCTTCTCCAGTTGTTCCACTGTTTGATTGGCACAGTGTTCAAAGATCGCTTCGCCCTTTTGTGCGCTTGCCTTGGTAGGCTCGCCCCAAACGCCGTCCGGGCAGGCTCTAAACAGGCTGCCGTAATTTAAGTAGGGTCTGGGAACATCGGGAACATGATCCACCGCCCGGTCCATATGTACCGTCTGTGGAGCAATGGCAAGAATTTGAGAGGTCTCCACCTCGCCTGCATGCAGCTCTGTGTTGGTTTCGATTATGCCTTCCGCATAGAGATTTCCAAAGAAAGAGCATCCATCGATCAGCGCCACCATCAGATCCGGATTATACCGGGCATTCAGGTCCCGGACAAGGGGGGTGTTGATAAACACGCCACCGTGGAGCTGCAGGATTGCAACCTTCTTAAAGCCCTGCACTTTCAGGCTCATAATGATGTCGGTCATCATCTGGTAGAAGGTAACGGGTTCCATCCATACCGTTCCCTTTTTGCCCATCTGCTCCCGACAGGTGGAGATGGGAAGGGCAGGTACCAAAAAGGCGTTCATTTTCTCTGCCACACGCCGGCCCAGCTCCGCTGCGATGGCCCAGTCGGTCATCACCGGCAGGTGGGGTCCGTGCTGCTCCAGAGAACCCACAGGAATGATTGCCAGCTCTGGATCGATCGCCATAATTTCGTCCGCAGTCTTGCGATACATAATACGCTTCCTTTCTGTTATTACAGCTTGGAAGCGCTGTCAGCATCCAGATACAGAGTTGCACTGGGGTGGTTGCGCAGGATACTTGCAGGGCAAGCGGTGGTCACTTCACCGTAAATTGCGTTATGTACTGCATCAGCCTTGCGGATGGTGGGAACTACGCAGATCGCCTGGGGAATGCTCATAATCAGGGACATGGTCATGGTCATTGCGTTCTTCGGCACTGCATCCAGATTGGGGAAGCAGCCGTCGTTGACCTGCTGCTGACGGCAAACATCGTCCAGCTCTACGATCTTGACCATCTTGGGGTCATTGAAGTCTGCAACAGCGGGGTCATTGAAAGCCAGGTGACCGTTCTCGCCAATGCCCAGGAAGATCAGATCGATGGGATACTTCTTCAGAAGCTCGGTGTAGGACTCACACTTAGCCTCTGCCTCGTCCTTGCCGCACAGCAGATAGTGCAGCTCCTTAAAGGGAACCTTGTCAAAAATGGCTCTGCGCAGGAAGTTGCCAAAGCCTGCAGGCTCGCTTGCGTCAATGCCTACATACTCGTCCTGATGGAAGCCACGAACCTTGGTCCAGTCGATGTCCTGCTTCAGCAGATGCTCCAGCACATCGTCCTGAGAGGGCGCAGCAGCAAATACCAGATTTGCCTCGCCCTTTTCTGCAATGATTGCATTGATGCGCTTTGCGGCATCCTCGGCAGCAGCCTTGCCCATTTCCTTCCGCTCATCGAAAATACGAACGGACAGATTCACTACTTTCTTACCTTGTCTTTCCATAATCAATTTCCTCCTGCTTGTTAATTTTTTGCGGTATTATTCCATTCTGATTTAAGTATAAATCAAATTTAGCTGGGTTTCCTTGAAACAATTGATAGTGTAAAAAGTTTTTCTTTGTTTTTTTGATATTCCACCCCTGTAAAATGCCTAAATTTTCCAAACCCTTCCATTTTGGTTTGTGGACAATGACACAGAGCTTCGTCATTTGGCAATACAGTATCAAATTTCAGTTTGACGATCCGGTATGGTAGGGCGGGGGCTTGCTCCCGCCGTTGTTTAATGTTGGGAAGGTTTTAGGGACACCCCTCCCGGGGTGTCCCTAAAAAACCAACAGATTGTTTCCCGCACTATACCATTAAAATATAATTGGTCGGTACTATGAACGTTTGCGGTGCCTGACAAAATCTTCGGGCTTTCGCATTTCCTCGATTTTGTCGACCGCGGCACACACTGCGCCCTCGCTGTATCTGCCACCGGCAGCGCTCGGGCTCGTGGCTACCTCCTTCGCAACGCTCAGTCGGTAAAGCGATAGTCTGTTGATCGTAGATCATTGATGCGAAGGCATCAATGATGGCCAAATAAAAAGGACATCCTTTCGGATGTCCTTTTTATTTGGCTCCCCTTGTTGGACTCGAACCAACGACCTGCGGATTAACAGTCCGTCGCTCTACCGACTGAGCTAAAGAGGAATATTTGTGTTGGCATTACCTATCTTCCCGGGCAGTCGCCCGCCAAGTATTGTCGGCGCAAACGAGCTTAACTTCTGTGTTCGGGATGGGAACAGGTGGACCCACATGACAATCAACACGAACTCATTTGGATGGGTTTTTCCCATCTTTTATTGTTAAAAGCCTTGCGACTTGAAACAGTATTAGGATTATAGCACCTTGAAACGCACCTGTCAAGAAAAAATTCTCGACAATTTCTTACGCGATGAGGAGCTAGTTGGTGACCCGTACCGGATTCGAACCGATGTTAACGGCGTGAGAGGCCGCTGTCTTAACCACTAGACCAACGGGCCATTGGTTCACCTTCACGGACTCGAACCGG